>JABBCA010000086.1 GCA_018607135.1 Opitutales bacterium
AAATTGAGAAACAATTTCGCTACAGTGGATGGGCGATTTGGCTAAAGGCTGTAACCGTGTGTAAGCACCGTGCGCCGCAATTTTACACTGGCTTGATGACAGTCAGTAGCATCTTGAAATCCTGCGGTGAATTGACTGCGTGGGGGACATTTGCGGGAAGCAAGATGCTTTGGCCTGCCGCCACTGTTACAGATGCTTGTTCGCCAACGGTGAATTCGCCGATACCATCGATGACCTGGATCATGGCATCGCCTGTTGAACTGTGTGTGCTTAAACCTTCGCCTTTAGAGAAAGCAAATATACTGATGTTTACGTATTTAGTGCGGGCAATCGTGCGACTAACCACTTGTGCAGGCTGATAGCTGACTAATGTGCCAAGATCTAATGCTTCTGCGAAGGGGACGTTCTTTATCATTTGAGAAAGATCAAAAGTAGAACGTCCAACATCGAATGTTGAATCGGAGACGGGTTTTAGGTTCTTCATTAACTGTTCAATGCAGGACGTTCGATTTTCAAGTGTGTGTGCCTAGTGGTTGCAGCGATTGGCTGGATCAAACACGAAGGAGTCTTCAGTGCCTGTGAATTTATCCTTTGCCCAAAGTGCTTCGATGAGCTCGTTGGCAGTCATGTTGCCGCCTGAACAAATGAAGAAACGTGCGTCGTTGCCGAACTTGGTGTCGATCACCGTCTTTAGGCTTTCGTTGCTGTAAGAATGGCCTGCTTCAATCATCATCTCGAGGACTTCGTGGCCGTGGTGTTCTATGTTTTGTATTTGCATATGTTTAAGGAGTTAGAAGGAAGGGGTTGGAAGTTAGGAGCTAAAGTCCTGTTGAATCCGCGTGATGTGGATGTTGCCGTCGCGATTGATGAGTGTGTCCCACCATTCTGCGTTTTGATAACGATAACGAATCTGCAAGCCACGTAGGTCGGCTGCTTCGAGTAGGCGGGCGCCTTCTTCGAGGTCGATCTCTTTGGGTGCAACGTAACCTGGGCCTGCCTTAGGCATGACGACAAGTATCTCGGCGCATGCTTTGAGGTCGGCGACGAAGAAGGCGAGTGTTTTGCTATCGAGCACATTTTGATGAAGCTCTGGAAGTGGTTTGGCGTCGGTCATGGTTGCTTAAAAAAATGGGTGTGCTGGCTGGGTGTCTGTCGGAGTGGCCCCAGAGTGATTCTCTGGCGGGCTTGTCATCAAGATCGCATTAGTCGGAGCTGGGCAGACGTTGTGGCAGATGTTGCAGCCAGTGCATTTATCGGCGATGATTCTTGGTATGCCACGTTCGCTTACAATGGCTCCCGATTCGGGGCAGCGTTCTTTGCACACCGAGCAGAAGCTATTTTGATAAGCGAGGCAAAAGCGACCTTGGATGATCGCCACCTTCGGACCGGCGGTTTCTTTGGATGTAACCTCCGGCTCAGACGCTTTGGGTATAAAGCGGCTAAAGAAATCACGTCTGGAAAGAGTGGCCATGGTATCGGTTGAATTGGTAGTGGAGTGCGTCCCTACCTGCTTAATTCTTATGGTATCAGTTCTTGCACAAATGGGAATGGGGATTCTTCAAAGTTTGCTTTATCGACTTGTCCACTGGGCACGTGGCACTGTGTGCAGCTTTGACGCTCCGGGTGGCTGGTGCGAATCGGACTGGTGCCGAGTTCGCCGTGGCAACTCATGCAGTTTTGACGCATGTGCACAGTGTGCGGAATCGTCGGAGGTGAGTTGTCGTATGCGCGTTCGACGGGTGCGGCCTCATGATTGCCTGAAAATTGGTTGCCTGTATGAAGATCAAATTCGGCGGTGTTCCAGCGACTGCCAAGACCCTTGCCTGAAACGTGGCACTGCGTGCAGCTGGTGTATTCAGGGTGTGAGATTTCGGGTGCGACGACGTTATCAATTCGAGTCGCTTTACTGTGGCACTGTAGGCAACTCGCTGCGTTGTCTTGTGCGATTGGATGTGGCACAATGGGCGGTGCGCCATCGTATGCGCGGCGACTTACACGCTTCGCTCGGAGCGATTCTTCTGTCAGTAGGAGTGGGCTGATGTGACTTTGTTCATTGAGGGTGGTTTTGAGTGAACTGAGCTTGCTCTTGAAGTCGGCGTTTGGCCCGAAACCAGCCTGAGAGATATCCCGGTAATCTACTGCAGGTTTCGCCGAGTAGTGCTGCGTATCGATTTCAGCGTGTGGGCTTGTATTGAACTCGCTTTGCTCTGTTTCACTGACGGTTTGCCGCATGCCCATGAAGAAGCCACTTACCGAAATGGTAAACACAATGGCGACGATGATGGTCGTGGCTTTATTGGATTTGGCTCTTTCTGGCATGGCTTAGCCCTTTGATTTTGAGAGCGGAGAAGGTGCGCCTTTTTTATACACAACAGCTGCGCACTTCTTATAGTCAGGCTCTTTGGAGATGGGGTCGATGTCGCCAAGTGTGAGTTCGTTGATCAGTAAGTTTTCATCAAAGAACGGCACGAAGATGCTTCCACGTGGCGGATGTCCACGGCCGTCTAACCAGACAGGAAGTTCTATTTTACCACGACGTGTTTCAATGATTGCGATGTCACCATTCGAGAGGCCTTGTTCCTTGGCGTCTTCTGGATTCATTTCCAGGTAGGCGTGCGGCATGGCGTTCCGGAGCTGTGGAATTCGGCGTGTCATGGATCCTGTGTGCCAGTGCTCAAGCACGCGACCAGTGCAGAGCCAAACTGGGAATTCGCTATCGGGTTCTTCGGTGGCCGCTTCGTAAGGGCAGAACCAGATCAGTGCTTTGTCGTCCTTGGTGACTGAGTGGTAGAATTGTAGACCTTTGCCTTTTTCAACATAGCTGTCTGAGAACTCCATGAAGCGGAAGGGTGTTTCATGCCATTTGCCGTCTTCTTTTTTAACGACTGGCCAACGTAGGCCACGGGCTTTCACGAGCTCGTCGTAAGGTGCGACGTCTTTGTGCTTCATGAAAGTGAACTCACGGTATTCGTTGTAGAGTTGTTCGTCTGTATTGACGTCGTAGTAGTGTTTCCATTCCCACACGGGAACGGTGCTGCCTGACTCATCGACAATATTAAAGATGAAGTTTCCATTCTTATCCTTCATTCCTTCAAGGCCCATTTCGTAGAGCTTGTGAGCCACCGCAATAGTCATCCAACAGTCGTCGCGAGCATTGCCCGGTGCATCGACCATCTTGAACCATTGCTGAGTGCGGCGTTCTGAGTTGCCGAAGACGCCGTTCTTTTCGACCCACATCGCGGCTGGAAGCACGAGGTCTGCCAGCTTTGTAGTGGCGGTTGGATACACCTCGGAAACAATGAGGAATTTGTCTTTGAGGTTCTTTTTGTTTTGGAAGTGTTTTTTAAGGTGTGGTAGGGTGTGGCCAGGATTGGTGACTTGCACCCAGACGGTATTAATGTCGCCACCTTGATCGGTGGCGGTGCAGAACTGCTCCCACATCTTCATCGTGTGGTAACCTGGCTTTGCATTGATACGACCTTTGGGTAGATTCCAGAGCTTTTCGCAATCGGCACGGTGATCGTCTTTCGCGACGATACGTCCGCCGGGAAGGGCGTGGGCGAGGGTGCCGACTTCACGTGCGGTGCCGCAAGCGGAGGGTTGACCGGTTAGACTGGTCGGTGCGTCGCCTGGTTTGCCGAAGTGACCACTGAGCATGTGAATGCCGTGTAAGAGGCGGTTCATGTTGGTGCCTCGCGTGTGCTGATTGACTCCCATGCACCATAGACTGGTGATGCGTATGTCGCGACGTCCAAAGAGATCACCGAGCATGCGGATTTTATCTGCAGGGACACCCGAGATGGCTTCCACATGCTCGGGAGTATATTCTTCTAGAAGTTGGCTATACTCTTCGAAAGTGCTGGCTTGGCCGAAGAGTGAAGGGGATTCGGTGTCTTTTCGGAAGTTGCAGAACTTGCTGACAAACTCCTTATCGTAGGTGCCGTTTTTAATGAGTAGGTGGGCGATACCGTTGGCAATCGCTAGGTCTGACTGCGGGCGGAATTCGAGATACTCGTCGCTGTATTCAGTCGTGCGTGTGCGGCGTGTGCCGATATCAATCAGTTTCACTTCTTCGCCTTTGGTGCGGCGATCAATCACTCGGGAAAAGAGCACTGGATGCATCTCTGCTGGGTTGTTGCCCCACATGATCATGACATCGCAGGCGTCAAGGTCGTCATAGCAACCCGCAGGCTCGTCGACACCATGTGTGGAGAGATAACCAGTTACGGCAGAGGCCATGCAGAGGCGCGCATTTGGATCGATGTGATTATTGGAGAGGCCACCTTTAATAAATTTCTGCGCAGCGTAACCTTCTGGGATCGTCCATTGGCCACTGCCATAGATGGCGAACTCGCTTGGTTTGTCATACACGCGCTTGGCGATGACTTCGATCGCTTCATCCCAAGTGATCTTCTCAAGTTTGCCGTTCTTGCGAAGCATTGGCTCCTTGAGGCGATCCT
Organism: Opitutales bacterium; assembly: GCA_018607135.1. GTDB lineage: Bacteria > Verrucomicrobiota > Verrucomicrobiia > Opitutales > Coraliomargaritaceae > JBPOFY01. The sequence goes on from JABBCA010000086.1 coordinate 4,461, forward strand.
TCCCGTAGAGGATGCCTCCGACGTGATAGCCTTTAACGCAGAGCAAGCCCTTGTTCACTTCGGCGAGTTGTTCGCCTTGGATTGCGACGACTTTGTTGTCTTTGACGCCGACGCGAACGTGGCAGCCTGTTCCACAGAAGCGGCAGGGGGCTTTGTCCCACTTGACGCCATCGCTGGCGAGCGCTGCATCTAGTTCAGTGTTCTCGTAGTTGCCGTTGGCACGTTGCTGTGCGGCTGCAACGGCCGCCGCGAGGGCGGTGGACTTTAGGAAATGGCGGCGGTTCATATTCATCATGATGCACAAGTGGCTTGAGGTGGTTCTTCGGGTAATTCAGTGGAACAAAAGACGACATCGACATAGCGCACACCCTGAAGTGATTCGAGCCAGTGATGTATCGGGCGCGCATCCGTCGCTTCGACAACGATTGGCAAATAGGCGCCAATTGCATTTTCGACGGTGATCGCATCATGTGTGGCGATCTCCTTGGTGGTTTGCTCAGCAAGTGCATCGTCATCTGCGAGGGTGACGATTAAGCTGCTGAGAGCGGTATGCCATGGGCGTGTTTTGCTCATTCTTTCGCTACGCTAGGACGCTCCAAAAATATAATCAAGAATTAAATACCTTTTATTCTTGAATTGGCGAATGGAAGAAGCCATGAATGGATTCAGAATGAAAAATTCGACTTTAATTGGAACACTAGCGTTGCTGCTTTGCTTGGGAGTTATTGTCGGAGGAGTCTGGGTATACCAAGAGTCCTTTGTAGACTTTGAGCACGCTAAAGCAGTCGAGGGGAGGGCGGCATTACAATCGGAGGACATGTATGGTGTAGAAACCTTAGGCATACCTGAAACACCGACAGTCTTGACGGATGCTGTTTCGTATAATGGAGAGCCTGCCGAAGTAGCATGTGCGACTTGTCATACGACACGTGAGCCGCAGGCCACTCGCCATTCCGAAGACCTTGATGAGTTCCACCAGGGCTTAGTGATGCAGCATGGTGACCTCAGTTGCTTGAGCTGCCACAATGGCGAGAACTACGACACCTTAAAACTCGCGGATGGCACCGAGGTTGGCTTCGAACATACAATGCAGCTCTGTGCGCAATGCCATGGTCCACAGTCGCGTGATTATCGTAACGGCTCGCACGGCGGCATGAATGGTCACTGGGATTTATCCCGTGGGCCGCGTCAACGAAATGCCTGCACCGTTTGCCATGATGCGCATGCACCTGCTTATCCGCAGCTCATGCCAGTCTTCCCACCTAAAGATATTATCCCACCTAAGCATGCTGACGAAGCTCAGCACTAATGCCTTATGTCTGACCCAAATACTACAGAATCTACCAACGGAATTTCCAGACGCACCGCGTTGAAAGGTGTGGGTGCGACGCTTGGAGCAGCTGCATTTGCTAAAGCGATCGCGCCGATTGCCTCTTGGGCGAAGGACCAGTCCGTTGATGAATTTCTACAGAACCACTATCGTGAGCTCTCACCTGAGCAGATGCAGAAGGTGATCGAGCGAATCGAAGCTGAGACCAAGGAAGACTATGGTGCGGATGTAACCATTAAAGATGCAAAACCACAGGCAGGTGTGAAGTTTGCCTATGCCTTGAATCTTAGTATCTGTGTCGGCTGCCGCAAGTGCGCGAAGGCCTGTCACATCGAAAACAATCACGACCGCCCATCGGGGAATTCATACATTCGAGTGCTCGAAATGAAGAAGGGCTCGCTCGACATGGAGCATGGCCGCGCGGACTATTCTGGGCCAGTTCCAAAGTCCGATTCGTTTTATATGCCAGTCCAATGTCAGCAATGTGACAACCCGCCCTGTGTCGACGTTTGCCCAGTCGAAGCGACATGGAAAGAGAAGGATGGTATTGTCGCGGTTGATTACAACTGGTGTATCGGTTGTCGTTATTGCGAAGCCGCATGTCCATACCACGCACGTCGATTCAATTGGACCAAGCCGCAAGTTCCTAAAGTGGAAATTACTCCTGTGCAGGGCTATTTGAGTAATCGCATGCGTCCACAAGGTGTGATGGAAAAGTGCACTTTCTGCATGCATCGCACGCGAGAAGGAAAACTCCCCGCATGCCTAGAAGCATGCCCAACGGGTGCTCGTGTCTTTGGCAACATTCTCGACCCTGAATCAGAGATTCGCTGGGTGTTGGAAAATAAACGTGTCTTTGTTCTGAAAGAAGAACTCGGCACTAAACCAAGCTTCTATTATTTCTTTGATGAGTAAGATATCTACATCCGAGTCGAGTGCTAGCCATTTAGTTAGCTATCCTAAATTCATTTGGCGCATGCTGGTGCTTGCGACCGAGGGGAACTGGTTGTTCTACGCATGGATGATTGGCCTGACCGCGGTCGCATTGGTAGGACTGAATGCTTGGGCGGTGCAGGTGACTGAAGGTATGGGCGTCACTAATATGACGGATCACGTTTCGTGGGGGCTCTACATTGCGAACTTCACCTTCATGGTCGGGCTCGCTGCAGGTGGGGTAATGATGGTGATTCCCGCATATCTCTATCATGATGAGGATATGCATGATATTGTGATCATCGGTGAGCTACTTGCGATTGCTGCGATCTTTATGTGTATCGGATTCGTGGTCGTCGATCTCGGGCGTCCCGATCGATTTTGGCACATGATACCAGGCATCGGTAAATTTCACTTTCCCGTGTCGATGCTGACCTGGGATGTGATTGTATTGAATGGCTATCTCTTGATCAATTTACACATCTGCGGCTATTTATTGTATAATCGCTATCGGGGTATCGCACCCAATCCACGTTGGTATATCCCGTTTGTCTTTATCTCGATCGCTTGGGCGATCTCAATTCACACGGTCACTGCATTCCTCTATCAAGGCCTTGGCGGTCGGCCGTTTTGGAATACGGCTTTGCTGGCTCCGCGTTTCTTAACTTCGGCCTTCGTCTCGGGACCTGCTTTCATCATTCTCGCGCTCGAAGTAATTCGCTACCTAAGCAAATACAAGGTAGGTGATGGCGCGATTAAGATTTTGGTAAACATCATGCGAGTGACGATTTTGATCAACTTATTAATGCTTGTCTCCGAAGTCTTTACGGAGTTTTACACGGGGGGTTCTCACACGGCATCTGCGAAGTATCTCTACTTTGGACTACATGGTTACAATGCGCTCGTGCCGTGGATTTGGACTTCGGTAGGTCTAACCATTGTCGCTGCAATCTTGTTATTACGTCCCAAAATTACGCAATGCCCCGTCATGCTCATCACTGCCTGTGTCTTAGCCTTTGTTGGTATTTGGATCGAGAAAGGGATGGGCCTTATTATCCCGGGATTCATTCCCAATACTTTGCATGAAATCGTTGAGTATTTACCCAATGGTTTGGAGTGGCGTGTTTCTGCTGGAATATGGGCCGCAGGACTAATTATCTATACCTTAGCAATCCGTGTTGCCATGCCGATCTTCACTGGCGAGGTTAGTCTGAAGAAGGACACACATGTTTAAATACGGGAAAACGGCACAAAATGCGATTTCAGCGATGAGTTATCTAGCTGAGGTCTTCGATAACGGTGAAACGAAATTGAGTTCGCTGGATATCGCGGAGCGTCGCAAGTTGCCAAAACCTCTCGTAGCTAAAGTGCTTGTAGTGCTTTCTCAGGCAGGGCTCGTCGACGGAACTCGAGGGCCTGGGGGTGGTTATTGGCTCAAGAAAGATCCCAACCAGATTTCGTTGAGCGATATTGTCGTTCAATTCGAAAAGTCAGATGACCTTTTGCAATGTCCATTCGGTCCAGGCTGGTGTGGTAGCGGCGACCCATGTCCGTTGCACGATCAGTTGGTTGAGTTGGATGATCAAATGACAACTTTTCTCCAAAGCACCAAGCTCGACGTGTTTGTATTGAGTGGAGAGAGCCTCGATTAAAAATTCAGTGCGAACAATCTGATTTGTAACAATATTCAGCTCGAACATGAATTC
>JABBCA010000105.1 GCA_018607135.1 Opitutales bacterium
CCCTCTTTTTTCCGTCGCTCGCTTCCCAACTGAGGCGATAAATCACATTTTTTAACTCTCTAACGCAGGTCTCTTAAACGGAGCACGAAGTTCCACCTGCCAATTAGTATTATGAACGTAGCCCTATTAGGTAAAAAGATAGGAATGACTCAGGTATTTGACGAAAACAATCGTCTGGTCCCTGTTACAGTCATTGAAGCCGGCCCTTGCCCTGTTACGCAGGTCAAGTCCGAAGAGACAGACGGTTATAACGCTGTCCAAATCGGATACCGCCCACAAAAAGAGCATCGCCTCTCTAAAGCAGCACTCGGCCATTTCAAAAAGGCGGGTGTAGATCCGGTGTCTGAGCTCCAAGAGTTTCGCACCAATGGTGATGCTGAATTGAACGTCGGTGACGTGCTCACAGCGGATCGCTTTGAAGCAGGTCAACGCGTCGACGTGATCGGCACTACTAAGGGACGTGGTTTCCAAGGTGTGGTGAAGCGTTACGGATTCGCAGGTGGTCCTGCATCCCACGGTTCCATGTTTCACCGTCGTGGTGGTTCTTATGGTATGTGCCAGTGGCCAGGCCACGTGATCAAGGGCAAGAAGATGCCAGGTCACATGGGTGATGTGCAGCGCACTGTCCAAAGCCTCCAAGTTGTTAAAGTTATCGCAGAGAAGAACTTGATTCTCGTTAAGGGAAGCATTCCTGGTTCTCGTGGTAGCCTCGTCACCGTCCGCACCGCTGTTAAAAAGAAGCGTGCGAATCAGGCATAAACCTAAAGGACGAAAGGACATATACCAATGAAACTTAAAGTTTATACAGCCGACGGAACCTCTAGCTCTGAAAAAGAGTTCGCACAGTTCCCATCACTTGAAGGCGACAAGGGCGTAGCAGCGCTCCGTCAAGTCGTCATCGCTCACCAAGCGAATGCTCGCCAAGGCAATGCTTCCACTAAGACACGCGCTGAAGTTGCGGGTTCGGGTAAGAAGCTTTTTCGCCAAAAAGGCAGCGGCACCGCTCGTCAAGGCTCACGTCGCGTTCCTCACCAACGTCATGGTGGTATTGCGCACGGGCCGAAGCCACGCGACTTCTCTCAGAAGATCAATCGTAAGATGAAGACACTCGCTTTCCAACGCGCACTGTTCGAGCGTGCGAACGAAGGTGGTCTTTCTGTTATCGAAGCACTCGAAGTGAAGGAGCCGAAGACAAAGCTCTTCAACAGTGTGCTCAACGGTGTGCTTCCAACTCGCGGCAAAGTCTTACTCGTAGACGACGCATTTGAAAACAACGCTGCACTCGCTGCTCGCAACATTGATGGTGTATCCCTCACTGAAGCAGGCAACCTCAGCGCTCTCGACGTAGTCCGTTACCGCCACATCATCGTGAGCGCTAAGGGCATCGAAACAATTATCGCCCGTGCAAATGGAGGTGAAAAATGATCATCGCTGACACCATTCTTAAAGAATACCGCGTGACTGAGAAGGCTGCTCTTCTTTCCGCGAATCACAACCAATACACCTTCGAAGTGGCGCCGTCCGCGAATCGTATCGAAGTCGCTCGCGCTGTCGCGAAGGTCTTCAACGTCGAAGTCGTAAAGGTGAATATCCTAAACAAAAAGCCAAAGGTGAAGGCCGACCGCTCACGTCGCGGTCGCGTTGGAACTAAAGGCGGCCACAAAAAGGCCATCGTTACTCTTAAAGAGGGCGATAAGATTGAACTCGTCTAAGACGCAGGAGAAAGAACATCATGCCACTCGTAGATTCCAGACCTTTGACTCCCGGCCAGCGTTTCCTCACACGAAACAAGCAGGACGTCTCTAAGAAGAAGCCAGAGCGTAGCCTCACTACCTACAAGCACAACAAGAAGGGCCGTAATTGCTACGGTCGTATCACTTCTCGTCGTCGTGGTGGTGGCCACAAGCGCGCTTACCGCATCATCGACTTCCGTCGCGAAAAGATCGACATCCCTGCAAAAGTGCAGGCGATTGAATATGATCCAAATCGCAGTGCTAACCTTGCACTCCTTGCGTATGCAGATGGTGAGAAGCGTTACATCCTTGCACCTCGCGGTGTGAAGGCTGGCGACACACTTATCAGCACGAATGATCGCATTGAGTTCTCTGCAGGTTACTGCCTACCACTCGCAATCATCCCACCAGCAACAAAGATCCACGCGATCGAGCTACACCCTGGACGCGGCGCGCAAATCGCACGCTCTGCAGGCCAATCCGCTCAGCTGGTTTCTGTTGATGGCGATCGCGCTACAGTGAAACTGCCTTCCGGTGAAATTCGCTTCCTCAACTCTCGTTGCCGCGCAACGATTGGTGAAGTTGGCAACCATGAGCACCAAAACCAAAGTCTTGGTAAGGCTGGTCGTAATCGCTGGCTCGGTCGTCGGCCACGTGTTCGTGGTGTTGCGATGAATCCTGTCGATCACCCAATGGGTGGTGGTGAAGGCCGCACCTCTGGTGGTGGTCACCCACAATCTCCATGGGGTCAGCTCTCGAAGGGCTTCCCGACTCGTAAGAAGTCTAACCCAACCAATTCGCAAATCGTTGTTCGTCGCAACGGTCGTCAATTGAAGAAATAATCAACTATTCTTTAAGTCATGTCCCGTTCCGTAAAAAAAGGTTTCTTCGTCGATCCTCACCTCGCTAAGAAGGTAGAGGTCGCACAAGCCAACAACGACCGCAAGCCGATCCAAACATGGTCGCGCCGTTCGACAATCACTCCCGACTTCGTCGGCCTTAACTTCAACGTCCACAACGGTCGCAGTTTCTTGCCCGTCTATGTGACTGAGAACATGGTTGGCCACAAGCTTGGTGAGTTTTCTCCAACACGCACCTTCAAAGGTCACCCTGCAGGTAAGGCTAAGTAAACCGCACATCGCGATTAACTAATATGCACCGTTTACTGACATCACGTTTTTCTAAGCTCGCTAGCTTACTCCTTTGCGGAGTGCTGGCTGCTGGAAGCACTGTGTCGGCGAGCGTTCCCGCATTCGTCAAAGAATCACTCTACACACCATACGCGGCCAAGGTCGCATCCGTGGAGTCCACACTCGAAGCCGATATCGTCATCATCGACGGTGGTCTCGAGCAGGGCATTCGCCTCGGAATGGTCTGCACGGTGTCTCGCGGACTTAAGTCTGTTGGCGAATTAATCATCATCGAATCTCGAAACGACCGTGCAGCAGGACTTATCCTCGAATTGGTCGACGACTCTATCATTCAAGCGGGAGACATTGCCCGCGTTAAAACACTTCAAAACAGCTGAATCTCATGCAGGTCCAAGCCTATACAAAATACGCCCGTATGTCGCCCCGCAAGGTGCGTGATATCACCGCAGCCATTCAAGGTCGCAATGCCGCAGAGGCAGTCGAAATCTTGCGCTTCATTCCGCGCAAGTCGGCACGTCTCGTAAGCAAGACCCTGCAGTCTGCAATCGCGAATGCGGAAAACAATAACAACCTTTCTTCGGATGCGCTCATTATCGAGTCTGCAACTGTTGAGCAAGGCCCGACGTTCAAACGTTTCCGCCCAGCAGCTCGCGGTTCCGCTCATCCTTACAAGAAGGCAACAAGCCACATCCGCATCATCCTCTCCGACGAGGCTTAAGCTCTAAACACTCTTTAATTATGGGACAGAAAGTTCATCCAATCGGCTTCCGCCTTGCAGTAACTCGTGACTGGGATTCACGCTGGTATGCTAACAAAAAGCAATACCCTGAATACATCAAGGAGGACCACACGATCCGCACATTCCTCACAAGCAAGCTTCGCTACGCATCCGTGCCACGCATCTTCATCGAGCGTGCGTCAGGTCGTATCCGCGTAAAAATCTTCACTGCACGTCCAGGTGTTGTCATCGGTCGTAAAGGAGCTGAGCTTGATAAGCTTAAGGAGACTCTCAACAAGAAGGTCGGCAAGGAAATCATGCTCGACATCCAGGAAGTCAAGCGTCCAGATCTTTCTGCTCAATTAGTAGCTGAAAACGTTGCTCTGCAACTTGAGCGTCGTATTGCTTTCCGTCGTGCTATGAAGCGTGCGGTCCAAACTACAATGGCAATGGGTGCAGCAGGTATCCGTATCCAATGTGGTGGTCGCCTCGGTGGTGCTGACATTGCCCGCACGGAGCGTCAACACCAAGGCAAAGTGCCCCTTCAGACACTTCGCGCTAACATCAACTACGGTTTCAGTGAAGCGAATACAGTTTACGGCATCATCGGTGTCAAATGCTGGATCTGCCTTCCTGATGAAGAGTCTGCGTAAGCGCATTCACGTAACTTAATTTTAATCATTTAAACTGAGCGAACAATGGCCTTACTTCCATCACGCACTAAATACCGCAAGGTTCACACCGGTCGCATCTACGGCACCGCGCAAACTTGTAACGCACTCGCTTTCGGCGATTTCGGTATTCAATCTCTCACACGTGGTCGCATGACTTCACAACAGATCGAAGCCGCTCGTGTGGCGATGACTCGTAGCCTTAAGCGTAAGGGTAAAGTCTGGATCCGTGTTTTCCCCCACAAGCCTGTGACCAAGAAGCCAGCTGAAACTCGCATGGGTAAAGGTAAGGGTTCTGTTGAGAAATGGGTCGCTGTGATCCGTCCAGGAACAATGCTTTTCGAAATCGCTGGCTGCTCTGCAACTGCGGCCCGCGAAGCACTCCGCCTCGCTGACACTAAGCTGCCATTCCACTGCCGCTTCGTTTCTCGCGAAGAAGCATAATCAATCACTGATTAACAAAGGAAATTTACTATGAGCACAAAAGATATCCGCGAAATGTCCGAAGCAGAAATCGAAAAGAAACTTCGTGACACCCGTGACGAGCACGTTCAACTGCGTATGCGCAAGCAAACTGGTCAGGTTGAAAAGCCACACGAATTCACAAACTTGCGTCGCGAAATCGCGCGCCTCGAAACAATTCTCAAAGAAAAGAAGTTGGCGACAGCCACTGCTTAACATTTTTAAGCCGCTACGAATATGGAAGCTACACGCAATTCTCGCAAAGTCCTCACTGGAACCGTCTCAAGCCGTTCCGGAGACAAGACAATCAAGGTCACTTACTCATACAAAGTTCCGCACCCCCTTTATAAGAAGGAAATTAAGCGTAAGACTGTTGTGCACGCGCATGATGAGACCAACGAATGTGGTCTTGGTGACAAAGTAGAGATCATGGAAACACGCCCACTCAGCAAGCTGAAGCGCTGGCGCGTGACCCGTGTGATCGAAGTCGCACCAAAGATTGGCGACGAAGCTTAAGTGCTCGAAGCATATTATTTATAACCGATTAAGGGAGATTTAGCTATGATACAGATGAACAGCCGCGTATTTGTCGCGGATAACACAGGAGCCAAGGAGGCGGAGATGATCCGCCGCATTGGACAAAACAAGCGCACTGCAGCTGTCGGTGATGTTGTGATCTGCAACGTCAAGGTATCTTCAACAGATGCGTCGGTAAAGAAGGGCGAAGTCGTTCGCGGCGTAGTCGTTCGCACCAAAGCACCTGTTCGCCGAGGCGATGGTAGCTATGTTCGTTTCGATAACAACGCCATTGTTATCATCGGCACCGATGGTAACCCCAAAGGCACTCGTATCTTCGGCCCAGTAGCTCGTGAGCTGCGCGCCAAATTCATGAAGATCATTTCACTCGCACCGGAGGTTCTCTAATCATGAGCAAAGTAATCAAACGCGAACAAGAAGTTGTCGTCATCTCTGGCGCACACAAAGGCAAGCGCGGTAAGGTCCTCGAAGTGAAAGCTCCTGAGAAGATTCTAATCGAAGGCGTCAATCTCGTCACTAAATTCGAGCGTAAGTCTCAGGATAACCCAGAAGGTGGTTCTTCCGAGCGCGAAGCTCCAATTCACTATTCCAACGTCATGTTGGCTGAAAAATACGACGCTAAGCAAAAATAAACGAGCTTGCCAGTCTGTATAAAAGCCGCATTTTCACGCACTTTTTCAAAAATCACATCTAACTAGCCGGGTCAGAAATCCGGCTGATACGAACGATGGCTACATTACTACAAAAACATTACACTGATACAGTCGTTCCCGCACTTAAAGAAAAGTTCGGCTACACCAACGCGCACACGGTTCCTGCGATCAAGAAGATCGTCATCAACTCTGGCTACAGCGCGACTGTTGACAAGAATCACGTTCAATACGTGCACGACGAAATCGGCAAGATTGCAGGCCAACGTCCAGTCACCACCAAGGCGAAGCTGAGTATCTCGAACTTCAAGCTTCGTGAAGAACAACCAATCGGTTGCAAGGTCACCCTCCGCGGTGAAGCTATGTATGACTTTCTTGCCCGCTTAATCAGTATCGCACTCCCTGCGATCCGTGACTTCCGCGGTGTGCCCACTCGTTTTGATGGCAAGGGTAACTACACACTCGGTGTGAGCGACCATACGATCTTTCCAGAAATCAGCGCAGAAGGCACCAATGCTCAAATGGGTATGGACATCTGCATCAACACGAGTGCTAAAACAGATGAAGAGGGCCGCGAGCTACTCGCTCAGTTCGGCGTTCCTTTCCGTAAAACAAGTGCCGAAGTTGAAGCAGCGGAAGCTGCTGCGGCAACTGCATAAGCTTTCAACCAGACTTTCTTATGGCTAAAAAATCCGCTATCCAACGTAACCTTAAGCGCGTTCGTCTCATTGAGAAATACGCTGCTAAGCGTGCCGAGCTCAAAGCAATCCTAGCAAACCCAGAAACTTCCGATGAGGAGTTTTACAAGGCACAAGCTAAACTTTGCAAACTTCCTAAGAACAGCTCGCCGATACGTGCGCGTAACCGTTGCTCCGTCACTGGTCGTCCACGTGCTTTCATCCGCAAGTTCGGTCTTTCACGTATCACATTCCGTGAACTCGCCACTCAAGGCAAGATTCCTGGTGTGACTAAGTCCTCTTGGTAAGCACTTCCGCTTAACCAAATTCAATTGAAAACCCACTAGTAAAACACTATGGCAGTTCATGATACAGTAGGTGACTTCCTCACCATCATTCGCAACGCGAGTTCAGCACGCAAAAACGTCTGCACGGCTCAGTTCTCTAAAATGCGCCTTGCGATCGCTTCAATCCTCAAGTCCGAAGGCTACATTGCAGACTTCAGCGAAGAGCAAAACGAAAAAGGCTTTAAAGTCATTTCTATTAAGATGAAATACGTTGGCGGTAAGCCAGCTATCACAGGTATCCAGCGTCATTCGACTCCTGGTTGCCGCCTCTACTACGGTTGCAAAGACATCCCACGCGTGCTTAACGGCTTGGGTGTTGCGATCCTCACTACTTCTAAAGGCGTTGTTCGCGCCCGTGATGCCCGTGAACAGGGTGTTGGCGGCGAGCTCGTCTGCAAAGTTTGGTAATTCAATAGGACACATACTATGAGCAGAATTGGTAAACTTCCCGTTCCCGTCCTTGATAAGGCAACAGTCAGCATTGATGGTCAAACCGTCCGTGTTGAAGGCCCAAAGGGTAAACTAGAAAAAACTTTCGACAACTCTACCAAAATTGAGTTGGTCGATGGCGAGATCCAGGTCTCTCCAGCAGACAGCAGCCGCCACGCTCGTGCGATGTTTGGCACTGTCCGCTCCATCATCAATAATATGGTGATTGGTGTCGTCGAAGGTTACACTAAAAAACTTGAGATCAAGGGTGTCGGTTTTCGTGCCGCACTTAAAGGTGATATCCTGGATCTAGCACTCGGTTACTCTCACCCATGTGAGCTTAATATCCCAGAAGGCATCACTGTGACTGTCGCTGAAAATACTAAGATCACTGTAGAAGGTGCCGATAAACAAGTCGTTGGCGAAGTCGCCGCGACCATCTTCTCTTACTTCCCAGCCGAGCCTTATAAGGGCAAGGGTGTTCACATCGTCGGTCAATACGTCCGCCGTAAGGAGGGTAAGAAGTCCGCTTAATTTTCAAGCAGAGCATAACACATATGAAACTCGCAAAGAAAAACATCCTTTTACAGAAGCGTCGCTGGCGTATTCGCAAGAAGATTAAAGGCACTGCAGAGCGCCCACGTCTTACAGTTCACTTCTCTAACAAAAACATCTACGCGCAATGCATTGACGACGTCAAAGGTCACACTGTGGCTTATGTCTCATCGATTGGTGGCGACGATAAAGCAAACAACGACGGTGCCGTCGCTCTTGGTAAAGCAATTTCCGAGAAGGCTAAGGCAGCTGGTGTTGAGAGCGTCGTTTTCGACCGTGCAGGCCGCCGTTACCACGGTTGCGTAAAATCATTCGCTGAAGCAGCTCGCGAGGGCGGACTTAAGTTCTAAGCAATTACCCATATGAGCAGACAAAAAAGATCATTCTCTCAAAAAGACGAGCCAGAAGAAGCACCAGAATTCACCGAGAAGGTAGTGCATATCAACCGTTGTGCTAAAGTTGTAAAGGGCGGTCGCCGTTTCAGCTTCGCTGCACTCGTTGTTGTTGGTAACCAAAAAGGTCAAGTCGGTGTTGGTTACGGTAAAGCAAAGGAAGTTCCTGAGTGTATCCGTAAAGGCACAGAGCAAGCTAAGAAGAACTTGGTTACCATCAATCTTCGTGGCGACACAATCCCTCACCACGTTCTTGGTGAAGCAGATGGCGGTAAGGTTCTCCTTCGCCCAGCTTCTGACGGAACAGGCGTTATCGCTGGTGGTGGTGTGCGTGCGGTTCTCGAATCCGTCGGTGTTAAAAACATTCTCTCCAAGTCACTCGGCTCGAACAATCACCTCGCTATGGTGAATGCTACAATGGCTGCGCTTCAGCAGCTCCGTTCGAACGAGGAAATCAAGAACCTTCGCTTCAGTGAAGCGACAGCGTAAGGAGTCCATACAATGAATCTCGATAATATTCCAACAATCAAAGGAGCGACTCACCCAACTAAACGTCTTGGACGTGGTGAAGGTAGTGGTCACGGTAAAACATCCGGCAAGGGACACAAGGGGCAAAAGGCTCGTTCCGGTGGTGGTATCCGCATTGGTTTCGAAGGTGGTCAAATGCCGCTCTATCGTAAACTCCCACGTCGTGGCTTTAACAATAAGAACTTCAAAACTACTTACCAATTGGTAAACGTCGATCAGCTTGAAAGAGTCGAAGGTGATGTTGTCAATCGTGAGTCGCTCGTAAAAGCGGGTCTCATTCGCGACAATGCGCAAGGCGTTAAAGTGCTTGGTGATGGTGAAGTTTCTAAGGCATTTACAGTTAACGTCTGCAAAGTCTCCGCATCTGCTAAGAGCAAGATTGAAGCTGCAGGTGGTAAAGTAGAAGAAGCGGCACCCGCTGCTGAAGCTAAGGAAGACGCATAATTTCGGCTCGTTCTACGAACTGACTGAAAGAAACCACACTCTATGCTTTCTGCTTTTACCAACTCTCTGAAGATTCCTGAACTCCGCCAGAAGATCTTCTTCACGCTGGCGTTGTTATTCATCGCTCGCGTCGGTGCCAACATTCCCCTACCTGGAATGAACACAGGCCCGATCCAGGACTTCATGGCAGATCAGGCAGGAGCTGGTGGTGGCCTCGTCGGTATGTTCAACATGTTTACTGGTGGCGCGCTCCTCAACGGTGCGGTCTTTGCACTCGGTATCATGCCATACATTAGTGCTTCCATCATCATGCAGCTCGTTGGCGCGGTTTTTCCAGCCATCGCACGCTTGCAGCAGGAAGGCGATGTCGGTCGCCAGAAGATCAACCAATACACCCGTTACCTCACTTTAGGTATCTGCTTGGTTCAAGGTGTTCTTCTACTGACCGCACTTTCCACCAATCCAGGTAGCTTGATTGGGCAGGGCTTTAATCCTGCGGAATACGGCAATGTAGTCATCATGCCACAAGCGGCATTCTTGATCACTGGCACTATTTTCCTTACTGCGGGCACCATGATCATGGTTTGGCTTGGTGAGCAAATCACTGAAAAGGGCATCGGCAACGGCATATCGCTGTTGATCACCGTCTCCATTATTTCGGGTCTTCCAGGCGCTGTGGCTGCGGCCTATCAAATGTTCGTTGCTCCGGTTGGTTCCGAAGGTGCATCCTTGGGTGTTCCAGAAGGTGTGTTGATGCTCGCGTTGCTTTTCGCAGTGACCGCTGCATTGGTCGCGATTACTCAAGGTCAACGTAAGATCCCAGTTCAGTATGCGAAGCGTGTAGTCGGTCGTAAGGTTTACGGCGGTCAAAGCTCTTTCCTACCGCTTAAGGTCAACTACGCAGGTGTGATGCCGGTTATCTTTGGTAGCGCGATCCTTATGTTCCCTGCGCAGATACTATCCTATCTGGGTAGTGCCACTGGCATGCGTTTCTTCAACGACTTCGCAGATACGATCGCACAAGGACAAATCGCATACTACTTGATCTTTGGTTTCCTCATTTTGGTCTTCAGCTATTTCTGGGTGTCCATGATGTTCAAACCGATTCAAATCGCTGACGATTTGAAGAAAAACGGCGGTTACATCCCTGGCGTTCGCCCTGGTGAGCCGACTGCTAAGTTCCTCGATCACATCATGACCCGCCTGACCCTTTTCGGCGCGATCTCACTGACGGTGATTGCAGTTTTCCCTGACTTCTTGCTGTTTACTTACAACGTTCCATTCAGCGTCGCTATTTTCTTCGGTGGCACTGGTATGTTGATTACGGTAGGTGTGATTTTGGACACTATGCGCCAAATCGAAACGTATCTCCTTCAGCGTCACTACGACGGCTTCCTCAAGAAGGGTAAGATCCGTGGTCGCTCCGCTGCACGTAATAAGCAACTTGTCGATTCCGCTGGCTTGCAAGATTTCTGGACCGCTTGGCGTCCGCTCTTGTTTATCGCTGTCGCGTTATTCGTTCTCGGTATTATCTCTTGGTTTATCAACCTCGGGTAGTTCTCGAAACTTCTCTTTTCCGAAGGTGTTTTCTCTCACAAGGCTTCTTCGTTCTTAATTGTTCTTTGATTTATCTCCTCTAGCAGACCGATGAAATCCATTCGTTCAGACGAAGAAATTCAATCGATCCGCGAAGCCTGCCAAATCGCAGCAAACGTTTTACAGCGTTTGGTCGACGTGGTGGAAGAGGGGATGACTACTTACGATCTCGACCAACTCGGTCGCAAATATATCGAAGAGTATGGCGCGGAAAGTGCCTGCCACAACTATCGTTCTGGCAACCACATTTTTCCTGCGTTCACTTGCCTCTCCATAAACGAAGAAATCGTTCATGGTATTGGCAGACTACAACGCACGATTCAAGCGGGCGACGTGGTATCGATAGATGTCGTGGTTCGCTATCGCGGATTCATTGGTGACAATGCGCGCACCGTTCTCATCGCACCTATTGCAGATGAGAACCAAATGCTCATTGATGCCACGCGTGAATCTTTGAACTATGCCCTCACATTTGCTCGAGCTGGTAACCGTGTTGGAGATATCTCCAATGCAGTTGAGCGCTTTATTAAGCGTCACAACTTTGGGATCGTTCGCGAGTTTGTCGGTCACGGTGTGGGTGCAACAATGCACGAAGCACCGCAAATCCCTAACTTTGGTCGTCGCGGCAGCGGTGCACTCCTCAAACCAGGAATGTGCCTCGCCATTGAGCCAATGATCAACTTGGGAACCGGCAAAGTAGACATGCTGGATGACGGCTGGACTGCTGTAACTCGTGACCGGAAAGCCTCTGCTCACTTCGAACACACCGTTCTAGTAACCAGTGGCGATCCAGAAATCTTAACAATTCCGAATCTTTAACCTTTTCAAACACACTTAAATCACTATTTTCCACCGTTTTCCCGTAATCCAGCGGGTGACCAACCTTTTAAAAATATCATGCCACGTATCCTTGGAGTCGATATCCCCGCAAACAAGAAGCTAGAATACTCGCTTCGTTACATCTATGGCATCGGACCTACACGCGCCAAGACAATCGTCGAAGTGTCTGGTTTCGATCCTGACCGCCGTGCTGGTGACCTCACAGAAGAAGAAGTGAATCAGCTCGCGTCGATTGTTTCGGACAAGCAATACACTGTTGAAGGTGACCTCCGCCGCGAGCGCACTGCCAACTTGAAGCGTCTCTCTGCGATTCGTAGCCTTCGTGGCATTCGCCACATGCGCGGTCTCCCAGTTCGTGGCCAACGCACTAAAACAAATGCACGCACACGTAAAGGTGCTGTGAAACCGGTTCGCAAGTAACCACAAAAGGATTTTCCTATGAGCGAAGAAGAAAACAATTCCGTTGAAGAAGAAGTTAAAGTTGCTGCGGCAGCTGAAGGCGAAGAAGCTGAAGCCCCTGTAAAAAAGGCCGAGACTGCTGAAGATCTTCTCAAGAGCGACCTGGACGGTGTCAAAATCCGTCGTGCGAAGGGCAGCAAGAACATTACCTCAGGTATCGTGAACGTGCTCGCTACTTTCAATAATACTAAGGTCACTTTCTGCGACCCACGTGGTAACGTTATTTCCTGGTCCAGCGCCGGCAAGTGCAACTTCCGTGGTTCACGTAAGTCCACTGCATACGCCGCTCAAGTGGTCACGCAAGACGCAGGTCGTGTTGCGATGTCACACGGCATGAAGGAAGTAGTCGTGAAGTTGAACGGTCCTGGTATGGGTCGCGACTCTGCAGTCCGTGCACTCCAATCTTTAGGCATGATCGTAACCGAAATTATCGATGTGACTCCGGTCCCTCATAATGGTTGCCGTGCTCCAAAACGTCGTCGCGTCTAATTGTGATTCTGCCACATAGACGTATACAATAATAGTTAGCAGTTAAAACCAATAATACACCATGGCCCGTTACACAGGACCCACTACTCGTATCAATCGCCGTTTCGGTCAGGCAATCTTTGCTCCGACTAAGGCATTTGAGCGCAAGCCACACCCTCCAGGCCAACACGGCCCTCGTCTCCGCCGCAAGTTAAGCGACTATGCGGTTGGTTTGAACGAAAAGCAGAAGCTTCGTTTCATGTATGGCATGACTGAGAAGCAATTCCGCCTCACTTTCGAAAAGGCTAAAGCAACACGTGGTGTTACGGGTGAAATTTTCCTCAAGATGCTGGAGTCTCGCCTCGACAGCGTGGTCTATCGCCTGGGCTTTGCTAAGTCACGCTCTGCAGCTCGTCAGTTTGTTGGACACGGTCATATCGTCGTCAACGGTAAAAAGACAGACATCGCTTCTTTCATGGTTAAAGAAGGTGATGAAATCGAAGTTCGCGAACGCACCTCCTCACGCCAACTTGCGACACGAAGCATGGAAGAGAGTCAAGCGCGCACCACTCCTGAGTGGCTCACGCTCAACGCTGATGCGCTTAAAGCAACAGTGAATCGCCTTCCTTCAGAAGAAGAAACCGAAGCCGGTATTAATGTTCAACTCATCGTTGAATTCTATAACCGTTAATCCGTTATCAACGACCACACTGGTCAGACGATCACAATTTAAACTGTTAACAAAAAGCCCACATTATGCCAAAGCGCTTAGGAAAATTCGAACTTCCAAACCGACTTGTTAAAGTCGAAGAATCCGCAACAGATACTTTTGCTATCTTCCAGGCTGAGCCGTTTGAAAGCGGTTACGGACACACGATTGGTAACTCCCTTCGCCGTGTTCTACTCAGCTCCATCGAAGGTGCATCCATCTCCTCGATTAAAATCGACGGTGTTCAGCACGAGTTTCAAAGTATTGATGGTATCGTCGAAGACGTTACCGATATCGTTTTGAACCTCAAGAAGGTCCTCCTCGTATCCGAGTCTCGCGAGCCTGTTACTCTGCTTATCGATGTAAACAAAGAAGGTGCGATCACAGCTGCCGACATCCAAGAAGATACAAACTTTAAGGTCATTAACCCAGAGCAAGTGATCTGCACACTCGATAAGCCAATGCGTTTCCTCGCTGAGCTTGAAGTTAAAGTAGGTCGCGGATACTGCTCTGGCGAAGATAACAAGAAGGCAGATCAGCCAATTGGTGTCATTGCTATCGATTCACTTTTCAGCCCAGTGCGTCTCGTTAAGTATTCTGTTGAGAATACACGTGTCGGTCAGGACTTGAACTACGACAAGCTCATCCTTGAGATCACTACTGACGGACGTATCACTCCGGATGATGCGCTCAAACAATGTGCTGCGATTCTAAAGCATCACCTCGATGTATTCGACGAAGTTTCTCAAGAAGAGATCGAGTTCGAAAGCGAAAGCAAGGAAATCAGCGAAGAGCAAAACCGTCTCCGCAAACTCCTCAACATGAGTGTGAACGAGATCGAACTTTCCGTCCGTGCGGCGAACTGCCTCAACAACGCAAACATCACTACTGTTGGCGAGTTGGCAATGAAGTCCGAACAGGAAATGCTCAAGTATCGTAACTTTGGTAAAAAGTCACTCAACGAAATCAAGGATAAGCTCGAGCAACTCGGTCTTTCTCTTGGTATGAAGATTGACGAGCGCCTCCTCGAAAAAGGAAGCGAACTATAATCACCGCCTTTAGAGGCAAACGAATTTAAAGAAAATGCGTCACAGCAAAAGAAGACATAAACTAGGGGTCTCTGGACCACACCGTTCAGCAATGATGGGCAACCTTGCAGTTGCTCTCATCACACACGGTCGAATTGAAACGACTCTCCCGAAAGCAAAGGCACTCCGTCCTTTCATCGAGAAGATCATCACACTTGCTAAGAAGGCAGAGAAAGCAAACGACGCAGCTCGTAAGCTACACTTCCGCCGTCTAGCGATCGCACGCGTTCGCGATAAGCAAGCAGTGGCTAAGCTCTTCGATGAGCTCGCAAGCGAGTTCTCCAATCGTGAAGGTGGTTACACACGTATCTACAAGATCGGCCAACGTATCGGCGATGCTGCTGAAATGGGCTTGATCGAATTGATCGACGGAAACGATGAAGGTTACGGCAAGCCAAAGAAGAAGGCTGCTAAGAAAGCCTCTAAAAAAGCTACTAAGCAGGAAGAAGCACCTGCTGAAGCGGCGCCATCTGAAGAAGAAGCTCCGGCTGAAGAAGCAGAACCGGCTCCTGCAGAGGAAGCAAAATCTGAAGAAGCACCAGCAGAAAAAAAGGCACCTGCAAAGAAGGCTGCTAAGAAAGCTGCAAAAAAGGCAGCAAAGAAAGCGGTTAAAAAAGCAGACAGCGAAGAAGCTTAAGTTTCACTTCTCATCCATTTACAAAAGCCTGTCCAGAAAGTGGACAGGCTTTTTTGTATTCCAATTACAAGGCGTGGTGGGGTAAGAGCATGGACTCTCTCACCGTAAGTGCCTCCTGAGGGAATCTTTGTTTGTAAGTCAGCTGCTGGAGGCATGCCGCCGGCATGTTGCAAAACAATTCGCTTATAGTCAGCTATGAATCCGTATTGCTGCGTCGCGCGCGTTACTCATAGTTCACAGCAAGACTGCGCAATCACGAAGTGCTCTAGTTACCCATGACGATCAGGCCGTTGCTGATCGCATAGCGGGTAAGGCTCGCTACGTCGTGCAAGTCGAGCTTGCGCATCAAATTTGTCCGATGGTTCTCGGCGGTCTTCACACTGATGCTTAATTTTTCCGCAATGTCTCGTGTGCTGTTGCTTTCCGCGATCAACTGCAAAATTTCACGTTCGCGTTTTGTTAAGATATTAATTCCACAGTCGCTGCTTTTTGGGTCGGCCATTGCGTGGCGGAGCAGTTGTGCAACATCAGGGCCAAAGTAACTGCCGCCACTGGATACAATTTCAATTCCTTTGCGTAACTCAGATAGTGGTGCCGACTTTTCGACGAAGCCGTGAGCACCTGCTTGTAGTAGTTCACGGACAAGACCGGGGGTTTGATAACCTGAAAAGATCAATACGCGCGTCTCTGGAAGCTCCTTAGTAAACCGTCGGAGAACTTCCGTTCCGTTCAGATTTGGCAACATAACGTCGAGTATGACAAAGTCAGGCTTTTGCTCCAGGCAAAGTTCGCAGCCTTCGAGACCGTCGCCGCTTTCAATGATTACATTATACTCGTTTTGTGAAAGAACCGCTTGGCTGACCATTTCGCGAATGGCAGTTTGGTCCTCGATAATTGCTACGGTTTTCATTGAGTAATAAAAATGGCGGAGAGAGAGGGATTCGAACCCCCGGAACCTTTCGGCTCAAAAGTTTTCAAGACTTCCGCATTCGGCCACTCTGCCATCTCTCCGTCGGTCATGTCTGATAATGTTTAGGGTAGTTCGAAGGGGGAGTGCAAGTCGTTAAATCAACTAATAAAATAAATTTCGATCTAGACTACGGTATTGTATGGCTTCTAGCAAGTGAGGGGTGTCGATTTTTTGACTTTGGGCAAGATCTGCAATGGTTCGAGCGACTTTTAAAATACGGTCATAAGCCCGAGCGGAGAGTGAAAGTTGCTCCATTGCTTGCTGTAGAAGATCGCCCTGTTCCTTGTTGATCGTGCAATATTTGCGAATTTGAGAGTGCGACATGCGTGCATTGCATCGCTCAGAGGGAACTGAAGTGTCAGAAAAGCGTTCTTTTTGCTGTAGTCGTGCTTGCTCACAGCGGGCGCGAATGGTGGCAGAGCTTTCCCCTGGTTGTGTATCGCGGAGCTCCTTGATACGAAGCGCAGGGGCTTCAATGTGTAAATCGATACGGTCCAATAGTGGACCGCTGATTTTGGAACGATAGCGCTGAATTTGTGGAACGGTGCAGCGACATTCGCGTGAAGTATCACCAGTGTATCCGCAAGGGCATGGGTTCATGGCTGCGATCAACATGACATTGCAAGGCAAAGTAATCTTGCCCGCGCTGCGCGAGATGCTGACTTTTCCGTCCTCCAGTGGTTGGCGTAAGACTTCAAGCGCGGAGCGTTTAAATTCCGGCAGTTCGTCTAAGAAAAGGACGCCATTGTGCGCTAGGGAGATCTCTCCAGGCCCAGGGATGGTGCCACCGCCGAGTAGGCCGACATCACTGATCGTGTGGTGGGGGCTGCGGAATGGGCGTTTAAAGACGCGGTTTTCCTGCGAAAGGGTGATGCCTGCAGCCGA
The DNA here is from genome assembly GCA_018607135.1 of Opitutales bacterium. GTDB lineage: Bacteria > Verrucomicrobiota > Verrucomicrobiia > Opitutales > Coraliomargaritaceae > JBPOFY01. Next base: position 16,947 of record JABBCA010000105.1, read on the forward strand.
TTGTATACTCAAGATTTCCAGAAACTCGTCGGTTTCTGGTTGTGGCATGATCGTGGGAATGCGCTTGGCGATCATACTCTTACCCGAGCCTGGTGAGCCGATCATTAGGAGATTGTGACCTCCACTGACTGCGATTTCGACTGCTCGGCGAACTGCGTGTTGCCCTTTGACTTCTGAAAAGTCCAAAGGTTGAGCCTCTGCCGGCTTTTGGTAAAAGCAGCTTTGACTGGAGGGGAGGGGCTCGATTTCGAGTTCTCCGTTTAGAAAGCGAACCGTTTGGTCGAGGCTCGTCACGGGGTAAATATTCACTTCGCTGACAAGTGCGGCTTCGTCTGCGGATTCGGCAGGGATGATGAGGCCTTGTTTACCGCTTTTTCTTGCGAGCAGAGCCATAGCGAGTGCGCCCCGTATCGGGCGTGTCTTGCCAGACAGGCTGAGCTCGCCTGCGATCAGGAAGTCGTTGAGGCGTTCTTCTTGGCACTGCTTCATTGAAGCGAGTATGCCGATGGCAATGGGTAAATCGTAGGCGGGGCCTTCTTTGCGTAGGTCGCCTGGAGCTAGATTGATCGTCGTGCGGGTGGCGGGCATACGATAGCCGCTATTGGTGATCGCAGAAAAGACGCGATCCTGTGACTCTTTGACGGCGGCATCGGGTAGTCCGACTAAAATAAATTTGAGTTCTCCAGCTTCTCCGGTATTCACTTCTACTTGAACAGGATGGGCATCGACGCCTACAAGGGCTGCAGATTGGGTTACGGCTAACATTTTTCGTGAGTTCTGAAAAAAAGAGTGAACAATGTTTCACATAAGTCACTCATTAACTTTTTAAAGCTAACAGTTTTGAGCATATTTTAATTATTTTGAAGATTGGACTTACAGGCGGAATTGGCTGCGGGAAATCCACCGTAGTTCAGCTTTTTAAAGAGGCTGGATGGATCACGATTGAATCGGATGAAATTGTAAGAAATTTGTTGTCCAGCTCTACTGAGGTGCAAGCTGCTTTGCGTGGGCACTGGGCAGGTCGTGTTTTTACTGTATCTGGAAAAGTGGATCGCAAGGCGATTGCTGCGATTGTTTTTAACGATACTCGTGAGCTCGAATGGCTGGAAACTCTGTTGCATCCACTGGTGCGGTCTGCTTGGTCGAGTGCACTGTCTGCCGACTCTGATATGAATTACTTGGTCGAGATCCCCTTACTGTTTGAAAAAAGGCTTGAAACTGAGTTCGATTTAACTGTCTGTGTTATCAGTTCTCCTGATGTTGTTGAAGCCCGTATGGTTCGCAGAGGTTACACAGGAGCCGAAGTGGAGCAGCGCCGTTCTCGGCAAATGCCGCTTCAAGAAAAAGCCCAACGTGCTGACCGTGTAATTTCAAATGACGGCAGTTTAGAATTTTTAAAACGACAAACCAATCGATTGATCGAAGAGATCCAGGCCTAGATTATCTAGGTAACCCCTTAATGAATAATCGCCGCTCGATGCATGAGCCGCGAACGAGAATTACAAATTCCTATGAGTGAAGAAGAAAACACCCTCGTGCCAGGCGAGATTACTCCCGGCGAAGTGAAGGCACCCGTTAAGAAGCGTGCCACTAAAAAAGCCGCTAAAAAGGTAGCTAAAAAGGCAGCTAAGAAACGAGCGACTAGGAAGAAAGCGGTCGCGAGTAGCGATACTCAGCAAGGCGACATGTTTACAGACGCTCCTGCTGCCCAAAAGTCTGACAAGCCAGCTGAGAAATTTGTCTATTCAACGGACTCTGATGATCAACCCTTTGCTGATACTGACTCCAAAGCCGCAAAAGCACCCAAGGATGCTGGGGTCACCAAGTCTAAAGAAGAGACTGTGGACGCTAGTGCCGAGAGCGGTCAAAAGGGCGGTCGTCCCAATCAGAAGCAAGGTGGACGTAAGCCACATCATTCGAATCAGAAGCAGCACGATCGTGGCAACCGCAACAATCGGAACAATAAGTTTAACAAGAACAAAAAAGGCAAGGGGCGCTGGCAGAATAAGAAACGTCGCCCGCAGGAGGACGAAACTCCAATTGAATTTGGGGACTTGCTCGAATTTGAGGCACTTGAAAAGCTTGATACGATCCATGTGCTTGCTGCGGAACTGACTGAGGCAGGCAGTGAGGAGACAGTTGATTTTAACCGTATCTACGACCTACAGTTACCTGAGCTGCGCGCTGAGGTTGAGTCGCTTTCTTTGGAGAGCGTCCCGCACGCTCCGAATCGCGATCAATTAATCAATGCACTCGTTGCGCACGCTGGAGCAAATAAAGTTCCAATACAGACGATTGGCGTGCTTGAGATTATGGAAGAAGATGAAGGTGGCATCCTCGTTTATCAGCGCGATAGCTACCGAATCAAGGCATTGAGCGCATATGTTCCGCAGGCATTTATCGAACACTATGGCTTGCAGCGCGGTCATATCGTTAAGGCACAGTTACATCCGCATCGTGAAAACGAGTCCTGCCCATTTGTCGTCAAGGTGAACGAGGTCATGGGGCAAGACCCAGAGACGCTGAGTGAAATTGTGCCGTTCACAGAACGTGTTCCCTATTATCCGCTCGATCGTATTCTAATGGAGGCTGACAGTGAGTCAAAGTGGGATAATCTTTCAATGCGTGTGGTGGATTGCTTAACACCAATTGGTTTTGGGCAACGTGGATTGATAGTGGCTCCACCTCGCACTGGTAAAACTGTTCTCATGCAAGGCATGGCAAATTCAATTCAGCGTAACTATCCAGATGCGCATCTGATTATCTTGTTGATTGATGAGCGCCCAGAGGAAGTTACGGATTTTCGCCGTCAAGTGAGTGGGGAAGTGATCAGTTCCACATTTGACGAGTCTGCGGAAAGCCATGTGCATGCAGCCGAGATGGTTATCGAGAAGGCACGCCGCATGGTCGAGGTTGGTAAAGATGTGGTGATTCTCCTTGATTCAATTACTCGTTTGGCACGTGCTTATAATACAACTATGCCGAGCAGTGGTAAGATTCTTTCTGGTGGTGTGGAGGCGAATGCGCTGCAAAAACCTAAGCGGTTCTTCGGATCGGCTCGTAATATTGAGGATGGCGGTAGCTTGACCATCATTGCGACCGCACTGGTTGAAACGGGAAGCAAGATGGATGAAGTTATCTTTGAGGAGTTTAAAGGGACTGGTAACATGGAGTTGCACCTCGATAGAGGTCTTTCGGATAAGCGTATTTTCCCAGCTTTGAGTATGGATAAGAGCGGCACACGTAAGGAAGAGTTGCTCTATCACCCCGACGAAATGTTGAAAATTTATTCATTGCGAAGAGCGATGAAAGGACTACCTTCTACAGACGCCATGGAAATGCTCATACAACGTATCAAGAAAACCAACACGAATGCGGAGTTCTTGATGAGCGTTTCCCGCTAATTTCCCCGCTCTCCATACCTCTTTACATCCCCCTAAACTTAATATCTGTGACTTCCGACGACGAATTTGTTCTTCAACTGTTAACTGATAAAGGAATCCTAGATTCCGACACACTGACCGCGGCACGCGATGCTGTTGCTGAGGCTGACTCGGTCAGCAATGTTGACTCTGCGATCATTGATCATCTGCTCGATGGCCATAAGCTGACACAAATGCAGATTGCTGAGGTCTTGGCGGCTGAGTTCAACATGGATGTTGTCGACTTGCACGATGTTCGTGCGTCACCTCATGCATTGGAGATTGTGACTCATGATTTGGCGAGCCGCTACAAAGTCTTCCCGTTGGAGATCGATGACAACGAGGCTGAATTGGCAGTTCATGACCCCTTGGACATGGACACGATCGATAGTCTGAGCCACGTGCTCAAACGCACGATTGTGAGTCGCGTAGCACCACTAGAAGATATTGAGAGTGCGATTCATCAATATTACGAAGGCGCGAAAGCGGATAGTAATGTTCATGAGATGTTTTCTGATGAGAGTGGCGATCCTTTGATTGACCTGCCGACAGGTGAAGAAGCGGGTGTCGCAGAAGAAGAGGCACCTATTATTCGTTATGTGCATATGGTGATTTCGGAGGCGCTGCGCCGCCGTGCGTCCGATATACATATGGAGCCTTTGGAAAAGCGCTTTCGGGTGAGGTATCGTATTGATGGAGTGCTACACGAAGTGGAAAATCCACCCAAGCGTTTGCAGCCGTCGATTGTTTCACGCATTAAATTGATGTCTAACGTCAGTATTGCGGAAAAACGTGTGCCTCAAGATGGACGTATCAATATCACCGTTGGCCCTAAGGTAATCGATTTGCGTGTTTCGACCCTGCCGACTGCGTTTGGTGAGAGCATTGTAATGCGTATTTTGGATAAGGAAGGTCTGAACCTTGGCTTGCCTCAACTCGGGTTTTTCAGTGATGACCAAGCAGCTTTTGAGCGTGTGATCGCCATGCCTGATGGTATCTTTCTGGTGACTGGTCCGACTGGTTCTGGTAAATCAACCACACTCTATTCTGCGCTGAATTGTATCAATCACCCAGACCGTAAAATTATTACAGTAGAAGACCCAGTAGAGTATGAGATGGTGGGCATTAATCAGGTTCAAGTCCGACGTGAGGTTGGAATGACCTTTTCCGCTGCGCTACGCTCGATGTTGCGTCAGGCTCCAAATATTATCATGGTGGGGGAAATTCGTGATAAGGAAACTGCTGAAATTGCCGTGAATGCTTCCCTAACTGGACACATGGTGTTCAGCACATTGCATACTAATGACGCCCCAAGCGCGGTCAGTCGTTTGATTGATATTGGGATTAAGCCGTTTTTGGTGTCTGCATCCGTTCGCGCAGTGCTCGCACAACGTTTAGTGCGCCGTATTTGCCCAAATTGCAAGGCCACCGATACGCCAGATGAACGTCATTTGAATTCATTAGGCATACGCTCCGATCAGGCGGTGGATGCTACATTTATGCGTGGCACTGGTTGTGAAAAGTGTAATTCTACGGGCTTTCGTGGTCGTGTGGGCATTTTCGAGATTTTCAATGTGAACGAAGAACTTCAAAGCATGATCTACGAAGAAGCTAGCTTGGTTGCCTTGCGTAACAAGGCACGTGAAATGGGCATGCGGAGTATGCGTGAAGATGGTATTCGTAAGGTAATCGCTGGTGTGACCACGCCAGAAGAAGTGCTGCATGCAACTGTAGAAGATTCTGTTTAATTAAACATAACCACTAACGAAGTAATATTATGAGCTACGAAATGAATGATCTGTTGGAACTGATGGTTGATCAGGATGCATCCGACTTGCACATTCAGGTCAACCAGCCACCAACACTTCGTATCAGTGGAACCATGACACCAGTCGAAGGTGACCCGCTTTCTCCACAAGATACCGAGGATTTGATGAAGGCGATCACTTCTTCATCGAGTCAAGAGAAGCTAAAGACGAGTGGTGGTGCTGACTTCGGTTTCGCTTACATGGACGTTGCCCGCTTTCGTGTGAGCGTGATGCGAGCGAAGGGTAATTATGGAATGGTCTTACGCCAAATTCCGAATGAAATGTTTAGCCTCACCAACATTGGTCTTCCAGATAAGATCAAAGAGCTAATCACGCGGCCTCGTGGGCTGATCCTCGTAACAGGGCCGACGGGCTCTGGTAAGTCGACCACATTGGCATCCATGATCAACTGGATTAATGAGCACAGTGATGGTCACATAATCACCATTGAAGATCCGATCGAGTATTACCACGAACATAAAAATTGCATCGTGACTCAGCGTGAAGTCGGCAATGATGTGATGTCATTTTCCGATGCGTTGCGCGGTGCGCTTCGTCAAGATCCGGACGTGATTTTAGTCGGAGAAATGCGCGACCTTGAAACGATTGAAGCAGCAGTGGGTGCTGCCGAAACAGGTCACCTCGTTTTCGCTACTTTGCATACTACCGGAGCGGCGCGCACCGTGGATCGTATTGTGGATGCATTTCCTGCATCGATGAAGGATCAGATGCGCACTCAGTTGGCATCTTCCGTAATCGCCGTCATCTCACAGGTCTTGTGTAAGAAAAAAGGTGGTGGTCGCATTGCATCGTTCGAAATTATGGTCACCACGACATCGATCTCGCAATTGATTCGTGAGAATAAAACCTATCGTATCGCATCTGACATTCAGACAGGGGCAGTGCACGGTATGATCAGCCTCGATGCGCACTTAATGAATTTATACAATAAGGATTTAATTAGTGCCAATGAAGCGCTTTCTAAGTCACAACAACCCGATGAAATGCGACAGAAATTGCTCGATAATGGAGCAAAGCTCGCCACTTAATTTACCTGTTACTCTAAAACTTTCGCTTTAGATCATTATTCCCCCTCATGTTCGAAGATCATAACGATACCGTATACGAAATCATTAGTTCGGCAGCATTGCTTGACCAAGCACAGCTGGACGAACTCAATGAATCACACCTGCACACTGGGAAGTCACTCGCCGATGCGGTAGTTGATTCAGGAGTGGTTGAACGAGCCGCCATCTTATCCGCAGTCGCCGATTATTTAGGCTACGACTTTATGGAGGAAGTGCCGTCCACTATACCCGAGGATGTGTATTCTTCCATGAAAGCCAATGTGGCTCGAATGTATGCTGTAGTGCCATACGAAGTGACTGAAACTTCGGTTCGATTACTCGCCAAGGACCCATTTAATCCGAGTATTATCGATGACCTGACTTTTACTTTAAACAAGGACATCAATATTATCGTTTGTAACCCAGACCTAATTGATACCTTGTTGACCTCTACCTATGGAGAGGAAGACTCATCGATTGATGATATTCTAGGTGATTTAGGGGATAGTTTTAATGATGTTGACGAAGACCTATCCGATTCCGATCTAACCGATCTGGCGAACCAAACGCCGATTATTCGTTTCGTGAATTTGGTCTTGCAACAAGCCATCAAAGACAAGGCCTCTGACGTGCACTTTGAGCCATTTGAAGATCAGTTTCGTATTCGCTACCGTATTGATGGGGCGCTTTATGAAATGGCACCACCCCCAAAGAGTTTGGCCGTTCCAGTGACCTCGCGTGTGAAAGTGCTTTCGAATATGAATATTTCGGAAACACGTATTCCTCAGGATGGTCGTATCAAGATGACTATAGCAGGGCGTCCAGTTGATTTACGTGTATCCACATTGCCAACACAGTTCGGTGAGTCGGTGGTGCTTCGTGTTTTGGATAAGTCGGTAGTGAATCTAGACTTAGAAGCACTGAGCTTGCCGGATGATATTCTAACCACGATTCGGGAGCTGGTGGATCGTCCAAATGGGATTTTCATTGTGACTGGCCCTACAGGTTCAGGGAAAACGACTACACTTTACAGTGCTTTGCGCGAGGTGAACGATATCGAGACGAAGATTTTGACTGCCGAAGATCCCGTTGAGTATGAAATTGATGGCATCATGCAGGTTGCGGTGAATCACCAAGTGGGTCTCGACTTTTCTCGTGCGCTTCGTGCCTTCCTACGCCAAGATCCAGATAAAATCATGGTGGGGGAGATTCGCGACTTGGAAACTGCTCAGATTGCGGTGCAAGCGTCACTCACAGGACACGTGGTTTTGAGCACTTTGCACACGAATGATGCGCCAGGCGCGGTCACACGTTTAATTGATATGGGCTTAGAGCCGTTCTTGATTTCGGCTTCCCTTGAGGCGATTCTTGCTCAGCGGCTAGTGCGTCGCATTTGCAAGTCATGCCGCACTGCATATGAGCCCACGCAGGAAATGATCGACGTGCTTGAAGTGGATCCCCTTGAAATCGCGGACAAAGACTTCTACTTCGGTGATGGTTGCCCCGAGTGTAGTAAGACTGGATATCGAGGTCGTATTGGATTATTTGAAATGATCAAAGTTACGGACGCGATTCGCGAAATGATCAACAATCGTGCACCCACCTTAGCGCTAAAGCAAAAAGCGCTTGAGCAAGGAATGCGAAGCTTGCGTGATGATGGCTTGCGAGCCATTTTTGACGGTAACACCACCATCGAAGAAGTTCTTAAATATACTTAATCCCCCCAAAAAAACACTACTCATGCCAAAATTTAAATATACGGCGATTGACCAAAACGGTAAGCAAAAGTCCGGCTCTATTGATGCATCAAATCAAGATGATGCCAGCGCCAAGCTTAGCGGGATGGGTCTCATGCCTACTCAAATAGCCGAAGCTGGTGGCTCATCAAAGGCTTCCTCCAAGAAAGCGGTTAAAGGAAAAGCAAAGAAAGGTGGCTTTGGTAAAGTCATTAAGCCAGAAGATCTCACCACCTTTACTCGTCAGTTAGCGACACTGCTTCAGGCAGGCTTGCCTCTGTTGCGGGCAATTGAAGTGATGATTCGCCAAGAGCGTAATTTGCGTTTTAAGGCAGTTTTAGAGCAAATTGCAGATCAAGTGAAGTCTGGTAATTCTTTTTCCGATGGCCTTGCGCAGCATCCCAAAACTTTCGACCGACTTTTCGTAAATATGGTGCGTGCGGGTGAAGCTGGTGGTGTGCTCGATGTGGTGCTTTCTCGCCTTGCAGGCTTCATGGAAAAGGCTTTGAAGACCAAGAAGAAGGTCAAGTCGGCTATGGTTTATCCAATCGTTGTTGTGGGCGTCGCAGTTTCGATTGTGGCTCTACTCATGGTGGTCGTGGTTCCTAAATTCCAAACTATTTTTGATGACATGCTCGAAGGCGCTGCATTGCCGGGGCCAACTCAGTTGGTTATCGGGATCAGTAATTTCATGCGCGATAACATTCTTGTTACTGTTGGACTCGTCGTTGCATTGGTATTTGGTGTTAAGTTTGCCTTGAAGACGGGCCCGGGTGCGAAGTTGTTTAACTGGTGCTCGATTAACCTTCCTAAAGTCGGTGATCTGGTCCGCAAGGTGAACATCGCGCGCATCACACGCACTTTCGGAACTTTGCTTTCCAGTGGGGTGCCGATCTTACAGTCGCTCACCATTACCAAAGATATTACCAGCAACGCATTCTACATGAATGCAATCAGTCGTATTCATGACAGTGTTCGTGATGGCGAGTCGCTTGCGGCACCTATGGAACGTGAATCCGTCTTTCCTAATATGGTGACTAGTATGGTCGACGTGGGGGAAGAAACGGGTGAGCTCGCTGAGATGTTGAATCGAATCGCTGACAATTATGATGAAGACGTCGATAATGCGGTGGCAGGTATCACTTCGATTATTGAGCCTGTGATGATCGTATTTCTGGCGGTGGTCGTTGGTTTCATTGTGATCGCGCTCTTTTTGCCGATCGTGGAAATTATCAAGCAACTTACTGGTTGAGTTCGCTTAACGAAATTCTTCAAAAGCCGCAGCAATTCGCTGCGGCTTTTTTATTGAACTGAATTCGAAAACGTTCCGTTTTGAATGAAGCACAAGGTTTCATTGATTACCGATTGTTTTTTCATGATCATTGGATGCGTTGCGTGGATGACTCTGTAATCAGCCATGCCTTCGACTTTGGCGCTTTCCGTTGAGACTTTTCCATCGTCTTTGCCTGGGATCATCATTGAGTTGATCCAGTTAATGCTCCGGTCGCCAGTGATGACACCCAGTTCGAAATCAACAGGTCCTAGTCGGGCGATAAAGCCATCGTTCCGTGTGCTTAGTTGATCTCCTGCCGGGCCATTCACTTGTTGAACTGCAGCATTTGAGCCAATGCGGTCGATGACCTCACTGCCCTGATTGGGCGGGCTGAGCATAACGACCCTGCCAATAGTTGCCAAGGGGGCAGTCTTCTGTATCTGCCGCACAAGTATTCCACCCATAGAATGAGTCACGAAGTGAACTTTGGTAGTCTGTTCGGTCCTAGCGACGATTTGCTTACGAACTTCTTTGGCGAGATATTCGACTTTGTGCTTCCTTGAAGGGTAGTCGAGGTTGAGTGTTTCATAGCCGTTAGCCTGCAGCTTGGCTTCCATTTTTTGCATTGATTTAGAAGTGCGGGCTAAGCCGTGAAGTAGCACGACTGTCTCTTTTGAATGGGCGATGTTGGCAAGCATAGTAAGGATGCACAGGACGTAGAGTGGCTTCATGTTAGTGATGATTTAAAGTATTGGTTTAAGAATCGTTCTACGAGTTCTTGGCTGGTGTCGACTTCACTCACATCGAGTTTACCACTACTGCGTAAGAGGCAGACTCCATGAAGAGTGGACCATAGAATTTTGGCATTTTGCCTTGAGGTTTTTTTACTATACCCAAGCTGCTTCATCACCGCAGTGACTTGGTCGAAGACGAGATGGATGGCGCAGTGGTAGCTTTCTGATTGATGCTGAATGGGAGTGGCGAAGAGTAGGGCCCAGAGATGTGGTTCACTTGTTTGAAAGTCGAGGTATGCTTGGGCAATTTTCTTCAGTCGCTTTTTGGGTTTTGCCTCCTCGTTGAGTATGATTCGTATCGTCTCTGCAAAGTTTTCTAAATTTTGCGTGTTAATCGCTGCTGCGAGCCCGTCGATATTGTCGAAGAGGTTGTAGAGCGTGCCTGGTGTGTAGCCAATGTGCTTGGCTACATTACGTGCTGAGAGTGCGGATGGGCCTTTAGCCATGACGAGTTCACGGCCAGCGTTGAGCGCGAGTTGTGTGAGTTCTTCTCTAGAGTGGTCTTTTCTACGTGCCATTAGGTGATAAATACTGTCAGTAAATGAATGAGTGAAGCATTGTTAAGAATAATATTGAACAATGTTCAATATTATTCTTTGCTTTTCTTCATTATGGAATTACTTGTTTTGATATTTCTGGGTTTATTACTATCGGTGATGATCCTGCCTTGGGTGAATTTGGCTCGATTGAACCGGTATCGCAAGGAGTTAGAATCCTTGAAGGCAGAGTTGTCAGCACTCAGAAGCGTGGCGCGACCGGTTCAGCGGAGAGATGCGGCTCAATCTCCCGTAGTTCAGTTGCCTAAAGTGTCTGCAGCGGTCGACGAGCCTATTTCAAAGTCGAAGCTAGTGCCGCCGCCGATACCCAAGGCAGTGAACACTACTGAGAAAGTAAGACTCACGGACAATCCGGTTGATCATACACCCAAGACTCAAGGTATAGGCCCTGGTCTGGAGTCAGACTTGGCTGCGTCTGCGCCCGTATTGAATACTGAGGTATCTTCGCGCACTTCTGAAAAGGTCGCAAAAGAACCGGTGGACGAAGCCCAGGATTGGTTTAGTAAGCTCGCGGTTTGGATTGGTGGTGTGGCTCTGCTGATGGCTGGTTTTTATATGGTCAAATACTCGATTGATTCGGGGTGGGTGACTCCAAGGGTGCGCGTGTGGATCACGACGGTATTTGGCTTATTACTTTGTGGAAGTGGTGTTTGCATTGGCCTGAAAGCGAAACTGAGTGCGAATGAGCGTATTGGTCAGGCTTTGTCTGGCGCGGGCGTTGCTTGTTTATATTTTGCTGCTTATGCAGCCGTTCACTTGTATCATCTCATCGGGGTTTCTTCTGGATTCGCCTGTATGGTCTTCGTAACTTTGTTGGCCGTTGCACTCTCATTGAAGAATGGAGCGCCAATCGCATTAATGGGGCTTGTCGGTGGTTTTTTGACCCCACTTTTGATGCAGGCGGAGACGGCCGATACCGTCTTATTATTTAGCTATTTGTTTCTACTCTTTTGCGGTGCGCAGTATCTATGCCTTCGGCGTGGATGGTGGGGAATATTACTGGGCTCTTTGATCGGCGTATACCTTTGGTCGCTTTATGTGATTGGCTGTAATTTGAATCAGAGTGTCCATTATTTGGAGGGAGCGATGCTGTTCGTGATTGGTATTTGTGCGGTAAGCACTGTCTGGGCAGTGTTTATGAAAGAGTCGAAATTGACTGAGAAGGAGCTCGGATTGATTTCGCTGATACGAGTTTTGGCGTGGGGTGGTGGCTTATCTCAGTCTTTAGCACTGGTTTGGTTGAGTGGTTTTTCGGGCGTCGACATGTCGCTCTTTGCGGTGTTGAGTGTTGGTGCGCTGGTTTTAGCTGTCTTGAAAGAAAAGCAATTTCTGTGGGCCTCATGGATGGCTCTGGTGGCCGTTTCTGTGGCGACTACAGCGTGTTCAGATCTTGAGGGACTGCGTTGGTTTATTTGGCCTACCTGTATGAGCTTGGTGTTCTTCTTTACTGGGCATTGGCGCAGCCTACACTCAACGCATGGGGACGTTTGGAGGGCAGTGTCGCAATTTGCAATGCTTTCGCTAGCACCTTTATTGTATGTGAATCGGGAATTGGTTGCTTTCGCGGATGCCCCTTTTGAGGGATTCTTCTTCGTGGTCTCGTGCGGTGCAGTGTTATTGATTTTAGGGGGAGCAGAACATCTGCTGCGTAGAAAGACATCAATGGATACTATTGGTGAGCTGACTGCCTACGCCTTCTTACTTCTGGCCTTTGGTTTTTGGACCTACCTGCCGCTTGAATATTTCGTTCATACGACTGCAAGCTTGTGGATACTGGGCCTAGTTTATTGGAAGGTGCGCAGTTTAGGTCGGGCAATTGTTTTACAGCTGGGTCTAGGCTTCGTTTGGGTTGTTTGTATGCTCCCGTATGCAGTTGGAGCTTGGGAGTATTATCTCGGTAACCCTGTGGCTAACAGAAGCCTGAATGACGGTCTGACGACTGGAGCTTGGTGGCTAGGCGTGCTTGCTTTGATACTCTCAAATTTTTTGATACTCCAGGACTCTCGTGAGGTTCGTATTGGGCGTTGGTGCCTAGGAGTGGCCGCTTTGTTTACGATAGTATCAACGTATCAATGGCTTGATGCTATTTACATGCCCGATGCCTGGCTGAGTGTCACAGTTGAGGGTGGTTTGACGGCCCTCATGGTGCTGGTGGCTCTCATGCAGAGTTATTTTGCGACACGCTACCGCAGGAGTATGGTCGGCACTTATGTGGTCATGGCTTTAGTCTTATTGCGTATTGTTGGCCTGCATTTGGGGGACAGTAGCGCTGAGGGAGAGCGCTTCTTTTTGAATGCTCTCTTACTCCAGTTTGGTGTGCCGTTTTGTGCTACATTTGCGATTGCTTGGATGTGCGGGGAGGGGAAACATGAGGCTGCCAGACGGTTCTACCAAACCGTCGCCATGTTGCTCGGCTTTGTTTGGTCTAGCTTCTTAGTTCAAGATTACTTTGGTGGGAACTATCTACTACCAGACCATCCGAGTAGTGCCCAATTATATACCTATTCAGTTGTATGGTTGCTATTAGCAGTGGCCTATCAGTCGATTGGTTTATGGCGCAATCAACGTGTGATTCATGGAGGATCTCTGGTCTTGCTGTTGTTAACCGTAGGTAAAGTCTTTTTAGTGGATGCATCGGAACTTGAGGGGATCTTTCGTGTTTTCTCATTCCTAGGGCTTGGTGTGGCCTTGATCGGAATTGGTTTTTTCTACAATAAGGTGGTGTTTGCTCGTCAACAATCAGAGCATTGATCTGTCTTTATTGTTAATCATGTCCACCGTGAAAGTATGGCTTGAAGCCACTCGTCCAAAAACCCTACCCGCTGCGGTGGCGCCAGTGTTGCTGGGCACTGCGATGGCTCATGCACAGGGTATGGTATCTGTCACGCCTGCGTTGATCTGCTTGCTATTTGCTTTGTTGATTCAAATTGGGACTAACTTTGCGAACGATTATCTCGATGGTATTCGTGGGACGGATACGGAGGAACGATTGGGGCCGCAGCGGGCGGTGGCGTCTGGTTTGATCTCAGCTGCTACGATGCGTGTGGCAACGATCGCGGTGTTGGCAATTGGTTTTTGTGTGGGCTTGGCTTTGATCCCCTTTGGTGGTTGGTGGTTACTTGTAGTTGGGGTGGCCAGTGTCGCTTGTGCGTGGCTTTATACGGGCGGGCCTTATCCTTTGGCGTATAATGGCCTTGGTGATGCCTTTGTGGTATTCTTTTTTGGCTTAGTTGCGGTTGCCTGCACTTATTACGTGCAGACGCTCTCTACAAGTGTGGATGTTCTTTTAGTCGGCTTAGGCTGTGGGCTCTTGGTGAATAACATTTTAGTCGTGAACAATTATCGCGATATCGCGGAAGACACTCAGGCGAACAAACGCACTCTAGTGGTTTTATTTGGGCGTAAATGGGCCTTAGTTCAGCACGTCATCTCGACCTTGTTTTCTGGATCCGTTTTGCTTTGGCTTTGGTGCCGTGGTTTCGGGGCTTGGGTTATGTTTGGAATACTTCCCGTAGCTTTGAGTCTGCGCCATGTAAGTCGCTTGCGGTCGGCGGTCACTCCGGATGAATTCTTGGCTGCGCTGAAAGGCTCTGCACAAGTGATCGCTTTGTATGGCATCCTGGTCAGTATAGGTTTGCTCCTAGGGTAAGTATTGGATGTTTGTTTACTCGTATATTGGCAGCGTATCTGCTTATTTGGCTCTTATTACAGACCTCTTATGAATCTTCGCACACTTATCTCTAGTCTATCTCTCTGTCTCGTTGCTACGGCTAACTTGTTGAACGCACAAAATGTGGTTGTCTCCGCAAAGCTCGAGGCGCGAAATCCAAATGGAACTCCCATTCCAGTAAAGTATGTTTATCCAGTCGCAGAATTGGCTTCGGGAGAAACAGGCAAATTACACATAGGAGAGTTGTATCGCTTTGAAGGTGTTTCGGTGGTCGAACGTGAATTGGGCTTAGTCTTGAATCTCACCGTTGAAACCGAGGGCGAGAATGTTCGTTACTATGGCGAAGCAAAATCAACTCAACTTGCAGATGTTTCTGAGACTGGTTGTAGCTTTAAGGCCACAGAGGCATATATTGAGGGTGAAGTGTTGAGCGGTGAATCAGTAGCACTTTGGCTAAAGGGCCCCTCCGACGATTTTGAGGCAATCACTTTACACTTTGCGATAAAGGACGCAGAACCTACAACCGACGCAGAACCTGCCGCGAATTAATCGCAAGGGCTCGGAGGAGAGTTTTTAAAATACTGCACCAGTTTATCGCTGACCATGCGTTGTTCTTCGAGGGTGAGCGCTTGATACCTACGACCATCCGTCCAACCGTAGCCCCAGCGATACCAGTTGTAGAACCATGGGCTGCCACCAAGTCGCACACCGTGAAACATTGCGTCTGCGAGCATTGGATCGTCTGTTTTGGCGAGCACGCATGCGCGCAATTGCTCGTCTGCTTGTAGGCGTTGCTCCTCAGTCCCGCCTTGCCAATACGCAATGTCGTGTTGCAAGCAGCATTCGCACCAGTCTTTTGTGTCGATCAGGGAGCGATCTGGAAATAGAGAGCATCCGTCACTAGTGAAGTCTTTAAGCAGAGCGTTCTCTTCGCAGCCTGACACTAGGCTGAGGAGAAGAAGGCTGAGTAATGTATGTTGGAATCGATGCACGGTGTGAAGGGAACGAAGTGTGGGCGTCGTATTCAAAAATTCAAAGCTATACTATAAATTACTCGTATCCTCTGATCTCGCGCTTGCGCTTGTTCGG
Source organism: Opitutales bacterium (assembly GCA_018607135.1). Classification (GTDB taxonomy): domain Bacteria; phylum Verrucomicrobiota; class Verrucomicrobiia; order Opitutales; family Coraliomargaritaceae; genus JBPOFY01. The sequence goes on from JABBCA010000105.1 coordinate 32,363, forward strand.
GGTGTCACCAATCTGCTGATATGCAAGTGACATTTTTTAGCACAAAGTCCTATGACGAGCGATATTTCACGGAGGAATGCTTAGAGTGCGATCATCAGTTAATCTTTCACGAGTTTAAGCTGAATCCTGATTCTGCAAAGCTGGCGGCGGGGTCAGATGCCGTGTGTGCGTTCGTGAACGACCAGCTTGATCGGGCCACCCTCGAAGTGTTAAGTGGGGCAGGTGTTCGAGTTGTGGCAATGCGCTGCGCTGGTTTTAATAATGTAGACCTCGAAGCTGCTGCCGACTTGAACCTTCAGGTCGTTCGTGTTCCCGCCTACTCACCGTATGCCGTTGCTGAGCACACGCTGGGTCTGTTGTTGGCCTTGAACCGACGTCTTTATCGTTCTTACAATCGTGTGCGCGAAGGGAATTTTTCGCTTCAGGGCTTGGTCGGATTTGATATTCATGGGTTGACAGTTGGTATTATCGGCACCGGCACTATTGGCGTCGAAGTGGTTCGACTGTTTAATGGCTTTGGTTGTAAAGTGCTCTGTTTCGACGTGCATGAAAATCAACGTGCGATCGATCTCGGAGCGGATTATGTGGATATGGATACCCTGTTATCGCAGTCGGATATCGTAAGTCTGCATTGCCCGTTGTTTCAGTCGACTCATCATTTAATTGACTCTGCTGCGATTGCAAAAATGAAGCATGGAGTGACCTTGCTGAATACCAGCCGTGGTGCATTGATTGATACTGCAGCCGTGATTGAAGGCTTAAAGTGTGGGCGAATCGGTAACCTTGGAATTGATGTCTATGAGGAAGAAGATAATCTGTTCTTCGAAGACCAGTCGGGAGAGGTGATGCAGGATGATGTATTTGCCCGATTACTTACTTTTCCAAATGTGATGATCACTGGGCACCAAGCATTCTTTACCAGTAATGCCTTGATTCAGATTGCGCGCACCACATTGCAAAATCTGACTGACATTGAGAAGGGTGGAGACTGCGCCAATCAAGTGAAGGCCACGAAGTGAGTCAGTCTGAGCTAGAGGTCATTGCGCTTCGAAATGTAAAGAGTTTGACGCTCTTTCGCATGTTTTTTTCAGCGCGCTTCTACTATCCAGTGTATGCCCTGATCTTTTTGGATTATGGCTTAACCTTAGCCCAGTTTGGGATTCTCAATGCTTTGTGGGCGTTGACGATTGTGGTGCTAGAGGTGCCATCTGGCGCCTTGGCGGATACGATTGGGCGGCGAAATTTACTGATTGCTGCGGGTCTTTGTATGTTGATCGAAATGGGGGTCTTGCTCTTGGCTCCAATCGGTGGCGGCTATTTACTTTTTGGGCTCTTTGCGATCAATCGTATACTGAGCGGAGCGGCGGAGGCCGCAGCTAGTGGTGCCGACGAGGCGCTGGTTTACGATTCCATGAAAGCGGCAGGTATTGAAGATCGTTGGGGGCATGTGCTCGAAAGGGTGCAACGCGATACCTCGTTGGCATTTTTCTTTGCGATGATGATTGGCGCAGCCTGCTACGATCCTGCGATGGTGAATGCGGTATTCAAATTTTTCGGTTCGTCGTTGTTCGTGGTTCAGGAGCAGTTAATTAAATTACCGATTTTGCTGACTTTTATTTCTAGCCTAGTGGTATTTACGATGGCGATTCGGATGAAAGAGCCTGTTGCCGAGAAAACGCTGACTGTTCGAGAGACTTTAAGTAAGTCATGGGCTCAAACGCGCTCGGCAGCCAGCTGGATTTTGACGACACCCCTTCCCTTCGGTATTATTTTAGCCGCAATGGTAATTGATAGTGCGGTTCGGCAGTTTTTGACCCTCGCGAGTGAATATTGGAAAGTGATTCACTTACCGATTGCGAGTTATGGCTTGATTGGGTCAGGCATGGCGCTCCTCGGGCTCTTTGTTCCGAGGCTTGCTCGTTATATGGCGGAGTGTGGCACGCCACTGCGCAACTTTATGCTTACTGTAGCGGCCGTGTTTGTGGGTCTTTACGGCCTAGCGATGGCGATCCCGTATTGGGGAATTGTCCCTGCGGTTTTTCTGTATGCTTCGATTCAGTTGACTGGCTTCTTTGTGAGTCGCTATCTGAATGAAGTGGCTCCTTCTGAGCAGCGGGCCACCGTATTGAGTTTTCGCGGGCTTTCGACGAATGCTGCGTATGGAGTGGTATCGATGCTCTATTCTGGGCTCTTTGTTGCCTTGAAATCGAAGCACGAGTTGAATCCAGATCTGAAAGAGGAACATTTACAACAAACAGTCTTTGTGGATTCGTTGAGTTGGTTGTCGCTCTATTTCATCATTTCCGTTGGCGCAGTCTTCGCGGTTTATTGGCTGCGTTTTCGAAAAAATCGCTAGTTTTCGAGTTGAAGTATTGATGCAATGCCTCACTGATAAGGTTCGATCCTACCAACCAAAGATATAACGATGGCATCCACTACAGCCGACTCACGACAAGAAAACAATTCAAAGAAAATTCGCGACCTAGAGGTTAAGGACGCGCACATTATCTTTAGCTCTGTGTGGGCAAGCTTGGAGGAGGAGTTTGGTGAGGAACAGTTGCGCTTCCCAAAAGAAATTTTTTGGCTCAATGGCGCACCCGGAGCGGGTAAGGGCACAAACACCAATTTCATCATGCAGTATCGCGATTTGACGGCACCACCCCTAGTGGTGAGTGATTTGCTGCACAGCCCTGAGGCAGAGCGTTTAAAAGACGCTGGCATGTTGGTGGGGGATCGTGAAGTGGTAGAGATTTTATTTCGAAGACTGCTAGACCCTGTTTATCAATCAGGTGCGGTCGTCGATGGCTTTCCTCGCACGAAGGTGCAGGTCGAGTGTGTGAAGCTGCTCTTCACTAAGCTTGTAGAGCTTCGCAATAAATACCGCGCAACTTTGTTCTCACAGTATTTCAAGAAGCCGCACTTTCATATTGTGGTTTTGTTCGTGGACGAGAAGGAGAGTGTGCGCCGTCAACTCTATCGTGGTCAAAAAGCCAAGGAGCATAACGAAGAAGTTCGAGAGTCGGGTGTTGGCGAGATTATAGAACTTCGTGCCACTGACTTAGAACCAGAGGCCGCTCTCAATCGATATCGAACCTTTAAGGAGAAGACATACGACGCATTGAAGGAATTGCGTGAAATCTTTTTCTATCACTTCATCAATGCGCACGGCACGATCGAAGAAGTGCGGGCTCGAATTGATAAAGAGTTGCAATACCAGGGCTCGCTAGAGCTTGATGAGGCGACCTACGACCGTCTTTCACATATTTCAGTGGCGAGTTCATTGTCGATGCATGCCCGTCAGGACTTAGTGGATCGATTGGATTCGTATGAGCAGCGCCAGACAGAATTATTCGCTCAAGTGGTGGAGCTGATTCAGACTGACTTTATGCCGATCATCGAACGCCACGCCATTTCTGGTAGTGCTGTAGTCAATACTGAGAGTTCTGTTTTGCACGACCCAGAAGCACTTTCCATGTTGATTGATATCTTCTCTGAGCGTGGTTTTCATGCGATTATCGATATCAACCGCGAGGAGATTCCAGAATCGATCGATCCTAAGACCTTTAAGATTAAGACGCGTATCAAGCGTATTTACCGTGTGCGTATTCAGTTTAAGGGATCGGAAATTCGTCGGGGGCGTTAAACACAAAAAAACGTAAATTTTTCATTTCCAAAATTCACCCCTAGACCTCTTTGTCAGAATCGTTTTTATAGGAGGTATGAAGTCGGAAACTGTAGACTACTTTTTCGAACTAAAAAATCGAGAGGTTCGCTTTGAGGTAGAGACTCAGCCTCTTGAGTTGAGGAGTCGAGGCAAGCACCCTAAGTGGGCAGAGCTCGGCTTCAATCAGTGCGGCTGTTGCCCCTTGAAAGAGAGTGATTGTCAGTATTGCCCCGTTGCGATTCGCATCAATGAGGTGATGGAGGCATTCGGCAACAACCAATCCATTGAGCGAGTCAAGGTCACGGTTGAAAGTTCAGAGCGCACTTATTATGAAGAATGTGATCTACAGGTAGGTATTAATTCTTTGCTCGGCTTATTGATGGCCACCAGTGGTTGTCCCGTTTTGAAAGAACTGGGGTCGATGGCAAGTTTTCATATTCCGTTTTGCACGACTCGCGAAACACTACAGCGGACAGTCGGGTCTTATTTAATTAAGCAATATTTCAAGCAACTTGAAGGGAAAAAACCCGACTGGGAGCTGTTGCATCTTAAGGAGTTGTATGACGTGCTGGAGGGCTTGAATCGTGATTTTTCTCGCCGCGTGGATGCATCGATTTCAAGTGACGCTATTTCGAATGCGGTAATTATGTTTTTCGCGACATCGGTGGTCGTCGCCTCATCTTTGGAGCAACAATTAAAGAAGCACCAAACCTACCTGACGAATTCAGCAAAGTAGTGCTTAGGATGCGGTATCTTCGTTGTGAGTCGCGCCACTTGAAAAAAAGCTCAGCGTGATATAGAAAAATACACCAACAACGATTCCGCAGTCTGCAATGTTGAAGGCCGGGTAGCGGCCGTCGGGCATGATGTAGGGAATCGAGAATGGAAAATGGAAGTCGAGGAAGTCGATGACATGGCCGTGGATTAAGCGATCAATCATATTTCCAAGCACGCCTCCGATGAGCATACCGAAAGCGAATTGCATGGGCTTACGATGCAGCTCAAGACTGTGGCGCAGTTTGTAGATTGCAAAAAGAGCCAGCACCGCAATTGCTGCGAGCACTCCACCGTAGCCGCTAAACATGCCCCAAGCCGCGCCCTCGTTTCCGATGTGCACGATGTAGAAAAAGTCTTTGATGACTTCGATCGAATCAGGGTAGAAATAGCTGTCGAGCGGTAGCTCTGGATGATTAAAAATCCAAGTCTTCGTGATCTGATCGAGTATGAAGACCACTGCCGCCGTGATGAACAGCCGTTTGTAAGAAGTGCTGGGCTTAGTCGATTCCATCTAGTCTTAATCTTAACCCTACTCTTAATCTGATAAGGTCAGTTCCGGCCGATAAACGTGCGATTACGATTATGATTAAGATGGACGAAGGTTACTCGTCGTCGTCATCCGTCACCATCTTGGGCGCGTCTGTGCCGTCACCAAAGATACCGCCCGCATCGCGGTTGATTTTGCGACGCTTATTCTTCTCGTATTCGGCTTGGCCTTGAATCGAGAAACGAGCAAAAGGAACCGCTTCGAGGCGCTCTTTCGGGATTGCCTTACCAGTCACCTCGCAGACGCCGTAGCTGCCGTTTTTAATACGCTGGATCGCTTCTTCGATTTCGTTGAGTGCATCTTGCTCACTCGACACTAGGCTCAACGCAAAGTCGCGGTCGAAGGTGTCGGTCGCAGCATCGGCCTGGTGATTGCCATAGCCAGAAATGTCCGATTCCTCACGAGACGAGTGCTTCAACGTATCGGAGGTATGTAAGTCCAGCTCATCCCTGACGTGGGCGCGCAGCTCTAGTAGGAGTTTGTAGAACTTTTTCCACTTCTTTGGCACCTCATCTTCTTCGAGGGTGTTGGGTGTTTTTTTCTCAGCTGGATTGAAGCCTAAAATATCAGCGAGTGATGCTGCGCCAAGCACGCGCTTTTCCACGGGTTGCTCATCGACTTCGACGACGCGCTTTTTGACCACGGTGACTTTTTTGGCAGGTGCCTCTTCGTGCGCGGGCTTTTCCTTCTTCTTAGTCGCCATCAACGCTTCGACGTCATCCAATGAGAAAACGATAGGAGTCGCTTTTTTATCATCGCTCGAAGCCGACACGTCCGAACGAGCAACCACTGCTTTGGTGGCTTCAGGAGCAGCTTTCTTAGCAGGGGATTTCGCTTTCACAGTTTTCTTAGCGGCGGTCTTTTTGGCCGCCTTTTTTACAGTAGTCTTCTTCACAATTTTTTTGGCAGCTTTCTTAGCCGCTTTTTTAGCAGTTTTCTTTTTTGCAGTCATTTAGTGGTGAAAAGGGTTAGGGTTCAGGCTAGTAGATTATTTTGAAATTTGTTTGAGTGCTTCGGCGCAACGAGGTGAGACGGGACCCCATTCTTCAGTCTCGACGAGGGCTTCCACCCAGCGCCAGCTGCGTGGGCAGCGAACACCATCTGCATGGTCGACCTCGATTGAAATTTCTGATGTATGAGCAGATTCCGTGACAGTGACCTGCGAAAGTATGAAGAGTTCCGGTAGGTCGGCTTCGTATTTCTTGAGAAGGGCGATGGTTGGATCGCTTGCTGGACCAGTAATGGTTGCTTTCGCATCCAGACTTTGTCCGATGGTCTTTTTCTGACGCAGTTCTTCGAGGCTTTCATTGAGCTGCTCAGAAAGAAAGTTACGCAACTGTTTGATCTCTCGGGCGACTTCGGCATGGTTCCATGCCTCGTCTACGTAGGGCCAGTCCTCGAGGCTGATTGGCTTGTCACAGAAGTCAGTGTCTGTTTTTGCAAAGCTCCACGCTTCATCCGCAGTGTGGGGGATGAGTGGGGCAATGAGGCGAGTCAATACGCTAAAGATGATAGAGATTGCAGTCTGTGAGGATCGCCGCACTTGTGCATTTGGAGCTGCGGTGTAGAGGCGATCTTTTAGAATGTCGTGATAGGTCGCAGATAGCGTGTTGGAAACGAACGGATCGATGTATTCCTTAAACGCGCGGTGGAACTCGTAAGCATCGTAGGCCTCAGTGACGTTGCGCACCAAGTGTCCGAGTTCGTGGAGTGCCCACTTGTCGACGGGGTGGAGCTCTTCAAGTGGTAGTGCATCGGTCGCTGGATTGAAATCGTAGAGGCTGCCGACTTGGTAGCGCAAGGTGTTGCGCCAGTTGCGGTAGTTGTTCGCCACGTTCTTCACGATCTTGTCAGAAACCGGCACGTCATTGCGGTAGTCTTGTGAGCAGATCCAGAGGCGCACAATATCTGCACCATACATTTTGATCCATTCTGGGAGCGGGCGCGCCGCGCCATCGCTCTTCGAAAGCTTGGTGCCGTCTTCCTTAACGATGAAACCGTGAGTGAGGAGATTCTTGTAGGGTGCTGCCTTATCAGCGATGACCGAAGTCCAAAGCGAACTTTGAAACCAGCCGCGGTGTTGGTCGCTTCCTTCAAGGTAGAGATCTGCAGGCCAGCTGAGGTTTGGGCGCTTTTGTAGCACCGCACGGTGGCTGCTGCCAGAGTCGATCCATACGTCGAGCGTGTCAGTTCCGCACTTTAGTTGGTCCGCGCTTGGCCAGCCTTCTGGAAGCGCGATGCCCTCTAGGAGTTGGGCGGCTGTTTGCTTGAACCAGATGTTGGTTCCGCCTTGGGCCACCTTTTTGGCAACTGCTCGGATGACGTCAGCGTCGATAAACGCGTCACCGTCTTCGTTGTAAAATGCAGGAATTGGCACACCCCATGTGCGTTGGCGGCTGATACACCAGTCCGGGCGATTTTCGACTGCCGCACGGATGCGGTTTTTGCCCCAAGATGGGATGAAGTTTACGTCTTCGATTGCTTTGAGTGCGAGTTGACGGTCGCCCTTTTCGTCGAGAGCGATGAACCACTGGTCCATTGCACGGAACACGACAGGTGTTTTTGAGCGCCAGCAGTGAGGGTAGCTATGCTCGATCTTCTTCTTGCCGATTAAGGATCCGTTTTGCGCGGTGATGCGGAGCACGGCGAGGTTGGCAGGCGAGGGCTTGCCACCTTGATCGAGCACGGAAAGTCCGACAAGCTCGGCAGGCACTTGGCCGTCGTCCACGTAGCAACCATTGTCATCGAGTGGGCAGTAAACTTCGAGACCGTTGTTGATACCGGTGATGTAGTCATCCAGGCCGTGCCCTGGCGCGGTGTGCACACAGCCGGTCCCGCTTTCAGTCGTCACGTAGTCGGCCAAAAGGATCGGGCTGGCGCGGTCGATAAATGGGTGGCGTGCTTGCAGGCCTTCGAGTTGTGCGCCGAGGAATGTTTCGATGGTTTCAACACCTTCGAGGGAGCATTCGTTGCGGACGGATTCAAGCAGAGCGGTCGCGACAACGAGTGTGCCGTGATTGCTCTTGATTGCAGAGTATTCGATCTTTGGGTGAACGGAAACCGCTAGATTGGCTGGAAGCGTCCACGGAGTGGTCGTCCAGATTAGAATCGAGGCGTCGTCTTCGAGTTGAAGCTTTTCGCGTGCCTCTACAGATAGTGGAAGTTTAACGAACACCGAGATGCTCTTGTGGTCGCGATACTCGATTTCGGCCTCAGCGAGGGCTGTTGCGCATGGAATCGACCAGTAAACGGGCTTTTTTGAGCGATAAACGAGGCCCTTTTCTACAAAACTTGCAAACGTTTCGAGTTCGGTCGCTTCGTATTCTGGGTGAATCGTCCAGTATTCGTTGGCCCAATCAGCCAGCACGCCGAGGCGTTGGAACTGCTCGGTTTGGCTTTTGCGATACTTATCGGCAAACTTTGCGCAGGCTTCGCGCACTTCAAGCGGTGTGTAATCGGTGCGGCCCGTGTCCTGCAATTCGCGGGAAACTTTATGCTCAATTGGTAGGCCATGACTGTCCCAGCCAGGGATGTAGGGGGCCTTGTAGCCTTGCATCCACTTGTAGCGTAAGATGGTGTCCTTCAAGGTTTTGTTGAGGGCATGGCCAAGGTGGAGATCGCCGTTGGTGAACGGGGGGCCATCGTGCAAAATGAAGCTCGGTCCGTTACTGTTCTTGGCTTGGATCTGCTCGTAAAGACCTAGGTTTTTCCAGTGATCTATGCGTGCTGGCTCGCGCTCCACCATGTTGCCCCGCATCGGGAAATTCGTTTGTGGAAGATTGAGCGTGTTTTTGAGATCTGTAGCCATGTTTAAAGCCGAAGAACGGGTGAAAAGCGGCGCAGTGTGCTCCATTGGCTTTCCAAGTCAAGCACTCAGAATTTTCTCGCAGATCTTCCTTTTTAGGCCTTCTTAGCTGTGGTTGGAATCGATCTTATCTCGGCCGATCCGCACTTCGATATGACACTCGCCTTAATCAGTTTACCATTTCCAGATTTATCGGTCTGGCTACTTGCGCTGCTCATGCTGGTAGGCTTTGCGGGACTCTCATTTGGCGGCGATTGGTTGACTGCAGGCGCGGCTACCGTTTCGGTCAATTTTAAGATTAGTCCAGTCGTGGTAGGGCTTACAATCGTGTCGATTGCGACCTCGATGCCCGAAATGCTTACTTCGTTGCTCGCGGCTAAGGAGACACCCGGCCTCGCGCTGGGTAATATTCTTGGCAGCAATGTGGCCAACATCGGCCTGATCCTTGGTGTGACTGCCCTAATTACGCCCTTGGCGGTGCAGTCACGTCTGATACGTCGGGAAGTGCCGATATTGATAGCGGTGACCTTGCTGTTTACGCTGATGGCGTTCGGTGGGTATTCGCGAGGCGAGGGGATTGTGATGCTCGTTTTGACCGCGCTGTATTTAGTTTATGTGGTGCGCGGCGCCAAGCAGGGCGACGACACACTCGAAACTGAGATTGCAGAAGAAGTCGAGTCTGCAGCCAAGCATAGCACCGGGATGGGGATTGCACTCGTCTTGCTTGGCGGGGTCTTGCTTGCTCTTGGGGCGGATGTTCTTGTCGGCACCAGCGTAGAAATCGCTGGGCGTCTTGGCGTGAGTGACACCTTGGTTGGTTTAACGATTGTTGCGCTTGGGACTAGTTTGCCAGAGCTGGCCGCTTCGATCTCTGCAGCTCGATCTGGTCACACGGACATTTGCGCGGGCAATATTGTTGGCTCTAATTTATTCAATATTCTGCTCATTGGAGGCGGAGTGGCCACACTGATTCCGATTCCGGTAGAACCCTCGCTTTTGCAGTTTGAATTCCCTGCCGTGATAGCGCTGACAGTTTTGCTCCTCTGGTTCTTTAAATCTGGTCATATTGTGTCGCGCCGTGAGGGTGTGATCTTGATTTTCCTATATGTCGGTATTCTCTCGGTTTCTGCAATCTTGCAGCTTAATGGCTGATAGCTAATGAATATTGGCTAAGGATTCCTAATTTTAATTCTCAAATCTATGTCTGAAACACAAAAGCCTGTCGTCCTCATCATCCGTGATGGTTGGGGAGAAAATCACGATGCGTCCTATGACGCTTACAATGCCGTAAAATTGGCCACTACTCCAGTTGCGGACAAATTGACTGCGGAGTATCCGCGCACCGAGATCGCAGCCTGTGGCCTCGCAGTAGGTCTTCCTGAAGGTATCATGGGCAACTCGGAAGTGGGACATCAAAACATCGGCGCAGGCCGTGTGGTCGACCAAGAGATCGTCCGTATCAACAAAGGGATTGAAACGGGCTCCGTTAAAGACAGCCCCACTCTCAAGGCAGCGTTTGACAATGTGAAGGGCACGGGCAAATCACTCCACTTCATGGGGCTTGTCTCCGACGCAGGTGTGCACTCGATGCTCGAGCACCTTTACGGCCTCCTCGCGATCGCGAAGGAAGAGGGCGTTGAACAAGTATACGTCCATGCATTCACCGATGGGCGCGACACTGGCCCTTTCACGGGCAAGAGCTTTATCGAGCAGGCCGAAGCCAAGATGGCTGAGATCGGCATCGGTCAGATTGCATCCGTCGCCGGTCGCTATTGGGCAATGGACCGCGACAACCGCTGGGATCGTGTGCAACGCGCATACGACTGCCTCACGGGGCGTAAGATTGAGAAAATTTTCAGCAGTGCAAGCGACGCCATCCAAGCGCAATACGACGCACCCGAAACTGAGGGCACTAAGGGGGATGAGTTCTGCCCGCCCTCTGCAATCGTAGATGAAGACGGTCAACCAGTTGGCCTGATTGGCAGCGGTGACTCTGTGGTCTTCTTTAACTTCCGCGGTGATCGCCCGCGCGAATTGACGCGCGCCTTCATCCAAGACGACTTCGATGGTTTTGATCGCGGCGAAAAGCTGGACCTCTACTTCGCCACATTGAGCGAATACCAAAAAGGCCTTTGTGAGAACATCATCTTCTTCAAGCCAGCCAAGATGGACGACATCCTCGGCGGTTATCTTGCAGAGAAGGGCATTGGGCAGTTTCGTTGCGCAGAAACGGAAAAATTTCCGCATGTCACATTCTTTTTCAACGACTACCGCGAAGAACCCTTCCCAGGTGAAGATCGCGTGCTCGTGCCAAGCCGCAAGGACTGCGTCACTTACGATGAGAAGCCAGAGATGTCTGCTTACGGTATCCGCGACGCATCTGTCGAAGCGATCAAGTCCGGTAAGTATGGCCTTATTGTGATCAACTTTGCTAACCCTGACATGGTCGGTCACACTGGTGTGATCAAAGCCTGCATCAAAGCCTGTGAAATCGTTGACGGCTGCGTAGGTGATCTCCTCGAAGCTATCGACGAAGTCGGCGGCAGTGCAGTCATCACTGCTGATCATGGTAACTCTGATCAACTCTGGAGCCACGAACGCAAAGGCCCTCACACTGCCCACACCTTGAACCCAGTCGAAGTCGTTGTTTACTCCAAAGAGTATAAGAACGCTGATTTGATCGAGTCTGGCAGTCTTGGCGACATCGCACCCACGATCCTTAAGCTCATGGGGCTAGAGCAGCCAGCTGCCATGACGGGTAACTGCTTGATCAAGTAGACTGCTCGACAGTAGGTGCAATTTTATCTAAATATATCTACGCATCTAAGTGTTATCGTGGGCCTGGTGCTGACGACCTAGAGCCTTTAAAGTTAGCTCCTTAAGCTAACTTTATTGGTTTAGGTAGTCTGAGTGCCATTAGAAAAGGCAGCACAATAAGCATCGAGCCGGCTAAGTAAGCGTTATTGGAGCCGTAAGCGAAATAAAGCAGAGCTGCCGCGAGCGGGCCGATTGCGCGTGCCAAAGATCCTGCAGATCGGAAGATGCCGAGCGCAGCACCTTGTTCTTGCTCGGTAGAGTAGAGCGATACGAGCGCGCTAAGTGTTGGTGAGCAGAGGCCAATTGAAAAGGCCATGATTGCGAGTGCCGTGAAGAATACGCTTAGGCTGGATGCATTGGCGAGCACTAGAAATGCGACGGTGCCACAAGCCAGTCCGGCGACTGCGAGACGTTTCTCGCCTACAGGCTTGGCGAGTCGGCGCACAATACCACCCTGCACTATTATCAGCACAAAGCCGATAAAAACGAACATGCCTCCATTTTGGGCTGGGCTGAAATCGAAGCGTTCGACTGCCAAAAAGGTCAACGTAAACTCCATACCGCTAAACGCCAACATGTAGATTAAGTAGACCAAATTAGTTCGACGAATCGCGGGCGTTGGGCTTTGAAATAGTTTAAAGACCGCTAAGCTTTTGCGCTCACTGGCTTGGCTGCGTTTGTCTTGAGGAAGCGTTTCTTCAAAACTGCGAGCTACCCAAATGAGATTGATGATCGCGAGCACCAAACTGACCAATGCAGGGGCGGAGAATGGATTGATGCCAAAGGCTTCTGCGCCACTGAAGTATTCGACGAGGTTGATTTTTGCGAAGAGTCCGCCTATGGCAGGGCCGACAATGAAGCCGAGGCCGAAGGCAATACCAACAATGGCGAGCCCACTAGAGCGTTTTTCCCGCGTAGTGGTGTCGGCTACGGCGGCAGTGGCGACGGATAGGTTGCCGCCCATGGCGCCGCCAAGAATGCGAGCGAGAATCAACACCCAGAAGGATGCTGCGAAGAACCAAGCCACGTAACTCAGTGCTAGTCCCGAGATTGTAATGAGTAACACCTTGCGGCGCCCCACCTTATCTGAGTAAGCACCCCACAGTGGAGCGCAGATGAACTGAAGAATCGAATAGAGTGATCCGAGCACGCCGCCAAAGAGCACCGCAGTCATGAAGCGTGGGTCTTCGGCGCCACTACGCTCGGCAAGGTCGGCAATCGGTGCTATTATTTGCCCGAGTAAACTTCCGTCGCCTGCTCCATTGGGTAGGTAATAGTCCAGCATAGCTGGAAACAGCGGGAAGATGATCGAAAACCCGACAAGATCCAAAAAAAGCGTAAGAAAGATAATCCCGAGTGTGCGTTTACTTTTCGTTTGCTCGGGAGTCAGCGTGGTGTCGGAAGCCATGTCTATTTATTATGCCCAAATTTTTCGGAGAGGGCGGCGTGCACGTTGGCAGGAATCAAATGTTTTTCGCGATCTGTAAATTTAAAGACCTGTTTCACGAGGTTGGAGCTGGTGAAGAAATAGCGTTCATTGGGCATCAAGAAGATCGTTTCGACCTTTTCGTCAAGGTGGCGATTCATTTGCGCCATTTGAAATTCGTGCTCGAAGTCGGAAACCGCGCGAAGCCCGCGAATGAGAGCGACCGCATTGAGTTGTTCGGCGAGGTCCACAATTAGGCCGTCGAAGGCAATGACTTCGATATCTGGACGATTTTGTAGGTTCGCTTCGATGAGTGCGACACGTTCTTCAGGTGTAAAAAGTGGCTGTTTTGAGGCATTGCGTGCGACTGCGACCACTACTTTATCGAAAATGCGGCGGCCACGATTGATGACATCAAGGTGGCCATTGGTGATCGGGTCGAAAGAGCCCGGGTAGATTGCAATTTTCATGATGCTGGGAATTGAGGCGATCAAGCCGTGGAAAGTCCAACTTATATGATTGAGAGGTTTAGGGGGTGGAGGCTAGGGGTTAGAGGTGAGGGGTTGCACAAAAAATCTGCCCGGGTCGAAACCACGGGCAGATTGGAAAGAAGGGATAAGAGTATGGTTCAGATTCTGTCTTCTAACTCCTAAGTTCTGGTTCGTTCGCGTCGCGAATTAACCCTGATAGATCTTGAGTAGTGCGTCGGCGATTTCGGAAGGGTTGCGTGCGATTGAGACGCCTGCGTCTTCCATGGCTGCGAACTTTGCTTCGGCGGTGCCCGCACCGCTTGCGGATACAATTGCGCCTGCGTGGCCCATCGTGCGACCTTTCGGAGCGGATGCACCTGCAATGAATCCCGCCACTGGCTTCTTCACGTGCTCCTTGATGTAGGCGCAGGCTTCTTCTTCAGCGCTGCCACCGATTTCACCGATCATGATGATTGCATCGGTTTCAGGGTCTTCGTTGAGCATGCGCACTGCGTCGAGCTGTGAAGTGCCGTTGATGGGGTCACCGCCGATGCCTATACAAGTCGATTGGCCATGGCCGCGAGTGGTGAGCTGGTAAACCGCTTCGTAAGTCAATGTTCCAGAACGAGAGACCACACCGACACGGCCTGGTTTGTGGATGTAGCCAGGCATAATACCGATCTTACATTCGCCTGGTGTGATAATGCCAGGGCAATTGGGACCGATCAGGCGTGTCTTACCGTTGGTCGCATCAAGTGCTTTGCGCACCTCTGCCATGTCACGGACTGGCACTCCTTCGGTGATGCAGATTACCAGTGGAATCTCAGCTGCAATCGCTTCGAGGATAGAGTCCGCAGCGAATGGAGGTGGGACGTAGATTACGGAAACGTTGGCGCCGTGTTGTTTAACTGCTTCGGAAACTGTGTTGAGGACAGGGACAGTATCCTCCCAGAGTTGGCCGCCTTTACCAGGAGTGACACCGGCGACGACATTGGTGCCGTATTCGATGCATTGCTGGGTGTGGAACGTGCCCGTCTTACCGGTCAGTCCTTGAACGACGAGTCGTGTATCTTTGTTAACAAGAATGCTCATTGGATCTTAATTTTTAAAGGTGATCGTTGTCAGTGGATTAGCCGTTTACTTGCTTCACGATAAGTTCAGCAGCGTGGACGAGGCTGTCAGCGGGTGTGAGTGCGATACCGCTTTCGCTAAGGATCTTCTTACCAGCTTCAACGTTAGTGCCTTCAAGGCGAACGACGAGCGGCACGTTGAGGTCGATGTTCTTCGCTGCAGCGACCACGCCGCGTGCAATCACATCGCACTTCATGATACCACCGAAGATATTCACTAGGATGCCCTTCACGTTTGGATCGGAAAGAATGATCTTAAACGCAGCAGTTACTTTCTCTTCGTTGGCGCCTCCGCCTACGTCGAGGAAGTTGGCTGGAGAACCACCAAAGCTCTGGATGATGTCCATCGTCGCCATCGCAAGCCCCGCACCGTTCACCATGCAAGCGATGTTTCCATCGAGTGCAATATAAGCGAGGTCATACTTAGAAGCTTCGATTTCCTTTGGGTCCTCTTCGTTGAGATCGCGAAGCGCGAGGATGTCAGCGTGTTTGAACACTGCGTTGCCATCGAAAGATACTTTCGCGTCGAGTGCCACGACTTCACCTTCTGGAGTGGTGATGAGTGGGTTAATCTCCACAAGCATCGCATTCTTTTCCCAGAACATCTTATAAACGCCCACGAGGATTTTGCTGAGCTGTTTGACTTGATCGCCTGCAAAACCGAGAGAGAACGCAACTTCACGGCAATGGTGCGGGCGTATGCCTGTGCTTGGAGAGACGGGCACGCGTGTGATCTTCTCTGGAGTCTTTTCAGCAACTGCTTCGATGTCCATGCCGCCTTCTGTGGAAGCGATGATCACGGCTTGCGCAGTTTCGCGGTCGAGAACGATCGCTAGGTAATATTCGTGAGCGATGTCGCACCCTTCAGTGATGTAAAGTGTTTGCACCTTGCGACCTGCGGGTCCGGTTTGGGCAGTGACCAATGTGTTGTTAAGCATTGCAGCTGCCGCATCTTTGGCGGCTGCTGCATCCTTAACGACTTTAACTCCACCCTTGTAGCCGTCGGTAAACGTGCCTTTGCCGCGTCCACCTGCGTGGATTTGCGCTTTTACGACGATTAGATCGCCTTCAATTTTTGCGATAGCGGAATCAACTTCTTCAGCTGTAGTGGCCGCGTAACCGCTTGGGACGGGCACTCCATAGTCTGCAAGGAGTCCTTTTGCCTGATACTCGTGGATATTCATTGGTATATTGAGGATAGTGTTTGTGACACGAAAGCAGCCTTGAATGCCAAGGACTTAGTGCGTGTGCAAACTCTTTTGCTTAGTTTTCGCAAAAGAAAACCGATCTGAGCTATGAATCGCTTTCATTTTGCACGAAGGGCTAATCAGTAGTGGACTTTTCTTAGTATAAGCGGTGTGTTTTTATTTAAGCTTTTACTTACATGGTAGAGCTTTGGTTACCCTCTCAACTCATGGAACTGACATCATTCACGGATTATTCGCTTCGCGTTTTAATGTATCTGGCTAAGCATCAGCCAGAGCGTTCGTCGATTGATGAATTGGCTGAATTTTATAAAATTTCGAGACACCACCTTGCGAAAATCATTAAACGTCTATCGCAGTTGGGCTATGTGGAGACGATTCGCGGTAAAGGTGGGGGCGTTTGTCTCGCTTTGGCTCCTGAGCGGATCAACTTGGCTAAAGTGATTCGTGGAACTGAGCCGCACTTTAATTTAGTCGAATGTTTTGCGAAAGAGAGTGCTGGGAACTGTGTGATTCATGGTAATTGTGCTTTAAAAGGTGTTCTTTGGCGTGCCCAAGGTCACTTTTTTGAACATTTAGAAAAATATACCTTAGCTGATGTTGTCTGAGTCTGTGCTCATTTTTGAGCTTTGAGCGTGGGTCTTTTCCTTTGTATGAAAGGGCTTGGGGTTAATATGAATAGTTTTCATTTCAGCGCGGCCAATGATTAATGGCTAAATTTAGTCCATTCTGGCCTGCTTTTTTATAAATGGTATTTCAAATGCTATTTATCGCATAGCTCTCGAATCTTGAGCTCACCGATAAATAGCTAACTCGAATATCAAAATGAAGAAAACAGTCATTGCACTCACATCCGTCGTTGCCGCTATCGCTGCAACTTCGTTCCTTGCCGGTTGCGGTAAGTCCGAAGTAACCGTGGAACCAGGTCTTCCATTTGCCAAATTCACTGACGCACTCCACATGGTGCTTGATAATGACCGCGCGGTTTACACCAAGAACGTGGTTGGTCGTCTCGCGGCGAAGGAAAAAGTTATCAAAGCCAGTGAGCACTGGACTGAAGATAAGGCACTGCCGTTACCAGCGCAAATGTTTCGTATGGGCGCGGAGTTGACTGCAAGTAAAGATGCATTCTTTAGCTACTCGCTACAATCGTTATGGCCGATCAATAAGTCCAACGCGGCTGGCCAAACAGAAGTTGAAAAAGCAGGTCTGCAATTCGTTGCTGATAATGGTGGCACAGCTCCTTACTACAGTGAGGAAGAGCTTGGTGGTGTTAAGTATTTCACCGCGGTTTATGCTGATGTTGCTGTAGTGCCTGTCTGTGTGACTTGCCATAATGAGCACAAAGATAGTCCAAAGACAGACTTCGAACTTGGTGATGTCATGGGTGCGGTGGTGATCCGTGTCCCTATGGATTCTTAATTTCATACTGTCAGTTGAGATGAAAAATGAACTTGGCATGGGTGGGCGTTTGCCTGCCGCGGTAGCTATCATAGTCCCTCTACTGCTTGTCGGGTGCGATAAACCTGAGGAGGTTTCTAGTCATTCGCAGCCTGTGCCGAGCTCTGTTTTTGATCCAATGGCCCTGGAAATTATCGACGCTAATTTAATTAAAGGTCGTGAGATATGGGTGCGCACTTGTGCGCAGTGCCACATACGCGGCCTAGGTGGGGCACCGATTATCGCTGATAAGGCAGATTGGGCACCGCGAATTTTACAAGGAAAAGAAGTCCTCTATGACCATGCGATCAATGGTTTCGTTGGGCCGCAACTCAATGAGATGCCAGCAAAAGGCGGCTTTCTCGATCTTACTGATGAAGAAGTAAAGCTGGCCGTCGATTTTGTCGTCTTCGCTAGCGAATAAAATAACAACCTAAGCAAGCAACATTACATGAGCACACTATATGAAAAAATCGGCGGAGAGCCCGCCGTTGATGCAGCAGTCGATCTATTTTACGTCAAAGTTTTGGCTGACGACCGCATTAAACATTTCTTTGAAGGAATTCCAATGGATCGCATGCGCGGCCACCAGAAGAAGTTCCTAACTATGGCATTTAGCGGACCTAACAATTATTCTGGCCGCGGCATGAAGGCCGCGCACGCAAACCTAGTCGCTAAGTATGGTCTGAATGACACTCACTTTGATGCGGTGATCGAAAACCTCGGTGCTACTTTGGTTGAACTTGGAGTTCCAGAGGATCTCATCGGTCAAGCCGCTGCGATCGCAGAAAGCACACGCGAGTCTGTTCTAGGACGTGCGGACTAGTTCGTTTCGTGATTTCATTAGTTGAGAGTTTGAGTCGCAGGCTCGGTTCGATCCTGAGCCGATTACCTGCACTCGTCTCTCTTCTTGTCGTTACTGGATGTGAACGCGCATCGCCACGTGTTTACGATATTTCCCTGGTAGCTGAGGCACCGTTCGAAGTGAAAACTGCTCCAGTTGAAGCGGGCACCTCTGCATTGTTTGAAGGCTTAGCTTGGGATGTTCCACAGGCTTGGTCGGATGCGCCCGTCGGGCCGATGCGCTTAGTTGTATACACTGCGGTTGAGGGTGCGGTGGAGCTGAGTGTGAGTCGTTTCCCGGGAGACGTCGGAGGTGATCTTGCGAATATCAACCGTTGGCGACGACAGCTTGGATTGTCGCCTGTGTTAGATCTGAATAGTGTTGATGGCCTACAAGCTGAGCAAAACGGATCGATCATGGCTCAAAGAATCGAACTTTTTACGGATGCTTCCGAGGGATCAAGTGGGATGTATATGCATTGGTTTAACTACCAAGGTTACACATGGTTTTTTAAGGCGAATGGCACTCGAAAGCCGTTGATCGAGATTCGCTCGGACTATGACTCATGGATACAATCCATAAATGCTTCCGCAGAGGGCGAGTAATTCGATGCATGCACTCTTTCTACGTCTTAGCTCGCTTAGGTTTACTGTAGTTTTATTACTACTCTCACTGATGCTGGTCTTTGCTGGCACGCTTGCGCAGGTGGAGCTTGGCATCTATCGCTCGCAGCAAGTGTATTTCGAAAGCTTCTTCCTGTGGAGTGAGCTCTTCGGACGGACTTTACCTGTGCTGCCCGCTGGCTACACGATTGGAACCTTGCTGTTGGTTAACTTAGTCTCGGCTTTTATTGTTCGTTTTAAAGTGAAGGGAAAGCACGCTGGGTTGTTATGCGTGCACTCTGGATTGATTTTACTCCTGCTTGGCGAAGTATTAACTGACGTGCTTTCGGTTGAGTCGCAATTGCGTTTGGTTGAGGGGGAGTCTAAAGATTATTCAGAAAGTATTTTTAACTATGAACTCGCAGTCGCGCGTGCGATCGATTCGGGGCAGCGCGTCGTTGCTTATGATAGTCAGCAACTTGTGGAGGGCGCTGAGTTGTCGCATGCGGAGATGCCGCTACAGCTTGAGGTATTAAAATTTTGGCCCAATTCAATGCTGCGCGCACAATCGACAGCCTCGCCCACGCAGGCAGATTCTGGGATAGGGGCAGCCGTGTCGGTGGTTGCGCTGCCGCTTACGGGCAAACTTGATGAGCGTAATGTGCCCACTGCTCTGGTGCATTGTCGCGTGGGAGGTGAGGACCTTGGGACTTATATACTCTCTGGGCATTTAGGTGAAGCAGATCGTATTGAACTAGCCAATGGGATGTATGCAGAGTTGAGCTTGCGTCCTCAGCGATACTACATGGCGAGCACGGTTCATCTCGATGACTTTGTGCGCGAGGTGTATCCAGGCACTAATAAGCCGAGTCATTTTGAAAGTAAACTCACTTTGTCAGGGGGAGAGCTGCCCGCAGACCGGAAGGTAGCGATCTATATGAATCATCCTCTGCGTTTTGACGGTAAGACCTTTTATCAAGCGAGTTTTGCTGGTGAGGAAACGATTTCCATTCTGCAGGTTGTGCAGAATCCGACATGGCTGCTGCCATACGTTTCGTGCCTGTTAATTACTATTGGGTTGTGTTGGCAGTCGCTTTCTCGTCTTAAGATTCGAAAGGGGAGCGCTGCGTGAAACCATATTTGAAGTATCTCACGCCGTTAATCCTGCTATTATTGGTGTGGAGCTCAGTGCGTCAGCCGCATCCGATTGGAGCCTTTAATTATGAAGCCTTCGGTCGGCTCCCAGTGCTCTTGGACGGACGTATTCAGCCAATGGATACGGTTGCTCGAAATTCACTGCTTATCTTATCATCTAAAAGTTCGCCTCGCGTGGAAGTTGCTGGAGAGCCAGTTAAGCTCGTGCCAGCCGAATGGCTGGCGACGATTCTATTGAACCCTGAGGTAGCGAATCAATGGGCTATGATTCGTATTTATAATGAAGAGCTGAAAGATCAACTTGGGCTGCCTTTAGAGGTGAAGGATTTTTCGTTTAATGAGCTCGAGCCGTTCTTTGGCGAGATTGAGCTGCAGGCTACTGCCGCGAGGCAAATTGAAGGTCCGCGGCGTGATGCATTTCAACGCGCTAGCGTGAAGCTCTATGATAAGCTGATCCTGCACCTGCGTATGAGTCAGTCGATTTGGCTTTATGATCAAGACAGTATAGCTGGGGAGTGGGGCACTTTTACGAAACACATTGCAAGCCCCGCTGAAAAGCCGGGGCTGAGTGATCTGCTTCGTGAGCGTTATGGTCGTATGGCGGAGATGTCGTTGCTGCGCGTGATCCCTGAATCAGATGAGGTGTTCTTGACGATCGGTCAGGCTCAGCTCGCTGGATTGGATAAAGGACAAGCGCATCCACTGGTGGCTATCTATTTGAACATTGCCGAGGCTTATCAAGCAGGGCAGGTGGATCGATTTAATGTGTTGTTGGATCAAGTTGGTTTGGCATTTGAAAGCTATGCGCCTTCTTCTCGTGTGGAGGTCGAGCAAGCTTACAATGCGTTCAATCCATTGTTGCGTGCGATGGTTGCCTACTTGTTGGGCGGCATTCTGGTGTGCGTTGCTTGGGTTCGCTGGCCCGAACGCCTCTTGCCTGCTGCAAGCTGGGCAATCGGTATAGGATTGGTCTTTCATACCGTAGGTTTGCTGCTGAGGATGTATCTCCAAGGCAGGCCACCCGTTACGAACTTGTATTCGTCGGCTGTCTTTGTGGGGTGGGGCGCGACCTTATTTGGTCTGATTATAGAACGACGTAACAAGCAAGGCCTGGGTGCTTTGACGGCAGCGGCGATTGGGTTTTCGACTTTAGTTGTGGCGCAAGGATTGGCTGCGAGCGGTGATACGCTTGAACAAATGCAGGCCGTTCTAGATTCGAACTTTTGGTTAGCAACGCATGTGGTGACGATCACGCTTGGTTACTCCGCAACCTTCCTTGCTGGCTTCATTGGGATCGCCTACGTGTTGCGATTATGCGCGAATTCATTAGATAAGCAGTTCGTGCGACAGACTGCGACACTTGCCTTTGGTATTTCCTTATTTGCGCTTTTATTGAGCTTCGTCGGCACCGTGCTCGGTGGCATCTGGGCCGATCAGTCATGGGGGCGATTCTGGGGATGGGATCCGAAGGAGAATGGCGCCGTGATGATTGTGATTTGGAATGCCGTTATCTTGCACGCGAAGTTATCGGGCATGTTGCGCGATCATGGTATCTTACTTGCTGTGATCTTTGGTAATGTGATCACCGCGTTTTCATGGTTTGGAGTGAATATGTTAGGCATCGGCCTGCACTCGTATGGTTTTATGGATCAAGCGTTCTTTTGGTTAATCCTTTTTTGTGGGAGTCAGCTTTTAATCATCCTGTTGGGGGCGGCACGTGGTGCTTTCGTCAGTCGTTCGAAGGGAGCTGCACATGGTTAAGGCGATGAAGCAGAAGTCGAAGCTTGGCCCAATAGTCATTATAGGAAACGGAATGGTGAGTTGGCGCTTGTGCCGTAGCTTAGTGGAGCTGGGTGTGCATGAGAGGCGTTCAATTCTAGTTTTTGGTGATGAAATACAACCCGCTTATGATCGGGTGAATCTAACCAAGTATTTTGATCTCGAGAAGTCGGATGATTTACTGCTCTCAAATGCAGAGTGGTATGCGTCACACGATATCGCTTTGCATATAGGGCGAAAGATCATCCGTTTAGACCCACAGCAAAAGCTCGTGGTCGATGATCAAGGGCAAGAGTATGCGTATGCCGATTGCGTATTGGCTACCGGGAGTCGTGCATTTGTTCCGCCGATCGAAGGGGCTGCAAATGAGAATGTCTTTGTTTATCGGACGATTGAAGATATCGAGGCGATCAAAGCAGCTGCGCAAGGTGCACGCCGCGGTCTGGTGATTGGTGGTGGTTTGCTTGGCTTAGAGGCTGCGAATGTTTTAAAAGACCTTGGCCTAGAGACTTGTGTTGTGCAGGCGGCGAGTGGCTTGATGAGTCGTCAGCTCAACGAGGATGGATCTGGCTATTTGTTGCGTGAGGTCGCGGCGCTTGGGATGAGTGTGCGCCTGCGGACGAATACTCAACGTATTCAAAAAACGGCGACAAAGCTCGAAGTTGAGTTTAATCATGGAGATCCTCTTGAGGTTGATCTGGTGATTATCGCTGCTGGCATTCGACCTCGAGATGAACTGGCTGAGGAGGCCGGACTTCAAACCGCAGCGCGAGGAGGCTTTATTGTTGATGATCATCTGGAAACTAAGGTTGGGCATGTTTATGCGATTGGCGAGTGCGCTTCGCATCGAGGCGAAGTCTATGGCTTAGTGGCTCCTGGTTATGAGATGGCTGATTGTTTGGCGCAGCGCCTAGCGAGTAAAAAGAATGCACGTTATCGCGGTAGTGATTCCTCATGCCGCTTGAAACTTTTGGGAGTCGAAGTCGGGACTTTTGGTGATTATCTACAAGAAGGAGTATATCATGTGCATCGCGGAGCGCGCAGTTACCGTTCTTTGGTTTTTCGTCGGTCCAAATTAATTGGTGCGACCGTTATTGGCGATTGGAGTGAAATCGCTGAAATCGAACGGGCCGTCAAAGAGGGCCGAACATTTAGTAAAGGAATGCGCCGTCATTTCGAGCGCACTGGAGATTTATTTGGTGAGTCGATGATCACCAGCGTGATTCATTGGCCAGATACGGCGATTGTTTGTAACTGCACGCGCACGAGTTGTGGCACATTGCGCGAAGCGGTGGGTGCGGGTTGCTTAACAGTCGCTGCGTTGACGGAGCGCACTGGGGCTGGGGGCGTGTGCGGTTCCTGTATGCCTCAGTTGGCTGACTTTGTGGGTGAAGATGTAGGCCAAGTGCTGGATGTGGCGCGACCCAAGGGAGGGATGCTGCTCATGATTTCTGCGATCATTGCGCTGATAGTTTGCTTGGGCTTTATTTTGGGGCCACCTGTGCCTGCTGCGAAAACTGTGCAGAGCACCTATTACGAGTTCACGCAGATTTGGCAGGATTCGTTCACAAAAAAAGTTACTGGCTATACGATTGCCGGCTTGTCGCTCTTTGCAATTTTACTCTCTGCGCGCAAGCGCTTTCGATGGCTGAACTTCGGTAATTATGGTTTTTGGCGGGCGGCGCATTCGTGGCTGGGGGTGACTACACTGCTTGGTATATTCTTTCACACAGGGCTGAATTTCGGTGAAAATTTAAATTTCTGGCTGCTCATTTGTTTTCTAGGGTTGAACCTAGCGGGTGGTCTTGCCGCAATTGCTGTGGCTGCTGAGAAGCGCTTTTCAGGTCCTGTCGGAGCACGTCTTCGAGGTGTGGCGACGAAGGCACATATTGTATTCTTTCTTCCTTATCCGGTCTTACTCGGATTTCACATTGCTAAGGTCTATCTCTACTAATGTTTAAGGCAATAAAGGCAAATCTCTTCTGGCTCATACTTGTGGGCGCATTGGCAGCTTATCTCAGCTTTGCACTCATTGGTGGTGCTGAACATGAGTTCATGCCTGGGCAAACTACGCATGGGCATCATCAAATTGAAATGGCTTGCTCGGTGTGTCATACCACTGGCATGGGCGTGAAGCAGGACTCATGTAATGAATGTCACCAGGAGGAGCTCACTCGTGTCGATGATTCACACCCGGTGATTAAATTCAAAGATCCGCGCAATGCATCTCGCTTGGAACAATTGGACGCACGTTACTGCATTACTTGTCACCGAGAGCATCAACCTGAAATTACCAATTCAATGGGTGTGACTTTGCCTGAGGATTATTGTTATTATTGTCACCAAGAGATCGGCGACGAGCGACCTTCGCATAAGGACTTTGCATTCGATTCATGCGCGACTGCTGGCTGTCATAATTTTCATGATAATAGTGCGCTCTACGAACGTTTCTTGGCGAGCCATTTGGACGAGCCCGACTTCAAGGAAGTCGCAAAGCAGCGCCTGCGAAGCTATTACGACAACCCCGATCATACAAAGGGTGATGCACTGGAGCACGCTGATGCGGATATGCCCGACGACGCGCAGCACACGCATCGTATATTACATGATTGGTCGACTACCGCACATGCTGCTGTGGGTGTGAACTGCACCGATTGTCATAATGTGAAAGACACGGAGACAGGTGCGATTACATGGCAAGATAGGCCTGGCTACACGTCCTGCCAAGAGTGCCATAAGCACGAAACTAAAGGCTTCCTTGAGGGCAAACACGGGATGCGTTTGGCTCAAGGTTTGAGCCCGATGACGCCAAGTATGGCGAAAATACCGATGCGCGCTGAAGCAGCGCATAGTGAGTTGACCTGTGCCTCCTGCCACGATAGCCACCGCTTTAATACCAAGACCGCTGCAGTCGATGCCTGCTTGCAGTGCCACAATGATGATCACTCAACCGCCTACAAGGAGTCGCCACACTTTAAGCTCTTTATCGATGCGCAGCGTGGTTTGAAATCGTCCGACGAGGCGGTGAGCTGTGCGACTTGCCACATGCCACGTGTTGAGAAGACTGAGTTTGGCGAGACGATCACAATTGTAGATCATAATCAAAACAACAGTCTGCGCCCGAATGATAAGATGATCCGAAGCTCATGTATCCAGTGTCACGGACTTCAGTTTACACTGAATGCTTTGGCGGATCGCGATTTGATCGACCGAAATTTTAAGGGGAAGCCGAGTGTCTTTGTCGAGAGTCTAGAGCTCGCTCGCGAAGAAAAGGAACGCACCGAGGCTGCCAAGAAATGACCTAAGTTATAAGCTGCACCCTTGCGAGGTCTCGCAATTGGGGCGGGCGACGAGGCCTTTGATTGGCTCGTCGGGAAAGGGGGTTTCGGCGCGGCCGTTGTTGACTAAGTGGCGATCACAGATCACATCGAGTTCATCTTTGGATTTTGCACGGCGCATCTCGTGAAGGAATTTTCCGTCTACATCTACGCCCAGTCCGACGAAGTTGAGGAACTTCTTCATGTGGTTGATGTGATAGACTCCGTTGCGATCCGTGTGGCTGGTCGCTACGATCAAATCTTCGATATATTCGCGCACATCGCCCAGTGTGGGTTGGAACACCGGTTCGCCGGCAAAGTGTTCGCGGTGTTGGCGAAAGATCCACGGGTTGCGAATGCAAGAGCGGCCGATCATGAGGCCTGCGCTCTTGGTCTCGTCGAGCACCCATTGGCCTTTTTGGACGGAGGTGACGTTGCCATTGGCGAGCACGGGGCAGGCCATGCGTTCTGCGGCGCGTTTGATGTATTCGTAGTGCACCTCGCTGCGATAAGCTTCCTTGACCGTGCGGGCATGGAGACTCAGTAAATCGACATCATGCTTCTCAATCAGATCGAGAATGGCTTCAAAGTGCTGATCACTGTCAAATCCGATTCGCATTTTCACTGTAAAGCGTCCAGAGATGGCAGAGCGTAAACAACTCAGCACTTCGTCGACTTTGGAGGGCTCGCGTAGGAGTCCGCCGCCGACGTTTTTCTTGTAAACCTTCGGTGCGGGGCAGCCCATGTTGAGGTCGATGCCTGCGACGGGAAGTTCGGCGTCTTCCATCGCCTTTACGGTGCGCTCTAGATCGGGGAGGCTCTCACCAATCAGTTGGCCAAAGATCGGGCGTCCGGTGTCATGGTGGCAAATGGAGTCGACGATATGCTTCTCCAGGGTCGAATGCCCGTGCACGCGGAAGTATTCGGTAAAGAGCAGGTCTGGAGCTCCGTATTTACCGAGCAGGCGCATGAACGGCAGCGTAGTGACGTCTTGCATGGGTGCAAGTGCGGTCCACGGTTGTCCCGGGATCAAAGCAGCTGGTAGTGGCATTGGTCTCATTCAGACTAATTACCATGCGCGTGTTCTGAATACTGCTGCAATGATTTTTGCTTAATTTTTCTAAACCCGGTCAGCCCGTCCCATGACATTTTTAGAAAGGCAGCGGCGATTACCATGACCACTAAGTTCGCGAAACCATCTTCGACGAGATTCTCAGGTCGATTCGCACGATCCAATAAAATCCACATTAGGGAGTAGAGGTGCGAAGCGATCGTTAAGGACCAGAGCAGCAGCGAGAGTGAGAGCACGCACCTTGCGCATAGACTGAGGCAGCTGATCAAATGTTTTTTCATGTGGATTAATTAGCTGTCTTGTTTAAGGATTTTTTCTAGAATCTCAGTCATGTCGTCGACCGAATCGATCACTGATTGTGCTGAATAGATGGGCTTGCTAGAAGTGAGTGCGAGCACGATGGAGTCGCTAGGGCGTGCGTCGATTTCGAGGATTTTGTGACCGAGCTCGTTTTCCATGGAGACAATGAGACGAGCAAAGAAAGTGCCTTCTTCCACATCATTGATGACGACTCGCTCGACCTCCGCGCCAAATCCATCGAATAAATTCATGATCAAGTCGTGGGTCATCGGGCGCTCGAGTTGCTCGCCGTTGACAGCGCGTTGAATCGCTTCGCCGATGCCTTGGTCAACATAGATCACAAAGGTCTTATCTTCATTGCCCAAGAATACGGCGCACCCATTTGAGGTGGGCATGACTCCTTTGATTTCGATACAGACGACGTTGTTATCCATTGGTATAACTATGTCGTCTCGTGTGTTTGCTTCAAGTGTTATCAGGCAATTCATCGCAAGGCGTCACTTTTTTATCGCGCTGGACTTGATGTGTTCTGCACAATTCGTGAAGTGAAGAAAACAACAAGAAACAAGAAACCGAATCTCTACTTAGTCGGTTTCATGGGGGTAGGGAAGTCTGCGATCGGGCGCCGTTTAGCGCGCGAGATGGGCTACCAGTATCTTGATTCTGATCATGTGATCGAAGAGCAAACTGGAAAGCGTATTCCAGAGATCTTTGCGGCTGAAGGGGAAGCGCGTTTTCGTCAGTATGAACGAGCGTTCATCGAGTCTGGGCATCCAGATGAGCAGTGTGTGGTTTCGACTGGAGGCGGCCTTGTGGTGCAGCCTGGTATGTCGGACTTGTTGAAGACTAAGGGGGTGGTGATTTGCCTATTTGCTTCCGCTGAAAGTATTATCGAGCGCACCAGTCGTAATAAAAATCGTCCGTTGCTAAATGTCGAAAATCCGGCAGAGCGAGTCAGGGAATTGCTGGGGGAGCCGATCTACATGAACTCGGGTGCCTGTATTTCGACAGAGCGGCGTAGTATTGTAGAGATTGTCCGTCATATTAAACGGAGCTATGCACAGTGTGTGCGCAAGTGGCGCTAAGCTGTTGCCGGTGGGTGTATTTTGAGCGACATCGAAGCTAAGCAATGGATTCAGTTCTATGTTCGGGCTAACTCGTAAAGGGTAGCTTCAAGGTCGCCGAAGCGGTAACGCTTTGGGGTGTGTGAAGTCGGGCGGCAATTCGTCCACAATCTTACGATTTCGGCTACAGTTACCCCTTGGAAATAAGTTTACCTATTTTAGCGACAAAGGTGTGCTTTCCAGTTGATTCGAGCGGGCACTGAGCTATTGTTCAACCAACCCTGCAGTGTTCGATATTAACTGGAGTGTCTGTCCTTTACTCTTTCGCAATCGGGAGCTTGCCCTCTTCGGTGGTTGTCCAGCCGTCAATCGGAAGACATAAACCGCGGAGAAAGCACCCACCTTAGACGCAAAAGGCTAAGAACTCCCCTTTAAACGGCACAGGTGGGGCTTTTTTGCGTCTGGAGTTAAGCAGCAAGGCTCACCTGTCCATGTCTCGACGAGTTCAATCCAAACCTGACGGGCAGGCATGTTCGTCTTCCTTTTTACTCGTTAGCTAATTCGAGCGAGCGCGCCTTGGCAGCTGCTAGGGCGCGATCGATAAGTCCACGAAAATCAGCTTCTTGCAATACGTTGAGTGCGGCTGCAGTGGTGCCACCGGGGGAGGTGACCGCGTCACGCAGTTCTTCAGGTGTCGCTTCGCTTTCGGCGAGCAGCATTGCGGCTCCCAAAAGGGTATCAATGGCGAGTGCGTCAGCCAGGCCTTCGTCTAGTCCACAATTGATGCCTGCCTCACGAAGGGCGGCGGCAAATTCAAACACGTATGCGGGACCACTGCCGCTGAGTGCGGTGACTGCATCGAGATCGACTTCGTCGACTTCATGAAAGTTGCCCAATGAGCTGAGTGTGTTCTCAACGATCATGGTATCCTTTTCTGTGAGCTCACGCAGTGGGGCAAACGCAGTCACACCCGCACCAATTTGACCTGGAGTATTAGGCATCGTGCGCACGATGTTACGCGCATTGGAAAATTTTTCGCTGAGCCGTGAGAGTGGGGTGCCTGCTAAAATGGAGAGCACCAGTTTACCCGTCGCTGCATTCGCGAGTGTCGCGTCGATGGCACTAAATTGTTGTGGCTTGCATGCGAGCACCACGGCCTCGGCTTCGTAGAGTGCCGAGGTGATGTCTGGCATGTAGTGAATGCGAGTTTGTTCTGCGAGTGCGGGTCCAGTGGGGTCGTTACCACAGGTGCAGGCGATCTCCTCTGGGAGATAGTGTTCTTTTTCGAGGAGGCCACGGACAATGGCTGAAGCCATACGTCCAGCTCCGATGAAAACAATGCGGATGCTCATAGTGTTGTCTTAAAGAGGGTGAATCATGGTCGCAGTGACCCCACCTTTCGGGTTGTCGACCACTCGAACTTCTCCACCGAGATTACGTAAAGTGTGCCTTGCGATGGTTAAGCCCATGCCGCGACCGACCGAGGTGCGGGTCGTTACGAAGGGTTCGAAAATGGTATCTTTTATTTGAGGATCTAAGCCTTCGCCCTGATCAGTAACTGTAATGGTGACGACCTCTATGCCATCGGTATCATCGATCCTGGCCTTGACTTGGATGCTGCGGGCATCGTCTGGAGTTTTTTTATCGTAACTTTCCCAAGCATTCGCGAGTAGTTTGCCGAGGAGGATTTCAAAGGTCTCGGCATTGGCTGCCACCGTTTCTGTCTCGTCGATGTCTATCTCGATTTCGATTGGTCCTGTGAATTCATATTCCTTTTTAAAGCGCTCAACGCTGTCTTCTATGATTCCGTGAATTGAGGTGGGCACTAACTCAAAGCGTTCATGGCTGGCGATTGAGCCCAGCTGACGAATGATGTTTACCATGCGAATGATTGCATGATCCATGAGGCCAACGCTGCGCTTGACCATGTCAGGGCTGTCGTAACCATTCTTGATCAAGTCGAGGTAGCCGACGACCACGCCGAGGAGGTTGTTTAAATTGTGCGCGATGCCTTGTGTGATTGCGCCCACTGCCGCAGATTTACGCACGTCACCGAGGCGCTCTTGTAGCTTTAGATTTTCGCGAAACATTTCTTGCAGTCGCAACTGTGTGCGCACGCGTGCAAGGGTTTCATCTAGGTCGATAGGCTTAGTGATATAGTCGACTGCGCCTGCGTCGAGGCCCTCCAGTTTTCCTTCCTTAGAGGCGCGGGCGGTAATGAAGACCACTGGTATGGTCTCTGTTTCTGGATTTGCTTTGAGGTGTTGGCAGGTTTCAATGCCGTCCATTTCTGGCATCATGACATCCAGTAAAATTAAATCTGGTATGACTTGTTCGACAATATTTAAGCACTCGCGGCCGTTGTATGCGACCAAGACTTCCATCCCTTGCCGTTCAAGCTTTCGCTGTAGCAATTTGATGTTAATCGGCTGGTCGTCGACGACTAGGATTTTGGGCTTTTGTTGTGGGCTCAAAACGGCTTAAAAATTTAAATTGAGATCTAGGAGTAAACTTAGTTGCTAGGGAATTTATACAATTACATAGATGGATCTCTAGGAAGGTAAAACAGTAAATTTTTGATTCCTTATAGCTTTAAGATCTAGCTAGGTAGACGATTTACCTTCATCGATTACTGCGGTTCTGCTGAGGATGTCGTGTAGTAGCTGTTTTCGTTTGTTGAACAAAAGACTGATCAGTGGAACTACTATCGTGAGCGGTGATAAGATGAAAAACACGCTTATAATTGATTTTAGACCGCCGCGAACGACTGCTGTGAAAAATGGCTGCGCACCCAGCGTGACGGTGCTCACGGTGCGTATACAGCAAAGGCGTTTGCCCAGCGAGCTTCCTGCAAAAAATGCTTCTGATGCTGCAAAATAGAGCCAGAAAGTCATGAATAAAACGTTCAATGCGGTGGCCAGTGCATCTTTAAGTTCGTTGCTTAAGTTTAGTAGTGGTGAGTCGGGGTTATTTAGCAGTTGGTCGTATCCGATCAAAACAGTTTCGTAGGACTGTATCCAATGAACAGTGGCTTCGCTCAATGTGATGTATTCGTGCAGTGCCCCGGGGTGCTGTGTCGGTAAGACCAGATTCCAAATCAATGCGAGCGACGCGATGAAAACCAGGATAAAGTCTAGGAAAAAGCCGAGTGCACGATAACCGATGCTCGCCGCTGGCATTGGGCCATCAGGGTGGAAGATCGAATCGAGAACATTGGATGGCCTCAACGGTGGCGGCACCTCCTGCTTGTTTTCAGCAGAGGGTGTTTTTTTGGGTGGTTCGTCCATCCAGCTTAGGCGTGGCTGGCTTTAAATGCGCGCACAGTATTATACATGAGCATTGCAACTGTCATCGGGCCGACTCCGCCAGGGACGGGTGTGATGTGAGAGGCTTTTTGAGAAACGGCTTCGAAGTCGACATCACCGACGAGGCGATAGCCGCTTTTACGTGTGGCGTCCTCGATACGATTGATCCCTACGTCGATCACTGCGACGCCGTCTTTAACCATGTCGCCAGTGACAAAGTTCGGACGACCGATAGCTGCGATGAGCACATCTGCTTGGCTGGTGATACTCGCGAGATCTGCAGTGCGAGAATGACAGACTGTGACGGTCGCATTTCCTGGGACGCCTTTACGCATCATTAACAATGCGGCTGGCTTGCCGACGATTTGACTACGGCCAAGCACTACGACGTGCTTGCCTTCGGTGTTTACACCGCTGCGCTCAATCAGTTGCACGATACCTGCAGGGGTGCAGGCCACGAAGCCACTGTCGTCTTCTTGGCAGAGTTTGCCGATATTTACAGTGTTGAACCCGTCGACGTCTTTGCTGGGCAGCACCCGGTTGAACGTTTCGGTCTCGTCGATATGCTTGGGTAGGGGAGCCTGCACGAGGATTCCGCTCACATCAGGATCGGTGTTCAGCGCATCAATTTGCGCGAAAAGGTCGGCTTTACTCACATCTTCAGGCAGGATATGGAGGCGACTGCCAAGGCCAATTCGTTCAGCGGTCTTCTGCTTTTTGCGAACATAAGAGACCGAGGCAGGGTCTTCGCCAACTCGCACCACTGCGATGACTGGCTTTTTGCCTAAGAGTTGGCTCACCTCTTTGGTGAGTTCTTCGATGATGGATTCTGCGATAGCGTTACCGTCGATGAGTTTCATAGGGAGCTTGAGTTAGAATATTTTGAAAAATGAGTTCGTTTATTCGCTACTTTTACGAATGGTTCTGGCGAGGATCACGAGGCTCTGGCTTGCTGGGCTGAGTGCGCTCACTTCGCCGTGAATGTAAACGGTATGATCCAAAAAGGCGTGGATGTCTTCAAGATACATCTGCGAAACATCGACGTATGCGATCCGTTCACCGATAGTGTTTTCAAGATGTAGCGTGTAGCGGGGCGCTTCGCTGTTGATCTTGCGAATAAGTTGCCCGCTGAGTCGGTAGATGCGGCCGTCTGCTTGGACTGGTGGCTTGGTAATGGGTGCTACGTCGTTTCTTTGGATGCTGGCGATGGGCTTGCGGTTAGGATCCAAGGGTGCTGGGCCAGTAGCACTTCGCCAGACCACATTTTCAGGTGGCAGCTGGTCTGGGCGTGTGGCACCGACGCTTAAGTTGGGGTCGAAACGTGTGGTGTCAACTCGCACTGCGGTGGCACGGGTGGGAGCGATATAGACCGGAGTGGGTGCGCGCGAGGTGCCGAGTTGAAAGTAAACTGGCATTTCTTTTTCGATACGTATGCGTGCCCATTGATCATCCATCTCTAAAAGTTCAATAGGATCTCCGTCTTGCACGCGAGCGATGTGAGGCCCATTAAGCGATGCTTGTGGGTAGACCTTAGCATTGATTTCAATTTCAAAATTTTTAGAAAGCTGTTCGGTAGAAAGGTAGCCATCGAATATGAGTAGGTCGGAAGAGCGCATCCAGCCAAGCTTGGCGAGTCCAGAGTTGGTGATGGTGATCGCGCGCTTAAAGATTGGGTCGGCTTCGTCGATACGCTTAATTACTGGGGCGCTTGAGCTTGGATTCAGTCGAACCATTAGCTGATTCGCGGACATTAATAGCGACGTAGAGAGGAAAGCTGCGAGGGAATATGCGAATAGGCGCGACATGTGGGAAAAATGGTGAATTGAATGTGCTTTGACGAGGATCAACCAAAAAGGCGCTCGATATCTTTTTTACCTAAGATCTTGATGCCACCCTTCGGGATGTTTTTCAAGATGATGCGCCCGATTTGCACGCGCACGAGTTTTTTTACGAAATAACGATGCGCTTCAAATAGACGACGAATCTCACGCTTTTTACCGTGGTGCAAGTGCACCTCTAGGCGTCGCTCGTGCCCCTCACCAACTTGTGGTGCTGGAAGCACTTTTTCTGCTTTCAGAAAGTCCCCCTCATATTCCACACCTTGGAGCAGCTTTGGGATGTCCTCTTTTTTGAAGTCGCGGTGTAGCACGACCCGATAGCGTTTGATGATCTCGTTGCTTGGGTGAGTGAGCCGGTGAGCCAGTTCGCCGTCATTTGTAATCACCAGCAGGCCTTCGCTGTCTTTGTCGAGGCGTCCTGCGCAAAATAGGCGCAAGCGCAGTAAATCAGTGGGTAAAAGGTCGAAAACGGTGCGTTCTGCATGTGGATCGGAGTTGGTGCACATCACGCCTTTGGGCTTGTTCATGATCAGGGTAACAATACGCTCCTGCTTCATCATAAGAGGCTTGTTGTTGACGAAAATGGCCGCATCTGGAGTTGCTTTATCACCCAATTGGGCGATTTTTCCATTCACACGCACATTCCCATCCTCAATGTGACGTTCTGCTTCACGGCGTGAGCAGAGGCCCGAGTTGGCAATTATCTTTTGTATTCGTTGTGCTTCCTGGTCTGACATCATAGCACTTGAGCCCATTTCGGGCGGCTCTGTCAATGTTGCTCGAAACGAACATTCGTGCTTGCCCAAGTATGTTAGATTAATGTGAACTATTCAAACGAGTAGTTTTAACTGACTTTGGTTCCTGTAATTTATAAATGACTGATTCAATCGATAAAAAAATCGCACTGGTAACTGGTGCCGGACGTGGCATCGGAAAGGCCATCGCCGAGCTCCTTGCCACTCATGGCAATCACGTAATTTGCGTCAGCCGCTCAGCAGGTTCTTGTGGTGCAGTTTCAGATGCAATTAATGCCAGTGGAGGCTCCGCTGAGTCACTTGCTCTAGATGTAGCCGACAAAGAAGCGGTTAAGGTCGCCTGCGAGCAACTCCTCGAAAAACACGGCACGATCGACATACTCGTCAACAATGCTGGTATCACTCGCGATGGACTTCTCTTCCGCATGAGTGACGATGATTGGGACGATGTGATTTCTACCAACCTCTCCAGCTGCTTTACCTTTGTGAAATACTTAGCGCGTCCGATGACACGCAAGCGCTGGGGTCGTATCATCAACATGGCATCTGTCATTGGTCTCACAGGTAATGCGGGTCAAGCCAACTACGCAGCTGCAAAAGCAGGTATGATTGGCCTGACAAAGAGTCTTGCCAAAGAGTTTGCTGCTCGTAATGTCACCGTGAACGCAGTAGCACCTGGTTTTATCGCAACCGACATGACCGCAGAGCTTAATGAAAAACAGCAAGAAGCCATCGTTGGAATCATCCCAATGAAGCGCATGGGCACCGCTGCAGACATCGCTCACACTACCGCATTTCTCGCCTCAGAAGAAGCAGGCTACATCACCGGACAAGTTTTTACAGTTGACGGTGGTATGGTCATGTGATGCTGAGATTCCTTTCACTTAAACCTAGAAAAATATGGCCGATCAAACAATCGAACAACGCGTAAAGACAATCATCGTAGACCAGCTCAACGTAAATGAAGAGCAAGTCACACCAGAAGCATCGTTTCTCGACGATCTCGGTGCCGATTCCCTCGACACAGTCGAGCTTATCATGGCATTCGAAGAAGAGTTTAGCGACGAAATCGACGGTGAAATTCCAGAGTCCGATGCTGAAAAGCTTCAGACTGTTGGCGATGTCATTAAATACATCACTGAGAAAGCTGGATAATTCCACTCTCTAAAATTTAACTACTAAGCCGCTTAACCGCGGCTTAGTTTTTATCCACTGTTATGGAAGAAGCACCTAAACGTAATCGAGTCGTAATAACCGGCATCGGAACTGTCACTAGCTACGGTGATGGCGTAGACACCTTCTGGGGAAATATCCTCGCAGGTAAAAGCGGCATCAACACTGTTGAATCGTTCGATGTCTCAGATTATCCATCCAAGGTAGGTTCTGAGGCCCTGCACTTCAATGCGGGTAATTATATGGACCCCAAGGAGGCTCGTCGTAACGACCGCTACACGCAATTTGCGGTTGCGGCCTCACGTATGGCTTTGGATGATGCAAAGCTGGATCCTGCATCGCTGGAAGCAGATCGTTTTGGTGTTTTGATTGGGTCCGGTATTGGTGGCATGAACACCATCCAGACGCAAAGTCGACGTCTCTATGACGGCGGCCCTCGTAAGGTTTCTCCGTTTATGATTCCGTCCTTGATCGCGAACATCGCCAGTGGTGTGGTGGCTATTGAAGTCGGTGCGCGTGGTCCCAATTACGGTATCGTCAGTGCCTGTGCCTCAGGCACACACAGTATCGGTGAAGCATTTAAGATGCTCCGCGATAGCGATGCAGACATCATGCTTGCTGGCGGCAGCGAAGCTGCAGTCACTGAGTTGGGTTACGCAGGTTTCTGTTCCATGAAGGCGATGAGCACTAGTTACAACGATGCTCCACAAACTGCAAGTCGTCCCTTCGATAAGGGGCGTGATGGCTTTGTGATGGGCGAAGGTGCGGGTGTGCTGGTTATGGAGACGCTTGCCCATGCGGAAGCACGCGGTGCGAATATCATCTGCGAAATTGCTGGATACGGTGCCACTTGTGATGCCTATCACATCACTTCTCCAGACCCAGAGGGTAAAGCCCTCGGAGCGGCGATCACAAAAGTCGTGAAGGAAGCAGGCCTACAGCCTGAAGACGTGAGTTATATCAACGCGCACGGCACATCCACCCCATACAACGATAAGTTTGAGACGGGTGCGATTAAGAAGGCACTTGGCGATCATGCATACAAGATCCCTGTTTCATCCACTAAGGGTATGACAGGTCACCTCTTAGGTGCTGCGGGCGGTATCGAGTCGGCAGTGTGCGCACTTGCGATTCGTGATGGCAAAGTCCCACCGACGATTAATTACACGGATCCGGATCCGGATTGCGATCTCGACTGCGTGCCAAATGAGGCTCGCGAAGCGGAGGTCAACGTAGCGATTTGTAACAATCTCGGCTTTGGAGGGCACAATGCGACCTTGCTCTTCAAAAAGCTTTAACCACCTATCAATCTGATTTTCCAAAAGCCCGGCAGTCGCTGGGCTTTTTTGTGAATCATGCCTTTTAGGGCCTTTAACGGTTTATATATACGTTTTCGAAAAATGGCTGAACTTTAAAAGCAGCCCTTCTCCTCATTCAGCATAACTTTATACACAATTTCGTATGAGTTAGGTTACGCGAGTTCGTTTGATGGACGAGATATGTTTAGGAGTCGAACGCGGTTGTCTGCGTGGCAAAAGTCGTCTTGAGTCTTTCACCACACCAGAACGCGCCCTCTTTGAGAGGCACGTTTTACACATCACTCATAAGCTCCTTCCTGCTTGCTAGGTGGCAGTGAAAAACGTTCTCTTGGAGTGCTTTGTCCCCGCGAAAGGCCTGGTTCATTTTGCGTTCATAGAGCTGCTCTTAAATATATTGAATCTTAACTAGTCTAAAAGGACTAGTTGATGGGGTTGTTGGACTCCATCCGTAAAATTACATTTTTGTCCATTGGGGTGGCAGACGCACTGACTGTATGCCTGTAGGGTGGTATCCTTTGGGTGCGTTTGCTTGCCTCATTTTTTTGTGCTTACAAGTAAGCATCGACCTATGGAAGTATCCTCTTTTAGTGTCTGACGTATGCGCTTATTTTTCACAGGACTGGCTTTAGGTCTCACATGTGGTGTGGCGTCCTATTTCATTCTGAATACGCAAGGTCCTTCAAGTTCGGTGAAAACAGACGTTGAACTCTTTGTTGATTTTTTACTCGAAGATACTGAGCGCTTCGAGTCGGTGGCTTTTCGCGAAGTGGTCGAAGCGGTATCGGAGCGTGCTGTCGTAGCGGTGAAATCGGAGACTCCTGCAGATGCTGCGTTACTGGCTGCTGTTGAGGCGTCCTTGGATCGCGTATTTGATTCACTATCTGTATCCGAACATCCAATACACTCTGTAGGACGTGTGAATGAGATCAGTCGTTATGTTGAAGATGCGTTACTTAACGAATTGAATTCGTTGCCGGGGATTCAGTGCTCGATCCCTTCGAATGCATCGGGCGAGCTGCAACGCTCGGGATACCCTGACTTGCGTTTATTGCATGAAGCATCGGGTCGGGTCTTTTATCTAGACCCTAAGGTCTACAAAGAAGGGAGCGAAGCGAGTAGCTTTCGCACCTTCTATTTTGAGCCGCAGCGCGAGACGAATAAAATATTAGACGATGCCAGTCACTTGATCGTAGGGGTCGCCCATGGTGGCAAAGTAGACGCTCAATGGCAGCTCAATTCTTGGAAGCTGATCGATCTCTACGATTTTGATGTGCGCCTAAAAGCCGAATTCCAAGCGAGTAACCGAGAGCTCTATCAAGGTAGTCTGCTGCTCTCTGAGGGGCAGTAAGCGCCGCAGCCAGTCAAATGGGGGCAAAGTGGTTCATTAACCCGATAGCTGCACTACCGAACGCCCTACAAAAAAACGGCTGCTCCGATGTGGAGGCAGCCGTTGTAATTGAAGTTTTTGAAACGACTTACTCGACGTTGGCGCCAACCACAGCTGCCATTTGCATCATATTGATGGTTTGACCTTCTTGGAGGTTGGTGAAGTCGGTTACTTTACCAGACTTGCTTGTGGAGTTTGTGTTCTTGAGAACTGGAAGCAGTTTTGCGTCAGCAACGATGAACTTACCTGCATTTTCAGGTGCGCCGTTTTCAGTCTTTGTTTGAAGACCGTTTTCTTTGATGTAGTCCCAAAGCTTTTTAGTGATCTCTGTGCGTGGAAGCTCGGTCGCTCCTAGGAAAGCAGCAAGGTCTGCTTTGAGTTTTACTGGTTTGTTAAGTCCTTTTGGTTCGTCTGCCATAGTGGTATTTGGTGTGTTGTTATTGCGTGGCCGTGTGGCCTATTTGTGGTTGAGTGAAGTGTGACGATCAAAATCAATCGAGCTTCGCTAAATGGTGAAGTGCGGCGAGATAGCCGTCGAATCCAAGACCGGAGATGACGCCGATGCAGGCTTCAGCGGTCATGGAGTGCTGGCGGATTTCTTCGCGCTTGTAGATATTACTGATGTGCACTTCGACGACTGGGAGGTCGCTGCCTGCGATGGCATCGCGAAGAGCAAGGCTCGTGTGGGTAAGTGCACCCGGGTTGATGATGAGCCCGAAGACTTCTGAGTCGGCGTATTCACTGATCTCGTCGATGAGAAAACCTTCGTGGTTTGATTGGTAGAATTGCACTTGCACTCCGATGCGTGCCGCTTCTTCGGTGATTAAATTCTCAAGATCGGTCAGTGTCTGATCTCCGTAGATGTCTGGCTCGCGCACGCCCAATCGATCAAGATTGGGGCCGTTTAATATCACGATGCGTTTCATAGGTGGATAACTAATGGGAAATGGCTGATGAGCAATAATAATGAGGACTGAAAAGTCCTGTAGAGGCCAGTATCCACTGGTGTTTCGAAATTACAAATTAGAAATTAAAGTAAACAGGGCTGTTCGATGAAGCTGTATTCGAGTTTAAAATGAGCAGCAACTTCCTTTGCTAGGGCATGGACGCCGAAAATTTCGGTGGCGTAGTGTCCGCAGGGGTAGAGGTTAAGGCCAAGTTCTTGAGCCATATTGAAGTGGTGCTGGCGCAGTTCCCCCGTGATCAGCGTGTCGATATGGTTCGCTTTGAGGTGTGCGACTGCACTTTGACCGCTGCCGGTAAGGATACCAATACGCTCTGGCTGCTCGCTACCATATTCAATACCTTGATAGGTCTCGTGAAAGAGTGACTTAAGGCGTGATGAGAGCTCAGCACGTCCGCCGGCAGGGCCTTTGGCGATGACGGCCATGTCATTGCCTTCATAATTTAGGAAGGTGCCGATTGTTTCCAGCTTCAGGACGCTTGCAAGTAATGCGTTGTTGCCAATTTCTGGGTGGCAGTCGAGCGGTAGGTGGCTCCCGTAAACGGCGAGATTGCCATCGATTGCGGTTTTGACCTTATTGTAAGCGCTCCCTGTAAGTGGGGTGGGTGGATTCCAGTAGAGGCCATGGTGGCAAATTAAGAAATCAATACCAGCTTTGATGGCTGCTTCAAAGGGGAGCTGACCCGCATCGACCGCGGCACCGACTTTAGTGATGGTGCCGCTATTTTCAATTTGGAGACCGTTGTATGCGCCGTCGAAATCTTTGATTTCTTTTTGGCGAGTGCGTGTATCGCAAAAGTTGACGATTTCTTGGAGTGTAGCCATAATGGAGAAGTCTAGCGCCTCTTTCAGAACTTAGAAGGTAGAAGTGTGTGTCATGGAAGAAAATTGAAGGTATCGCTTTGCTTCTACTGCTGCGGTCGCGTAACGAGGAACTCCCATAGTTAAGCATGTGCTACTAGGCTGCGCGGAATTGGCATTCCTTCAATTTCTGGCTTCTCACTTTCACTTTCTACCTTCTAACTCCTTAAAAATGTCAGATTACGAAACACGTTTTAGTGCGATTGGGCGCTTATATGGAGTCGATGGGCTTGCTCGCCTGCGAGCGGCACATGTCTGCATTATTGGCTTAGGTGGTGTCGGCTCTTGGGTCGTTGAAGCGCTGGCACGTTCGGGTATCGGTAAGATGACTCTTGTAGATATGGATGAGGTTTGCCTCAGTAATGTAAATCGTCAGATCCATGCGACGAACGAAACTGTGGGGCGTTCTAAGGCGATTGTGTTGGCCGAGCGTGTTTCTCAGATCGCACCTGAATGTGAAGTGGTTGTAGAGGAGTGCTTTTTTACGCCAACCACTTCGGAACGTTTGTTGGGCGTGCCCTATGACTATGTGATCGATGCGATTGATGGCACCAAGCACAAGTGCTTTCTCATTGCTGAAGGCCGCCGGCTGGGTCTCAAGATGATTACGTGTGGAGGTGCTGGTGGCTGTATCGATCCTTCTCGTGTGCGAATGGATGATTTGGCGCGCACCATTAATGATCCGCTACTTTTGCAGGTGCGTAAAAAACTACGTAGTAAGTATGGGTTTCCCAAATACAAACGTCAGAAGTTTAAGATCGATTGCGTGTATTCAGATGAGTTACCAGTATTTCCGAAAGAAGACGGAACGGTCGCGTGTGAACGCGAGACGGGCGCGGATTACCGCTTGAACTGCGATCAAGGGTTTGGCTCGGCCACGTTCTTGACTGGAACGGTTGGGTTCTTCTTGGCTGGTGAAGTCGCGAAGCGAATCGCGAGTTTAAAGCCTTAGTTTTTTCTGGGGTCTTCAGTTTATCCTTTGTTAAAATAATTTAAAGTGTATATCCCTCTATTCGAAGTCTTGAGTCTTTCTTTAAATCCTTACACAACATCGATCCGTGCCTAGTCTTTTAGATAATCCCAAAACAGTTTCTTGGTCGCATAGTGATAGCACGGCGGACTTTTATGAATTACCAACCGAAGGTTCAGAGATGCAGGAGGCATTGAGCTGGTTGCTGGAACATTATGAGAGTGCAAAGCTGTGGATGGGTCTTGAAACTGAGGATGGAGTCGAACTCTTTTTGACCTGTTTTCCTTCTCGTAAGGAAGCTGTCGTTAATTTGCTCACCGTGTATGATGATGAGCTGTCTATATTTGAAGGCTCAGCTGCAGTCGGCGAGTGATTTGGTCCTAGGCTGCTAGCTTTTGTTGGCTTTGATGTGTGTTCTAATTGTTTCGAGTAAGTTCTCTGGCATATTTTTGGTGCTAATTTTGAACTTAGTGTTTTTAGCGCGCACATGATAGCCGAGATGATCGACGCGCATTTTCTCAAGTTGTGACCAAGGGACATGCTTGGGTGCGGATGGAAATTTACGGACCGTGATACCGCTGTCGTCCCATGTGATTTTTCGCGTGCCAATCGCTGCGAGGGTAATCGTGATCGCGCAGAGTGTAAATATCGCGATTGCGCAGGTGATTGCGTAGTGACCTTTGTGGAAGGTGTTCCAGCACATCATGAAGCCCATCAGTGCGTAGGCTCCAGCCTTTACTTTGATCATGTTCATTTCGTATCGATATAAAACGAGATTTAGGATTCAGGCGCTCGTTGAAAAAGAGTGCCTGATGACTGCTCTGTTTATCAGAAAAAACGCCGAAACTTTTAGAGTTCCGGCGTTATATGAAAGTTCGTAGTCAGAAGGGGTGCCTAGAGGCCGCCGCCAAATCCTGGACCACCACGTTCCCAGTCTGCTGGGCGTCCCCAAGGCACGGATTGCTCGTCGACATCGGCATCAAAGCAACCGGTGAATGCGAGTGTGCTGAGTGTGAGTGAGAGAAGTAAGAGGATGCGTGTGAACATAGGGCTGAGTCTACGATTTATCTGAGAAGGTTAACGGTTGCTCCTGCAACCATGCTGCGTGTTTTAGCGCCTGGTAGAATGTTCGCAACCGCCAAGTCGTCTTGGATCGCAATAACTTGAACTTTACCCAGTGCTTTCAAGTCCTGAATCAATGTGATCTCGGTGCCAGGAGTAAGACCCAGTTCGGACGCGCCATTGAGCACGATCAGACCGTTTTCTGGACTGACGGACGCAATGGTCGTGCTGGTGCCGATCGATGCAGGCTGCACCGCCGGTGCATTGGTGTTGATCGAGTAGGTAGAGGTGCCGCCGACGGTGGAACCCGTGGCTGAGCTGGTCGCAGCGCGTGCGCTGCTTGCGGAGCGCTCCGCTTCGAGGTCGGACTTGAGCGTGCTGTTGGTCGATTCAAGCTCCTTTACGCGTTCAGTTAGACGTGCGAGCTCACCTTCGTTACTGGCAGATGCGAGACTTTGTTCCGAAGAGATGAGGTCGGAGCGTAGTTTCTTAGCTGTCTGATTTAAACCGTCGATTTGGTTTTTGGCTTCATTGAGCTGTTGCTGTGTGCGAGTGACTTCTTGGCGGGCAGTATACATTTCTGAGCGCATCGACTCAAGGTCGCGTTTCGCTTTTGCAAGTGCCTCGCGTTCTTCACTGACACGAGATTCGAGTGAAGTGACTTGGTTATTTGCAGTTTCCAGTTCAGCTTGCACTGCTTGCCTTGCAGACTGTGCGGCTTCGAGCTCAGTTTGCTTTTCAGCAAGTTTACCTTGTGCGGCAAAATAAATACCAGCGGCTGCAACTGCAGCAACGATTGCAACGATACGTAGGATGAGGGATAGACTTTTCATGTATAACTATGGGGGAGGTAACCGATGGGTTACTTAAAAGAGAACTCGGTTTGGTGGATTGGGCATTGCTCGACTGCGGTGACTCCGCGGTTGTTTGCAGCCAAACGTAGCAGTAGTTTAAAAATCAGTTCAGCTTCTGATTCAAGACCTAACTTCGCCGCCACCGCCTCGGCGGTCAAGGCCTCGCCACTGCTTGCTTTGAGTGTGGCAATCGCTTTTTGCTCAAGTTCGAGGACGCCAGCCGCAGCTTTTTTGCCCGCCTCAACACCTGGCTGGTGGTAAGCATTGATGTTTACGAGTGAGGCGTAGAGCCCAACTGCGCGTTCGAAGAGTGCGATGAGTTGACCCACTGCTTCAGGCGTGACCTCTTTGATCGTGATCGACACGGATTGACGGCCGTTCTCGTAGAGTGCGTCGCGTGTGCCGAGGTAGAAGCCTTGCAGGAAGTCGCCCGAGGTCGTGCCAGTTTCGACTTCAATGGAGTCGCCTGTGCGGTCTTTGAGCACCTCGATGAAGGTGGCGAAGAAGTTGTGCACGCCTTCACGGAGCTGTTGCACGTAAGCGTGTTGGTCGGTGGAACCCTTGTTACCATAAACGGCGATGCCTTGGTTGACTTTGTTGCCGTCGAGGTCGAATTCCTTGCCGAGCGACTCCATGACGAGTTGCTGGAGATATTTGGAGAAGAGCATGAGGCGATCCTTGTAAGGAAGCACCACCATGTCTTTCGCGCCTTTGCCGTCGGTTGCGAAATACCACATGAGAGCGAGTAGCGCGGCGGGATTCTTTGCGGTTTCAGTGCTGCGTGTGGCAGCATCCATCGCGGCTGCACCGGCAAGCATACGATCAATGTCGAGCCCCTGAAGTGCTGCTGGGAGCAGGCCCACTGCGGCGAGTTCGGATGTGCGTCCGCCAACCCAGTCCCACATTGGCAGACGTGTGAGCCAACCTTCGCTGGTCGCTACTTTGTCGAGTTTGGAGCCTTCACCTGTGATCGCGATCGCGTGCTTTGCGAAATCGAGACCCGCTGCTTTGTAGGCAGATTGGGCTTCGAGCATACCGTTGCGTGTTTCCGGTGTGCCGCCAGATTTCGAGATCACCACAGAAAGTGTATTGCCGAGTTGACCGTCGAGTGCCGCCATGGTGCGGTCCATGCCATCAGGGTCGGTATTGTCGAAGAAGAAAAGCTTCATCTTGTCTGCCTTCGGGCAACCCAGCGCGTCGGCGACAAACTGAGGGCCGAGCGCAGAACCACCGATGCCGATAATGAGGCAGTTGGTGAACTCGCCTGTTGCACCTTGGATCGCCCTGTTGTGGACATTGGCAGCAATTTGCTTGATATCCACAAGGCATTGTTCGATTTCGGCCGTGAGCTCGGGCTCAGGCGCGAGTGCAGCATTGCGCAACCAGTAGTGTCCGACCATACGGCCTTCATCTGGATTGGAGATCGCTCCGGCTTCGAGTTCCTGCATCGCGCTGTAAGCGGCTTGGATCTTTGGCTCCATATTCGCGAAGAAGTCGTCACCGAAATCAATGCGGCTGATGTCGATCGCGAAATCGAGCTCGTTAATATTTAGATAGTGTTGTTTGAAGCGTTCCCAGGACATGATTTTTAAAGAAGTTAGAAGTTAGAAGTTAGAAGTTAGAATGGGTATGAATGTTGGACGTTCAGCGTCTGATCTTCGAGCGAGCTATCTCGCCACTAGTCGATTTTATCGGTAACGGCACCTTCGGATGCGGTGGCAACGGTGGCAGCGTATTTGCCGAGGATGCCGCGCTTGGCGCCTGCGCCAGTAGGCTTGAAAGCGGCCATGCGGGTTGCGTATTCCTCCTCGTCGATTAATACGCTGATGGTGTTTTTGACCGCATCGATTTCGATTTGATCACCTTCTTTGACGATGCCGATAGGGCCACCCTTGGCAGCTTCGGGTGTAATGTGACCGACGTCGAATCCGTGGCTGCCTCCAGAGAAACGTCCATCCGTGATGAGGGCGACTTCTTTGATAAGGCCGCGACCTGCGACTGCACTGGTGGGTGAAAGCATTTCGCGCATTCCAGGTCCACCCACTGGGCCTTCATTGCGGATGACGACCACGTCGCCAGAAACGACGTCGCCACGAAGGATACCGATAAGGGCTGCTTCTTCGCCTTCGTAAACCTTGGCAGTGCCTTTAAAATAGAGCCCTTCTTTGCCAGTGATTTTACCCACTGCGCCATCGGGGGCTAAATTGCCACGGAGGATGCGCAGGTGAGTGGTGTCTTTGATTGGCTGATCAAAGGGGCGAATGATATCCTGTTCATCTGGAAAGCTTGCATACGGCTGAACATCTTGGAGTGACTCCGCAATCGTCTGCCCCGTTACAGTTAGGCAGTCGCCGTGTAGCATGCCGCGATCCAGTAGTAGCTTCATCATTGGGCGGATGCCGCCGATACGGATGAGGTGACTCATGTTATATTTGCCGAAGGGTTTGAGGTCGGCAAGTAGTGGCACGCGCTCGCCGATTTCTTTGAAGTCGTCGATTGTGAGCTTCACCTCCGCAGAGTGGGCGATGGCGAGTAGGTGCAGGATTAGGTTGGTGGACCCGCCGAGGGCGAGGCAAGTTGTGATCGCGTTTTCGAAGGCCTTGCGAGTCATAATGTCTCGCGGCTTAATTCCTTTTTCTAGAAGTGCTAGGACGGCGGCACCCGCAGC
The DNA here is from genome assembly GCA_018607135.1 of Opitutales bacterium. GTDB lineage: Bacteria > Verrucomicrobiota > Verrucomicrobiia > Opitutales > Coraliomargaritaceae > JBPOFY01. The sequence continues at coordinate 76,933 of JABBCA010000105.1, forward strand.
TTCGCAGTCTTTACGCTTGGGCTGGCCGACGGCTACCTGGGCAGAGCTACCAGGGAGACTCATGCCGAGTGCTTCGATGGCACTGGCCATGGTGTTGGCAGTATACATGCCGCCGCAGGAGCCTGCGCCAGGGATAGCATACTTTTCGACTTCCTTGAGTTCTGCGTCGGTGAGTTCGCCTTTGGCGTGTTTGCCGACTGCTTCAAAGACAGAAACGATATCCATCGGGTTGCGTTGCTCCTCCGCATCGTGAGGCATGAGGCCTGGTAGGATGGTGCCACCGTAGACGAATACTGCCGGGCGGTTGAGTCGTGCGATAGCGATCATGCAGCCAGGCATGTTTTTATCGCAACCACCGATGGCAACGAGGCCATCAAAGCCTTCAGCTGCAGTCACGGTTTCGATGGAGTCTGCGATCACATCGCGAGAAACGAGACTGTAGCGCATGCCCTTGGTGCCCATGCTGATTCCGTCGGAAACAGTGATGGTGCTGAAGTTAATAGCTTTGCCGCCAGCCTGGTTGACGCCGACCGTAGCGTGTTCAGCGAGTTCTCCGAGGTGCATATTACAGGGAGTCAAGTCACTGGGCGAACTGGCGATACCTACTTGTGGCTTACTAAAGTCTTCGTCAGTAAAGCCGACGGCGCGTAACATCGAGCGAGCAGGTGCGCGGTCGTCGCCATCAACGACGATTGAAGAGTAGGGGCGTGTGTTTTTGTCAGCCATGATAGTGTGTGAAATGAATTAAATGTGCGTTTCTAGTCTTTCTCGTTGCAGAAAAGCGAGGATTTCAATGAATAGCGAGAGTCTCGACAATACCCTTTTTACACTTCAAGACCTTATATCTCCATTTTATTGGCATTATAACCTATGGAACTAGATTTAAAAAAGACTTTGGAAGCACTTTTGCTATCCACCGCAGAGCCCATTTCCCTAAAAGATGTGGTCAAATTATTCACGCGTTACCACCAAGAAATGCTCGAAGCCGCCGCAGATGAGAAGGAAGACGGCGACGAGGACGAAGATGAAGCAGCTATGGAATTGCCCAAGCCAGTCACTCAAGCGCAGATTCTTGAGTCATTGACCGTGCTTACTGATGAAGCGGAGGTGCAAGATAAGGCGTATCGCTTAATTGAGGGCCCCAATGGGTATCAAATCGTGACTGCGCCTCAGTTTGCTGAATTTGTGCGTTTGCTACGTGGTGAACCACGCCCAATGAAACTGAGCCCTGCTGCACTTGAAACAATGGCGATCGTCTCTTATCGCCAGCCAGTGACGCGTGCTGAAATGGAAGCGATTCGCGGGGTGTCTGTAGATAGCGCACTCAACAAGCTGATCGAGCTGGAGTTGGTTTATGTGACTGGCCGCGCAGAGCTGCCGGGGCGTCCGATACAATATGGCACGACGGAGAAGTTTTTAGAGTTTGTAGGAATCAAAGATCTCGATGAGTTGCCGGCCTCCGATGTATTGAGCAACCACCAGATCGACGAATGGATGCGTCGCAGCGAAGAACCAGAAGAAGAAATTTCCGATGAAGACGTCGGTCTTTCCAAGGAACCGAAACGCGATGAGCTACCTTTGGACGAGGAATATGCCGAGATTGATTGGCAGAAAGAAAACGCAGAGAGCGATGCAGCTCCAGAGCCAGAAGAGGAGCCCTCTTAATGTCCACTGATATAAACGAGAAACTGCAGAGCAATCGCAATGCGATCGATTCGATCGACCATCAAGTGGTCAAGTTGCTCAATCAACGTGTCTTGCTGGATGGAGGCGCGAATGAAGAGCAGGTGCTTGCCAAAGTGGCGAAGTATAATCCAGGTCCATTGACCGATGCCACGCTGCAAGCGATTTATCGCGCGCTGATGCTCGCCGGCCTCGATCCCGCTGCCAAAGCCACCGATGTATCTATTACTGACGAGCTGGATTTAAGTATTGTCACTTTATTGAGCCAACGTGTGAAGCACGCTGCCGAGATCGGTAAGATTAAACACGCCAACGGCGCAGATTATTACGACCCCACTCGTGAGGCGCAGGTCATGGCAAAGGTCACTTCGTTGAACCCTGGGCCGATTAAAAATAGCACAATTTGTTCAGTCTATCGTGAGGTGATTTCGGGCTCAATCTCATTAGAGAAGAAGCTGGTGATCGGCTATCTTGGACCTGAGGCGACTTACACGCATCAAGCGGCAATCTCAAACTTCGGGGTCAGTCTCGATTATCGCGCGATCAAAACAATTCCCGATGTCTTTCTTGAAGTTGAGTCGGGCGCTGCCGATTACGGCGTGGTGCCAATTGAAAATTCGACTGAAGGCGCGGTGTTCCACTCTATGGACATGCTGGTGGAGTCGGATCTACACATTTGCTCGCAAGTCTATATGGCCATTGAGCACTGCCTGATTTCGCAGTCACCGCTCGACCAAATTACTGAGGTGCGTTCAAAGGATCAAGCGCTTGGTCAATGCCGTGATTGGCTGCATGCGAATCTGCCTAATGCGGATTTGGTGGATGTGGTCAGCACTGCGGAAGCGGTGCGCACTGCGAAAGAAACGTCGACTGTTGCTGCGGTTGCGAGTGCGCTTTCAGCCCAGCGTTATGGCGTGAAAATTCAAGCGCGTGGGATTCAAGATCGTGATGACAACGTCACTCGCTTTCTTGTCGTCGGCAAGACGCGAGCCAAGCCGCTCGGTGATGGTCGCGACAAAACCAGTTTGGTGATTTCATTGCGCGACGAGTGTGGCGCACTTGAAAAAACACTGCATGCCTTCGCGACACGCGGAATTAATTTGAGTAAGATCGAATCGCGCCCCAGCCGCAAGAAAGCATGGGACTACTACTTCTTCATCGATTTGATCGGCCACTACGACGACGAAAATGTGCAAGCCGCGCTCGCCGATCTCGTAGGGCATTGCCCCTTTGTGAAGTGGCTCGGCAGTTATCCCAATGACGAGCCTCCCTCCCAATAGTTCAGTTTAGTGTAATTCCCAATGGTTCGCGCGATGCAAGTTTTAGGATGGCATGCGGATGTTGCTCAGTTGTTTAGTGGTAATGCGACTCGTTCGTCATCGTTCGAATACCATCTTGCTTCTAGAACTGGTAGCTCAGAGAGAAAGCAAACGCTTTGCTGTCTAGGTCGTAGTCGCCATCGATTGTCGGTGATGTGGTGTTGCCGCGGACGCTGCGCTCACTGGCGAATGCCTGTTGGTAAGTAATTTGCCAGCTTAGGTGGTCGTAGCTCCGGCCTACGCCAATAGAGAAGAAGTGACGGTCTGAATCGGGGACGATTGGCAGTAAATCGTCGTCTGGAATGGCACTCTCTACGTAGGTGTAGCCTGCGCTAACATGCCAGCCGTTATCGAAGTAGCGAGTCGCGCCCAGTTCCCAGATCAGAGCAGATTCCCAGTTGAGTTTATAGGTCGCTCCAGGAACGCCCTTTAAAGTGAGTTCGTTAACGCGGTCCCAATTGGTCCAATCGATGTTCAACTCGATGTTCCAATTTTCAGTTGGGCGATAAGAGTATCCAAAGACAATCGACTCGGGGAAAACTAGATCGGCTTCTGCGTCAAGCGGCACCGTAATCGGCCCATCAGGCCCGAAACCCACCGCCGCAGTTGCAGTGCCATCGTAACTCACATTGGTTTTAGCCTGGTAGTTCAATCCAAACGCATGGTGTTCTGTGGGCTTCCATAAGAGTGAGAGCGAATAGCCGAAGACTTGATCCTTGCCGTCGAATTCGAGTGCGTTCGCTTTGAGGTCGACTTCGGTATCGTCGAAGCTGACGCCTGCAGCAATCGACACTGTCTGGGTGATTTGCCATGTGGCGACCGCATGATATTTAACGTATTCAAGTTTCGCTTGATACGGCACTGATGCCAGTGGGTTTGGGAAAGGTGCTGTAAATGCGGCGTCGCTGCCCCAGTCAGAAGCGAGCGCGAAAGGTGCATATGCGCCGATTCCGATTGCAAAAGGTGAGTCTGCGAAGGTGTGGCTGGCAAAAAAGCTTGGCACTGTTTGGAAGTCGTCATCCATATCATCACTGCCGAGTAGTGTGTCTGCTTCGTAACCCAAGGATATGGAATAAATGCTGCCGTGAACTTGTGTGCCCTTAAGTTGCGTAAGGCCTGCGGCATTATAGAAAACTGCAGAGGGGTTATCCGCTGTAGCAGTAAATGCGTTGCCGCGTGCCGTTGCAAAGGCATCGACATATGCGATGCGAGTGGCGGCCGCGTCGGCCATAGTGCTAATGAGCGCAGCGATCCCAGTAATCAGGGGCAGTTTATAAAGTGTTGTCATGTTAGAGCGGAGTCGGAGCCAGTGTCGTGGGTAGTTGAATGAGTAAGTCCCAATCGTTTATTTCAGTGCGTTGGTTGAGTTGAACAAATCCGTGGTGTGTTTCGATGATTTTTTTCGCGACCGAGAGACCTAGGCCGACACCTGTAGGGCGTGAGGTATAAAAGGGTTCAGTGGCTTGTTCGATAGATTCATTAGAGAAGCCGGGGCCGCTGTCGCGCATGGTTATGTTTAAGGAGTTCTCTTCGGTGCGCACGACACGGACTTGTATCTTTGCCGCAGAAGCTTCGCTTGCTTGTATCGCGTTTAAGAAAATTTCTTCAAAGGCATAAGTCATGCCTTCGATGTCGCCCTTGAGGTCAGATGGTCTGGGTAGGTCGCCGAGTTGTAGGTGCGCCGTAGTGTTCGCAGTTGTTTTTTTTGCGGCCTCAAATGCAGCGTTAAGGATAGATCCTAAGTCCGCCGTCTGTTCGGCCGGATTTGAGTTTTGAGCGAGATAAAGCATCTGCTCGCTGAAGCGCTGAATCCTGTCGGTTTCATTCTTGAGAGCAGTTTTAAGGCTGGCCTGAAATACGGGCTGATCGATTTTCTTGTCGATTAATTGCAAGTGCGTGGTGATGGGCACTAGTGCGTTGCGTATTTCGTGTGCGAAACGCTCAGCAATGAGCCCGATGAGTTCGCTTTTAGAGTCTTCCAGTGCTTTTTGCTTATTCGCTTCGATGTGAGTAAAGTCTTCCAGAACCACCATGGTCGGGCGGGGCAGTAGCTCGAGTTCTTCGTTGTTTTTAAATGGAAAAATTGAGGCTTGATAGATTTTGTTCCCAGCTGGGCTAGAGAGCTGAAAGGGCCTAGGTAGCTCGCCTTTTTCTACTGCACGGTGAATCGGTGCTGCTAGTTCGCTCGGTAGTTCTGCGAACTCAATCGAGCGACTCTCTTGGGGTTCAATTTGTAGGAAGCGCTTGGCGGCACGGTTTGCGTATAGAATGTCGAGTTCTTCATTGATGACAATTGCGCCACTCGTCATCGAGCTGAGCACATTTTCAATGAGAGTCCCGTGGCGGCCGATTTCAGCGTGTAAGCGGCTGTTGCGAATGGCTAAGCCAAGCTCCTCCATGAGTAAATAGAGTAATTGGAGTTCGTCTTCAGTGTATCCACGACCCGTTACAGGGCCGTTTAAAACGGCAACACCAATGGTTCTTTCGCGATCGGTAATAGGCACTGCAAGGTCGCAGCCCAATACTTTAAATTCTTTTTGGATCGCATTACTTTGACCTTCGAAGTGGCTCTGATGGCAGTCTTGGAGTGTTAAGATGTGTGGCTGTTGTTGAATCGTTTTGCCGATGCCCACTTCGCGACTGAGCTGAAAGCAGTCGATAAGATCTGCTGGAAGGCCGAGCGAAGCGATGCACGTGAGGTGGTGCGGGTCGCGATCTTTGATGATCGTCTGCTTTGCAGAGGACTCGAGGAAGATACCCATTCGGCTAAAGCTAATGTGCTCTCTGAGCTTTAGTGCAAAATGCTGTGTGAACGCTCTATAATCTAAGCTGAAGCCTAAAATATTAGAGAAGTCACGAAGGATGTGTAAGGCCGACGATGAACGTGAGCGTTCCTTGATGTTTTGAGTCGTGGCTGGTTGCGTGATGACGTTAGCAACTTGAGTGCTGCTTAAGCTGTGTCGAGAGATGATACGCTGTAGGCTCTGCGTGGGTAGTGGCTCTGAAAAATAGAGGTCTGCACCGAACTCAAACGAGCGTTGTTCCTCATCAAGGGAATAGCTCTCAGAGATGACCATGACTGGAGTCTCGGGAGAAAGCTCTGACAGTGCTTTAAGATCGTTCACTAGTTTCGCATCGCCAGAATTACTGTAGATAATCGCCAAGTCGATGGCTCCACGTGAGAGGATTGAGCGTGCGGCTTCTGGGCTGTTCTTGTTTACGATTCTTAGCTCTGGAGCCGCCAAGGCCTCCCGTAAATTATCCGGGATCGTGGCATCGTAACTAATGAGTAGAATATGGCTCACAAATCGTAGGTTAAATAATTGTCAAAGGTGCCTACGAAGTGCAACAACCATTTCTTTAGGCCAAACGATGAATCACGATCTTTAAACGAGGAGTTTCGATCTCTGGGTGCTTGATGGCTAGCCAGCTTTCCTTGGTCGTGCGCTTGAAGATTATTCATAAAGAGAGTCTTTTAGAAACGCTTCGGTGCGACACGCGCATGGCTGTCCTGCAGCTTTGTGGTTACGTAGCATTCGGTGCGCTTTCGAAACCTTCGACGGTGGCGAACACTTGGCGATCCTATCGCACTTTCTGACTTGGAGTGCTGTCTGAAAAATCTGGATACAAACGGATTTCTGGGGGGTATACCTTGTTTTGCTACTCATTGATTCGCAAAGCTTTGCTTTAATCGAATCTTTGATTGCATCTCGTGGTAAAATTATCACTAGTGTGGAGCATGTCTACCGCTAATGAAGCGTATGAGGTATCTGATATAACGAGTCGACTCGTTACCTTTTCTGGACCAAATGGGCGTAGAATTGTGGGTTATCTCGACGAAGGAGTTGAAGCTTTATGGAATGAGCGAGTTGTGGTGCTGGCGCCTCGTTATGGTGAAACAAAGAAGAATAATCTGAAGCTTTCGTATTTATTCGCAGCCAATGGATTTAAGGTGCTGAGGTTCGATCAGACGAACCATATCGGCGAAAGCGACGGCTCGATGGATCAGTATACGCTGATCAATGTGACCAATGATATACAGTCGGTGGTGGATCATGTAGATCGTTTTTTCGAGCCCACTGAAATCATTTTGATGACGCTTAGCCTGTCTGCTCGTTGTGGTTTACGCGCCTGCGCTTTGGATCCGCGTATTTCTCGTCATGTCAGCCTGGTCGGGATGGTGAATATGGATCGCACGCTAAAGGCGATTTATAATCGGGACTTCTTTGGTGAATTGGCTGCAGGTGCTCAGTGGAGTCTGGTTGATATCTTAGGTTTTGAGATCGATGGAGCGCGCTTTTACCAAAGCTTATTGGAAACAAACATGTTGAATCTAGAGGGCGCCTTGGCAGATGCCGATCAAGTGACGATTCCTGCCTTACATATTTGCGCTGAGAACGATCGCTGGGTGGACCAAGCTGAGGTGGAAGCGGTGATGTTGCGTTGTAAGTTCGGACGTGTCGAAGTGGTGAAGAATGTTGGCCATGAGATTAACGAAAATCCAGAGGCATTGAATCTGGCGTTCGGCAGTATGCTAGCGTTTTGTCGTAGTGGTTTGGATGAGAAGCACATCACCAATTGTGTGCCCTCGAAGGCGACTCTTTTGGCTCAAAATAAGTTAGAGCGCACACAGCTAAAAGCAGTGCTGCAGTTTACCCAAAAAGAGCCTGAGTTCTGGGGAGAGTATTTGGGTAAGTTTGGTATCATCGAATCAGCTGCTTATTATTCTGAGTATTTTCAAACGGTTTCTAGCTTATTAGGTGCCATCGAATCCTACGATGTAATCGTAGATGCTGGTTGTGGAAATGGCTTCTATGGGGTGTGCGTCTTGCGAGCTTTGTTGCAAAGCATTCAAGCGCAGCATTCGGTGCCGAATTCAGTGCATTATTGTGGTATTGATTTAACTTCTGAAGGCTTGTTGCGCTCCTATTCGCGGCATGCGCAAGAGCTGATTTCTCTACAGCGCGAGGCCATGCAGGCGCAAGGCACTGTTGGGTTCTCGTATCGTAAAATTGATTTTGATACGATTGGGAAAGTGGAGGCTGCGACCTTACCTTTTGCAGACGCAAGTGTTCACAAGATTTGCAGCAGCTTAGTGCTTTCTTATCTGCAAGAGCCAGAACATCTGATGCGAGAATGTTATCGAGTTTTACAGGCTGATGGCGTCGCAGTTTTTTCGACAATGAAGCCCGGGTGCGATATGACAGTGTTGTATCATGATTATGTGACACAGGATACGAAAGTGCATGCAGAAAAGGATGCGGCGGACCTTTTGAGCGCAGCAGGGCGCATTAAATTGAAGAAGGATGCGGGTGTGTATGCGTTCTTTGATTTTGAGGAGTTGGAATATTTGGCTCGTAAGGCAGGTTTTTCGAAAGTTAACTGTGTGCGTTCTTTCGGTGGACAGGCTAACGTGATCCGAGTTGTGAAGTGAATACCTACTTAATCATATCATCGATAGCGAATTGCCTAGCCGCATTGTTGCTGGTTGGGAATATTCTCTCGTCGAGGCGTAGGAACCCAGTTGCCTATCGTTTCGTATGGTTTTTAGTTTCGGTTGCTGGATGGGCAGGTGCATATGTATTCTGGCGTTATTCGAGTAGTGAAGAAAGCGCACTGTTGTTTTGTAAGATACTCACGAGTTTTTCCATTTTCATTTCTTTGACCTTGTATGACTTCTGCTTAAAGCTGAGTGGTAAGCTTGGCCGATTGAGCGTCGGCTTTGGATACATTGTTGGCTTAGTGATTGTGGGACTGACAGTAGGTGGTTCGATCGTTGCTGGAGTCTCATCAAAACATGGGCATACGTTTTGGCCAGATGCAGGACCGTTGATGCCCTTGTATCTTATGTTTTTTGCGGGCTACTTATTGGCGAGTGGTTGGATACTTGTGGTGAACTGTCGGTATCATTTAGGGGCTCGTTCAAAAGACTCACTGTTTGTATTATTTGTCTGTTGCATTGGCTTTATCGGGGGTGCGACGAATTTCCCGCTCTGGTTTGATATTCCAGTTCAGCCCTATGGGAATGGCTTGGTCGCGGTTTATGTCCTTTTGATGGGATATGGCTTGTATGAAAATCGCTATCTAAAGGTTGGGGTGGATCTTTACCGTTTCATCATTAGTGCGTCGCTGAGTGTTTCCGCGGCGGTTTTTTATACGCTGATCTTCGGTTTTTATCAGTCTTACATTGGTAGTGAAGTGACCCAAAGTGGTTTGTGGCTGCAAGGGGTGTGGGCGTTTTTTGTAAGTGCTTTAATCTTTTGGGGTGTGCCCCGTTTGAAGCTACTGGTAGAAATTGCGTTTGCTCGGGTTTTTCAAAACGGTTTGAACGATGCCATCGTTTCTCTGAAGACATTACCCTCACGGATTGCGGATCTTTTGGATGAGCAAGAAGTTCTCTCGGAGGTTCAATCGACAATTGTTTCCTCCTTGGAAGTCGATCGTGTGGCTATCTTGCGATTGGATTCATTGAGTGGATACTACCGCTGCGTCTGTGCGACCGATGCGTTCAGTCTTGGGGTTGAAGCATTTGAGCTGGAGCCAAACAGCGCATTGATTGAAGGCATCGCCCAGCAACCGAAATGTTTGGTCTTGGATCAAATTTTTGAAGAGCTCTCGCCCATTTACTATGCAAGCTTGGTAGATTTACGTAATCGTTTCGATCTATCAGTGATCGTGCCGATTTTTGTGGGACATGAAATTTTTGGTCTCATCTTGATCGGAAGGCCGAAGCATATGAAACTATGGCGCGGTGAAGAGTCTTCAATGTTGTTTAATATCGGAGCTCAAGTCGGATTGAATTTTCGCACGCGTGATATCGAGCGACGTGCGAACGAAGTGGATAAACTAGTGGCACTAGGAACGATGGCTGCCGGACTCTCGCACGAGATTCGAAATCCACTGGTATCGGTTCAAACTATGGCTTCGTTGATACAGTCTGGTAAGTCGATCGATGCGGTCTCGAAAGATTTTAAAGAAGTCCTTCTGCGAGATGTTAAACGTATCGGAAGCATCGTAGAAGGTGTGGCTTCTTACTCTCAAAATCAACAAGTGCGCAAGGTCCCTGTTTCAATTGTAGATGCCGTCCACGCAAGTGTGGCGATTTACCAGAAGCTTGCGGAGGATGCTGGAGTGGCACTCACGCTGGAATATTCAGATGAGCAGTCGACTGTGGTCTTAGGTAGTTACGATCAATTGGTGCAGGTGTTTAATAACTTAATTGAAAACGCGTTGCATGCCTTACGTTCGGTGGAGCATCCCAAGTTGTTGATACAGGTGAACCCACGAAGCAGCCTGGGGCATCGCCGTAAAAACTTGGTCGAGGTATTGGTAGTTGATAACGGGCCTGGAGTGCCCGCGGCCATAGTGAGTCGTGTTTTTGACCCTTTCATTACTTCGAAAGATACGGGGGATCGCGAGGATCAGCACGGTATGGGCTTGGGCCTAGCGATTACAAAACGTATCATTGATAGATTAGGCGGTGTGATCAGTGTGTGCAATTTACCCCAAGGAGGCGCGAAGTTTATCGTGTCTTTGAAAGTCTTTAATTCGGAGGAGCGTCATGGCGAAGTCGAATAAAGTGAAGCATGGACGCGTGGTTCAACTGGCGTCTGAGCCGCCAGCTCTGGCTGGGGATTACCTGCGGGCGTTTACAGCTGCGCTATCCAAGTTTAATGATTTCGATGCCTTCCTAGAGCGATTAAAGTTGGTGGTGTCTGAGGATGCGTATCTAGACGGGAGGGCGGTGCTGACGGAGTCTTCGTTGCTCAAAGCAGAGCTTCCTGACTTTGAGAATCTCTCGGCAGGTGCGACGGTCGTGGCAGTTTCTGGGGCAGCGGGTAATATGGGATACTTAAAGTATGCTGGACGCAAAGATACGCAGCTCTTTGGTGCTGAAGATTTGCACCTATTGGGATCGATCGCTGGTTTTGTTGGGGCATTGATTCAGCAAGCGCAGGAGTCTCGACGAAAGACCAAGGTAGAGCAGGTGCTGCATTATTTGATGAATCGCTTACCCCTAGGGGTCGTGTGTATGAACGGAGGAAATGAGCTGATGGTTCAGAGCCAACAAGCAGAACGGCTGTTGGGAGATGAAGGCGTAACACGTTTAACTAACGCTGCGGAGTTCAATGAGGATGCAAAGTTGAAAGTTCAGTTTCACTTGGTCGTCGACGGACGGTTGTTATTCGCGGAGGGGCGTCAGTTTACAATCGCCTCTGGCGAATACCTGAAGGTCTTTGTCATTTATGATTTATCAAAATCTCGCGAGACACTCATGATGCACCTTGAGCGAGAGGCGTATCGCAGCGAGTCGCGTGGAACCCCAGTTACGATTGCATTACTGGAGTCTAACGAAGTGGCAGGAGCAATCTATTCAAAGGCAAAGGAAGCAGCCAGTCAGATGCTACTTTCGCCAGATCAAGTTCAGCCCTTGGATGCGAATCGTTGTGCCTTGGTCTTTACTGGCAAACCACTTGTGCTGGTTCGTTATTTACTGAGGCAGATGCGTTTTATTCGCGAATCGAAGGGATTGAACGCCGCGGTCGTTGCTTATGATCAGGGTGTGTTATCAGATATGCCTGCAGAAACTTGGGTGGCGCGAGCGATTGCAAAACTACGACCGGCAGCTTCAAGTTTATTGCCAAGGTTCATCGCGATGGATCGCTACCCGTCGGTGGTGGATTCACTGGCCCTGACACTTGCAGATCGTTGTGAGCTAGAAGAATGCCTAAATTTAGACGAGTCAATAAGGCGGATTGAGTCCGGCGATTTTGACGGTATGTTCTATGACTTGGATGCTTCCAGTCCGCAGCAACTACTTCAGTTGAAACGAGCGGCGGCCGTATGTGGTGCAGAGTTTAAGTTTTATTTTTGCACCTGTAGGCGCCGTTCCATGGTGGATCCTAACTTTGCGATCATGGAGACAGAGGTGGTCTTGCAGAAGCCGTTTCTCGCGGGTGAAGTGTCGGAGGTCTTTGCGCTCGATTTTGAATGAGCATGACTGCACGATGGAATCATAAACATCGATTTTAACTAACCTATACTATGTCAGAAATTAAGCAAAACACTTCTTTGAGACGCATGCTCGTAGTCGATGACGAAGAGGGGCCGCGTCAGTCATTGAATATGATTTTTTCGGATGACTTCGATGTGACGGTTGCGTCCTCGGGGGAAGAGGCGATAGAGCTCTTTAAGCGGAAGTCGTTTAATATCGTGATTACGGATATTCGTATGCGTGGTTTAAGTGGTATCGACGTGTTGCGCGAGGTGAAGCAAAACGATCCGAATGCCGAGGTAATTGTATTGACTGCGTTTGAAACTTTGGAGACTGCGCGACAGGCAATCAGCTTGGGCGCGTCGGAGTATTTAAAGAAGCCTTTTGATTTGAATCATATCCAGGAGGTCGTCGATCGATGCTATCGGAGCTACTTATTCGCGACGAAACAGGAGGAGATTGTGCGGCAAGGTGTGAATGCGGCGAAGACTAATTTTCTGGAAATTGTTAGCCATGAATTGAATACACCGATGAATGGTATTCTCGGTTTTATTGAGCTTTTAAAAGACACCCATTTGGATGAAGAGCAGGACGAGTATGTCAGCACCATCCATGATTGTAGTGTGAAGTATTTTGAGCACGTGCAGGACATTTTGACGTATGCAAAACTCACTGCAAGTGAGAGCGAGATGTCCAACAGTTCCTTTAATCCCGTGACAATGGTCTTGAAGTTGCTCAATGAAACTAGGCCCAAGGCGGGTGTGTCGCTGGATTCTGATTTGCCACCGAGCTTACCAGCCTATGTTTCTGGTGCGGAGCAAGAGATTCGTATCGTTGTGCGTAAGTTGTTGCAGAATGCAGTGAAGTTTACTGAGTCGGGCAGTGTTTCGCTGAAGATGAGTGCGCAGCCAATCTCAAGTAGTCAGGTGAAGTTGAGTTACCATGTGATGGATACTGGCACGGGAATCGAGCCCAGTTGGATCGAAGAGGGGAAGATTTTTGATGCATTTACTCAGGGAGATTCGTCGTCGCGCCGTTTATATGAAGGGCTGGGTTTAGGGCTTGCTTTGTGCAAGGCGCTTGCAGATCGAATGAAAGGAAATTTATCGGTGGAAAGCGCACTCGGGCAGGGGTGCGTGTTTACGTTTTCGGTCGTGGTGCGCGAGGAAGAAAGTTAATGGCTGAGCGCGGCCGATCTCGGTGGGTAACTTTCCATTTGCAAATTCACGAAAGTTCACCAACCTGCGCAGCTTTTTGACAAATCCGTCACAAAGAGGATCTTAGGTTCATGCAAGTTACATTACTCAAATCAAAGCTGCTTCGCGCAGAGGTTACAGACTGCGCCCTTCACTATGAAGGTAGTCTTGCGATTGATGCTGCGTTGATGGAGCAGATTGGCCTAGTTCCTTATGAGAAAATACTTGTGGCTAACATTGCAAATGGTGAGCGCTTAGAGACTTACGCAATTGAGGCGCCTAAAGGTTCGCACATCATTTCACTGAATGGTGCTGCGGCGCATAAGGGGCAAAAGGGGGACTTGTTGGTCATTATGTCCTTCGCTCAATTTGAGGCCGAAGAGGCAAAAAGCTGGAAGCCTAAGGTGCTCGTGCTCGCAGATGGCAACAAACGCGTGGTTCGTGCGGACAACATCCTCGTAGCTGAAGACGTTTTTAAGGACTGCCAGTAAAGGATCGGGGAGTGCTGTAAATCAGGCACTCTTGTCTGACTCTCCCCCAGGGCGGTCCGTAAGTCACGAATTGGCAGAATACTTTTCTGACCAGGCGTGTTTATTTGGGGCGAGGGATGTTACCTCATCTTAGTCGAATTACGTCTGTAATGGCACCGCCTTAAGCGAATTTTCAGTAGATTTACTGCCAAGCGTAGTCCTAAAGAACCGGCGTTACTGCAGAGCCATTCGGGGGTCTAAGGAGCAAGGACATTCCTGTCCTTGTCTCTCGACGAGCATAACCCAAACCCGGCGGACACGAATGTCCGTCCCCCTGACTCCTATTCTGACTCTCCAGTGTATCCGCCACTGAATGGTCAGGTAGGCGTGTCGAAATTACACTTTGAACCTGCTTTTTGCCTAATGCGACTCATGTCTCATTAGTCGCGGGAGGTTATATAAGTGACTATTTGTCAGTCGATTGTATATTTTTTCGGGGCCAAGCTTCTGATACCTTTAATAATGAGAATGATTCTCAACGATCATTTTATTTGATTTTGTTGGATGGAGCGCGCTTTCTGTGCCGCTTCTTATGAAACGACCGAATACAAATAGTTATCGTCATGCGCTGAGTAGCCTTGTTGCGAGCTTTACACTAGCCGCACCTCTGGTGGCGCAATCAAATGCGAGCAATGAAGTCATGATGGCGGGCGAATTGGCACCGACTGTGGTAGTCGTCACACGCACGCCGGTTGCTATCGACGAGGTATCTCCATCGGTTGCTTATATTTCCTCCGATGAAATGGAAGTGTATCAAGATCGTCGTTTGGTGGATGTGCTCAAGCGCCAACCAGGGGTCGTGCTGAATACCAGTGGCGCAAGTGGCTCACTCACTTCTTTATTTTTACGTGGCACGAATAGCGATCACACGGGGTTCTTTTTGGACGGCCGTCGACTCAATTCTGGATTTGGCAACCAATACAATCTCGAGTTCCTCGCCTTGGATAATCTAGCCAGTGCGCAGGTGCTTCGGGGGGCCTCCTCGGTCAATTATGGTTCCAGTGGTATCGGCGGTGTGGTGAATCTTGAAACTCGCTCCGATCTCGGTGCTTCAGTTTCGGATGCATTCATCGAAGCAGAAATCGGTAGCAACGAGAGTCGACGTGGTGCGTTTTCGGCGTCCTTTGCCGAGGATAGCTGGGCGTTCAGTATTGGCGCTAGCGCATTTTCTACCGACAATGAGCGACCCAATGACGAGTTTGAAGGGCTGAGCCTGAACACACGTTTTGATTATCAACTAACTGACACCTTGACCTTCGAGCTACTTGGCACTGTGACGGATGCCGAGAAGGAGTTGCCCGATGAACGGGCACGGCAGAACTTTACCGATGTGGGTGACACTGAGTCGTGGTTGATCTCACCTGGCTTGCGTTACGAGAATGGCGACTGGTCTGGGCAGTTCTTTTACTCTCGTAGCCAACTCACTACTAAAACCAAAACCTTTGAGTATGGGTTTTCGGCACCGTTCCCATCTGGTTTTGCACAGGTCAAAAACGATGTCAAATCAGATGAGCTGTATTTACAAATCAACTACGCCGGTATCGAAGATGTTCTGTTTAGCACTGGTGTCGTGTATCGAAAAGACGAAGCCTATAACAGTAACCTCGATTCGTATGATTTGTCGCTCCCAGCTCGCTCGTTCAATGGGAGCTTTGAGCAACTCGGTGCTTGGTCGCAAGTGCAATGGCAGTTGACTGAAGCGTTCGGGCTTCGACTTGGCGGACGCTATGATGCGTATAGCGATTTTGATGAATCATGGAATGGTAGTGCTGAAGTGATCTACGAGCTTGCGGATCAAGGGCTCACACTCTTTGCAAAACTCGCCAGTTCTTACGCGGCTCCATCAGCTGGGGATGTGGCTTTCGACGGAGATCCTTCGGGCACTCCGCTCGGTCCAGAAGAGTCGGTCTCGTATGAGTTCGGGTTGAAGCAAGTGCTGTTGGATGATTCCTTGCAGATCGCAGTGGTTGCCTTTCGCAATGAGATCGAAGACCTTATTGGCTACGCGGGCTTAGATGCGTTCAATGTGAATGAAGCCACCACCGAAGGTATTGAGCTGTCGATTGACTATGCAGCCACCGATAAGATTGATCTAGGTCTGGCATATACCTATCTCACCGCCACGGATGACGAAAACGGAGTGCACTTGTTGCGTCGACCGCGGCATATGTTACAAGCATCCGCGTTCTATCGTCCGACTGAGTCCTTGCAATTTGGCATTACTGGGACAGGCTATGCGGGTCGTGAGGATGCAAGTTTTGGCCCTCCACCAGACTTCGATAGGATCCGCGCAGACCAAGAAGATTACTTTGTGGTTGAATTGCTGATCGACTGGCAAGCCACTGAACAACTGAGCTTTTTTGCACGTGCCGAAAACTTGTTTGATGAGAAGTATGAGTCCGTCCTCGGCTATCCAGCGCTAGGCCGCACTGGCTCTATCGGTGCTCGTTGGACCTTTTAATCGATCCGAATCGTAGGGCCTGTGCTCGCAAAGCGCCGCTGTATGATAAGCCGAAGGGCTTCTTGTGTTGTCACGGCATCGATCAGAGAGAGCCTACGATTGGGGTATATTAAATGGATTTGTCTGCGGTGTAGAAAAGAAAATGAAAAACAGAATTTTAAACCACCCGCTTCGCTAGAGATCGCAGAGAGCACAGAGGGGAAGCGAATAGATGGCTCCCGTGCTCTCTAATGAGGAAGCACCGATGCATGCTCTAGCAGGCGTAGCAATGGGCGGTAAGGGAAAGTAGACAGGCACAGAGAAGGCACTCGACCAGTTGATAGTGGTCAGCCAGATTCGGACTACATTCAGTCTAGATAGTCAATGCGAGATCACGCGCTCGTGTTGGGATAACCCGATTGGCTCGCGTCGACTTACTCCTCGCGTATATAACTCTGCGTTGGGATCACCCTTAAGTTTATGCTAATTCGGTCTTGAGCCCTTTCCTGCTTCTATATTCTAACTCCTTCCATCTAACTTCTTCGGAGCTTTGCTCCGCAACGCTCCGAATGCAACTCACTCAGCAACGCCAAGCAATCATCGACGTCCTCAAAGAAGCAGGGCGGCCGTTGACACGTGACGAGATCTTAAGCTTCGGACGTATGAAGCTACCGAAGCTAGGATCGGCGACGGTGGATCGAGCGATTCGCGAGATGCGGGATCACTTTCAAATTATCGGGGTCGAGTTCCCAGGTCAAGCACGTCGCTACGAGCTACCTGCCGAGCATGAGCATCCGCACTTTGTGTGTCGTCTTTGCGACAAGGTGTTCGATATTCCAATCAAGACTCAGCTTCCCGAAATCAAGGCACCTAAAGGCTTTTTAATCACGGGAGGCGAAGTGATCTATTCAGGCACTTGCCCAGAGTGTTTAAAGAGATAGTCGGGCGCAACTTGGAGAATGCCTTGAGCTTGTCGAAATGGATGCGCCCGCTTTGGTCGAATACATGTGAAGTGTCAGATCGGAATGAGACAACGTTCTTAATCAAAGTGCTCGCAGCCGAAGGCTTGGGCTAGGGTGTTGTCTTTGGAGAGGGTGTCTGGGGTGGTGCGGGTGAGTTGGCCGTCTTCGGATAGGATCCAGATGGTGTCGGCGAAACGGAGGGCGAGTTCTAGATCGTGGGTGGAGATGAGGAGGCTGAGTTGTTTGTCTTTGGCTAAGCTTTTGAGCAAGCGCATGAGTTCGGCTTTTCTGGGCAAGTCTAGGAATGCGGTGGGCTCGTCGAGTAGCATGATTGTTGCTTCTTGGGCGAGCGCGCGGGCGATGGAAACTTTTTGTCGCTCTCCGTCGCTGAGTTCGGCGACTTGTCGCTTGGCGAGTGCTTGGGCGCCGACAGCTTGTAGGGCATTGTCGATACATTCGTGGTCGTGGGCGCTGAGTCCGCCGAGCCATCCGGAATAGGGGTGACGACCGAGTGAAACGAGTGTTTGGGCATCCATCATGCCTGCTGGATGGTTTTCGGTGAGCACGACGCTCACGCGTTTCGCGCGTTCGCGTGGGCTGATCTCGGTGTAGTTACTTCCTTTGAGTTTCAGCTCGCCGCTGAGCGGTGCTTGCATGCCCGCCAGCGTGCGAATGAGGGTGGATTTCCCTACGCCGTTGGGGCCGAGCAGGCAGACGAGTTCGCCTGCGTTTAAGGCAAGGTCGAGGGCATCGGCCAAGGTCTTTGTGTTACCTTTGTGGGTATAACCGATGCTGAGCTGCTTGGCTTGTAACTGTGGGTCTGCTGGCATTAAAAATTACATCTTGGCTAGGGTAGGGACGCTTGTCCTCAAGCATCTGAATGCAATGGACGGACTGCTGAGGACAGCCGTCCCTACCTGAGGATGTTTGTGCTTATTCATTATCAATCATTCATTCGCGATTCACTAAAAGAGTCGTTTCAAGCTGCGTTGTTTCATCAGTGCGGTGATGATAATGGGGGCGCCGACGAGTGCGGTGATGGCGTTGAGCGGTAAGACGAATTCGAGTCCGGGGCCGCGTGAGACGAGGTCGGCTGCGAGTGAGAGGAATGCGCCGATGGCGATGGACGCGGGGATTAAAATGCGGTGATTGCTGGTTTGAAAGAGGCTGCGGCTGAGGTGAGGGGCTGCGATGCCGAGGAAACCAATCGGCCCGCAAAATCCAGTGACGGTGCCAGCGAGTAACGAGGCTGACAGTAAGGCCATGAATCGTGCGGGCTTGGTGCGGGTGCCGATGCTTTCGGCGTAGTGCTCTCCGAGGAGGAGGGCATCGAGTGGTTTCATTAGAGCGGCGGAGGCGATGAGTCCGCAAAGGATGGCTGGTGCGAAGACCTGCATTTGTGTCCAACTGACGTTGCCGTAATCACCAAAGGCCCAAGTGATGAACGACTGTAAGCGCTCGGCCATACTGAAGAACATGAGTATACTGACGAGTGCGCCGACGGTGTAGCTGATCATGAGGCCGATGATGAGCACGGACATGATGTCGACCTTGCGCGAGAGACCGAGCACGACAAAAAGTGTGACTGCGGCTCCTGCCGTGGAGGCGCATACGATGATAAATTGCCCAGACACATTGAGCCCATCGATGAGACTTAGGCCAGTGGGTGCGAGCGCGAGTAAGACGAGTGCTACGCCGAGACTTGCGCCTGAGTTGACTCCGAGCACGAAGGGGTCGGCCAGTGGGTTGCGAAACACGGTCTGCATGACGAGTCCGGCGGTGGCGAGTGCGGCACCTGCGAGGAGCGCGGTAAGGATGCGCGGTAGGCGGAAGTCGATGATGATTTGTTGATGGACGGGGTGGACGCTTTCGGAACCGAGAATCGATTGCAGCACCGTGGAGATTGAAAACGTTGCGCTGCCCAAGCATGCGCTCGCGAACATCAGTGCGAGTATTCCAAGACCGATCAGCGCAAACAAAACAGTAGTGCGTGAGGGGTTACGATCTGTGCCTGGGTTCGCCATGAATAAACCGTGAGCTTTACAGATTGAAGCGTGTGGGCGAACAGTTTTTTAACGGGGGATGAAAGGGGTGAGGGGTGACAGGTTAGGGTTTTTACTACGAAAGGCGCGAAAGGGCGCGAAAGCTTGTAGGGCTGGCGCTTGGGGACTGCCTCAAACATACGCTGCAATGCTGAAATCTGGTGGATTCTGATACTGAGATGGTCGCTGTCGTAATCTTAATCGAGTCGTTGGAAGGTGGCGACTGATAGGAGGCAGAGTAGATTATGATTAAGAGTAAGATTACGATTAAGAAATGAAGACGTTGGGGGCCGGGGGTGGCGGCGCTCCACGAGCGGAGGTCCTACGGGTTCGGGTATGGTATAACTGGGGCTGATGTGGACTGGCTGCGGTCAGGCCGGAGGCTGACTCTCCCAGGAGAATCGAGAGTTCACCTCTGCTAAATTACTGTAGTCGTTCGTAAAAGACGAATTCGTGGTCGGGGAGTCGATTGGGGTGGAAGATCTTGATCATGTCGGCGAGGACTTTGTCGGGGTGCACGATACCTTGCTCCCAAATGGCGTTGCCGCCCTTGGGGCCGACTTGCTTGGTGTTGTTAAACACATTTCCTTCGTTGGCTGCTTTAAATTTCTTGAAGCGTTGGTCGGCGGCGAAGAGCTCGGCGCTGGATCGGTAGAAGCTTGGGTTGAGCCAGATGTCGGCAGTGGCGGCTTTGAGGAAGACGCGCTCGGTGTCTAGGGCGATGGCTCCCGGGCGGTCGACGTCGGACCAGAGGTAATCGCCGCCAGCGTCGCGTATGGCTTGTGCGGTATAGCTCTGCCCTGCGGCGACGTGCCACGTGCCCGAGTAGGGCGCGCCCGCTAAGACGGTGGGTTGGTTTACTGCGGTGGCGGCGATGGCTTTGAATGCTTCGTAGTCGTCCGCGACTTGTTGAAATTGTGCAGCGGCAAGTTCGTCGGCTTCGAAAAACGCGGCGATGTATTGGATCCATTCGGCGCGTGCGAGTGGGTGGGCTTCCATGTAGCCTGCGGTGTAGACGACGGGTAGGCCGGAGCGGGTGAGTTTTGCGGGGACATCTAATGCGGGGTCGCCTGAGATACTGGTGAGAATGAGGTCGGGCTGGAGTAGTAGCATGCGCTCGATGTCGAGACCTTGGCCGACTTGCACGCTTTGTATCTGTTTGGATTGGATGCGCGCTTGGACTTCGGAGTTACTGACGAAATCGACCGTGCCTGCGCCGACGATGGTATCGAGTGCTTGGATCGCATCGAGGTAGCCGATGTAGACAGTTTCCATGACGACGACGCGCTCGACGGGTGTGCGTATTACGGTGATTCCGTCGGGAAGATCGGGGAGTGGTGTGTCTTTGGAAACGAGTGCGTATTGAGTCTTAGATTCCGTGTTTGGATGCGTGTTGCGTATGGTCAGAATTCGGTGTGTCGGGAACTCGGTAATCTCAAAATTTTCAGCATAGCGCAGCTCGATCGTGGACTCCGCGAGTGCGGAGAGCGTGGCGATGATGAGCGGAAGGAAGTTGTGGATGAGGCGGTGCATGTGAGCATCAGGTAAGTGGGCGGGTAATGTGATGCGTATCTAGGTGTATGGGAAGGGAAGAATAATTATAGGCAGAATAATTGCGACTCTGACGTGGTTTTTATCAGCGTTGCG
Organism: Opitutales bacterium; assembly: GCA_018607135.1. Taxonomy (GTDB): domain Bacteria; phylum Verrucomicrobiota; class Verrucomicrobiia; order Opitutales; family Coraliomargaritaceae; genus JBPOFY01. The sequence continues at coordinate 97,747 of JABBCA010000105.1, forward strand.
TTTGTTTTAAATGATTCTGTATGAAATCCCAGTAGCATCTTCCGTATCTAGAAATTATTCTGCCCAATTCGATCTGTATCGCTTATGACTTTCGATTATGCCAAAGCCAAAACTGAGTAAAAACATCGATGAGGTGTGTTATCCGTTTATTTACGAGGCTTCGTTGAGGTGTGATTACGAAATTCTGACGGATGAGTTGTGTCGTCAGGTCGGTGGTATTTTGGCGGCGATGCCTACGGAGTTCTCAGGGCTGATTGAGGAGCTGGAGGCTTTGCAGCCGAAGATCTATCATTTGAACGGATCGATTCGTGGGAAGTGTGCGATTTCTGAAGCGGATTTGGACTGGTTAAGGCGGTGCTATGCCGCGCACAAGGAGGCGACAGCTGATTGTTTGTCGGGCTTTGTGTTGCCGCGTGGTGAGTCACCTGTTCCCCAGTTGAACGCGGCGAGTTCGAATGCGAAGAAGGCGATTCGTTTGATGGTGCGCTTGTATGAAACTGAAGCTGTGGAAATTCCGGACGTCTTGCACCGTTTTTGCAATGTGCTGTGCAACTACTTCTTTATTTTGACCCTTGTGATCAATCAGTCGCGTGGCTTAAAGGAGATCCCTTTTGTGAGTGAGAGCTATCGGGTGCGTTCGCCGAAGTCGTAGATGACATCGCTTGGAGGCTGTCTCAATAATGTGCTGCAATGCTGAAATAGTGCGAATTCTCATACTGCGATGGTCGCTGTCGTCATCGTATTCGTTGTCGTAATCTTAATCGAGCCGCTGGTAAGACTTGTAGAAAATAAAGAAGATTAAGATTAAGAGTAGGATTAAGATTAAGAAACAAACATGTAGAGATCACCGAAAGTGTTTTGCCTTTTTGAGACAGCGCCGCGCCGCGCGGGCCCTAAGGATGTGGGTGCGCTCCGTCGATTCACCGCTTGCCATACGGTTTTGGGAGGCGCATGATTAGTGAATGCGAATTTTATTACTCGGAGTTTTGTTTGGCCTGCTGGCTAGTTCGGTGCAGGCGCAAGAGGGCCTCCAACCGAAATATGAGATTTCACCGAATATTGCTAAGGTGCCTGAGCAGTCTGACTTCTTTGGCGCTTGGACTCGCGGGGATGGTGGCTATACAATCGAGGTCGCTCCGAGTGCTGCGATAGACGGTGTGGTGGTGAAGTATTTTAATCCTGATTCGATCAACGTAGAGCGCTCTAACTTTGATCTGACGGGGGAGGAGCCTCGATTACAGTTTGTGCTCCGTGATACGGGCTATCCGGGCTCGTCGTATGAGTTGAGTTTTTTATCGGAGCGCCGTGTGTTGATTGGGACGTATTCGCGTCCGGGCTCGCAGCCGTCGCAGGTATATTTCATCAATCAAGCAGAGTAGGGAGTCATTATGTCAGGACGATTCCGGTCAGAGTGTCGGCGGATTATTTTTCAATCGCATCGTTGGGATGAGAAGCTGTTCGATGTCGCGTTGATTGTGACGATTATGGTCAGCGTCGGGCTGGTCATGATCGAGAGTTTGCCGACGCTTGAGGCGGAAACTCGACGGCATTTGTATGTGGCGGAGTGGGTGATTACCATTTTCTTTACCTTGGAGTATGCGCTTCGTTTGTATGTTTCCGATAAGCCTGCTCGTTATGCGCGTAGTTTTTTTGGGGTGGTTGATTTATTGGCAATTTTGCCGACCTTTATCGATTTACTGATTCCTGGAGCGCACTACTTGATGTTGCTTCGCGTGCTACGTGTATTGCGGATCTTCCGTGTGCTGAAGCTGGCAAAGTATATCGGCGAGGCAAACATGTTGATGCGCGCGCTGCGCTCGAGTCTGCGTAAGATCGCGGTGTTTATTTTCGCGGTGATCAATTTGGTGCTGATTCTGGGGTCGTTGATGTATTTGATCGAGGGTGCGGAGAATGGTTTTACGAGTATCCCGAAGAGTGTGTATTGGGCGATTGTGACGCTGACGACGGTTGGCTACGGCGATATCTCTCCGCAGACACCGCTCGGCCAGTTTGTGGCATCGGTGATCATGATTACGGGTTACGGAATCATTGCGGTGCCAACTGCGATTGTGACGGCGGAGATGACTGCGCCGAAACCACAAGAGGCAACTGCAGACCCTATTTGCCCTGCCTGTGGTTGGGAAAACCACGACCATGATGCGACCTATTGTAAAGTGTGTGGCGATAAGTTGCCGGAGATCATAGTAGAACCAAAGGCTGAGGTATGAATGGAGAAGTGAATGAGCGTATTAATGACTTGCTGGATAAAGGGGCGAGTGGTGCTAAGCGTAAGGCGGCGCTCAAGTATTTAGGCGAAGTCTTGGAGGAAGATTACATTTTGAATCTGCCGCCGCAGCGTCCAATCTTGAAAGCACTGGATACGGTGTCGCGTCGAGCGAACATTGAGCCAGTGGTGAAGTCGAAGGCTAAGAAATTGATCAAAGAGTATGGCTTGTGATTTGCCTACACTATCGCCTAACTCATCATTTAATTTAATCTTTCATGCTCAAGTTGCTGCACCGTCATATTCTTAAAGAAATCCTACTCGCCACTGGTATGGCGATGGGTCTCTTCATCTTTGTGCTATTGATGGGCAATGCCCTGCGTGATGTCGCAGAGTTAGTGGCTGCGGGTAAGCTGGGCGTTGGTATCTTTTTCAAGCTGATTGGTTTACTCATTCCTTATGTGGCTGCGTATGCCTTGCCGCTGGGGATGCTGACGGGGACCTTGATGGCACTCGGGCGACTGTCCTCACAGCAAGAGATTGTGGCGATGAAGGCGGCGGGCATTAGTCTGTATCAAATCGCTTCGCCAGTGTTTTTGATCTCATTTGTCGGAATGATCTTAGGGGTGTTGGTGAATTTGCACTACGCTCCGCAGTCGCGATTGGCATATAAGCAATTGATGGCTGAGGCAATTACTCAGAATCCCATTGGATTCATTGAGGAGAAGCGCTTCATTAACGAGTTTCCCGGCTATGTGATTTATATGGGTGGCCGTGAGGGTCAGACCATGCAGGACTTTTGGATTTGGGAACTGGATGATGAAAAGCGTGTGACTCGGTTTGTGCGCGCTTCGGAAGGGCAGTTGGATTTTGATGAGAAGGCAAATGAACTGGTGCTGACATTGAAGAATGGCACCGCCGAAATGCGTTCGGAAAAAAGCCCGGAGTCGTTTGGCGATGACATGCCGAATTCGCTCTTTTTTGGTGAGTTGCCCTTGGCTTTGCCGCTGGATCAGCTCTTTGGAGAAAAGGGCAAGCGCCGTAAGGCTCGGACGAAGGAGATGACTTTCTCGCAGTTGATGGATCGCCGTGATCAGGCATTGGCGGCAGAAGTTGAGAGCGGCGAAGGTATGTCGGAGGAACGCCTTAAGGTGCAGGTGCACATGCAGAAGAACTTCGCGATGGCGTTCTCGGTGTTTTCGCTAGCAATCTTCGGGGTCCCGCTTGCGATTCAAGCTGGGCGTAAGGAAACGTATGCGAATCTGGCGATCGCGCTGATCATCGCGATGACGTATTATTTCTTGATGATTATTGTCAGCTGGATGGAGGAAAATCCGGCATTGCGTGCAGATATTCTAATTTGGATTCCGAATATTCTTTTCCAAGCCGTAGGTTTCTGGTTGATGCGTCGTGCGAGTCGGCACTGATTCGTGATGCGTGTTTTGGAGATAGCGAATCCGCCTTCTTTGGAGGCCTTAATCACGCGCTTCGGTGCGCGTCGTTTGCCGTTTATACTCGATAGTTCGCAGTTTAATGATGGGTTGGGGCAGTGGAGTTTCTTTGGAGCCGATCCGTTTGATGTGGTTGCTCACACCGCAGGTGATGCGATTGCTGAAGCCGATGGGCTGTCCTTGCTGCGGAATCGGCTTGCGCCGCATCGAATCGAGCGAGTGGATTGCACCATTCCGTTTGTTGGCGGAGCAGTTGGGTTCATCGCCTATGATTATGGGCGTCAAATTGAAGCGATTCCCACGCTTGCTGAAGATGACCGTCGGATTTCCGACCTATGGTTTGGGCTGTATGATGGAGTGGCTGCATTTAATCATGAGACGGGTGTGCTGCATTTAATAGCTTTGGGGATTCGCGATTCTGAAGAGGCGGTTTTGAAGGAGCTTCAGTCGGTGGTGGACGGAGCGCACCTTCCAGTTGTGGTGAATGAGGTCTCCGTGCCATTGCATGGTGAGTGGCAGTGGAATATGACTCGTGAAGACTTCGAGAGTAAGGTGGCTCAAGTTCGTGATTTTATCGCCAGTGGAGATATCTATCAGGTGAATCTCTCACGGCGTGCTCGTTGTGAATTTCAAGGAGAAGCGTTGTCTTTATTTAAGGCGCTACGCCATGGGAATCCTTCGCCGTATGGTGCGTATATTTGCTCGGGTGACTTGCAGGTGATCTCGACCTCGCCGGAACAGTTTTTGCGCAAGCGGGATCGCTTGGTAGAGACGCGCCCAATCAAAGGAACCCGTCCCAGGGGCGCGACGCTTGAGGAAGACATACAGAATGCGTCAGAGTTGCGTGCATCAGAAAAAGAGCGTGCAGAGTTACTAATGATTGTTGATCTGGAGCGCAACGATTTAGGCCGAGTGGCTGAGTTTGGAAGTGTGCGGGTCGAAGGTCTGTATCATTTAGAGCACTACAAGCGAGTGATGCATCAAACGGCTCAGGTGAAGGCGCGTCTTGCTGATCCTTACGATGTGTTTGATTGTATTCGTGCCCTCTTTCCCGGAGGGTCGATTACGGGCGCACCGAAGGTGAGGGCGATGGAGATCATTGAGCAACTGGAACCAACGCGCCGTGGGGTGTATTGTGGCTCGGTTGGCTATATCGGCTTCGATGGCGATGCGGAGTTGAATATCGCGATCCGTAGTCTGCATATCAAAGATGGCTATTTAGATTATCAGGTGGGAGGCGGTATCGTATGGGATTCGGATCCTGCGAGTGAGTATCAAGAAACACTGGATAAAGGGCGCGCAATCAGAGAGACTTTGGATAACTTATGTCAGAAATCATCATAGTGAAGGCGAAGGAGTCGGCAGCTTTAGGGCCTTTAGGCGCTGGGTTTGCTTATGGCTTTGGCTTATTTGAAACCATTAAATTCGTTGAGGGGCGCTTAGTGTTTTGGAAGGAGCATTGGTCGCGCTTGCAAGCGTCTGCTAAGTTTTTTGATATGGATTGCTCGTTTGCGGAAGCGGATATTTTGAGGGCCATTCGCGAATTGGTTGAGCACGACGGTATTTCCGAAAGTATGATTAAGCTTTCCTTGCTGCGAAACGCAGTGGGCACCCAGCTCTTTGTCTATGCGCGGCCAAAGGCTGATACAACTGAATCGGTGAAGTTGAAGCTGGAGACTAAGTGTCCGATTCATCCGTATTCAATGTTGGCGGGGCATAAGACGCACAATTACATGGAAAATATGAGTCTCTTCGAAGGGGCGCGAAAGGAGGGCTACTACGATGCCTTGCGTTTGGATACTCTTGGCTATTTAGCTGAAACGACTATTGGGAATCTCTTTTTTATTTTAGAGGGTCGGCTCTGCACACCATCATTGATGCATGGTATCTTACCAGGCGTGGTTCGCGCTGAAGTTTTAAAGCATTTTGATGTCGAAGAGGGGAGTTATTATCCAGATGTCTTTGAACGGGCCGATGCTGTTTTTATGACAAATTCTGGCTCAGGGCTCTTGCCGGTGACTGGTCTCAGTGGAGCGGGTATAGATCGGCACTTTGACAGTGTCGACCAACCATTTCTGGCGGACGTGCGCTCTACCTTGGCGGGCTTGGAGCGCGATTCTTCAGTGCGGATCGACTTGCTGTAAAGTCGCAATGTGTGATTATAGGGCTCTTATTTATGCAAAATACTAGCCTAGTCGCAGGTGCAGGTGGAACTTTGAGTATAAGTAGTTCTTTTTCTGTTATATAGTTATAAGTCATTCTGCTATAGGTATTTAGTTAATTTTATTTTATGTGGGTAAGTATTTTTGTAGTCTAAATGAGTGTCAGAGAAAATTATTTTGTTGTCAATTTGCTTCATGTTGATCCTGTGTTGCTAGCTTTATGAAACCCCTTCTCAAAAGTGCTAGAGAGCATAGCGATTTGCAGCATCAATTCCTTGGTTGTCTAGCACCTGGGCAATTGTTCGAAGCGTTGTTCGATTCGATCCCCGGGGCGTTCTACTTTGTTAAGGATCGAGAGAGTCGCTTTATGGGAGGCAGTATTGGTTTTGCTCGCTCGATGGGGGAGAGTTCAGTGGATGCGCTCATTGGCAAGACGGACTACGATTATAGTCCGGATTTCCTCGCCGATGCGTTCTATACGGACGACCAAAGTGTGATGGCTGGTGCGCCAGAGATTCACGACAAAGTCGAGTTGGTGCCTGCTGCGGACGGTTCGTTGGACTGGTTGTGCACGACGAAAATTCCATTGCTTGCGAATGATGGATCGATTGCAGGTCTCGCTGGTATTGCGCGAATTATTCGCGATGAAGACGCCCTTTACGCAGATCACCCCGAGATGCATTTGATCGTTGACTTTGTGCGAGCACATTATCGTGAAAAGATTTCAGTAGCCGACATGGCTAAGGTGGGAGGCGTATCTGTGAGTTCGCAAGAGCGCTTGTTTCGGAAGATCTTTGGTTTGACGCCGCTCATGTATTTGCGCAAGACACGCCTGAATGCCGCCTGCGCCATGTTGCGAGATACATCGACGGATTTAGCAGAGATTGCCGTCGAATGCGGCTTGACCGATCAAACGAATATGACCCGAGCATTCCGTTTAGAGCTAAAGATTACCCCGCTCAAGTATCGGCGTCGTTTCCGCGATGCGGGCAATCACAATAAATAATTTCCCCTAGTTACACTCTAACCACCAATCGATCATTATGAAACATAGCAAGAACGACAAAGTAGTCTTTTGGGGCTCATTTATAGCCCTGATTACGACCTCCATGGCTTTTATTATCCGAGCCTTTTTGATAAACAATGGTAGCTTGTGGCCAGAGGAATTTGGTTTTGATAAGGTTCAGGGCGGAGAGCTTTTCGGTGCGGGTATATGGCCTTTTGCAATCAGTATCATCGCGTTTAGTTTGATTATTGACAAGGTGGGCTACAAGTTCGCGATGTTCTTTAGCTTTGTCTGCTATACGATTTTTGGCGTGATGGCGATGATGGCTTACAATGTCGTCAACGCTGATGTGGCTGATCTTGCTGCGGCACAAGCACAGGCATGGAATTACCTCTATTGGGGTTCGGTGATCTTGGGCTTGGGTAACGGCACTGTCGAGGCCTTCATTAATCCCGTGGTTGCGACTTTGTTTAAAGATGAAAAGTCTAAGTGGTTGAACATCTTGCACGCGGGCTGGCCAGGCGGCTTGGTGCTCGGTGGAGTGTTGGCGATCGCTTTGAGCGATATGGTTGCGAATGATTGGCGTATTTTAATCGGGTTGATGTTCGTTCCTGCGTTCATCTATTTGATCATGCTTGCTAAGGTGAGTTTCCCCGTGAATGAACGCGTTGCTGCGGGCTCCAGTTACAAGGAGATGCTCGCGGAGTTTGGCACACCTGCGGCATTTATCGCTTTTTATCTAATCTTTGCCCAGCTTGGTCAGGTGTTTGAATGGTCTGGCTCTCTCACTTGGGGTTTGATCGCAGTGACTGTCATTGCATATGGATTGTATAGCCGTTCGTTTGGTAATATTTTACTGTTGATTTTGGTGATCGTAATGATGCCGCTTGCGACTACTGAAATTGGAACAGATGGCTGGATATCAGGTCTGATGGAGAAACCTATGCACGAAGCAGGTTGGAATCCAACTTGGGTGCTGGTTTACACTTCTGTAATTATGATGGTGCTTCGTTTCTTTGCTGGACCTGTGATCCAGAAATTCGGCCCGCTCGGTCTGCTTGCGCTATGTTCTGCATTGGCGATTGTTGGGCTGACCCTGCTATCCTCTGCGACTAGTGTGGCATTCATCTTCTTTGCTGCGACATTGTATGGTGTCGCTAAGACCTATTTCTGGCCAACAATGCTTGGTGTGGTCGCTGAGCAAACACCAAAGGGCGGGGCGCTTACTTTGAATGCAATTGCTGGTATTGGTATGCTGGCAGTTGGTATCCTCGGTTTCCCATTTATTGGTTTCCTGCAAGAGAGCTCAGTTTCCTCTGCTGTTGCAGACGAGTTGCCTGCAGTTTATGAGCAAACTTCTGCGGAGAGTGATTATTTACTCGGTAACTATACAGTGATCGATGCGACCGCACTCGCTGCGTTACCTGAGGCTGCACAAGCCGAAGTCGCTGCAATACAAGAGCGTGAAACGCAGGGTGCATTAGGTAAGATGGCAATGTTCCCAGCCTTTATCTTAGTTGTATACATTGGCTTAATTCTCTACTTTAAATCTAAGGGCGGTTATAAGCCCAAGGTCATTGGGGAAGCTGCACACTAATTTTGAACATCTAGCATTAAATGATGCCTCGCTTTGCAGTCTATTCGTTCCTCTTGAGCTTGCTCGCCGTATGCCTGCTGCAGGCTCAAGAGGGCACGATAGATCAAGCGATTGCGCGAGGCGAGTTGTCAGTTGTAAAAGAATGGGTCGCTAAGGACGCAAGCTTTGCGAACCAAGGGAAGCACCCGAAACTCACTCCTTTGCATCAAGCGATACTTCGCAAGAAGGTGGAGATTGCTGTCTTTCTGATAGAGGCGGGTGCCGATGTAAACGTTCCCGACTCAAGTCAGCGCACACCGCTGCATTTATGTGTGGATCGAGGCTTGCCGGAGTTAACGACGGCATTGCTAGAAGCGGGTGCGAAACCGGACGAATGGGATCAGGCAGGCTGGACGCCGCTACACAATGCGGCTGCCAAGAACAAGCTTTCGGTGGCGAAAGCGCTAGTGACTGGCGGGGCCAATCCTAAAGCGCTCAGCAAGCGAGGCGGCACGCCGCTGCATGAAGCCGCTGCCAGTGCGGATGGCGCCTTAGTTCAATACTTATTGGATCTTGGTGTCGATCCTGCGGTCCAATCCAATGATGGCAGCACAGCCCTTTCCGTTGCGGAGGCCAATCAAAATGAGGCGGCACGCATCCTTTTAATACAATAACCCCTATGATCCCATCCCCTAAATGAATTCATTAAATCGCCGTTCCTTTATTCAAAAATCTGCCGCCGCAACTGCGCTTGGAGCCTTTGTCTTGCCGCGCTTCTCGATCGGTAAGCCTGGAGGCTCTGCAAATAGTAAGCTCAACATCGCGCACATTGGTGCGGGGAACATCGCTGGTATGGCGATGGGGGGCTGTGCGAGTGAAACGATGTATGCGCTCTGTGATGTGGATTCGCGCATGTTCAATCAACATTTGGAGAAGCATCCTACAATCGCAGAAGCACAAAAGTTTGCGGATTTTCGTGTGATGCTCGACAAGATCGGCGATCAAATCGATGGGGTCTGTATCAATACTCCCGACCATACACACTTTAATGCGACGCTTGCGTGTATGGAGCGTGGGATTCACGTGTGCACCCAGAAACCACTCACTCATAATGTCTGGCAGGCGCGCACGCTCCGTAAAGCTAAGGATAAATACGGAGTCGTGACCAACATGGCGAATCAGGGGCATACCTACGATGGTATTCGGAAGATGCGCGAAATGTATGAAGCAGATTGCTTTGGCCAAATCTCGGAGGTGCACATGGGCTTTGGTGGACCGGATTGGAACAGTAGGTATTTCAATAAACCAGAATCGATTCCCTTGCCCACGCAACCAGTCCCCGCTGAACTGGATTGGGATTTATGGCTTGGGCCGCAATCAGAGACACCCTACCACAGCGACTATCATCCATTAACATGGCGTGGGTTCAATCAATTTGGCACGGGCCAGTTTGGTGATTGGTTCTGCCACATTGGCGATGGAGCTGTTTGGGTATTGGACCTCTATGAGCCAACTGTTATCGAATGTGTTGAGCGTGGAGCCGCATTGCCCGGAATGATTCCTGATTATAGTATTGTGCGTTTTGATTTTCCTGCACGCGGCAATAAACAAGCTTGCTCGGTGTATTGGTATGATGGAGCTGTGAATGGTGGAACGCCGATCAAGACTGCGGATGACTGGGGATGGGGCCAAGCGCCTACCACAGGATCGTTCTGGTATGGAGATAAAGAGAATGCTTATTTAGACCAACGCTCTAACAATCCTCGCTTTTCGAATAAGGAACGAGCTCGTGAATTTAAAGAAAGTGGAGGCGTCGATCCGGTGTATCCCCGTGTGAAAGGTGGGCCCTTTCGAGAATGGATCGCGGAAATGAAAGGTGGAGCGAAGTGTGGTTCCAATTTTGACTACGCGGCACCGATGACAGAAGTCGCTTTGCTCGGCGTTGTTGCTCAGCGCTTTGGAGGTCGCATCGAATGGGATTCAAAAACGATGACCATCACCAATCGACCGGAGTTGAATACCGCGATCAAAGAACCCGTTCGCGCTGGCTGGCAGGCGGGCGAGGACCTTTGGACGACTTAACCATAAATTGAGAATGAAGACACTCGCATTTATTCAGAATATAAACCTTACCGAGATTGTAATACTCGCTTGCATCATTCTGCTGTTCTTTGGTGCCAAGCGTTTGCCTGACCTCATTCGTTCGGTTGGAAAGTCCTGCCGTGAGTTTAAAAAGGCCTCAGGAGCTGCAGAGAGCTCCGTAGAATCAACCAAGTAAACTACCTTAACCATCTTAAATAATACCCCACGCTATGATACGCACGCTCAAGCTTTTTGCCTACTTAGTCATTGCAAGCCAGCTCTCCACAGCCAGTGATTGGAAACCCATATTCGATGATAAGCCCGTCGACGAAGAGCAAATTGCAGCCATCAAAAAGGCCCTGCCGTGCACGCCGATAGTGGAGCCTAAAGCAGAGCGGAAGGTTCTTGTGTTCAGTGCGACTGCTGGCTTTCGACACCGTTCGATTCCAACAGGTAAACTCGCTCTGGAGCAATTGGGAGCGCATACGGGTGCATATGTTGCGACGGTTAGTGATGATCCCGCTAATTTCGAAGCGGACGTCCTTAAGGAGTTTGATTCGGTCATTCTGTTGAGTCCTACGCAAGATTTCTTCATGCCGAATAAGAAGCAGCGTGATCAATTCAGTGATGCGGAGTGGACTGCCTTGGAAGCCCGTCACAAGCGTCTCGTCGATAACTTAGTCGAGTATGTTCGCGATGGCGGTGGTCTTGTTGGTATCCATGCGGCGACGGACTCTTGTTATGGTCACAAGGAGTATGGTGAAATGGTTGGTGGATATTTCTGGGGGCATCCTTGGACTGCTGGTATGAATGTTACGATTGTCGTGGAAGATCCAGAGCACGAAGTGATCAAGCCAGTCTTTGCAGGGATGAATGATTTCCGTATCCAAGACGAGATCTACCAGTTTAAAGAAAAACCGTATTCTCGTGATAAGCTCCGCGTGTTGCTAAACCTAGATCCAGAGCGTAGTGATGAGCCAAAAAGTGAATTAAGGCGCAAGGACAACGACTATGCCGTGTGCTGGGTTCAGTCGGTTGGCAAGGGGCGTGTCTTCTACTCAAGCTTGGGGCACAATCATCACATCTATTCAAATCCATTGATGCTGAAGCATTATCTTGCTGGTATCCAATTTGCGATGGGCGACTTAGAGGCGGATACCACGCCAAGTGCTGAGGTCCAAATTCCTAATTTGAATGACTGATTTCTAGTCACCAAACGTGACTCTCTTGATGCGTGACAATAAATTTTATAATCGTCAGCAATGTGGCTGGTTAAACCTTGGATGCTGATACTTTCTGGCAATGCAACTGTCCAACAGATCATGCTTAGGCTGTGACTGCCACTAATGATAGTGTGGTTCTATGATCATTCGTCCTCAGATTATTTATGCATGCATTTTAAGTGTGTGCAGTTCTCAGCTCTCAGCGGTATTCCCTATCGGTGATCCGCCTGACATGAACCATCCGTGGGGGGTGCATGATTGGAATCGTCCGCAGCCGCCCGTTGTTGAGCCAGGTGTTCAACTTGGGGATGCGCCTTCAGATGCGATCATTCTGTTTGATGGCACTGAGGAAAGTTTTTCGAATTGGCGCCATTTAAAAGCTGCGGATAAGCGTAAGGGTGACTGGCTCGTTGAGAATGGGACCTTAGTGTGCACTCCGGGTGCGGGGTATATTGCGACGCATGCAGAGTTTGGGGATTGCCAGTTGCATGTAGAGTGGCTGGCTCCACCCGTTATCGAGGCAAAGAAAGGGCAACAACGTGGCAATAGTGGAGTGTTTCTTATGGGTGAGATTGAGGTCCAAGTTTTGGACAATTACCAGAATCCTACCTATGCAGATGGCACCGCTGGTGCGGTGTATGCGGTCATGCCACCAGCGGTAAATCCCTTGCGTGGGCCAGGAGAGTGGCAGAGCTATGATATCATTTTTCGCCGCCCGATTGTTCGGGACGGGGTGGTGCTCGACGAAGGCTCAATGACGGTCTTAATCAATGGCGTTGTGGTTCAAGATAGCACTCCTCTCGATGGTGGAGGCGGCTATAAAAAGCGTAAAGCGTTGAACACATGGTATCCCGATCAAGGCCCATTGACTTTACAGGATCATGGAAATCCAGTGCGCTATCGTAATATTTGGTATCGATCCCTGCGCACACGCCCAGTGGATGGTGGCACGGATGGTCGTATCGCTGAAGAGGTGACGATGGCAAAGCGTGCTGAAATTGCGGCAGATATCCGTAAGGAAGCGGATGGCTTGGATGGTTTGGCTAAGATTGAAAAGCTGCTCACTGCACACGTGTATTTGTATGAAGCAAACGCGTGGGCCGAGAGTGACACTCTGGTGAGTGCTTACGTTGCGGATTTGAAAACTGCGTCGAATCGACAGATAGATGCTCAGAAATCGGACATCCTTAATTTATTTAAGAAATTAGATTATCTAGAGCATCATAAAATTATTGATGCGGGTTATCAACCGCGCGCTGATTTGAAAGCGATTGCGGATGCTCGTGAATGGTTAAAGAACTATAAACTGTAATGCGTCCTCTAATTCTACTGATTTCTACGTTCTCTTTGCTTCTCGGGCAAAGCGTATTCGCTTCTTCATCTGAGACCTTAATCGATAAGGATCTTTCTCGATTCGAGATTTGGATGGGAGTGCCGCATGCGACAGTTGAAGGCTTACCCGAAGGGACCTACCAGTCAACTAATGTGCAAAGGGGCGAAGCGATGGGGCTGAATGCCGATGTGAAGAATGTATTCTCGGTGATTGAGGAGGGGGGCGAGTGGGTGCTTAAAATAACTGGTGAGATTTACGGTGGACTTACCACCGTAGATGAATTTGAGAATTACCATTTGAGTGTTCAGGTGCGTTGGGGGGATAAAAAATGGCCACCACGTGAAGGGAAATTGCGTGATTCTGGCATACTCTATCACTGCTATGGTGAGCACGGCGCATTTTGGAAGGTTTGGAAATCTAGCTTGGAGTATCAAGTCCAAGAAACCGATATGGGAGATTTTATTTCCCTTGCGGGGCCTAAAGTCGCAGTGAGAGGTGGCCTATTTGGCGAGAGTAAGCGCTGGCGCTATGACTCTACGAGTGACGAGTTTCGCTCGGCAGCAACGAGTGCTTACCCGGAGTTGGATGCACCGCATGGTGAGTGGAATCAGCTCGACCTTTACGTCGTAGGTAATGATGCGGTGCACGTCGTGGATGGTGTGATTGTCCTTGTAGTCAATGATGCTCACAAACCCAATGGTGAGCCACTGACTCGTGGCCAAATACAAATTCAGTCAGAGGCTGCGGAGGTCTATTATAAAAATATGTTGGTGACGCCGATTATTGGTTTTCCTGAATTTATCGAAAAGCAGGCTCGATTTAAGGACTGAGCTTGTAGTTTAAATCTTGATACGTTGATTGCCGCTTTCGAGAGATCGATAAAGGGCTTCGATGATGACCATGTCTTGGCGGCCTTCGGCCCCAGATATACCAGTGTTGTTGCCTGTTACAATGCTTTGTGCGATCGCATCCATTTGTAGCGCTTGCTGATTGACTGGTAAAATGTTGTCCATGGGGCGACCATTGATGCTTCCGCTAAGATCTCGGTAATAAAACGCATTCTCGACCTCAAGGTAGTCGTTGTTTTTACTGTAAGCGATGTAGAGCTTGTGGCCATGGGCATTGTAGGAGCAGGTGCAATTCGCGACCACGCCACTGTCAAATTCCAATTGAAAAGTGACCGTTTCGTCAACTTCGGCGAATTTGACTGGATCGGTTTTAAATTCCTGCGCTGTGATCGCGATGGGTTCTGCGTTCATTGCGTAGCGAGCGACTTGTATGCAGTAGATGCCGATATCGTAAACCGCACCGCCGCCAGCGAGCGCTTTGCGCAATCGCCATTGTTGGGGGTCGTCCATTACTTGGCAGCACTCGGCTCTTAAATAAAGTGGAGCACCCAAGGTATGTTCCTTGCCTAGATGTGCAACGACTTGATGGTGAGGCTCAAAATGTAAGCGGTAGCCGACATTGAGAGTCACTCCGTTGCTCTTGCAGGCATCGATCATTCGGTCGCATTCAGAGACGGAAATCCCCATTGGCTTTTCTGTGATCACATGTTTGCCCGCTTCGGCTGCACGAATCGAATAGTCAGCGTGCATGGAATTTGGGAGCACCACATAGACGATATCGATATCCTTGTTGTCTGAAATGGAATCGTAGCGCTCATAGTCATAAATATTTTCCTTGGGGATTTGATACTTGGAGCCGTAGTGCGCTCTTTTTTTTGGCGTCCCTGAGACGAGTCCTGCAAGATGGCAGTGCTTGGTTTGCTGCAGGGCGGGTGCCAACTCACCCATCGCGTATTGACCCAGACCAACGAGTGCGATGCCATGGTTTTTTAAGTTAGCTGTGCCAAATAGCGGGGAGGCGGTGAGGAGAGATGCGCCGCCTAGTGAGGCTGCACGAATGAAGTCCCTTCTGGATGTTGTGATGACTTCTTTTTTTGGGTTTGGGGTAGACATGTGGATAGTGTGTTCGAACTCTATTTATAAGCCAGTTAATCTTTTTGTTTCCTTCGCAATGGTGATGTGTGCTAAGTAGCTACCCACGTGTGTGAGCTTCTTTTCTCAGACGGCTCATTGACTCATCGTGTATCCCTTGGGGTGTATGGACTGGATGAAAACGCTTAAAAAATAATCAAATTTAAGGTTGAACTTCACGCCGAGTGAGATTTTCTCCCCTGTCTGGTATGGAGACGTGGCTGAGTGGCCGAAAGCGCTTCTTTGCTAAAGAAGTGAGCCTCAAAAGGGTTCCATGGGTTCAAATCCCATCGTCTCCGCCATTTTTAAAACTCCGATTCGTCGGAGTTTTTTTATGTCTGGCTGAGTCGGGTGAACCTATAGAAACGATCTCAAAAAAATAGAAACTACAGATCATTTACCATTAAAACTGACCAACAGCTCACGCGTTCGGCTACCAATCTAAGGCCAGTAGTCGATCTGAGGCGACGCCGACAACCCCCTTCGGTAACGACTTGGTCAATTTTGAGACAGCTTTCATGCTCCATTCCATCTCAACGAGAGTGGGCTAAGGTCGAGGGCTTTCATGGCCGTATTTAGAGATTGAACTGTGACCTAGTTAGATTCGCTTCGGTCACGCGTTTACTTCTGTGTCCAACGTGACCATGTGCCGCTGGGCACTGGAAACGTATGCGCCTCGCCAGTGAGCAGCATTTCGCCGTGCTCAATTTTGCCGCCTAGGATGAGTTGGCGCAGGAGGTTGTTGAGCACGATTGGGGTAAAGCCAGGTGTGTGGCTGGTTAAGTAAACAAAACAGGGGCGATCGCTGAGCACGCCTTTCACCAGGTTTAAGGTGTCAAGTAGCGCCTGCTCGATTTTGTAGAGTTCGCCGCCTTTGCCGCGCCCGAAGGAGGGTGGGTCGAGTAAGATCGCGTCGTAGCGACGTCCACGTTTGATTTCGCGTTGCAGGAATTTATTGCAGTCGTCGACGATCCAGCGAATTGGGTGATCTGAGAGGCCATTGAGTTGAGCATTTTCTCGGGCCCATTGAACCATGCCCTTAGAGGCATCGACGTGGCAGCAGTGGGCGCCTCCTTTGGCTCCAGCGAGAGTCGCGCCACCTGAGTAGGCGAATAGATTAAGAAAGTTTAGGGGTTCGCTGCGCTTCGAGGCTTCGGCTGTTAGGGTGGTGGTGATCCAGTCCCACATGTCGCGTGTCTCGGGGAAGACGCCGAGATGGCCGAAGTCAGTAGTGGAGAGCTTCATCTTGATGCCATTGACAGTGGCATGCCAAACTTCCGGCAAGCGCTCGCGCCCCTTCCATTGCAGGCCGTCTTTACGGGTGAAGGATGCATCGGCTTGTTTCCAGAGCGGTGGGTTGGCTGGGCTCCAAACGGCTTGGGCGCAGGGACGGTCGAGTGTGATCTTGCCAAAGCGTTCGAGTTTGCGGCCATGTCCGCTGTCGAGGAGTGTGTAGTCGTTCATAGGAAATTGTTTGAGAGGCTTTTATCGCTCGAAGTATACAAACCATTTCTTAATCATAATCCTACTCTTAATCTTAATCATTTTGTATTTCGTGGATGGATTAAGATTACGATTATGGGTAAGATTAAGCCCCGACCTGAGCCATCGCCTCACGAAAATGCTTTCGGCACATCGCGATGTAGCGTTCGTTACCGCCGATTTCGACCTGTTCGCCCTCTTTAATGGCGCTGCCATTGGCGTCGGTGCGGAGGTTCATAGTGGCTTTACGGCCGCAGTGGCAGATGGTTTTAAGTTCGATGAGATTGTCTGCCCAGCCAAGCAGTGCGGCGCTGCCAGGGAAGAGGTTGCCCTTGAAATCGGTGCGCAGGCCGTAGCAGAGCACGGGGATTTTGATCTCGTCGGCGACTTGGCTGAGCTGCTCGACTTGCTCGCGTGTGAGAAATTGCGCTTCATCAATCAGCACACAGGCAATGGGTTCCTGTTCGTGGGCTGCGCAGGTGGTCGAGAACAGATTGTCCGAGTTTTTAAACGACCGCGCCTCTTTGGTGAGTCCGATGCGAGAGGCAATGGTGCGGGCACCGGCTCGTTGGTCGATTTCAGGTGTAAGCAGCAGAGTTTGCATACCGCGCTCTTGGTAATTGTGGCTGGATTGCAGGAGGACGGTGCTTTTGCCCGCGTTCATTGCGGAATAGTAGAAGTAGAGTTTTGCCATTAGTTCGGGTCAGATTGCTTCTTGTTTTGACTTTTGCTGGTGCGGTAGAATCTTCGATAGGTATTATGTTTAAGCCATGGTTGAAGCTTCTTTTTGTATTATCAGGAACCCTCGTTATCACACAATCCGTTTTTGCGCAGAATGATGTTCGAGTCGCCGTCGCGAACTTGAATCAGGATATGGCGCTGGTCGCGCAGCAATTGAAGACCTTGCGACTCGAAATCGAGGAGATGCGTCGTGAGAATGCTCGGTTAACAGCTCAAGTCTCTGCCGCAAGCTCGAATCGTGACACGGAGGCGCAGATCACCAATCTTTCTTCGGCGATTGATGTGCTGCGGCGTGAATATCGCCAAGCCGATGAGGTGAACAAAAAGCAGATTATTGTAGAGGTGACACGTCAGATCGATTCTTTGGCCAAGCAGACTGAGGGAGCGCTCAATTCAGTCGCAAAAGCGGTCGAGAGTCAGCCATCGGTGACAACCACAGTTAATTTTTCGGATGACTACCCGAAAACTGGCAAACCTTACACGGTTCGTTCTGGAGACACTTTGAGTGGAATTGCGCGCAAGCATGGCTCCACGGTAAAGCATATCCAGAATGCCAATAAGATCGCCAACCCATCGAAGGACCTGCAGGTTGGTCAAACTATTTTCATCCCCATTGCAGAATAAATATGGCAAATCCTAAAACAAGACTGGGCCGTGGCCTCGGTGGCCTCATTTCAGGTGCTGGTAGCAGCGCGGCCAAAAAGAGTGCGACACCAACTTCAGCTCCAAAGAAGACTGCCGTAAACGCAGCCAAGAAGTCGGTGGTGACCAAGCCTGCACCTGTGGTCGCTCCATCTGCTACGGGCTATCGTGAGCTAGAGGTGAAGGATATTGTCGCAAATCCGTATCAGCCTCGTCGTGAAATTAATCCACAACACGTGGAGGAGCTTGCGAAGAGCATTCAATCGGAGGGCTTGCTCCAGCCGATTGTGGTGCGCGCAAAGGGCAAGAAATTTGAGTTGATTGCTGGTGAGCGTCGTTTGCATGCGTTTAAGCACAACGGTAGTAAAACAATTCCAGCCCGTATCATTGAGGCAAGTGACGCTTCATCGGCAACGCTGGCCTTGATCGAGAATTTACAACGTGAGAATTTGAACCCGGTCGATGAGGCGCTCGGTTATGCGAGCTTGGTGCGTGACTTCGACTTAACGCAAGAAGCGGCTGCGGAGCGTGTAGGCAAAGGTCGCGCGACGGTTGCCAATGCAATGCGTTTACTCTCCTTGAACAATGAGATCCAAGGTTACTTAAGTCGTCGCTTGCTTTCAACTGGGCATGCGAAGGTGTTGCTTAGTTTGGAGCAGGATGACTACCGCACCTTGCTCGCGCGTCGTATTATCGAAACCGGTATGAGCGTCCGAGAGGCTGAGCAGCAAGTGCGCCGCCTTAAGGAAAGTAGTGGTGGGACTTCCTCGAATAAGTCGAAAAAGTCTGAGGCTCAAGAAACAGCAATCCGTGATTTGGAAAAACGTATTGGCGATCATTTTAATACACGCGTGTCGCTCAAGCATTCTGCAAAGAAGGGCAAATTGACGATCGAGTATTACGGTAATGATGATCTCGATCGCATCCTTGAAAAACTCGGTGTAAGCAGTTAGCTCGCTGGATGAATTATTGGTTGATGAAATCGGAGCCGGACGTCTTTTCGTTCGATGATTTGAAGTCACGACCCCAGCAGAGCGAGCCATGGGACGGGGTTCGCAATTATCAAGCGCGCAACTTCATGCGCGACGAGATGAAGGTTGGTGACTTAATTTTATTCTATCATTCGAATACCAATCCTGCAGGTGTTGCGGGTGTCGCTGAAGTGGCGAGTGAGCCGTATCCGGACCCGACAGCCTTTGACAAGAAATCGAAGTATTACGATCCAAAGAGTGCCCCTGAGAATCCACGCTGGATTTTAGTCGATGTGAAGTATCATGCCGATTTGAAACGTTTGGTTTCATTGCAGGAAATGAAGGAGGCGCCGGCATTGAAAGAAATGGTTGTATTACAGCGCGGGAACCGTCTCTCCATCACGCCGGTTACTCGCAAGGAATTTAACATAATCTGTGAACTTGGAAGCTGAAATTATATGAAACTACAAAATGGACAGCGGTTACTTTTTATAGGTGATTCGATTACAGATACTGGACGCGAGCGCCCTGTCGGTCGTCGAGATGGATTGGGCGACGGATATGTTCGACTCGTGAACAGCCTGTTGGGGTCATTTTATCCGGAAGTCTGTATTAATACTTTGAATACTGGAGTGAGTGGCAACCGCGTAACCGATTTGGAGTCTCGATGGCAGTCAGATGTGCTCGATCTGAAGCCTGACTGGTTGTCGATCATGATTGGAATCAACGATGTTTGGCGGCAATTTGATGATAACTCCAGTTCGGATCAGGTCACTCTTGACTATTATGAAAAAACGCTCCGGCGTCTGGTGGCAGAGGCGAAGCCCGGCCTTATCGGCCTAGTCTTAATGACTCCATTCTACATAGAGAGTAATCTTGCGGACCCAATGCGCACTAGGATGGATGCCTATGGAGCTGTGGTGAAGCAGATTGCAGTGGATGAGAGTGCCATTTTTGTCGATACTCAAGCTGCGTTTGATGAATATCTGACACAGCGCCCGACCCAGTCTTTGTGTGGAGATCGGGTGCATCCAAATCAAACTGGACACATGATCTTGGCGAAAGCCTTCCTTTCTGCGGTCGAATTTAATTGGAACCGTTAATCTTTAAAAGAGTAGTCAGAAGACAGGATTTAGAATTGAATGCGAACGATTTACGAAACTTGAGGCTTCGCCAAAATGGCGAGGTGCTGCGATTTCATAAATGCTACATGGTCAGGGGCTGACTCCTGTCTTTAGGTTAATCGTTAATCGAAAGGTTTTTGGGTAGCATGATGTTGAAACAAGTGCCATCGGCATTCGTTTCGAAATCAATACTTCCTTGGTGGGCTTCGACGATTGATTTTATGATCGCAGTGCCGAGCCCAGTGCCTCCTTTTTTGCCGTGAGTGACGAAGGGCTCGAAGAAATTCGCTCGTATGGCTTCGTGTATTCCAGGGCCGTTGTCTCGAACGCTGAGCAGAATGGAGTCACCTATGTCGTTGGCGATGACTTGAATCGTGCCATGAGACTCTGATGCGCGTATAGCTTCTTTGGAATTATTGATCAAATTTTGCAGCACTCGTAGTAATTTGTCGGCGTCGCCTTGGAGCTCTGCGCCATTCGCATGCATCGTCAGTTCGACTGTTCGGTCTTTGAAAAACGGTGCGTTGAGTTCTTGGAAGTGTTTGAAGAGGATGTCGAGTGATACTCGAGCGACTTTAATTTCGCGATCACCGCGTGAGAATGCGGCGAGGTCGTTTGCCATCTGAGTCATTCGGCTGATTTGCGAATGGATATTTTTGCAGAAGCTGACGGCCTTGGGATCATCCGAATACCTTTGCTCAAGTAGTGTCGCGGCTAGGCTGATGATTGAGAATGGATTATTGAAGTCGTGTAGTATGGAAGACATCATGGTGCCTACCAATGTGAGCTTTTCAGTGCTCATGACTTCGTTCATATAGTGATCCGTGGTGCTATTGAGGTGGTGCACCACGCTCTCAAGAATCAAACGCACGGGCTCAGCGTCATTTACGATTTTGCTTACTGTAGCTTTGGGAATTCGTCCAAGAACGGCTGCACCATCTGCCCTTGCACCAAGTGCGCGGGGCTCCCCAGTGAATACACCGACTTCTCCGAAAAAGCTGCCTTCGTGGGATACATTGACTGTTTGTTTGCTTGCGTCAGGGCGTTCTTTGGTGAACGCGACCGAACCCTCTAAGATCAGGTAAAGTGCATCTGGTATGCTTTGTTCTTCAAAGATCGGATCTTGGTCGTTGAGCTGTTTCAGTTCAACCTCGCGGAGGATCTCGGTGCGACGCTCGTTATCACCGATACTTTCAATAAATGGGTGTTCGGAAAGCTTCATTCGGGTTGCGCGAGAGCAGGATCTTTTTCAGGCAAAGTCATATTTTCGTTGTGTAGCTGCTGTATTAAAAGCGTAGAAAAAACTGCCAGGGCGAGTAGTATGAAACCCAAGAGTAAGCCTGTTCTGGTGACCGATTTCATAGATAAAGGGCAATGTTGTAAAAAAAATCTATCAGATCAATAGTGTATTAGGATAAGCGATTTCGGTAATCTTCGTATCCAAAAGTTTTCACCGTGTTTAAGCCTGAATCCGAGCTATAGAGGCTGATCGCGGGGAGTGGCACGCCATTGAAAGTCGTATTTTTTACCATGGTATAGTGAGACATGTCTAAGAAGACGATGCGCTGGCCAGGGGATAGGGGTGCAGCAAAGGAGTAGTCGCCAACTACATCGCCTGCCAGGCACGACATGCCGCCGAGGCGATAAGTGTACGGGAACTCACCAGGTTGGCCCGCTCCGAGGATGCTTGGGCGGTAGGGCATTTCTAATACGTCAGGCATGTGGCAAGTCGCAGAGCTGTCTAGAATCGCTATTTGGTGGCCGCCGGCTTCGACAATATCGAGCACTGTCACGATGAGCACACCTGTATGCAGTGCGACTGCCTCGCCAGGCTCAAGGTAGACATCCACATTGTAGGTATCACGGAAGTATTGGACGGTTCGGCAAAGGCGGTCGATGTCGTATCCGGGGCGCGTTATATGGTGCCCTCCGCCAAAATTTAGCCATTTCATGCCGGGTATTAAGTCGCCAAATTTTTTTTCAAAGGCTTCAGCGGTGTGTTCTAAAGCATCGGCATCCTGTTCGCAGAGCGCGTGGAAATGAAGACCGTGGAGTTGATTAAGGAGTTTTTCGGGAAGATTGCTGAGTGCTTTATCGAGCGCTGCGCGCGTAGTGCCTAGGCGTGAGGCCGGTGAGCAGGGATCGTAAAGTTCAGTTTCAACTTCGGAATATTCTGGGTTTACACGCAGGCCGAGTTCGGCCTTGCGGCTGTTGCCGAGAATTTCGATCCCTTTGGCAAGTTGATTGGCGGAGTTGAACACGAGGCTGTGGGCGAAGCGGTTGAGGTGGGTCAGCTCGCTGGGCTTGTAGGCGGCCGAGTAGACGTGCACCTCTTTGCCAAAGAGCTCGTGAGCGAGTAGGCCCTCGTGTAGTCCGCTCGAGGTGGTGCCACTCAGGTAGCGGCGGAGCATGGGGAAGGTGCTGTGGCAGGCGAATCCCTTGAGGGCTAAGAGGATTTTGGCGCCACTGCGTTCTGCCACTGATTGGAGTAATTGGCAGTTTGCCTCCAAGCGATCCATATGGATGACGTAACCGGGTGAGGGGGCTTCTTCGCAGGGAATCGAGTTGAGTGCCTGCAGGCGGTCGGGAGTCAGTGGTGGTGTCGGATCTTGTGCCATAGTGTATGTCCACACACGATTATCAGAGCCGTCGGATTTGCGAGTCGATTTTTGAGTCAGTGTTGTGTAATTGAGAAAGCAGCAAAATTCGTCAAACTTAGGGTTGCTTTTCATTTCGGTTATTTTACTCTGCGCGGTTTTCTCATCTTCCGAGCTTCCGAAAGATGGCCTTAATTCTGCAATTTTATAGACATGCAACAGTTCAAACTAAACATCGTAAACCGTGATAACACTGGTCGTGGCGTCGCACGCCGCCTCCGCGCGGAAGGTAAAATCCCAGCCTCTCTCTACGGACAAGGTAAAGCACGCTCCATCACTGTGTCTGCAGTTGATTTTCGTGACTTAAATCGCGAGCTCGCTGGTGGCTCTGCTCTTATCGAGCTGACTGATGAGAAGGGGGTTACCGCACTCACATTGGTTCAAGATGTTCAACGCGATGCAATCAAAGGATCTGTTGACCATATTGATTTCCAAGAAGTGGAGCGCGGGCAAAGCTTCAATACGCAAATCGCAGTTCACCTTACTGGTGAATCTGAGTGTGTGGGTGTTCGTGATGGTGGTGTTATCGACCACAAAACACACCAAATCGACATCCGCTGCCGTCCTTCCAAGCTCCCTGAGCACGTAGAAGTCGACGTATCAGGTCTCGCGGTTGGTGATGCTTTCCACATTAGCGATCTTGCTGCTATTGAGGGTGTTGAATTCCTCGGCGAGCCGGCTCAAGTGCTCGTTTCTATCCAAGCTCCAACGGTTGCAGCTGCGACGGATGAGGCTGCTGACGAAGTCGCTGCTGACGAAGTTCCTGCGACTAAGGTGAAGGAAGATGACGAAGCCGCTGACGACGCAAAAGCTGAAGCCTAAATTTTAACGGAGGCGATCGCACGACTGCTTTAGCCTCCAACCCTGTTCTTTCATAATGTCCATTACGGTCATTGCCGGCCTCGGAAACCCCGGAGCTAAATACCGTAAAACCCGACACAACATCGGCTTCGATGTTGTCGACAAACTTGCCTCAAAATTAGGTGGCGTGTGGAAACACGATGCCAAATTTGAAGCGGAGGTCGCAGTCGTCAAACACGACGACCGCAAGCTCATGCTCGTAAAGCCTCAAACCTTTATGAATGCGAGCGGGCGTGCTCTTGGCGCCATTCTTCGTTACCGCAAGCTAGACCCTTCCTCGCTACTGGTTGTTTATGACGATATCACACTCGATGTGGCTCGTGCAAAACTCAGCCACAACGGCAGCGGTGGTGGGCACAACGGGATCACCGACCTACTCGAACAGGTTGGAAATGGGTTTCTCCGCTATCGTATCGGTATCGGGGCCAAACCTCACAAAGAAATGGACCTCGCAGATTATGTTTTGGGTAAATTCTCCCAAGACGATCAAACTCTCCTGGCCGACTCTATGCCTACCTACCTCGATCACATTTCTCTCGTGATTGACAAAGGCGGTGAGCCAGCCATGAACTTCATTAACCAACGCACAGCAACTAAGCATGAGCGCAACGACTAAGAACACATACAAAACAACATTCATCCTAGACCTCCGCTCGACAGACGACGACGCGGCTAAGGTAACGGCTGATCTCTCTGAACTCCTCGGCAACCTCGGCGCTGAAGTTTCTTCCACTGAGGACCTCGGCGTGCGCGATTTTGCACGTGCTGCTGACCGCCGCTTTGCGCAAGGTCACTATGTCGAGATCTACTTCACTAGCGAAAGCTCCGTGCCTGCTCTCTTGAAAGAAAAGCTCGAGCTCGACAAGCGTGTGAACCGTATCTTCGTTCAATCTAACTAAGCTGCAAACCGCGCGACCCAGCGCACTAGACCTATGGCATCCTTCAATAAAGTTATCTTAATGGGAAACCTGACTCGTGATCCAGAAACACGCGTCACTGCCAGCGGTCTTACAATTTGCAAACTTGGACTCGCCGTCTCTCGCGTCTATTCGACCAAAGATGGCGAACGTAAAGAAGAGACGACATTTGTCGACATCGACGCATTCGGCAAGCAAGCTGAAGTCATCACCAAATACATGCGCAAGGGAAAGCCCATCCACGTGGAGGGTCGCCTACGACTCGACCAATGGGAGGGGCAAGATGGACAAAAGCGCAGCAAGCTCAGCGTAGTTCTAGAAAACTTCCAGTTCGTGGGCGGACGTGATGATGGCGACAGTAGTGGTGGTGGATACGAACGTAGCTCTCCTCCCGCACGCGACACGAAAGAATCGAAGCCAGCAGCTGATTTCGATAACAGCGACGACACGCTCGACGAAGACGTCCCTTTTTAAACAACACTCATTACACCAACACTTTTAAACACTAGAACGTATCATGGCCAATAATCAGGTTCTCCTTCTACAACCCATCAAAGGCCTCGGCGCCGAGGGTGACACAGTAACAGTCCGTGCGGGTTACGCACGCAACTTCTTGCTACCACGCAAGCTTGCTTTGCCGATCACACAGGCAAACAAGAAACACGTTGAGTCGCTTCTGAAAGCACGCGAAGCACGTGAGCAAAAAGAATTCGAAGACGCACGCACACTCGGCGAGAAGATCGCGAGTATCCATATCGCGATCGCAGTGAAAACTGGTGAAGGCGGTAAGATGTTCGGCGCAGTCACTGCCAACGATTTGATCGAGCGCCTCAAAGAAGAGGGCATCGAGCTGGTTAAAAAACAGCTTGGCCTCCCAGCGCCTATCAAGGAGCTTGGTTCTCACACTGCAGCAGTGAAGCTTCATGCCGATGTTGAGAGTGAAATTAAGTTCGAAGTTGTTTCTGAGAATCCAATCGAAGAAGCTGCTGAAGAAAGTTCTGAAGAAGACGAAGATTAATTCGCGTCACGCGGTCGTATAGACAGCATTCAGTCCTATGCCACCCGAATCCACGTCGTCAGGAGATTTTCGCAAAGGCGGTCGCAAATTCAGCGATCGTAAAAAACGCGAAAATGCTGATGATGGGGTTCGGGTTCAGCCGCACAGTATCGAGGCCGAAGAAGGCCTTTTAGCCGCCTGTTTGATTGATGGCGGTCGTGAAATTCTTACCGAGTGTATCGAAGCAAAGATCGCTCCTGAGTATTTTTACAAGACAGCGCACCAAGAAATCTTTCGTGCGTTGATTCAACTCTATCAAACTGGAGATCCAGTGGATGAGATTCTGCTTTTCAACCACTTGCAGAAAAATGGTCAGGCCGAAGAGGTCGGTGGCATTGCTGCCATTTACGCCATTCAAGACCGCATCGAAACGGCGGCACACTCTCGTTACTTCACTAAGATTGTTCACGAGAAATATCTTTTGCGCCGCTTAATCCGCACCTCTCGTGAGGCGATCGAGGCATGCTACGAGCAGCAGGAGGACATGTCTGCTTTTATCGAGAAGATTGAGCAGGACATTTTTGAAATCAGTCGCGACCGTGTCACTGACGCAGCGATTCCTATCAGTGTCTCACTGGATGAGGCCGTTTCGGACATTCACGCCCTGCTCAATGGTAAGGACGATGCAGATGGCGTGCTTTCAGGCTTTCGCGACCTCGACGGCATGACTTACGGATTTCATCCGGGCCAAATGATCGTGCTCGCTGCGCGTCCTTCAGTCGGTAAGACCTCTCTTGCGATGAATTTTGCCGAACATGCCATGATTCCCGATGGCGGACGCAAGCCCGCAGGTGTATTGGTTTTCAGTTTGGAAATGACCGCTGCTCAACTTGCCATGCGTCTCATTTGTAGTCGCGCTCGCGTGGATATGAAGCGGATCCGTGATCGTGTCATCTCCAAAAAGGACTCGGCGGACATTGCCACTACCGTGAAAGAGCTCAAGCAAGCGCCTCTCTGGATTGATGATGGCTCCAGTTCGACGATCCTCGACGTGCGAGCCAAGGCGCGCAGATTACACACGAAGAATCCACTTGGACTGATCGTTGTCGACTACTTGCAGCTGCTGCGCGGCACGGACAATCGTGTCCAACGTGAGCAGCAAATCGCTGAAATTTCTCGTGGTATGAAGGGGATGGCCAAGGAATTAAATGTTCCAGTCCTGGTCCTATCGCAGTTGAATCGTGAATCCGAAAAGGAAAATCGCGATCCTCGTATTTCGGATCTTCGTGAGTCTGGATCTATCGAGCAGGACGCCGACGTCGTCTTACTGCTGCACCGCCCTAAAAAGCGCGATGACGATGAAGGAGTGGATGAGGGAGCCATGCCAGGAGACGTCGAGCACATTCGACTGATTATCGCTAAGCAACGGAATGGCCCGATTGGAGATATCGATTTGACCTTCGTCCGCCGATACACCAGATACGAGAACTATCATCGCTAGTTTACGTCTTTTCAGCACATCTATTTACATGCGTTTCTTAAAATTAACATTCTGCCTAGCGGCTACGCTCGGCTCTTTATCCACTTCAGTCCTGACGCTTACAGCTCAAGAACAGGCGGAAGCATTTCCAGTCGTTAACGAGATCAAAACTAATTTCCAAGGGTTTCGTGCCGTCAGTGATCAGTTCGTATTTGGTAATGTCCAACTACGTTCAGGTATGGATTACAGCCCCGCGCTAATCGATAAGTCGATCCGCACCTTATACGGCACTGGATACTTCGAATTTGTTGAGGTGGAAGTCGTGAATGCGGCAAACGAGACCGTCGATGTGATCTTTAACTTGGTATCTAAATACCGAATTCAAAACCTTAGCTTTTATGGAAATCGTGACTACTCTGACAATCGCTTAGCTTCCAAGGCGGAAATTCAAGCAGAGCAATGGCTCGATGAATATCAAGTCAGCGAGGCCGCGGAGAGGATTCAAGAATACTATGTTGAGCAAGGCTATCCAGACGTGGAAGTCGATTATCGTATCGACCGTAATGAGCAAACAGGGCTCGCATCTGTTTCTTTCGACATCAATGAAGGTGGTGAAGTTCGCATCGATAACATCAATTTCGAAGGTAACACTTCATTCAAAGATAAAAAACTACTCAAGACTCTAGAGACTTCAGAGCATGGCTGGCTTTCTTGGATCACTGGTAGTGGTAAGTTTGATGAGAAATTGTTCAAGGAGGATTTAAATCTACTTCGCAGTTTCTATCGGGATAACGGTCACCTCGACGTTGAAATTAAGGAAGACGATGTCAGCATCGATTTCGTAAGTGACGATCAGATCGATATCACGATCCAGATTACCGAAGGGCGTCAGTATATGATCGGTGATTTTTCAGTGGAAGGCGCTACGATTTTTACCAGCGAGGAAATATTGGCTCGCGTGGGTATCAAACCAGGTGAGGTATTCTCTCCTTCTGCTGTCGATGAAGCGGCCGACGCTATCCAAAGTCTTTATTATGCTTCGGGTTATCTTGAAACGGGTGTTCGTGCTGAACGTGTCCCCAATATGCAAACCAGCCGTATCGATGTGTCGTTCCGTGTTCGTGAAAGTGAAAAGTTTTATTTAGAGTCAATAAAGGTCGAAGGTAATACTAAGAGTAAGGCTAAGGTCATTATCCGTGAACTAGCGCTGCGCCCTGGGGACGTTTTTGACCGCAACCGCATGGAGGTCAGTGAGCGCCGTCTCGATAATACCAATTTCTTCGAGCAAGTTCGACTCAGCCCAGAAAATACCAATATCCCTGGTCGCAAAAATTTAAGTGTAGTCGTCGAAGAAGGGCGCACGGGTAATTTTACATTCGGTGCTGGTTTTGGTTCGGTTGAGAGCGCGGTTATTTACTTTGAAATGACCCAAGGAAATTTTGACCTATTCAATTGGCGTTCTGGTTTCCAAGGAGATGGCCAAAAATTCCGTTTCCGTATCGCGTTGGGTTCGAGCAGTAATGAAATTTTGATTGGGTTTGAAGAACCATGGTTGTTTGAACAACGTCTTGCCTTTGGTGTTGAGCTCTACCGCACCGAGTCCGATTACAATAGTGCGGATTACAGCGAATTGCGCACAGGCTTCGAGCTCTACCTTCGCCGCCGAATCTTTGAACTCGTGGAAGCACGTCTTTCCTACCGCATGGAGCTGGTTGAAATTTTCGATGTAGATCGCAATCCTGGGCTTGGAACCGTGGAAAATCCTGATGGCTCGCTCGGAAATGATGGGATTGCAGATGTTTTCCAAGCTGCTGAAGGTGAAGATTTGGTGTCTAAGGTGGGGCTCACGTTCCTACGTGACAATCGTAAGACGCTCACATTCACTCGTGAAGGTAATCGCACCTCGATTGCCACAGAGCTGGCGGGTCTTGGTGGCGATGTGAACTACTGGAAAGTCGATGCGCGCACGGCTCACTTCATTCCCACCTTTGATACCATGGAGCAATCACTCTCGATTGTCGCACGTATAGGCACCGTTTCTCCATGGGGAAATAGCGATGAGGTTCCATTCTATGACCGTTTCTATCTCGGTGGCCCTGAAACACTCCGTGGCTTTGACTACCGTGATATTGGTCCACGTGACCCAGACGATAGCGATGAATCGGTGGGTGGTAACACCTACAGCCTCATTTCCTTTGAGTATATGTTCCGTGTGGCGGAACCTTTTGCCTTCGTTGTGTTCTATGATTGGGGATTTGTGAATGACGATGAATTTGATTTTGATATGGGAGAGTATGCAGATAACTGGGGCGTGGGTGTTCGACTCATACTCATGGGTTCTCCGCTCAAGCTCGATCTCGGCCTTCCAATCACCGACCCTACTGGCGAAGCCAGTGGCACACAGTTTAACTTCTCATTCGGCACACGCTTCTAGTCGTGAGCGTGCCATTAACCATTAAATACGATCTACATCTACTCATATTATGAAAAAACTAACTACTGTTATTCTCGCCTCTGTTTTTATTACAGCTGGCCTCTTTGCTCAAAAAACTCCTGTTATTGCGACAGTTGACGTCCAACGTGTGCTGAACGATTACACCGAGTTTCAAACAGCTGTTGAAAAGGTTCGTGGCTCTGTTGCTCCCGTTGAAGAGGAAATGAAAAAGATGCAGGGAAACATCCAAGCGATTGTGACTGAAGGTCGCGAGGCAGAAGCAATGGTTGCAAACCCAGCTGCGAGCGAAGATGCCAAAGCAGAAGCTCAAGCGAAGGTTCGCGAGCTCCAAGGTAAGCTTCAAGAAGAGCAAGGCAAACTTCAGCAATTCCAGCAGCAAGCCCAAGCACTTGCTAAGCAAGGCCAGCAACAAGACCTCGCGCCACTCCAAGAAAAGGCACTCGAAGCAGTCAAGACAGTTGCTTCCGATAAGGCCATCGACCTCGTTCTTGCTAAAAATGCAGTGATCTTCGCAGACGATTCTCTTGAGATCACAGACTCCGTGATTGCTGTGCTCAACGCAGAGTAATGGCTTCTTAATTATTTACATTTCAAAAACCCTGTTCTCGCAAAGGACAGGGTTTTTTGTTTTATACCCATAATGGCTTTCGCATATACTCCACAACGTATCCTTCAAATAGTCGGTGAGACGGCAGACTGTGTCGGCGCTTACGACGATGCTATTGTAGGAATCAGTTCACTCTCTGAGGCAATCGCTGGAGACCTGTCCTTTCTTGGGAATCCTAAATATCGCCCAGAGGTCGAGGCATCTAAGGCATCGGTGCTTCTTTTGCCCAAGGATTATGAAGGCAGCCCTAAACAGGGGCAGCTATTTATAAAGTTGGAGAATCCATCCTTTGCTCTGGCCTTGATCTGCCGCGACATTGAAAACACCCTCAATCCTAAGCCAGAGCCGGGAATCCACGCGTCAGCAGTCGTGCACCCAGACGCGGTCGTATCTCCGCTTGCAAGTGTGGGTCCACTTTGTGTGATTGGCCAAGGTGCAAAAATTGGTGCAGCGGTGCTCGAAGCACATGTCAGTGTTGGGCGATATGCGCGCATTGCAGATGATGCCTACTTGTTTCCACGAGTCGTGGTCGCGGATTATTGCGAAATCGGGCTACGCAACCGCCTGCAAGCCGGCTGTGTGATTGGATCCGATGGCTACGGCTATGAATTTCATGAAGGCGCCCACCAGCGCGTGCCACAAATCGGCAAAGTGGTTCTTGAAGAAGATGTCGATATCGGTGCCAATTCTACTCTCGATCGAGCCCGTTTCGGCTCCACTATTATCGGAACAGGCACAAAGGTCGATAATCAGGTGCAGATCGCCCATAATGTGCGAGTCGGTAAAGGCTGTTTAATCGTCGCTCAAGTCGGCATCAGCGGTAGCACTGAGCTAGGTGATGGCGTTGTCGTCGCTGGGCAAGCAGGCATCGCTGGGCACCTTAAGATTGGTTCGGGGGCGATGATCGCTGGCGGCACTGCGGTCACCTCGTCGATTGACCCAAAGGCGAAAGTTCGTGGATACCCCGTCATGCCGATGATGCAGTTTAACCGCATCGCGATTTTACAACGTAAATTGCCCGAACTTTTCAAAAGGTTTGATCAAGTGGAAAAAACTGTCGAAGCTCTCACCACCAACGGCACTAGCGAATAAATCATCTAATGAATCCAAGCTCTCTTAAAATTTTTAGCGGTCAATCCAACCCCGCACTCGCCAAAGAAATTTGCGATTATATCGGCGTCGAACTCGGTCAGGCCGACGTCATTAACTTCCCTGATGGAGAGAGCTTTGTGCGTATCAACGAGAATATTCGTGGCGCGGATGTCTTCATTATACAGTCGACGAATAATCCGGCCAATCAGAACTTGATGGAGCTCTTCATCATGATCGATGCCGCTCGTCGTGCGTCCGCCAACCGTATCACCGCAGTGATTCCATTTTACGGCTATGCTCGCCAAGACCGCAAAGACCAGCCACGGGTGCCAATCACCTCTAAGCTCGTAGCCAATCTACTGGTTTCTTCAGGTGCTAATCGTGTGCTCACCGTCGATCTCCACGCGCAACAGATCCAAGGTTTCTTCGACATTCCAGTCGACCACCTCTACGCGTCACCGGTTCTGTTTGAATACCTTAAAGATATCGACACCTCTAATCTGACACTGTTTTCACCCGATATCGGTGGCATGAAAATGGCCTCTGCATATGCGACCATGCTCAAAACGCCTCTCGGCTTTATAGCGAAACGCCGCACCTCTGCCGAAACAGTGGAAGCGATTTCACTCGTCGGTGAAACTGAAGGTCGCGATATTCTCTTGATTGACGACATGACAGAGACTGCAGGCACACTCTGTGCCGCTGCAAAATTGCTTAAAGAAAATGGTGCCAAGAGCGTCATGGCAGCCGTCAGTCACGGCGTATTGAACGATCTGGGTTACGAGCGTCTAGCCAAGGGCGATATCGACCAACTCATCACCACCAATACAACAACGGTCGAGCAACGAGCAGGCGTGCCAATTACAGTGTTGAGTGTTGCGGAACTTCTCGGTGAAGGCATCAAACGGATCCACAATAATTCATCAGTGACCGGTCTCTTTGATATTAAAGGCTTTTAGCCCTTTGATCAGCTCAGAGCTCATGAGTGATCGCTCATGAGTGATCGCTTATGAGTAATGGATAATCGGTCGTTTTGTTGTCAGATGTGAGCGACGTGTAGCGTCGCGATGTCGTCGGGTAGTAGCCATGTAATTATATATTGGCGATTACTCATCTATGGAACATCATGTCAGCTTACGTTTGCGTGACCGCTGACTCTAATGTTGATTCATGGTCACCTAGGGTCACATAGCCCACAGTGTTCAGTTTGCTAGCCACTGACCACTACACACTATTCACTTTCCAAACATGCGTGTCTTACTCACTTCACACGGCTCCACGGGCGATATTTATCCTGTGATTCGCTTAGGCCGCGCACTCGTTGAAGCCGGGCATCAAGTGCGCTTTGCCACGGTCTCACTGTTTCGAATCGAAATTGAATCTGCTGGAATTGAGTTTATCTACCTGCCACCAGACTGGGACCAATCTGGTTTTGCCGAAGCGATGCGCGATCTCACGCACGCCAAGAATCCGCTTGATTTGATGCGGATTATATACTCCGAGTCGCTACCATATCTTGATGAGATCTTGGATACGCTCGAAAGTGAAATACAGCTGGCGGATCTTTTTGTAAGCAGCTACCTCTTCGCCAACCTCTGTGTGCTCGCACGAACGCACAACATTCCCTGTGCCGTGACCACCTTTGCGCACAACGTCGTGCCTTCACCGAGCTATCCACCCGAAGGCCTGCCACGTATGCTCGTCGCACCAGCTACGCTTCGTCGTCAGT
Source organism: Opitutales bacterium (assembly GCA_018607135.1). Lineage (GTDB taxonomy): Bacteria > Verrucomicrobiota > Verrucomicrobiia > Opitutales > Coraliomargaritaceae > JBPOFY01. The sequence continues at coordinate 130,538 of JABBCA010000105.1, forward strand.
GGAACCGTATGCTCTGGCGGATTACCGACCGCGTGCTTTGTTGGAATATCAACCGCGTCGTTGGCGAAACCATGGCACGTCACCATATGGGCAAGTCAGAGAGCTTCGTGCTCGAACCCGCCGACAAAGTCATTGTCACCGTTTCACCAGGACTCTTTGCCCCCAAGCAGCTCTGGAGTGAGCGTTTTGAATTTGCCGGCTACCTACGCTGGCAAGCGCCGGAGGATTCGTCACTCAATGACGAGCTCAAAGCATTCTGTGGCGACGAAAAAGTTCCCATCTTGAACTTCGGTAGTGTCACTTTTGATGAGGCACGAAAAATCATGAGCCGTTTCATGTGCAATTGGCCGAAGGGTAAAAAGATTATCATACAAGCAGGTTGGGCTGGACTCACGATCGAGCGACCACGTCCTGAGATGAAGTGTATCGGCAAGCTTTCCCACGATCAATTATTCAAATACGCCTCGATGGTGATTCATCACGGTGGATCGGGCACGACTGCCAGTGTGCTCCACGCAGGCGTGCCCAATATTATCATTCCACACATTGGTGACCAATGGTTCTTTGCCAACGAAGTTAAAAAGCTGGGCTGCGGCTTAGAGGTGAAACGTAAGCGCTGGCCAGAAGACTTGCCTAAGGCCGTCCGCAAGGTTGAGGAGAGCGAAAGGATGCGAAACCGCGCTAGAGAAGTCGCGGAGATACTCAGTCGTGAGGATGGCCCGTCCAACGCGGTCAGAGTCCTCGAAGCGTTGGTGGGTAGTGGTTAGGGGCTAGGGGTGACGACTATTTAGCAGGCAACGCTGACAAGTCTTAATTCTGATCTGACTCCTAATCTAAAAATGAGTGTCCGCTCAGCGACCAGTCACTAATACCGAATGAAAAAATATTTGATTGGGTAGCGCTGACTGGCCCAGTCGGCACGATTGAAAGCTTCAAGCACGTCGGATGAATGCGGTGTGGGCCACGCCGCGCAACCGAATACGAAAGTATAAGGATTAAACTTTACTAAATTTGGTATAAGTGATTCGGCTGAATTACCCTAGATACAGGAGTCAGTCGCTGACCATGAAGTATTTATCGAATCGCAGCACCTCGCCATTTTGGCGACGTCTCAAGTTTCGTAAAGCGTTCTCATTCAAGTCTGAATCCCGTCTTCTGACTACTCTTTTAAGGATTATTGGTCGACAGAACCGTTAAGTATTACAGCTCATCCAAATACTTTGCGAGGTCATCATAGAGTCCAGAGCTATTGGCAAAGCTTGCGTAGTTGGTTGCTTGTTCTAGCCATTCGAGTGTCGTGGGGCGTTGTTGTTTCGCCCGTTTCAGAAGGCGCTGCGTAGTGATCAATTGACTCTTACCGGTATTCATTTCCTCCAGAAGCGCGTCTTCCGCGGTTGCACTGATAAGCGCTTCCAAATCGGCCCCTGAAAATTTGGCGGTTACTTTCGCGATCTTCTTTGTATCAATAGTCTCAGTTGGCATGTCTTGGAGATAAAGATCCAGGATCGCGATACGCGCTTCGAAATCAGGTGGTGGAACAAAGATCACTTGATCAAAACGACCCGGGCGACGAAACGCGCTGTCCACTCGCCACGGCATATTGGTGGCCGCGATCACAAATACATTTTCGTTGTTTGAAGTGGCACCATCGATTTCAGTCAGTAAGACATTTACAAGGGTGGACATCGATGCGGATGCCTCCGATCGCTTCCCGCCAAGCGCATCAATTTCATCAATGAATAGTAGCGACGGAGATTGTCGCCGCGCGGTTTCGAAAAATTGATGCACTCTTTGCTCACTCTCACCGATCCATTTGGAGAGGACCTCTGGAATGCCTAAGCTTCCAAAAAATAAATTTGCTTCCCCCGCAGCTGCACGTGCGAGCAGGGTTTTCCCGCATCCTGGAGGTCCATACAGCAAGACGCCACCACCTGCATTTTTACGAAATTTCTTAAACAGTTCAGGCTTTTCAAAGGGCAGTAGGATTTTCATTCGCACTTGATTCTTCAAGCTTTCCATGCCGCCTACATCTTTGAAGGATGCGCTTCGTTTGCCATTATCGAAAGATGCCAATAGTTCGTTTACTTGAGCCATATCATCATCGCTCGGCAGTCCATCGTCCGGGCCGTCATACACCCCTTGATGGGTGATCAGCTGAGGCTTTTCAGGCTCCTCGCTTTGAGTGTTGAGTAATGCGGGCGGAGGCGTGGTTTCAAAATCCTCATCGATCACGCAGGCCACACTTCGAAATTTAGCAGCTTGCTCAGGCTCTTCTAGCAGTTCCATAATCTCCGCTTTTCGCCAGTAGAAGAGGGCATTCGACTTATCCTGCTCCAATGCCTGATTGAGAATAGTCAGCGCATCCTGTGGTGAATTCGCAGCGAGGCTGCGAATCAGGGTATCAAACAGGTCTGGCTCCTTGCAGAGCGCTACGATTAAAGCCGCATCGAGTAAGTTGAATAACGACTCACGTTCGCCAAGTTGGGAGAGCACCTCCACAAGATGAAACTTTAGTTTGAAGTTATCTGGATCGGTTGCGAGTTGTGTTTCCAGCAGTTGTGCAGTGCGTCGTAGTAAGTCGTTCATGGGGAAAAGTTATTGTTGTCTTTCAGCTCGATGTTGAATGAAAAGTTGCACCCAGCCATAGGTGAGGCAGAGGGCAACGCAGCTGATGACCAGCACAATGAAGAGAGTGCCCGTTACATCGATTCGAGTGACTCCAGTCAGCGTGGCCCAGATCAATGCCCAAGCTCCAAAAAAGCAAGCGATTCTCTGCGAGCGCTTCAGCCTAAAAAACGGCTTCATCCATTTGGGGAGTTTCAATGAGAGATCATTGGATTTTCGTCTCAAATCAACTAGCGTCATCCATCGATACATGAAGATCAATGGATAGAAAAAGATTGCCCATAAAACGAAGATCGCGGCACCGAGGACGAGTAGATATTTGCCTACAAAAATAAGGAAGATGATGGGCCACTTTTTTGCCCAGCAGATTTGGAAGAAGCGTAAAATCAACATGACTCCTTTATCGAAAGGAAAATACAAGATGCGAAACAGGGGGTCTTGTAGGCGTATTGCCGTCAACACGTTCTTACGGGATTCTTCGAGTGTGGGATCGATCACGAGTGCTCTACGGAAGTAGGTCTCGGCAGTCACAGGATCTTTTAAACCATCTAAGTAATGCACACCGATGTTGTTGAGCACGTCGGTATTCTCAGGTTCAAGCTCAAGCGCTTTCTTGAGTCGATCAATGTATTCATTCGCTGGAGTCATGTCATACTCGTCCAGCTGTTCATCGATTAAGATACTCAAATTGATGATGTCCGCATCGGTTGGGTCGAGTTGCGAAGCGCTCACCACGTATTGCTTCGCTTTTTTATAAGCCTTCCGATTGTAGCTAAAGCGTGCGCGTTGCTCCCAGTAGAGTGCGACGTTCGGTTGCATTTCAATTGCTTTCGCAATCGTCTTCTCCGCCTCCAATAGCTTCTTACTCTGTGCCTGAATGATTGAAAGGTAGAACAGCGAGTTGTCACTGTCAGGGTTTAGGGTGAGGGCTTTTTCAACATGTTGCTCTGCTTTCTGCATACTACGTAAGCAGATGTAAGCTTGGCCCATCTTCTCATGCACCCAAGCATCGTCAGGCTCATCTGCGAGTAGAGTGTTCCCTGTTTCAATTACGCGCTGCCATTGTTGCATTTCAGCCAAGCGGCCAAACATGAATAGTCGCTCCTCGTAATCTCCAGATTCAGTCATTGGGGTCGATACTGCCGATCACTAACCCTTCGTCAATAGCCAGGCAGCGACAGTTGTATGATCCAAGGAGAAATCGGTCCAACAAAGTCAAAGACCGGACACCTACGTTCATGGAACGCTAGGAAAATTACAATAACATGCTCCTAATTCAGCGTAAATGAAGCACCCATGCCCGTCCGTAATGGCTCTGTTGCGTGCCATTGCCTATCGAGCATCTACAATCATTCATCGCCAACAGAGCATCAGCATGATTCTGCCTATAATGATTCGGCCTCAACAAAACACGTTCAGCCTGCCCGTCATAGCTGCCAAGCGACGACGGGAGCTGCACCCAGATTAGCCATTACCTATCATGTATCATCCATTATACTTTAAGTTTTTTACTTAAAGCAGGTCCCAGTCAGAGAAGGTCGCGGCTTGGCCGACGACTTCCCCCGCCTCATCGAGCAACATCCAGATCCGGGCAGAGTTGATAGAGAACCGTTTCCCCGTGGCGCTGATTCGTATGCCGCGATAGTTGTCTGAACACCCTTTCGTTCGCACATCATTCAAAAGCGTTGCCCGCTCATCGCGGTGCATTGGCTCCGCGGTGAATCGCGAAGGCATTTTCGTGGGCGTCTCCCAATCCATTTCAAACAGCTTCTGCCCGCATAGGTTCCCATAATTTAGAACTGGGTCTTCCTGTGTCCCATGCGAGAGCACTACGAAGGGCACGTTCATCAAGCGCTCCGCCTCATTCTCACCACGAGCAATCAAATTCTCACCAAAGCAGCGGTGATAGTTGTCGAGTAGCAGGGTGGTATGAGCGGAGTGATCCATGGGCTCTACAAAAAGAACGCACGTAAAGACGCCAAGGCGTAAAGTTTTAGAAACCGTTAATTTACGTTGATTGACGTGAATCAGAGATGGTGTGTGAGGCTATTCTTCGCCGAGTCCCTCTAAATCGGCAAGGTCGCGTAAACGACCGCTTGCTCGCTTGTTTTTAACTAGATCATCATAGCCGATGAAAGGTATTTCAATGTCGTCTGCCTCAATTGAAACCCGATTTGGATAGCTCGCAGAGAAGTCGACCCCGGTGGCTTCAGTTATGATTTCAATGCTTAGTGGCGGGGTGCCCATTCGGAACGCGTTGCCGTTTTCTTTAAAAAACTCGCTATCAACTCCGTCAGGCACTCCAAAAGCTTTGAGTGTCGTGAGCAAGTTTAGGATATTTTCATCCGACTGACCGATCCAGATATCCATATTACCAGTGGCCCTCACATAACCATGAACTCCAAGAGCCCAGCCACCAACAATCAATATTCAACTTTGTGCTCGTTTAAGAGACACAACAGATCTCTGAAGTCTTCCGGTAGCTGCTGCATTACCCCAAAATGCGATGCGTAGTTTTTGAATGCAAGCAAGCCTTTCTGCTGGTGTGAGCATTAAGCAGTCTTGCCGATAGTCTTTAGTAGACTCGGATTGTTTACCATAGCTGAATTCAACAGGAGATTTCATTGCCTTTTAAGCTGAATGAATTGCTTCTTAAAGTCGATTGGATAGTGGGTAGGAGCTGTTAGTGTGTAGTGATTCGTTTGTATACTGCCGCGCATCACTATTCGTGAAAATGCGCATAGCTTCTGAACTAATTCGCAGCACCTCGCGGGCAGAGCCTTCCGTAACAGCAGGCTATAAGAAACGCGCTGATGAGGGAACGTCGAACATCCAACGTCAAACGCCCAATGATGAATGAGAATACCTAAAAACCCTACCTGTGATCCGGGGGCGGAGCGCCTCATCTGGGCACTCGACGTTCGATGTTGGACGTTCAAAAAAACGACCAGAAGCCGATTGGCTCAGTCAAACCAATTCCAGTTGCCGAAAATCAAAATGGTGTGATTACTTATTGAGGTGACGGCGGGAGGCACAATGAGACAGGCGCTCCCGCAAGCGGGATCCTTACAATGGAATGCATAATCTGACGCCCCGAGCTGAAGTCTCAATACTCGGAACTTGATTGGGTGCTCATCCCACCGTCACCTAGAGCCTATTTCATATAAAGAGTATTATGCAAGATGAATGGTTATTTTGGACGCCGGTGATTCGTGTCGCGAGGGGCTGAGACTCAATGATCTTGATTCATTGAATGATCGGCGCACTATATAGTGTGTGATCGTTGAATCTGATTTTATTGCTCAATTATCCCCGCATCTCTTTTGGGATGTGGACGTGACTTCGATAGACATCGAAAAGAATGCCGCCTTTTTAATTGCACGCATTGTGGAGCGTGGAACCTCAAAGGATGTTCGTGGCGCATGGAAGTTTTATGGGGAGAAGCGGATGAGGGAGGTCTTAACAACGGCACCTTCCTTGTCTAAGAAGACGATTGCATTCTTTGCACATCAATTTCGTATTCCATGTTCTAGCTTTAAGGCATATCAGCGTGGGCAAAATTGGGCACGATGAGTTTAGCTCTGAATGCAGTGAGTCCTGAGTTGTGGTCATTACTTAAACGATTGATGGCCGATGAATCTATGGGACAGTTCTTCTTGGTTGGAGGCACCGCACTCGCTTTGAGGTTTGGGCATCGAGTTTCGGTGGATATCGATTTATTTTCAGATCGTGCGTTTGATTCGCTTCGCTTAGCAGAGTTGCTCGTAAGTGAGTATGGATTATCCGAGGCTACAGTTGAAAAAAATACGGTTCTCGGAGTTCTTGATGGAATCAAGTTAGACTGTATGGCGCATCAATATCCGATGGTAGTCGGTGTTGAAGAAGTGGAAGCAGTTCGAGTTATGGCAGTTGAAGATATTGCGGCGATGAAACTCAATGCCATTGCGAATCGTGGGAGTAAAAAAGACTTTTGGGACCTCTACGAATTGATGCAGCACCATAATCGGAAAGAGATACTTTCCTTTTATGAGAGGAAGTATCCGCAGTCTAGTTTATGGTCAGTAGAGAAATCACTTTCTTATTTCGAGGACGCCGAAGCGGATCCAGATCCGCGCTGCTTGAAAGGGCGCTCTTGGGATCAGATTAAAGCTGAAATAGCAGAGTGGAATCGTCTTTAGCGATTTGTAGGAGAGGCTTTATGTTTACTCGGAAGTAGGGCGATAGCGGTGCGTCAGGCCCTTCAGGAAATTGCGTAGGAATTGATCGCCACACTTCATGTAGTGCTTGTGCGTGGGAGCGCGAAAGAGGGCGCTGATCTCACTTTTTGAGATGTTCAAGCCCACGTTATACAGGGTCTCGATCATGTCGGTATCGCGCATTTCAAAAGCGATGCGCAATTTACGCAGGATCGTATTGTTATCGATCGAGGAGGTGGAAAACTGCTTAGCCGGACCATCGCTCGGTCCACGGCGTTTAAGGATCAGTCCATCCAGAAAGGCGTGAATGGTTCTATCGGAGCAATTGGTATAGCCTTCCTCGTCTTCATTCTTCAGCAGGGCCACCACATCCAGAACGGACAGCTCCACGCCGCCAGCTTGGATCAGATCGACCACCTCTTTGTTTTTAATTTCAAGTGTGTAGCGCACACTTTTCATCACTTCGTTGTTGGTCATTCGGCTATGGATTCTTGGGTAGTCGTTATAGGACGAGTAGACAGTGCATATGGATCTCGTATTTCGATGTCAATCTACACCACTTACGTGTCCTAGGCTTATACTCGGTTTTGTCGCCCACGAATGAACACGAATATACGCGAATAAGGAAAGATGCCAACCTAGCTCCCTTCAATTTATCGAGACCGGACCGCTATCGCGGGAACCGCTTAAATACGCTTAACTAAGGATCGCCAACGAGCCGATCCGATGCAGTTGAGAAACCCACTGAGCTATTACATCGTCCTGCTTAAGCGTCTCATCAGCGTAATTAAGCGGTTCAATTACGTCGTCTGGTCTTTCGCTTATGCGCTTGGCATCGCAAACGGGATCGTTCTACATGCCACCACGTTCGGAAGGCTTTGCGCCTGTGTGAGTTGAATTATACATTTTAGAAAAAACGATTATGGCAGTATGGGGTAAAATTATAGGAGGCGCGATCGGTTCGATTGGTGGGCCCATCGGTATTGGGCTGGGAGCGGCACTGGGGCACCAGTTTGATAAGGCGGCGGATAAGGTCGGCGAAAAGCAAAAGATCACCGTTGCCTACGTCTTCATTCTCGTGGCATCGATGGCGAAGATGGCCAAAGCCGATGGCAGAATCACCAAAGAGGAGATCGAGCGAATCGATCAATTCTTTGCGCAACTCGGGTTTCGAGGAGAGACCAAGAAAGCCGCACAAGAGATCTTTCGAAAAGAGAAGGACTCCGACTCCGATATCGGCGCGTATTTTGACCAGTTTTCACAGCTTACCAAAGCGGATCTGACTCAGGCTCAGGTGCTCTACAGTATGCTGCTCGAGATCGCGAAAGCAGACGGCCAGATCCACGAAGCTGAAATTCAAATTTTACGCCTCGCTGAATCCAAGCTACGCCTACCTGTCGGCTACACCGACCGAGAAGTCGGCAGCCAGCACAGCAGTGTGAAACATGCCGCTGAAGTCCTTGGTGTTTCTGAGTCCGCCTCAGAGACCGAGATTAAGAAAGCCTATCGCGAGAAGTGCAAAAAAATGCACCCCGACGTTCTTCGCAGCCAAGGCTTGCCTGATGAACTCGTCGAACACGCAGGCGCACAAATCCAGAGTTACACTGAGGCGAAGGATGCGATGCTGAAGGCGCTAAGTGCTTGAACCGTTCATTACGTGAATGGACGTGAATCGTTAAGGGGTGTCGTGGAGACAGAATAATTTACGACAGAGTGATTTGTTGTCATGGCAAAGCTTGCGCCAAGACTGGTTCCATCTGATAGCTATCAATCCTCGCTGACCATCAATGACTCGGCGGTCTGCACATACTGGACGATTTTTGAAGCCTCCTTGCGCAGGGCGCGGAAGTCGCACTCCACTTGAATCCCATGCCAAAAATCTTCTGATTGCCCAAAGAACGCTCCGAATCGAATCGACATCTGAGGCGTAATCGATCGCTTGGCATGCACGATCTCATTGATCGCACGTGGAGCCACTCCAATCGCGCGCGCCATCGCGTTCTGCGAAATACCCATCGGTTCGAGGTATTCATCTAGCAGTATCTCTCCAGGTGTGATGGGTGGATTCATAATCATAACGTGTAACGTTATAGGGGTGTTGTTAATGGTCGTGGATAGCTGGATCGTGGTATGGAAGGGCTTACATTAAGAAGTAGAATGTCCTTAGGCTTGGAAAGTCGCGGGCTTTTTGGTGCACTATTCTGTTGCTGCTAGAAAGCAGGTCTGGTTCCTTTATATATAAATGGATTGGGAGTTCCCGGTCGGCGTATGGGTTTCGGTGAGTTCACCGAGGCCCTTCGCTTTTTATCGGGGGGCACGATTTGACGTAGTCTAATTTGGTTGACAAATAAGGTTGAATGCATTCTTTACGTGACAGAGTTCGCAGCCAGTGGCTGATGAATCTATCAAGGTCCCCGCAGAACCAGCCTGGCAAATCTGCGGTTTTTTTTGCCTACTCATAGGGATTGATCCATTCGGGGGCTTCATTCAGTTTTTGACGTGTGCGGGGTGAATCAGCTACATAACAGGTGACAAAATCTGCCTGAGTGGCTGATTTGAGGCGAATGACCACTACGAAGTCGTCGATCATGATGGTGACTCGTCGCTTGTGCTCGTAACATTTCTTAGCTTTATCCCAGCCAGCCTTGAATGTGAGGTCGGAGTCTTGGAGTGCGATCTTGATCCATTGCAAGCGTTGTGCGCGTTGCGGTGAAAAGGTGTCTTTGTTGCCAGGTCGATAGAGACTAGTTAAGCGTTATATCTACTTTAAATTTTCGGCTCCTCTTAGTTCTAACTTTATCTATTTGCCTGTTTTGGTTTTTACTATAACGCGAAGCTTTAAGTAAATTGTATCGAACCATAATTCATCGCAGACCGCTTCCTCAATATCCCAATTAGCATTTCTTCCGTGCTTAATTTTAAATGCTGCACTGTGGCATTCGACATTCACATCCGTTGAATCCCATTGCGGCTGAATTTGATTGGCAATAGAGTTGGCGATTAACCATAAGTTTACTTCGCTTTGTGCGGCATTCAGAATGTCGATTGCCTTTTCTGTGTCCATTGCATCCAGAAGCTCCTCAGAGCAGCCAAGCACATTCGCATCACAGTGGTCGTGTAGCATTTTGAAGTTTTTACAGACCTTTAAAATTTTACAGCTTTTAATGTCTGTGATGATTGAGCTGGCGACGTATTCGACTGTGTAATTATTTTGTTTCACGCTTGCAATATTCCGAAAATATTCGGAATATTGCAAGCGTGAAACAGATAGAGAAATATCCTCTAGGAACGGTTGTCCAAATTTTAGACGAATGGAATGAAGGGGACCGTTCGTATTTTGTAGTCGTTAATAATCAGAGCGAGTGCGCTGGCAGAGTTGACATCATCCCGACCATTTGGGATGGTCCGTTGAAACCGCGTGAAACCATACGAACCAATATGTTCAGAGTGATCGCCTATTGTGATGCAGAAGGTAACTTGGAATTGGTTAGCCCCGAGATTGGAGGCTCTGAATTGTCGTTGGCTAGAGAAGCAAGCAGGTCTGCGAGACAAGCGGCTGAACGATGTAAAGCGCGGTAAGTCCACTCTTAGCGAAGTAGAGCTTGAGCGGATAGGTGAGGCTTTAGATTATTTGAATCGTAATGGCTAGAGGCAGAAACGAATTTGTAATGCCAAGTCTATATAGTGACCATCTGTATCTTTCGATATTATGCATGCACCTAAGCGGCTTGTGCTGGGTGTGACTAATTTCGTATTGTGAAATAGGTAGTCTTCAAAGTCTTCTTTATCGTAAATGTGATACGAAATAATTTCTCCAGTGCGTAATACGATTAAATAACCCCCATTAGCATCGTATGTATTATTCCAGCATTTAGCTGGCTTCATGCCTAGGGCTGAACTAGCAAGCAGTCGCTTGATTTTAGAGCTATACAACATTTCATTGTCTGTGAATTCGTAATTTCGGACATTTTGAGATGCTATAATTGGTAGCAGTTCATCAATCGGATGGACATTCTCGGTATAAAATTTCCAGAGTAGACTACTAATGACTTCTGGGAGTGCATCATCTATAAGTGTTAGATTTTGCGAGAAGGTTTTACTGGTGGGGCCTAGCGGCTCGATAGTAACATTCTTCAATGAATCGATGCTCTGTATTCGATCAATTACTGCACTACTGCTTGATATGTTGTTAATTGCGGTAGCTTGATCATCGGTGATATTATTAATTTTGTATCTGAAAAGCGTGTGCCTAGAGGCGTTTAATAATGTAGATGGACGGCCTAACTGAGACTTAATTGAAAAGCCCCGAGTATGTGATATAGATGTGCGGTGGTCGTGGATTTCTACTTTGATGTCAGTTTTGTCCTGTGATCTAGCTTTAATTGAAAAGGTCAATGCTTGTGCCATGAACTGTTCAGTTGTTGGGATTTCAACTGTGCCAGTCTGAGATTTAATGACATCGAGGAGCTTGTTTGCTTCGGTGCTGAAGATCTCACGGTCAAGTGTTATAGATTCTATTGGATTCGTTATTTCTACTGTTTTGCCCTTAATCGAGTAAGTTGTGATGCCTGTGGTTGCTTCATTTCGTTCTAACGCGATAACTTTGTAACGCTCATCTGATAGTGGGTTTAATTGCTTGTCGCCTTTGAGCATTTCGCCCTCTGCTATTAGTTTTAGAAGTGTGTAAATTTCACTCCATTCTCCTTTGTTTCCAGTAAGCATATTTGTGGGCACTATTGAATGATTTTGAGTAATTCCTTTGCTGTCGCCTGGATGGCTGGAACAGCTACTGAGTTTCCGAGTTGTTTGTATGCGTGAACATCCGCTACTGGAAATGTGTAGGAGTCTGGGAACCCCTGTAGTCGTGCCCATTCGCGAGGAGTCATTTTTCTGATGCCTTTGCGATTTACTTCTCCCTTGATGTGGGTGATTGGAGTGAAATCTTTGAGTCTTTTATCGACGACTAAATTGCGCTCGCGGCCCATGCCTCCTACCACGATTGCATTTGCGATCTCATCATTGTTAATGATCTCATAGCCGAAACCATTACCTTTCTCAGCATGGCGTCTTTTGTGCTCGATGAGCGTTTTTAAGTATTGTTTTGAAAGGTAGTATTTAACTGAAGGGACGTCTTCTTCCAAGATGTCTTCGATGCATACTTCCTTTTTTGATGGTTTCGGATAATGGAAATGGGCGGCCTGCTCTTCGTAGTCTTCTTTCCTGAAACCGACGATGAAAATACGCTCCCGATTTTGCGGGACACCGAAGTTTTTGGCATTCATAATTCTGGGCTTTGGAACGATATACCCTAAGTCATTTCTTAGAACGTTAAGGATTGTTTCTAATGTTTTTCCAGACTTGTGGTTTACTAGCCCTTTTACGTTTTCTAGGAAAATGGCCCGCGGGCGATGTTTCTCGATAATTTTGGCTACATCGAAGAACAAGGTCCCGCGTGTGTCTTCAAAGCCGCCTCGTTTACCTGCGATTGAGAATGCTTGGCATGGGAAGCCAGCACAGAGCACGTCAAATTCTTTTGGGATCTGAGCTTTGGTTGATTCTTTTGTAATATCTCCGAATGGAAGTTCGCCGAAATTATGGAAATAAGTTTCTTGGGCCTTGGGTTCCCATTCAGATGTAAATACACATTTTCCTCCTAGGTTTTGCATCGCCATACGAAACCCACCAATTCCCGCAAACAGGTCAATAAATGTGAAATCGTTCTTCTTTTTCTTGGTTTTGAATTTTGGTTTATTGATCTTAGAGAGGAATAGCTGTATCGCTTCTTCATCTACGAGTAGGTCATTGGATGTTGATTCTGTGTAGTTGTGTGAAATTGCAGCAAGTTGCTCTCGATCTTGATCTGGGAGCTCGGAAATTTTGCTAAATAGTTTTTTATGAGAAGGATTCACACTTTGAGGTTTTATTGGAGCAATCACTTGTAAAAATAGGTAGTATTATCTGTTCACTATCTACTGAATTGGAAATTCATCAAGTTAGATTACATCCAGAGTCTAAATTCTCGCTAATAGATTAAGATTATAAATAAGTCGGTGAGGTCTAATGTCTAGTTATTGCATATTTACCGAAACAATCTGCCATGGCATTGTCCCGACATGGCGAGATGAGCACGGCAATTGGGTGATCTATCAATCGAAAGCCGAAGCGCTTCGTGAAATCATCGATGATTTCTTGGAGCATCAACGTCAGTTCTTTGAAGGGGAGCGTTCTTTTGAAGAAGCTATGTTTGTTGAAGATACTATTCGGAAGGTGAAACTGCTACCTGATGGATCGATAGAGGATGAATTTGGGCAGGTTTTTCCTCCAGATTGTTAATTACTTCGCCGCGGCCTATGCGCACTCAGCGGTTACAAACTACGAATGAATATCTGTCTCGTATACAAATCCTCAAAGCAATCCACGGTCGGGGTAATGGGATTGGCGTAGCCGCCGCGCATGAAGAGGAGTAATTTGAAGTTCGAAATTTGACGGGCGAAATCGAAGACGCGTTGGTTGTGTTGGTGGAGGCCTTCTCAGGTGAGGATGAATGATTGTAGATGCTCGATGATTAATGGCTAACCCAGTGCTGCTCTGACGTGTTTTTGGACAGAATAATTATGGGCAGAATAATGCTCAGGCTCTGTAGGGGGGGGCGTTCTGTGGTTACCTCTAAAGTGAAAAATGGAAGTGAAAAATGGGGTCATTTCATAAATCTTTGCATTTTTAACAACGAATGAGTCTCAGGCTACAAGGTGCCGAACTCGCCACTCCAGCCCAGTCTCATCCGGATAAAACGCCGGATCTTTGGGCAGGAGCAACGTTTTTCCCGCGAGGTCACTGAGTTCTTTTTCGCCGTTCGAGCGGCGGGAATCGATCACTGATGAGACGATCCAACGGTGATTGGGTGCAGGTGCGATAATCTGGCGATCCATGGCCCAGTGGTGGTTTTTGCAGAGGGCGAGTCCGTTGGTCGGGTGGTCGTTGCGGAAGCGATCCCATGGGAGGAGGTGGGCGGCATCGATGAAGGAGATGTGCGCCCCGGCGGGGAGTTGAATGCGGAGGCCACAGGCGGCGCACTGATGGTCGTAGGTGTCGAGGATGGCGCGGCGGAAGGCGGGGGAGCGACCGTATTCGTTGGCGTCTTCGGCGGCTTCGGGCTGTTTGGCTTCCTCCTGTGGCAGAGGCTGGCTGCCGAGTAAGGAGTCGGCTGTCCAAGGAAAGTAGCGAGCGACAAGGGCTTCGCGTAATTGCTGGCGGTATTCGGGTAGAGCCGTGAGCAGTTCCAATCCGTTGGTGAATCGAGCGAAGACTTTACCCTGATCCGCGACGCGAATTTCGCGCCGGATCGGGGTTTGGCCATCTTCTTCGAGTGGGATCCAGATGCCGTCGCCAGCCAGATAGCGGAAGGGCAGGTCCGGGTTGTTGCGGTCGTTCAACTTGCGGACGACTTCGAAGCGGGCAGAAAAGCGGTCACGCAGTTCCTGGCACCATGGGATGCGCTCGGGCCTGGCGAGGCCTTCATCAATCAGGTCGAGCGCGGCCAAGAGAAGGAGGGGCTTATGCGGCTTTTCGTGCGGCGAGCCATCGCCGTCCCGCGTCGTGGTATCGACACGAAGCTGATAAAGGCGGGAGATGGCTTCGGCTAATTGCATTAATTGTTGTATGATCCCACAGTTAGGGAATCCGTGTCCGTGCGGCGGGTCGAGACTAATTAACGTGAGGCGGGGGGTAGAGGAAAAGCGGTAAACGCAGTTAGGTATCAATGGCCACCACGCCCCGACATTTTGGATAGTTGCTGCATCCCCAAAAGCTTTTGCCGGCGTTGGCACCTCGGCGGGCGGTGCGCTGGACCATGGAGTTATTACATTGTGGGCAGGTTGGCTCGGGCGCTGGTTTGGAGGGGCTGATTGGGGTCGCCGTTACTGGGCGCTCCGTTGAGTGGATGGAAGGCGCTGGCGGGGCAGGTTTGCTTTGGACACTTTGAATGAGGCGGAGGAGCTGGGGGCCGTCGATGAGATCGATGGGTTTTCCGGCTGCGAATTCTTCCGACTCTTTTGTGAAGCGACTGGTGGTGATAATTGCGGCGCGGTCGGCTCCTTCGGCTGTCAGGATGCCGAAAATTTCACGAATGATGGGCACGCCGACGGGCTTACTTTTCCAGCGTTTACATTGCACGAGCGTTGTTTGGCTGTCGCGGCGCAGAATGAGATCGATGCCGCCATCCGCTCCGCCGCCGAGGGATTCTTCGATGGCATAGCCTTGGCGACGGAAGGCTTCGCCGACCAACCATTCGAATTCCTTCCAGGTAACATTGCAAAGCGAATCCAGGCTTTCCTGCTTATCGACCAAGGCGGCTTGCTTGCGCCCGAAGAAGAAGGAAATGAGCGCAAGCATACCAAAGAAGAGTGCCGCGTAGGGCGAAAGCTGTGGTAATGCTTGCGCGAAAGGTTGTGTGATGGCGTTTTCGCTGCCGAGACTTGGCGCGACATATTTAAGGCCAATAAAAGAAAGGGCACCCAATACAACGCTTACCCACCATGGAGCCATAATGAGTAGGTTGCCCAGTGAGTCGTTGTTTCGTTTCATAGACAGTTAGTGAAGGCCTAACTGGGGAAAGATACAGGTTAAATTATAGGGCCTGGTAAAAGACATCAGATTTGGTGGATCGTCGCGCATGGCCGTGTAGGGGAACGTCCAACGTTCAACTTTCAACGTTGAATTTTGAATGACTGAGGGGGCGGGGTGATGTTTTGGGTGTGTCACGCCCTCGGTGTAAACGGAATCAGTGTCGTCAAGCGGTTAATGCGGGATACGTGATGCGGGATGC
Source organism: Opitutales bacterium (assembly GCA_018607135.1). Lineage (GTDB taxonomy): Bacteria > Verrucomicrobiota > Verrucomicrobiia > Opitutales > Coraliomargaritaceae > JBPOFY01. The sequence goes on from JABBCA010000105.1 coordinate 146,183, forward strand.
GAAGCCGCGTGCACGAAGTGTTTTACGCGGCGGCTGACGAATCTGAATGGCTGCGCGGACGTGGATTTTTCTAGAGAATGATTTATGACAGAATCATTGCTGTTCTGACGTAGTCGTAGTCGAGTTGCCGACAGGTAAAGACTAGTAGGAAATTGAAGGAGATTAAGATTAGGATTAAGAGTCAGACCGGTGGGATGAGAGATAAAATTTAGGGACAAGGCTTTTTAAATTCTTTAAATTCGTCGGCTTTTAAATACGGCGAATTTTCGCTCTTAGAATTTCAGGCCATTGACAAACCGTGAAGTGACGCTTTATGGTTTCAGAGTGACGTTATCGGATATCAGTGCGAAACAAGCGCGATTAGGGGTGTTTCGGCCCTTGTCGCCTTCTTTGGTGCGTAATTTGGAGGAATGGTTTTTGGTGGAGCTGACCTACACCAGTAATGCTCTGGAGGGGAATACTTTGTCGCGAAGGGAGACGGCTGCAGTGGTTGAGAAGGGACTGACCGTTGGAGGGAAGACTTTGGTCGAGCATCTTGAGGCGACGAACCATGCGAAGGCTTTGAAGGATGTGCTTCGTTTATCTCAGTCATCCACGCAGGAATTACAGCGAGCGGATATTTTGCAGCTGCATGCGACGGTGTTGCACGGGATCGATGATGTGAATGCGGGGCAGTATCGAAGCATTCCGATGCGTATTTCTGGTTCCCCGGTGGTGTTGCCGAATCCAATCAAGGTGCCAGATTTAATGGATGATTTTATCGAGTGGATTCATGCGAGCGCCGCGAAGCATCCTGTCGAACTTGCGGCTGAGGCGCATTATCAATTCGTGACGATTCACCCCTTTGTTGATGGTAACGGACGCACCGCACGTTTGTTGATGAATTTGATTTTAATGCAGAATGGTTACCCTCCAGCGATCATCCGCACCAGAGATCGGATGAAATATATCGGGGGGCTTGAGCAGGCGCAACTGGGTGGTTCGAAGGATGGTTATAATCAGTTGATTCTAAATGCGGTGGATCGATCCTTGGACATTTATTTAAAAGCGGTCGCGGGCGAGGGAATGGATCCTACTGAGATGACTGAGCCCGATTTGCTTCGTATCGGGCAATTGGCGAAGGCGACTGAGGAGAGTAATGCGACGATCCGTTTTTGGACCAAAGAGGGCTTACTTGTTTTGGCTGATACAACTGCTGCTGGTTATCAATTGTATCATCCAGATATGATTCAACGGGTTGCGAGGATCCGAGAGCTTCAAGCTCAGCGTTTCACTCTAAGTGAAATTAAAGGGAAGCTGGATTAAGGGGGGCGGGGGAACGTCCAACGTCGAACTTTGAACGTTCAATTTTGAATGATTTTGGCTGAAGTTGAGGACTTTCTGATTGCGTTGGTGGAGGCCTTCTCTGCTTAGAGCAAGTTTGCCGAGGGCGTCTGCTTTGAGGGGGGCGACGCCGGCTTGGTAGAGGAGGAGGGCAAAATCGCAGTCGTCACCGTAGTCGTAATCGTTGTCGTGATCGTAGTCGGATTTGGATTTAGGCAAAATAATGGTAGGCAAAATCATTTCTACTCTGATGTGATTTTAGACCGCGAAGACCGCGAAGACCGCGAAGACCGCGAAGAACAAGAAGTTGCTCTGACGTGGAGTGAGGGCAAAATCGCAGTTCTAACCGTAGTCGTGATCGTAATCGAAAGTTTGTGGAAGCAGCGTTGAGGTGTTTTAGACCGCTTAAATGGCGCTAATTTACGCTTAACCATGGCGTCGACAGGATCAGTGCTGGCAGGGCGTGAGTTTTTAGGGAGCTTGCCGCGTAAAGGACTCCGTCCCGCGCGGTTTCATTGTGGAATGGTGAAGTTCGTAAACAAGTCCTCAAAGCAATCCACCGTCGGGGTAATGGGTTTGGCATATGCGCCGCCCATGAAACCACTTTGGGTTGTTATAAGGTAATTGCCTAGATTGTAGCGGGGCTACTGATTCACTGTAGATAAGACACCAGCGTAGTGGGGCATTGCACTATAATCCTTCTTAAGGATTCCTGCAGTGACCAGTGTTTTTCCCTTTTGCGTGGAACTCATTTTATCAAAGCGTTTCTCTGCTTTTTCCCATGCTTTTCTAGGGTCAGTGTAAACTGTCTTCGCCTTCTTCATGTATTTAACTTGGGATGAAATACCCGACTATGCAAGCAGGACTGCGAACTGCGATTTGTATGTGTGACTTTAGTCTGATGTCAGAGCCCTCATAAACTTCGTCATCTTTCTGGAAGACTCCGCGCACTGAATCAAAATTTGTCCCTGAATCTTCCAACATCTGTAATGTCCAGTTGATCACAGCACAGTCTCTGTGTCTTAAAATCCTGTCCTGAGAAGTGAGGTCTTTGGGGTTCCGATTAACTGGGACCTTTTCTTTAACTGCTTCTTTGGCTTGAACGAATTTAGGCCAGGCTTTTTGAAGTGTCTCGGTGTATCGAGTATCCAATAGGTCAAAGCATTGGCCTAAGTTTAGTATTGCGCCTATGACGGCAGGGGTAGTGACCTGACCTCTCTTTTTTGGTTCTTCGCTATTTTTAGTGGATCAATCCAAAAATAAAAATGGCAATGACTGC
>JABBCA010000091.1 GCA_018607135.1 Opitutales bacterium
ACATCCAAGTTAGCCAGCATTCATCAATGCTTGTCCCGCTTAATGACGATGAACCAAAAAAACGGCCACTCCTGATTGAGTGGCCGTTCGTGGAAATTCGAATGAATCTAGATTAGAGTGCTTCGCCGCCTGACTCTTCAGTGCGGATACGGATCGCAGACTCAACAGGGAGCACGAACACTTTTCCGTCACCTATTTTACCGGTCTTGGCTGCCTTGACGATGGCATCGACTGCCGCTTCGACGACGTCGTCTTCTACGACTGTTTCGATCATGGTCTTAGGTAGAAAGTCGACTGTGTATTCACTACCGCGATAGATTTCAGTGTGGCCTTTTTGGCGGCCAAAACCTTTGACTTCGGACGCAGTGAGGCCAGTCACGCCGACCTCTGAGAGTGCCTCTTTGACTTCATCGAGTTTGAAAGGCTTAACGATTGCTTTAATTAATTTCATGTTGTTGATAAAATAGTGATTGGTTGTCGTTGTCGATGGTTAGTGTTTCCAAAAGATACAGTTAAGCGTGCTTATTCTAGGTGATAAGCAGTCTCGCCGTGTTCAGCGCTGTCGAGGCCAGAAATTTCGTCTTCAGAAGAGACGCGTAGTCCAGTAGTGATTTTGCAGATCACAACAATGATTACGGTGGCGACAGCAGACCATGCGATGACTGCTGCGAGTGCGATGACTTGAGTAGTCAGTTGGCCAACCATATCATCAACACCAGAACCACCAAAGGCGGCTGTTCCGAAGACAGCTACGAGTAGTGTGCCCATGATTCCGCCAACGCCGTGAACTGCGAACACGTCGAGGGTATCATCGATCTTGAGTTTAGCTTTAACAAATCCGCACATGAAGTAGCATACACAGCCAGCGAGGAAACCGAGTAAGATCGCGCCGAGTGGGCCAACATTTCCAGATGCAGGAGTGATGGTGGCGAGACCAGCGACCATACCAGTGACGATACCGACTAGGCCTGGCTTGCCAGTCTTGATCCATTCAATAGTCATCCATGTTAAACTGGCGACTGCTGCTGAAATGTGTGTGACGAGCATAGTCATGCCCGCTGCTTCGTTAGCTGCGAGTTGGCTACCTGCGTTGAAGCCAAACCACCCGACCCAAAGCATGGATGCGCCGACCATCACGAGGCCAGGGCTATGTGGCACATGTAGTTTCTTAGGGAAACCGTCACGTGGGCCAACGAATTTGGCGAGGAGTAGGGCAGAGATGCCCGCTGTGGCGTGAACGACGATACCGCCCGCAAGGTCGATTGTGCCGCGCTCCATTAGCCAGCCACCACCCCATACCCAGTGAGTAACCGGTGCATATACGAGAATGAGCCAAAGTCCGCTGAAAAGTAGAATGGCGGTGAACTTCATGCGTTCTACAAAAGCTCCAACTATGAGACCAGGCGTGATGATCGCAAAAGTCATTTGGAACATAATAAAGACTGTTTCTGGAATGTCGCCTGCCATGCTTGCGGTAGTGATACCTTTAAGACCCAGGTGCTCTAGGCCGCCAGCCCACGCGCAACCATCAGCAAATGCGATACTGTAAAGACCCGCGACCCATAGCACAGATGCGAGACACGCAATTGCAAAGCAGTGCATGAGCACGGAGAGAAAGTTTTGCGCGCGCACAAGGCCGCCATAGAAAAGTGCGAGGCCTGGGAGTGTCATGAAGAGCACCAAAACGGTGGCTGTGAGCATCCATGCGGTGTTGCCAGCACTAAGTGCGGTCGTTTCGACGATTGCTTCTGCGGTTTCGGCAACTGCTGCGACTGAGTCGGTAGTTTGCTCTGCGATGGCTTCTTCGGCTATAAGGGTTCCAGACGCACAAATAAGCGTCAGAAAGCTGACTATACTGAGTAGTTTCTTCATAAGTGTAGGTTGTTGTTGGTAATAAGACACTGTGTCATGGGGTGGTGACAGCATTTGCAGAGGAGGGCGCGCGTCCAGATTTTTATGAATGAAATGATGAAGTGCGGGGATTTGGATGCGTAGCATTCATGATCGAAGGTCGACGTTCCCACTGAGCACAAAAAAACGGCCACCCATAAGGATGGCCGTTGATTGAGTGAGCTTAAGTTCTGATTAGAGCGCTTCTGGACCCGACTCGTCAGTGCGGATACGGATCGCGCTGTCGACTGGGATGATGAAGACCTTACCGTCGCCGATCTTGCCAGTCTTCGCTGCCTTTACGATAGCGTCGGCTGTTTTTTCGGAGTCGGCATCGTCAACGACGATTTCGATCATAACTTTAGGAAGGAAATCGACTGTGTATTCACTGCCACGGTAGATTTCGGTGTGACCTTTTTGGCGACCGAAACCCTTTACTTCCGTTACAGTCATACCTTCGATGCCGATATCTGCTAGAGCTTCTTTGACCTCTTCAAGTTTGAAGGGCTTGATGATTGCTTTTACCAATTTCATAGTAATGTAATATATGGTTTAATTGTTAATTGGCTAGTCGAAACTTAGCGAGAGCTGTTCGCGAAGTCAGGATAGGCTTCTTGACCGTGCTCACCGATATCAAGGCCTTCAGCCTCTTCTTCAGGAGATACGCGGACACCGATTGTCACCTTGAGGAGACCGAAGACGATCATAGAGAAGATGAAGGCAAATGCACCGATTGACAGTGTGCCGATAAGTTGAATGCCGAATCCAGCTGCGTCACTGAAGAGTGCTACTGCAAGCGTTCCGAAGATACCACAGACACCGTGAACAGAGATCGCACCGACTGGATCGTCTACCTTAATCTTATCGAAGAAGATGATGGAGAAGACTACCAAGATACCAGCGATAAGGCCTGTGATGATCGCCCAAAATGGCATGATGGAGTCAGCACCGGCAGTGATACCGACGAGACCCGCAAGGATGCCATTAAGTGCCATGGAAAGGTCTGGCTTCTTGAGGAAGATCCAAGATGTGAAGATTGCACCGAGTGCACCACCTGCAGCTGCAAGTGCTGTAGTTACGAATACAAGCGAAACTAGGTATGGGTCTGCATTGAGAACCGAACCACCGTTGAATCCGAACCAACCGAGGAAGAGGAGGAAGACACCAATAGTAGCGAGTGGCATACTGTGACCGAGGATCGGCTTGATGCGGCCGTCAACATATTTGCCAGCACGTGGTCCGAGGATCAGTGCACAAGCAAGAGCGGCGAAACCACCGAAACCGTGAACGAGGGAGGAACCCGCAAAGTCGTAGAAACCACGAGCGGACAACCAACCTCCACCCCACTGCCATGAGCCAGTAATTGGGTAAGCGAAAGTCACAAGCAATGTTGCGAAGATCATGAAAGAAGAGAGCTTGATACGCTCAGCAACCGCACCCGAAACGATGGTCGCAGCAGTTGCAGCAAACATTGCTTGGAAGATGAAGTCTGTATACCATGTATAGTCTGCATATTCAGCAGTCATCATTGCGACAGATGCTTCAACATCGAACCATGATCCCATCGCGAATACACCCGCAGAACCCTCTGCGAATCCAGGATACATCGCGTTGAAGCCCCAGAGCGCATAGCTGATGATACCCATGCTGATGATGAAAACATTCTTGAAGAGAATGTTGACTGTGTTTTTTGCTTGGCCGAGTCCGGACTCAACAGTTGCGAAACCGAGGTGCATAATAAACACCAAAGCGGCTGAGATTAGTAGCCAAAGGTTACTAATAGTAAAGAAGGCAGCGCCTGGGCTTTCCATGAATGCGGCATAGCCGTCTTCAAAGGGAATCGCGTCAGCGACGGCTTCAACAGCTTCGGCTACTTCTTCAACAGGGAGTTCCTGAGCGCCGAGTGTGCCGGCCATCAGAAACGCCGAGCTACCAAGTAGCAAAGCGAGAAGGTATTTCTTAATCTTCATTGTATGTATTTTAGTCAGGTTGATTTGTTAGGAGTGGAGGCCAGCACCACAAGATGAGAAGTGTTGCTAGCTTTAGCTCGCGTTCAAAATTGCGAACTCGGACAACTTAGCAGGCTGCGTGCCAATTTGTTTTTTCACTGTTTACAGACCCTTTTTGAACGTATCCATTGTTATAAAAATGAAACTTTTTTACGGTTAAGCGTTAATAATGTGTAGCTTAAGGCAGGTGGATGACTTTTTGTGTAATTTTAACGCTCTCTCGGTTTTATCCCTCGCCTGAGGTGCACTTCTCCTAACTTATCGCCTTATCTACTCAGTTCCAATGCCCGCTACCTGCCCGAGATTGTCTAGCTTCTAGTTTCAGTCTGCTTATACTCGGAAGGTTTCCAACGTGACTGCGATTTGTTTAAGGCCCAGTCTAGTAGAAAACGTTCTTAAAAAGATAAATACCAATTGCTAATACACATTTATTAGTGAAACTGCGCGCCATGCCTAAAAAGAAAACTGCTACGAAAGTGACGAAGAAAAAGGCCCTTGCGGCCTACGAAGCACCGGAGTTTTTAGTCGATTTATTGAATGCACGTTCACCGACGGGTGCAGAATACGAAGCACAGGTTGTGATTGATAATTACATTGAGCCACAAGTAGATGCGTATCGTAAAGATACCATGGGCAATCGTTTCGCGACTGTGAATCCCGAAGGGGATCCATCTCTACTACTCGCGGGCCACATCGATGAACTCGGATTGATCATTACTTACATCGATGACAATGGATTTGTCTATTTCGATACGCTTGGCGGTCACGATAAAAGCATGATCTCAGGGCGTCGGGTTTCTATATTGACCAAAAACGGTGTGGTCAAAGCAGTTACTGGAAAACGAGCGATTCACTTAATGTCTCCCGAAGATCGTAAAAAGGTGCCTGAAACCCACGAAATATGGATAGATCTTGGCGTTCAGAATAAGTCGGAAGCCGAGGAACTTGTGCGAATCGGTGATCCTGCAGTGTATGACCAAAGCTTTGAATTGATTCGGGGTAGTGTGGGTGTGGCACGTGCGTTTGATGACAAGGCTGGTGCGTATGCGGTGCTGGAAGCGGTGCGTCGCCTAGCGACTTCTAAAGGCAAACTCGCTGCACGTGTGACTGCGGCTGCCACGACCCAAGAAGAAATCGGCACCCGCGGTGCGATGACTGCAGCCAACTCCGAAGCGCCCGACTTTGCGATCGCTGTGGACGTCGGGCATGCAACCGATTCACCAGATTGTGACCCGCGCAAATATGGTAAATTTAAACAAGGCGGAGGCCCCATCATTTGTCGCGGTCCAAATATCAATCCAGTGATTTTTGAGCGTATTGTCGAAGTTGCCGAGAAGAATAAGATCCCATATCAAATCGAAGCCGACCCACGTCCAACAGGCACCGACGCGCGCGCCATACAAGTGGCGCAAGCAGGTGTGGCTACGGGTCTACTTTCTATTCCGCTCCGCTACATGCACACACCCAGTGAAATGGTGGATCTCGAGGACATCGAACATACAGTTCAGCTGCTCGTCGCGGTCGCGCGTTCTTTAAAAAAAGGCGAACGTGGCATTTGGTGATCGCTGCGGTTCTGTGTATTCATTACCTTTATATTAAGCAATGAGAGCATCCGGCTTCGTCCGAACGTCGGCTTGTCGACCGCGCTGACTCTAATGCATTTTAGGAACCAAGTCCGATGCACCCCGTGGTCACTTTTAATCAACTCATATATATACCATGAAATTATCCATTCTATCCTGTGCCCCCAAATGCTATTCGACGCGACGCTTAGTCGAAGCCGCCAAAGAACGCGGTCACTCTGTTAAAGTTGCAAATACCACTCGCTTGACGCTCGATCTCGCTCATGGAGAACCGGATCTTTATTATAAGGACTCACCGATAATTCGACCCGATGCGATCTTGCCGCGTATTGGCACCTCGTTGACTCGTTACGGAACTTCTGTAGTGCGTCAGTTTGAGCAAATGGATATTTATACGCCGAATACTTCTGCGGGGATTGGTAATTCACGAGACAAGTTGCGCAGCCTACAAATTTTGTCGCGCCACGACATTGGCATCCCGCTTACGGCGTATGTCGATGATAAGCGTGATGTGGAGAGCGCGCTCAAGCGCGTCGGTGGTGCCCCCGTCATTATTAAACTTCTCGAAGGCACCCAAGGTGTGGGCGTGATCTTGGCGGATAAGGCAGAAATCGCCAAAGCGATCATAGAAACTTTACATAGCACCAACCAGCAAGTGCTTTTGCAGAAGTTTGTCTCTGAAAGTAAGGGCAAGGACGTGCGTGCATTTGTTATCGGAGACCGAGTGGTAGGAGCGATTCGTCGCACGGCCCAAGGGCAAGAGTTTCGTAGCAATGTGCACCGAGGCGGCAAAGCAGAGGTCATCAAGCTGGAGCCAGCTTACGCGGAAGCGGCTGTGCGCGCCGCGCAAATCATGGGCTTACGAGTATGCGGAGTGGATATGCTAGAAAGTGCATCAGGTCCCCAAGTGATGGAGGTGAATTCATCGCCTGGCTTGGAAGGTATTGAAGGTGCCACTGGTTTGGACATCGCTGGGGCTGTCATTGATTACATTGCCGACCAAGTGAAGTTTCCAGATATCGATATTCGTCAGCGACTTACCGTCAGTCGTGGTTACGGCGTCGCGGACATCAACATTCCTAAGGGCAGCAAGTTTATCGGTAAAACGATCAAGGAAACCGAACTGCGGGATCAAGATGTAGTGGTGCTTACACTACGTCGTGGCAGCAGCGTGATATCCAATCCGAAGGGGAGTCGCGTCTTGGAAGCGGACGATTCGTTGCTTTGCTACGGCCGTTCCGAGAATATGAAATCATTGATTCCAGACAATCAACCGAAGAAGCGTGGTAAGCTCAAGCCATTGCCGACGACTCCTGTGACTGAAGGCACTACCCTCTAAACTGCGACGGATGAGTGAATCATTGATGGTTATTGGATGGCGCGAATGGGTTGAGTTGCCTGTGTGGGGAATTCGTATTCGCGCCAAGATAGATACAGGTGCTAAAAGTAGTGCGATTGATTGCGCAGAGATTACTGAACTTCCTGATGAGCGAGTTCGCTTTACGATTCGCCTTGACCGAAAAGAAAAGAAACTCGTCACGGTGGAAGAAGCGATTGCATTACGTAAGCGAGTGCGTAGTAGCACTGGGGTTGGGCATGATCGTATTTTTGTGGAGACGACCCTTCGCCTAGGTGAATCTGAAAAGAAAGTGCTCATTAATCTCGTTTGTCGCAAGACCATGATACATCGTATGTTGCTAGGAAGAGAGACACTTGGTGGCTCTTTTTTAGTAGATAGTTCAGTGGATCACTGGGCGACGCCTAAGAAGTTGTAGCCGATGCGTTTCCATGTGACAGTTATTTGAATCGGCGGGAGAATTGCAAAACTATGAGTGTTAAATCTAAAATCGTCATAGCTGGCGTCACGGTCAAACGTGGCACGGCGCAAGACATTCGACTTAATATTTCTGAAACCTATACGGGAGACAAGATTCGCATCCCATTACGCGTTATTCGTGCAAAGAAGCCTGGGCCAGCTGTTTTCATAACTGCGGCAATTCATGGTGATGAAATCAACGGGACTGGAATCATTCATGATTTTTTATTTGGTGAGCTCATTAAGTTAGAAGCGGGAATGCTGATTCTGGCACCCGTCGTCAATGTCTTTGGATTTGAAGCGCACGAGCGCTATTTACCAGATCGTCGCGACCTGAATCGCTCTTTTCCTGGAAATGCTAATGGCAGTCTCGCAAGCCGTATCGCCAACACTTTGATGGAAGAGATTGTCGATAATTGTGATTACGGAATTGATCTGCACACAGCAGCTTTTCAACGCACTAATTATCCCAACGTGCGAGCTGACTTATCGCACCCTGGAGCCAAGAAGCTCGCATCTGCCTTTGGTTGCACCTTGGTTATTGATGGCAAAGGGCCGATCGGGTCGTTTCGTCGCGAAGCCACGCGTCGCGGATGCCCAACAATGATTCTCGAAGCTGGAGAACCGTGGAAGGTCGAACCGTCGGTATTACAGATTGGTGTGCAAGGAATACGTAATGTGCTCAACACTCTCGGTATGTTGAAAGCGACACCTGTGTTGCCTCCCTTTCAGGCAAATATACGCAAGACTTACTGGCTGCGGGCAACGGTCGGTGGTATTTTGAAATTTCATGTCAGCCCAGGTGATTTTGTCGAAGCAGATCAACCGATTGTCACGAACTATAGCATTCTTGGAGTGGAGCAAAATTCAATTTCTGCATCGACCAATGGTATCGTTTTGGGAATGACTACCATGCCCGCGGTTAAGCCGGGTGAACCTATTTGTCACATTGCGCGGTTGACTCACGTGCAAATGACTCGCTACCGCAAAAAGCTAGATGCCGCCCGTAAAGATCCACATGCACAGGCTCAGGTTGATTTAGCAACGAGTATGGACGTGGTAGAGGGGTAGTGTTGTCAAAGCTAGGGGAGCACGTTTGGACTTATCGGCTCTTTTTAAACTCTGGGTAGAAAGGGTTTCTTCGTTTCTCTTCGCCGACAGTCGTGCACGGTCCATGTCCAGGGCAGAGGATCGTATGGTCGGCCCTATTTAGTAGCTCGTTACGGTTGCTTTCGAGCGCTTGTTGGTAAGCGGCCTCGGTTTTGGTGCCACCTTGTGAGAGACAGAACAAAGCATCACCGACGATTGCAACGGGCTGTTCTAGGCCGTGAATTAGATAGCTGGTGCCTCCTGTGGTGTGGCCATTCGTCAGTCGGGATACTATACTCAGTCCCGGCAGTTCAAAGTGATCACCTGGTCGCACTGCTTTCGCACCAGCGAACGGTTCGCGCTCTGGAGTATAGGTTCTCAAGTCTTTGCTCGCCTGTGTGATCGCATCGTAAGCGGCTACATGGTCTGGGTGAGTATGCGTCAAAAACAGTGCTTTCAGTGAGAGTTTTTTTTCTTGAATATACTGAAGTAGCGCTGCTGCATTCGCACCAGTATCGAAGACCACTGCCTCCTTCTGTTTTGGATGCCAGGCGAGGTAGCTATTGACGGTCATTTCCAAGTAGCCTGTGACTGGATGCGGTGTGTTAAAACACTTCAGTCCTGGTATCTCAACGACATTGGGGCGCCAAGTCTGTTGTGCCATGTCGATGAGAGCATTCGTAGCTAAGTTTAAGACCGGGGCAACTTTACGTAGGGCTGCTTCATCAAATGTCCCGCTTAAAAGTGTATCTACTTCATCGTGAGTGAGCGCAGAAGCATCTGCAAGTGCTTGCTTACCCATACCTAAGCCCGTTGCGGCTTTCATGAGCACGTCCTCAAAAGTATCCTCAATACGTATCGGCATGATTGGTTACAGTTCGTCGAGGATGTCCTCGATTGGATAGCTCCAGATCTCGGAGAGCGTCGGGTGATACCAGTGCACCTTAAGAAGCTCGCGCACATTTGCTTTCAGGCTGACGGCGACCGCCATCGAGTGAATGAGCTCGCCTGCATCTTTACTCACACATTCGGCACCTAGCACGACCCCTGACTTATCGGCCATAACTTTAACGTAGCCGTATTTAGCTTCCATGAGAATCGACTTGCCGTGGTCATCGAAGGGGTATTCGGCGACGAGGTAGTCGATGCCACGTTCTTTGAGTTCAGCTTCGCTGAGTCCGACAGTTCCAATTTGTGGATCTGTGAAAACGACTCCGAGAAGCGTGTCGTAGTCAACAGGCACGGCGGGGCGACTGGTTGCATGTTTACCCGCGATTTCACCCTGCATGATGGCAATGTGCACAATCTCGTGTGGCCCTGCTACATCGCCACAAGCGTAAATTCGAGGATTAGAGGTGACTTGCATATCGTTGCATTTGATATGCCCACTCTTGCGTAGAGTGACTGCTGCTGTAACTAAGTTTAAGCCATCCGTTGCGGGTCGGCGGCCGAGTGCGTTCATTAGATGAGGTGCTTGTATGGTGATTGTTTCACCCTCATGCTTGAAGCTTACGGTGAAGGTGCCATCGCTATGTTGCACCGATTTTAATTGTGTATCTGTGTAGAGTTGAACGCCTTCATCTTTAAAGGCTTGTTCAATCACCGAGGCGGCACTTTCTGAAACTTCTTTGAGTATTTTTGGGCTGCGCTGTATTTGTATCACTTCGCTGCCGATGCGGCGAAGAAACTGTGTGAGCTCGCAGGCAACGATACCACCACCTAGCACGATAACTTTCTCTGGTTTAAAATCGAGGTCGAGCACATCATCGCTTGTCCAATAAGGAACATCGGCGAGTCCTTGTATTGAGGGTTCGGATACGACTGAGCCGGTGGCGACCATGAAATGATCGGCGGTTAAGCGTGTGCCGTCGTCCAGTTCCACTGTTTTCTCGTCGATGAATTTTGCTTGATTCCGAAAGAGCGAGAAGCGTTCGCTTTCGAGCTGCTCTTGGCGATAGTCGGAAAACTCTTTGATGGTGGCTAACTTTCTCTCGTGGAGTGAAGGCATGTTTACCTCAGCTGACGGCACTTTGAGTCCGAAGCGATCTCCGTGCTGCGCGAGGTGAAGGACCTCAGCAGAATATATTAGAGTCTTTGAAGGCATGCAGCCTTTGAGGATGCAAAGTCCTCCAAGCTCAGCAGCTCCATCAATGATGGCCACTCGATCGCGGACTTCTCTGACGGTTCGAGCTGCAGCGTATCCGCCACTGCCACCACCGATAACAATATAATCAAAGTGTTCTGTTTTCATTCTGTGAGCTGGATTGGTTCGCAAATGGTTTATTTCTCCTGATCTTTATATTCGCCAGTATAGAAGGGAACCCGTCGTTCCGCTTCTGGAGTGACGAGTGTGGGGCGTTCAATTGCGTCCACTTCATCGACTCGATTACGGCTTAGGTCAGCCCAACGCACCGCGCTGAAGATGACTACGAATAGGCTGAAAAAGACGGCTGGTGACATCAATGGAGTGTCTACAAATGTCATCGCAATCACTCCGACGCATCCAATCAGCATATGATTGGTGGTGCGCACATCGATCTTTCCCTTCAGGTAGTGAATGACTAAACCCGTCAAAATAATGATTGGAACAATCGTTCCAATCATTCCGATTTCTGCGAGCAGTTGAAGCACATCTGAAGACGCCCTATCGAAGCGAAGGCCTCCCAGGGTGTCATCTACGTAATAGGGAGCAAGCTGTCTAAAGCTATCCATTCCCCACCCAAAAAGTGGACTGTCTTTAAACATTTCGAAAGCGGCACGTTGTAAAGCGTTGGTAGTCTCGCGTGATGGATCGTCGCGAAAGATACGGAATAAGGCGCAGGCGAAAACAATAGATGCGAGCAGACCACTTGTCAGAGCAATGCTTGTGTGATGGCGATCTTTCTTGTCTGCAGCATAATTTGAGCAGACGAGTAGGAGCATTGCTGAGTAGGAGATGAGTAAGATCACACTTGGCCAGCGAGCTTCGACAAGAAGTCCTGAAAGGCCTAGCAGGGCTGCTCCAGTCAGATACCACGGGCTGATGGAATTGATGAAGTCGGGACTATCGTCATAGCGTGTGGAGAGCAGGCCTAAGCTGGTGCAAACACCACTCCAGATAAGGGCAAATGCCGCCCAATGTCCATCGTATGGAAAATAGCTAAAGAAGTCGAGTTGTCCGGTGCCTTTGGTGAACAGTGGAGCGGTTAAGTTAAATCCTTCTTGTAGGTAACCGACGATGCTCACAAGAACCGCAAAAAGACAGAGCCAAGGCAGCACTTTCTCAAAGAAGGCTCGAGATTTAGGAACTAGAAATAAATTAAGTGCCGTCAGGTAGAGCGAACAGAATCCGAGCACACTCATCCAATTGGTTCCAGATACTGTTGTGGTCGGCAACCAAGGATTGACAGAGTTTAGGGCCAGAAAACTGCGTTCGCCGATCTCAATTGTTTGGATTGGACTTTGTGCCAATCCAACTAGCGACTGGAGTATGAGGCACCAGATAGGTGCACTGTAGAGCCAAAATTTGGGCCAGAGTAGATCAATAAAAAACGGATGACTTTCCTCATGAGTTTTTAATACGAATAAGCAAAATCCACCACTGATCAAAAAGAAGCCCAAGGCCCAAAAGGAGCGAGGGTCTGCGAGCCAAAAAGCTATAAATGCAGTCAATAATAGCTGCAGGCTGAGCTGAGACTCAGCCGCCGTGAATGAGTCACGTAACAGTTTATCTCTCTCGGTGAGGTTGGGCTCGTCAGGTTTCACAGGCTAGGATCCAGATTAAATGAGTGTGGCCAACAGATCGATTTCGCTATCTGTCCGGCGATGGCCGGGCCGCATAGGTTCTCAACGAGTGACAAGCTGAATTCGGTGGCAGTGCCTGCGCCTTGAGAAGTCAAGAGCGTGCCGTCTTGCACGACGACAGCAGCGCCCGCATCTGGTAGCTCTTCTAAGGTGCTAAAATGTGCGGTATATTTTCTACCAGTCAGTAGATGAGCATCTTTTAAGAGTAGCGGTGCTGCGCAGATACAGGCAGTGAGTTTGCCTTGATCCAATTGTTTTTTTAGTAAATCACACAGCATCGGGTCTTTTCTGAGCTTTGCGATTCCAGGGCCACCAGGAATAATGACTGCATCAAATGGAGCTTCGACTACTGAGCGTAAATGGGTGCTTGCTTGAATGCTGATCCCGCTGCGGCCTTTCACAAATAAGTCTTCGCCCGTAGAAGCTTGCACGACATCAATACCTGCTCGTGTAAGCAGGTCGATGGGGGTAATGGCTTCGATTTCTTCGAAGCCTGGGTGTAAGACGATGAGTGCTTTAAGGGGCATAGGGTCGCTAATGTTCTGTGCCTGTGAAGTGTAATACAGTATCCCAATAGGTTGAGCCTAGTTGTTCAATCAAATCATTGTGCCCTGCATTAGGGCTCCAGAGTGTTTCAACCTGACCAGATAGTGCGTGTTGATTTTGGAGTGCGTGTGTAAACGGAACCGTTTGATCGAGTTTTCCGTGCA
The DNA here is from genome assembly GCA_018607135.1 of Opitutales bacterium. GTDB lineage: Bacteria > Verrucomicrobiota > Verrucomicrobiia > Opitutales > Coraliomargaritaceae > JBPOFY01. Next base: position 12,881 of record JABBCA010000091.1, read on the forward strand.
CGATTAATACAGGGCATTGGATCGAAGCCAGGCGTGATAGATTGTTAAATCGATCCCAAGGTAACACTCGCACTTTAGTCATCACTCGAAAAGTAGAGCTAAAAGCGCCGTCGAGTATAATACCTTTCACTGGATAGCGTTCGGCTAGCCAGCATGAAGGGCCACTCCCTAGGGATCGGCCATAGAGTGTGATGTTTTCTGGCTTATACCCCAAGGTTTCAGTAGCATACTTGTAGGCCGCATCTGCAGCCGCATACACGCCTGACTCACTCGCGTTTCCAGAGCTTAGGCCATATCCAGGGTAGTCGTAGGCTAAAACCGAAACACCGCTCTCTAGAAAAGTTTCCATGGTGGGGCGTATCAATCCGATGTCTTCACCATTGCCGTGGCTATAAAGCATGAGCAGGGGACTGGAACGTTCAGACAAATGATAGGCTGCGATCCGTTCGCCATCTTTGGAGTCGAGATAAATGATTTCAGCACCTTCCTCGTAGCTAGAACCGTTATACGGAAAAATCATACGATCCGCCATGAGGTAGGCAAACAGCATACCCGTGCAATAGCCGATCACGATGACGCTACCAATGATGACTAGAACGTGTAGAAACATTTTTTTAAGAAGGCGAATGAATGGCATAACTATTTACAAGCCATCACGCTATGGCAGAGCGTTGCTTTTCGAGCCATCGTTCGATTCGTGCAATCGCTTCTTTTCGGCGTGGATCTTCTGTTTTCATACGATCCAGCACATTGATCGCGGTGTCGGCATAATCCAGTGCAGTAGCTGAGACGAGTTTATCCAGTTCCGAGTGCTTGATCTCACCTTCGCGTATCATCTTTCGAGCATCTGCTTCGATCTCGGCATTGCTACCTCCAGGTGCGCCAAACTCTCCTTTGCCTTTGCCGCCACCTCCGAAGCCGCCGCCGGAGCTGTTGGATCCGTCGTCTTTAGATGTGCTGTTGTCACCACGCGCTTGGCGTTCGATACCTGTTGGATATTGTTTGCCGTCTTTTCCTGTAACGACTTTCTGGCTGTCGATACGATTGAGCTTTTCCATCTCCAAGCGGCAGCGGCGCACAAGATCGTGCGAGACTTTACACATCTCGGCGATTACACTGTTGGACATGTTCGGCCATTCTTCGAGGGCAATTTCGGTGGCGTTGCGTTTGTCCGCACTTGAGCGGTAAATACCGTTGGTAGAGTTGGCCCCCAGTGCATGTTTAAGTGCCTCGGTTCGTGCACCTGCGTGCACTTCTGCATGTAGAGTCTCTGAGCCGTTGCGCTGCGCAGCAAGAAAGCGATGGAATCCGTCCGCTAGCCAGTATTTTGCACCGTCGTAATAGACGATTACTGGCGGGAATTGCGCCCCTTCGAGCATGGCGTCTGCATAACTGGTAATTGCTTCATCGTTGGTAGCAATTCGGGCCTGCGTTCCGCCGTAAATATCGATAAGTTCAAGTTTAAGGTCTTTGTTTTCCATAAAACGGCGTTTTTGCTTCAGAACTAAGTGGATGACAACTTAAGAGTGTATTTTTATCTGTTCAAAGTCTCTAGCATTGGTTCTGCTGAGGTTCTATGAGGAATTTCCTGATTAGCATCGTTTTTTTTGGTATTGCAGCTTACATCGGTTTCATTGCCTATAACGGTTGGAGCCTCGGTGATTGGTTCGGTGGTAGTGCCAAAGAGGTCGAAGTTGAAGCTGCTGAGGTGTTCTCTTATCCAGGGTATCTCGAAGTTGAGAGTTCCGATGGTAGGACCATTGAGATAAAATTAATTGCTCGCAATGAAACGCATATCCAGTTCGAGCGGACTACTGATTCGAAGCGTTTTACTTACCCCATAGCTAGTCTAGTGGCAGAATCGCGTTCTGAGGTTTTGAAGTATCCTATTTCAGTATTGATCGACGCAGGTAAACATATTGGCGAGGCCGGCATTGGCCTAGAGGATGCCTATGTTGAGCAGCTCAGAGAAGCGATACGGCGAATTGATGAAAAAGCGGTCGATTTAAATGCAACATTAAGTAGCTCTCAAAGTATTACGGAGAAGCGAACGATTTTACGTAAACTGGAAGAAATGAGGAGTGAAAAAAACGAATTGGAAGCTAAAATAGCAGAACGAAAGTAAGTATGAATCATGTGTTGAAAATAGTTCTTTTGATTGCGATTGTTGCAGGTGGCTATTTCGGAGTTTATCGCGACAAGTTTCTTCAATATCCATACTCGGTTTCGCTGACCAATATGGATGGGGAGGTGCTCAATGTGAACCTGCTCGGACGCAGCAGTCGTATGGTTCAATTTAAGAAAACGGGTGATCAGATGCTTTATGAGTATCCGATTTCTAAGTTGAACGTAGTTTCAAAAGTAAAACTGACTTTTTACCCTAACAAGCTAGTCAGAAAAAGTAGCTCTGGGTCTTCCTCTGGAAGTGATGTCTCCGAGATGCACTTGCAAGGCATGAATGATGAGATGGAACGCTATGTTGAGCAAATGAAACTACTGAGGGTGAAACTCAAGAGTAAGTCAAATCCTGTGGAAAGGGGACATGTGCAGCATGAAATCGATTTGCTACAAGAGAAAATTAATGTTTTAGTTTATAAGATGGAATTGCATCGTTCACGTTCAAAGTAGGCTTAGGGAACCACATAGACGGGCATACCCACCCACGCTGCCTCTAAGAGTGATTTCGCATTCCAGTTTGCTAGGCGAAAACAGCCACTCGACTCGGTTCGACCTACTTTTTCCGGTTCAGGTGTGCCGTGAATGCCGTAGCTGGGTAAGTTGAGCCCGATCCACACCGAGCCTACTGGATTATTGGGCCCCGGCTGGATGATGAATTTTTGTGTGATGCCTTCACGCTGCGCAGTCGCCGCTAGTATGGCTGGATTGAAGGTGTAATTGGGTTGGTCGACGAGCACTTTGACTGCTAACTGACCGTTTGGACGTTTGTCGATACGTCGTGCAATGCTGACTGGACAATGGAAGCGTAATTGGTCGTCTGCATCGAAGGCTTGCAAGGTGCGTTCGGAGAGTCGTATGCGGACATAGGCAATAGCACTTTGTATTTTAACTGGTGGGACGCGTGGCACTAGTATTTGGTCGCCCACTCTGAGCGCATTCCACTGTAGGTTCGGATTGAGGGCGACGATGGTGTCTGGGTCGGTTTGGGCGTGCTCTGCCACCATTTCTAGAATCGAGTTGTAGTGCATCGCGTCGAGCTGGCCACGTTCCACCCAAGTCGTTGGCTTCAGCGCTATTTTCCTAAAATCAGAGTCACGAAGCTCGATACGCGCAAAGACTGGGTCTGTGATTTGGAGTTTATCCGCAGTCACGAGGTCAAAAACGCCAGTAGGTGGAATACCCATCGCAGTCTGATAGGCGACAAGCGCTTGGCTTGTTTGAGTGCCTAGCTTACCGTCGATAGAGCCTGGGGAGAAGCCCGCACGACTGAGCGCGATTTGCATCTCGATCGGATTGGTGATCGCGCGGAATGTGGGTTGTGGGGAAGGCTTCGAATCTGGATTTCGATTTAGTTTGAAAAAGAGTGCAGCGAAAATCAGTGTGAACGAAAACGTCAGGAAGAATGCTTTCCCGAGTGGATGCAGCGTTTGAGATTGCTTGCGTTTTGCCTGGTTTTTGTAGGCTTTGCGTGCGGGTTTTTTCTTTGTCGGCACTAAATGATTGAGGTCCTATGTGGACTCTGGGCTTTCGGATCGATCACCTGAGTCTCGTGTGATGGGAGTGTGCGGTGCAATTTTTGGTTCCACTTTACGTTCCTGTTCTTGAAGCTTACGGCGCGTGGCGGCTGTTTCTGCAAAAACATCTTGAGCCGAGACCAGCTTCGTGCCTTTGCGCGCTCGTGAGATTCTGTGGTAGGCACCATTGGATCTTAAGATTCGAGCATTCTTGGTATCTTTGAGGTAAGTTTCTAAAATGTCGATGAGTCGATCCCGGAGTGCAGGCTCTTCAACTGGGAAAACAGCTTCGATACGACGGTAAAAATTGCGCGGCATCCAATCGGCACTGCCTGCAAATACCATTGGGTTTCCTGTGTTTTCAAAGTAAAAAATGCGGCTGTGCTCGAGGTATCGACCCAAAATGCTGCGGACAGTGATGTTTTCGCTCAGCCCTTTGATGTTTGGAACTAGGTTACAAATTCCGCGCACGATTAAATCGATCTTCACACCCGCTTGTGAGGCTCTATAGAGATTGTCGATCGTCGCTTGGTCAACTAGACTATTAGTTTGCGCGATTATACGTGCGGGTTTACCAGCTTTTGCATTGCGGGTTTCTGCTTTGATATAGCTTTGTATTTTACTGTGCAGAGTGAACGGAGCGACTAATAGTTTTTTGAAGCCTGGTGTCAGTGCAAAACCTGTAAGCGTGTTGAATAAGCCCGCCACTTCCTCGGTAATGTCCTCTTTAGCAGTAAAAAAGGAAATGTCGGTGTAGAGTCGTGCGGTCTTATGATTATAGTTGCCAGTGCCCATGTGGCAGTAGCGGCGCATTTTTTCACCTTCGCGGCGAACCACAAGGCAGGTTTTGCAGTGGGTTTTCAGACCGACCAGTCCATAAACGACGTGCACTCCAACATCCTCGAGGCGACGCGCCCACGCGATGTTGTTGGCCTCATCGAAGCGTGCTTTAATTTCGACAAGCACGGTGACTTGCTTGCCGCGACGCGAGGCTTCGATCAGGGCTGCGACGATTGGTGAGTCCCCAGCCGTGCGGTAGAGCGTCTGCTTAATGGCAAAGACTTGCGGATCTTTTGCGGCTTGATTGATGAAATCAATAAAGGGCTGAAAAGTATCGTAAGGCTGGTGTAGCATAATGTCGCTTTCGAGAATGCGATCAAAAATGTGCTCCGAGCTGTCAAATTGCTGAGATGTGTAAGGAACTACGGGTGCAAATTTGAGTTCAGGCCGATCAATCAAGTCGTAGGCACTCATCAAGCGCAGTGGATTCATCGGTCCGCCAATGGTGTAAACGTGCTCAGGCTGGAGGTGGATGGCCTCGAGGAGTTCATCCACTAGAACCGGGTCGGCTCCTTTACCGATCTCAACGCGCACTGCCGCACCTTTGTTCATGTTCATCAGTTCTTCCTCAATTTTATTGAGGAGATTTTCGACCTCTTCTTCGTCAATATAAAGATCACTGTTTCGTGTGATGCGAAATGGAACTGCGGAGCGCACTTTATACCCAGGGAAGAGCCATTTAATGTATTTTTGAATAATGTCGCTGAGGAATATATAGACTTCAGGTTTACCACGACGCGGCACGCCGATCTTTACCACGCGTGGTAAAATACGTGGCACGGGTATGATTGCCATCATCCGCTCGATGATGCGTGTTTCTGGATCGTCGATCGACGCGAGAATATAAAGCGCTTTATTGGTAAGCTGAGGAAAGGGATGTGCTGGATCGATCGCCATAGGGGTCAGCACTGGGAAGATCTGCTCCTCAAAATACTGGGTCACCCATTTTTTTTCATTTCGTGTCAGTTCATCATAATCACGAAACAAAACATTCGATTGTTCAAGTCCAGGAACGATTTGTTTCTCCCAGCATTCATACTGATCGGCAACGAGCCGTTTCGTAATACTTTGTATGCGGCGCAGTTGCTCTTTCGGGCCGAGGCCGTCAGGCCCCAGTTCAATAACTCCTGATTTGACTTGTTGCATCAAGCCAGCAACCCGAATTTCGAAGAATTCATCTAGGTTTGAACTGACAAACGCTAGAAACTTCATCCTCTCTAGAATTGGATAGTCCTCGGATTCGGCTTGTTCTAAGACACGGCGGTTGAATGCAAGCCAACTGAGTTCACGGTTGAAATAGGGGAATCTAGATTGAGTGTTACGTCGAGCGGGCACAATTAAATGTAATGAAAATGACTATAGTTCCTCAAAATAGGGTAGTGGCAAGCAAGAGCCGCATGTTTAAGTGCAGATTTAACAATAATTGGCCAAATATTAGCTTTAAACAATCTAACGCAACAGGGTTGCAATACATCAAAAAATCGTAATGATTGAAATTGCTCACCAAAATAATATTATGAAACTAACACACATTCTTACACTTCTCGCCGCTGCACTTTTTTTCACTGGTTGCGGATCCACCAAAACAGCTACTAGCGATACTGCGGAGGAACAAGCTGCACCTGCAACGGGCAGTGACTCTTCTGCACGTGCTAAAACAGCCTACGAAGGCTCTACAGGTTCGGGTCTCCTCATGGAGCGTTACAAAGCGGGTTCGATTGAAGGCTATCGTAATTAATACAAAATTTATTATATTCACTAGCCGCGCTTCATTGAAGTGCGGCTTTTTTGTGTCTGTAGTCTCGGGTCCTGCGATTGACGCCGAGACCTGCAGAAGACTCTGTGTTTGCTGACCTCAATGGTGGCGCTTCGCGAGCGAACGGTCTCAAAAATTAAAAACTAAAGTGAATTTACATTCAAACTGACTAAAAACTCACGCTTTTGGCTACCTATCTTAGCTTTGTAGCCGATCCGAGGCGACGCCGACAACCCTCATCGGTAACGATTAGGTCATTTTTGAGACAGTTTCCGAGCGAAGGCCCTACATTTGGTCGAGTGTCTTATTTAATTGTAGCCGCTTCGCTCTGCCGGCGCGTCGAAGAGAGAGCGACCCGAAAAATGGCAATTGGGCGCCGTTGCGACATTGCGTAAGTCGAATGACTTTATGCAAAAAAGGCCGTCTCCATTTGAGACGGCCTTTGGTTTAAGAATTATAAAAGTCGCGATTATTTCGCGCTCAGCTTTTCAAGAATCTCGTAGTTGCGTTGCAACATTGCAGATGGATCTTCGAGCAGGCCTGCCGCGACGCGGGCGTTGTCGAGGATCTGCTGGCTGATGAGGCTTGCAAGTTCGCCATCGCTTTCGCGAAGTCCAGCCAAGTTCTTAACGAGCGGGTGGCGTGGGTTGATTTGTAATTTCACTGGTGGCTCTGTGTCAGGCATACCACCTTGTTGCTGCATCGCCTTCATCATTTTACGCATCTGCGCAGTCATCATTTTGTCTGCGTTGACAATCATCGCTGGGCTACCAACAAGGCGCTCACTGGTAGTGACTTCGCTGACTGCTTCACCAAGCTTCTCTTTAACAAATGCACAGAGTGCATCGCTGCTTTCAGTGTCGAGTGCTTCTGGCTTTTCAGTCTCAGTTTCTGGAGAGATCGCATCGAGATCGATGTCGTCATTGTCGGCAGAAATGAAGTTCTTCTCTTCGAAAGCACGAGCGTGGTTCATTACAAACTCATCGATCGGCTCCAATGTGTAAATCACCTCAATGTTGCGCGCCTTAAAAGCTTCCATGTAGGGACCACTCTCGATCGATTTGCGATTTACACCAGAAAGGTAGTAAATCTCCTTCTGTCCTTCTGGAGCGCGCGAGAGATAATCTGCGAGACTGGTAGTCGTGCCGTCTTCGGTGTAAGAGGATTCGAAGCGTAGTAGCTTCAGTAGTTGATTCCGATGCGTATGATCGGTAGTCACACCTTCTTTGAGGAAGAGGCCAAACTTGCTCCAGAAGTCGTTGTAAACTTCTGGCTCTTTCTTTGCCTTCTCTTCGAGAAGCTTCAAGAAGCGCTTCGTAATGACCTTGTTGAGCTTTTGTATCAGCGAGCTGTCTTGCATGGACTCGCGAGAGATATTCAATGGCAGATCTGCACTATCCACAACGCCACGCACAAAGCGTAACCAGTCTGGAAGCAGATTCTTTGGCTCGCTATCGATGAGCACCTTACGGCAGTAGAGAGAGACACCAGGCTCCATACGGCCAAAGCCAAAGCCTTCCATGTTTTCTGTTGGTGCGAAGAGTAGGGCGTTGATTTCCAGTGGTGCGTCCGCTGAGAAGTGTAACCAAAAGCGAGGGTCATCAAATGCGTTGGCTTGGAACTTGTAGAACTCTTTATATTCCTCATCGCTGACATCGCTCTTGTTCTTAAGCCAGATGGCTTGAACGGTGTTGAGCACTTCGCCTTCGACCTTAACTGGGAATTGGACGAAGGTGGAATACTTCTTAATGATTTCCTCGATACGATCCTTCTTTGCGAAGTCTTTGTATTCGTCTTTGAGAGTGATCTCGATGCGCGTTCCGCGGCGTTCACCTTCGACCGTTTCGATTTCATAGGCGCCAGAGCCATCGCTCGACCAGCAGTAAGATTCGCCCTCTACCTGCCAGGTGCGTGTGTAAACTTTAACGGAATCCGCGACCATGAAGACCGAATAGAAACCAACGCCGAACTGGCCAATGAGGTTTTCATTGCGCTCGCCGCTCTCCTTGAGTGCGTTGAGAAATGCTTTCGAGCCCGAATGGGCAATGGTTCCTAGGTTTTCAATCAGCTCATCGTGAGTCATGCCGATGCCAAAATCTTTGATGGTAATCGTGCCGGCTTCCTCGTCGGTCGAGACCTGAACTTCTAGCTCGAGTCCGTCATCGAAGATATTCGATTCAGTGAGTTGATTGTGACGTAGTTTCTCAGTCGCATCAGATGCATTGGAGATCAGCTCACGGACGAAGATCTCTTTATCCGTGTAGAGTGAGTGGACCACGATATCGAGGACTTGTTTGACCTCTGCTTGGAACTCGTGGCGTTCAGGGGTTTGTGTGCTCATAGTATGTGTATTTGAATTAGTAATTAAGAATGAGGAATTGAGAATTCCCAGAAAGCGAAGCCGAGGAAGTTAGGGCTCCTTTTGAAAAAATCAAGAGCGGGTCTGTGTGTTCTTCATCCTAAAATCGGCAGTTATACGAAAAAAAAGTTTTAAACCGTCAATTTACATGAATTAACGTTAATGGATTCACTGCCAAAATGGCGGTCGTCACACTCTACACGGATAAACCTTTATCTCAGTTTTAAGTCATTCAATAATAGATTTTTATATCCTCATTTATTAAGGTAAATTAACCGTTCAACTCATTTTTTAGGTTCATTCGATTTTTACCGTCAATAGGTTTAGATGTCGCCTCTTTCGGTGAGTTTGCGGCATTGATTCTTTGTAAGTTAGGCACTCTTGCCTGACTGATGCGGTGAAATGATTAGGTAAGAGTGCCTAACCTACAACCTCGAACTGGGCGCTTGAAGTTCCTTAAAGCGCCAGCGTGCGAAATTCATCCTTTGAGACCCAGCCCGTTGCTAGGCCTTCGGTCTCGATTTGATAGAACTCGTTGTGATGATCGAGGATACGTGCGCGTTCACCTGGACGGGCGACTCCACTGGCAGGTGCTGCACTGGCAGGTGCGGCATGTAGATCGGTCGGAGCGTTGCTGACGATGATTCCTTTTTGGTCGAGACTATGGTTGAGCCAGAGCGCGGGTAGGGATAATGCGAGTGCGAGCACTGTGATGATTCGGGTCGCTTTGATGCCTAGATTAGGAGTTTTGCCTGAAATCTTTGGCAGGATGCAAGCTGCGAGCAATAGCCAGATGCTTGCGCAGCTGATGAAGATCCATGTTTGAGTGCGGAGCAGTTGCGCGCCGATAATATACCATTCGGGTGTGGTTTCAAAGAGTCCGATCTGCTGGCGAAGCGCGCCGAGTTTGAAGTGGTATTCGGTCTTCAGTGGATCGATTTTGAGTGCGCGCTCGATTTGCCATGTTGCTTCTGCGGGTTGTCCAAGTTGAAAATAGCTCAGTGCTAGATTGTGGCGAACAGCTGCGGTTTCGTTCTCCAGTGCGATGGCTTCGAATTGCTTGGCGGCTTCTTCGTAATCACCATTTTCATACGCAGTGGTGGCTTCGGTGAAGCTGTCGGCGTGGGTGGTGGAGAGGAGTGCTGTGGCGCAGATGAAGAGAAGTAAGAGAGGGCTGACCACTCGACCTGCGGTGTAGGTGTTGCGTATTCGGTCGAGGGATACACCCTCTGCTACAAATTTGATGAGTAGGTTCATAGTGCTTTTAAAATGTGGTCTAATTGTTGGCGGGCAGTGCGGAGGTCTGCACTGTTCGAGCTTTGGCCTGAGAAGCGCAGTGCATCGGCTTGTTCGAAAATGGAATGGGCGGCTTGTATGGTCTCCGTTTTCTGTCCGTTGTCTTCGAAGAGTGATCGAAGTGTCGCGAATTCGGCGGCGCGTAGGTTCTGACCGAAGCGGACACTTGCTGCTAGACGGACCGCGTCTTGGGCTGAGCGATAAAAGTCTTCTGCGCTGTTTTGGTTTTGCGCGGAGTTTGCGGAGGCGACTGCTGTCTTTAGCTCTTTCTTGGCGGCTTGTTGCTGCGCGTAGTCTGCATCGGTCGCCAGGCGGCGGCGTTTGTTGAGTGCGTAGGCGACTATGATCAGAGCGATGAGTGCTACTGAATTATAGAGGTAAAAGCTGGGGCGATTTAGGAGAGCGAAGCCGTTCGGCGTGCTGGGTTCGGGGCGGTAATCCAGAGTGAGCAACGCCTCCTCGGCACTGAGGATTTTGTTTATCTGTAGCTGGGCTTGCGGCGCGGTGTTTGCAGCTGGTTGAGTTGTTTGCGGAGTGAAGGCGCTTCGTAATGAGGGAGCGACTTGAACTGCGATCGGTGGTGCGCTCAGCTCTACGTATGCTTCGTCGGCGGGGTCGAAGAAGCTGAAATTGACTTCGGGTAGTGTGAGTTTTCCGGCTCTCTGGGGGATGAATACGTAATCGAAGCGCTTCACACCTTTTAGTGGCAGGGCTTCATCGATCTCTACTGAGGATTCGGGATCGTAATTACGCCAATCGGTGCTTTCTGGCAGTTCAGGTCCACTGATACGATCAAAATTACCAGTGCCAGTGACGATGAGTGAAAGCATGATTGGCTCACCCGCACGACTGTTTTCTGCGTCGGTTGAAACTTGTATGCTGAAGTCACCTACGGCACCACTAAAGCTTTCTGGTTTGCCAGACTCTGGTAATGGCAGCACATTGATTTGCGTGGGTTCGTTAAATAGGTTAAAGCGCTCAGAGCGGCTGAAGAAATTGTCGAAAATACCACCTCCAAACGGACTGCTTCTGCCGAATCGGTCGCGCTGATTTCTGTTATCTGGAACTTCGGCGACGACTGAAAACTCGAAGTTCAGGTCCTGCAAGCCACTTTGAATCGGAGTTATCGTTAACGGCCATCTAAGGACTTGATAGCGATAATTACCGATGCGCTCAATGCTGTCGGTAGCTTCTGGTAAATCAGTAATTGTAAAGCCGTCAGCTTTGCGCTCGAAGCTTTCATATCCGCGATAGCGTGCTTGCTCATGAACATAGAGTTTGAGTTCTATCTCTGTAGTTTGTCCGATGTAGAGCTCACTGGGAGCGTCTACTTTGAGAAAGATTAACTCGTTGATCGGTGGCGGTGCATTGGCGTCACGTTCGTTCACTCGCAGGGTCGCTGCGGGTGCGGTATAGGTATTTCCTTTATAGGTAAAAGCGTAGCTTGGGACGGTGAAATTACCCACTCGTGGTGCCACGGCCTCGATGATTAGATTTTGTGTGATGGAGTGACTGGCCTTGAAGTTAACAATCGTGGATTGCTGGCTGCTGGAAACTCGGCCATTGCGCAAGGTTAGGCCACCGCTTTGTGGTATTGGCAAAGAGGTGACTCGCTCGATCTCTGGTTTGCCACTCTCGCTGGTTTCAGTGATGGCAACGACGTAGTGTGCTTCGTCTCCCAGCATGATCTCCTTGGGTTGAAACTGTGCAGATACCGTAATACGTGCGTCCGCAAGAATGGCGCTTAGAAGCAAGAGTGCAAGGTGAGTTGTGAGTGAAAACTTCATAACAAATGTATTTACCAATCGCGGACCTTTCCGCGGTTACGTGGTGTGCCTTGTTCGACAAAAGGTAAGAGTTTTTCGCCATCGCGAAGGCTTTCGAGTAGGGCGGCCGCATCTTCTTGGCTCATGCCTTCGATCTGCATAGCTTGGCCAGCGCCTTGTTGCCCTTCTTGCTCGGATTGGTTAGCCTCGCCTTCAGTGGGTTGCGCGGCGCTTCCTTGTTCGCCGTTCTGCTCCGCTTCTTCTTGGGCGTCCTGCTCTTGTTGAGCCATATCTTCGGCTGGATCTCGGGTGGACTCCTCTTCGCTTTGCTCTTGGCCGGATTGTGAGTCAGACTCCTCGTCGTTGGGTTCGCCGTTCTCGCCTTGTGAGGACTCCTGCTCTGACTGTTCTCCATCTTCGGAGCTTTGGTTCTGCTGGTCTTGCTGCTGTTGATTCTCGCCGTCTTGGTTTTGTGGATCTTGTTGCTGCGAATTCTGGTTCTCTTCCGACTGATCTTCAGAGGTCTCAGAGTTTTCTTGATTTTGTTCGGAGGAGTCGCCGTCTTGGTTCTGCTGCTCTTGATTTTCCTTAGACTGCTCTTGTTCGTCTTGTGGTTCTGAATCCTGATTCTCTTGATCTTGCTGTTCTTCCTGTTGCTGTTTAAGCTTCTCGATCGCTTCGCGCACTGCTTTGACCTTCTTTTCGTCTTCAGCTGCTGCGGTGTCGTTGGGATCGATTTCTTGAGCCGATTGGAACAGTGCCTCTGCGGCTTTTATTAGCTCAATCGCAGAATCAAGGTCGCCAGAGTCGTAAGTTTGACGTCCAGCTTGGTAGTTGCTGTGTGCTAAATTGTAGAGTGCGTCGCGTTGCAGTTTTAAGTCTTCGGTTTGAGCGATGCTGGTTTGATACAGGGTTTGAGCGGCTTCGAGATCGCCAGCAGTGAGCGCTTCGTATGCTTGGTTGTAAGTAATGCGCGGATCTTTCGGAAGTTCTGGCTCTGGAAGTGGGTCGTCGATCGCTTCTTCAGAAATATTGAGTGGTGGTTCTTCTTGAGCTTCAGAGTGCTGGGGTAGAACTGAGATACAGGTGAATACTAGCAGGGCCGCATGGATGCGAACATTGCCGCGCCTGCGTATGATGATTTCAACTACGAGGAAGAGTATGGCTGCGCCGATAAGCCACTGGTAACGCTCGATCGGGGTTTCTTGCAGCTCGGCGTCGCGCTCTTCGCGAGGCAGGGTAGCAATGACAGAGGCGTAGAGTGCTTCGAGAGACTGCGAGCTAAGACGGCTGTATGAACCTCCAGTGGCTTGCGCGATTTGTTGGAGTGTGGATTCGTCGAGTTGACTACGAACAGGCTGCCCTTGGTCATCGCGAATGAATTCTTCCTCACCCCGTTCATTGCGAATGCGTAGGTATTCGCCTTCGGGAGTGCCGATACCGATTGCGTAGACCTTGATGCCGTTTGTAGCAGCTTGTTTTGCAGTTTCGATGGAGTTGCCACCGAGGTCTTCACCGTCAGTGAGTAGGATGATGACTTTGAAGTTGTTGTCCTTTGGGAAAGCTTTTTCGGCTTCTTTGATCGCGTTGCCGAGGTCACTACCGCCGCTGGTCATGGTCCCAGGGCCCACAGAATCTAAACTTTCACGAAATGCTGAATAGTCGAGCGTGGGTGGAGTCTGCAGGAAGGCGCGGCCCGCGAAAGCGACGAGTCCTATGCGATCGCTTTCCAGTCGCTCGATGAGGTCAATGACTGCGAGTTTTGCGCGATCCAGTCGAGTGGGGCGCATGTCGGTGGCCAACATACTTTTAGAACTGTCGAGGACGAAGACGATATCGAGACCGCGAGCTTTTCGCTCGGACCATTCCACGCCGTATTGTGGGCGAGCAATGGCAATTGCTACTGCCGCAATGCCCATGGTGATGAGTGCTGCTTTAAACAGTGTGCGAGTCTGACTGGCTTTTTCGGTCAATTGATCGAGCAAGCGAGTGGCCGCGAAGTTTCCCAGAAGTTGTTCGCGTTTGCGTAGCCCGAGCGCGATCATTCCTGTCGTGATCAGAGTGATGACGACCGCGAAATAGAGCCAAGCTGGGTTTTCAAAAGTCATGGCAGGCGGCGATAACGAGTATTGCGCAGTAGTTGTTCAAGAATGAGAAGTGCTAGGCCAAGCATTGCAGGCCAAATGAAAAGTTCGGTGAACGTGGCATAAGAGCGAAGTTCGATAGTGGTGGTCTCTAATTCGTCAATTTCATCGTAAATACGTTCCAAGTCGCCACTTTCAGTTGCTCGGAAAAATTGTCCGCCAGTCATGGTTGCGATCTCGGTGAGCTCTTCTTCGTTGTAGTTTGAATTCATGGTGCGACCCCGATAAATCGGTTTTCCCTTTCCATCACGTAGCACTGCGCCTGTGCGACGATCGGCCTCGGGTGCTGGAACGCGGCCTTTTTTGCCAGTTGCGATGGTGTAGACTTTGACGCCGTAAGTCTTTGCTGCCTCGGCGGCACCTAATGGTGAAATCGAACCGGAGTTGTTTTCACCGTCGGTCAGTAGAATCACAATTCGACTTCTTGATTCGTGATCGCGTAGACGGTTTACGCTCGCACCTAGAGCCGTGCCGATAGCCGTGCCACCGCCGTCAATTTCGCCGAGCTCTAAACGATCGAGGTTCTTTTTAAGCCAATCGTGATTGAGTGTTAGAGGGCTGACAACATAGGCCTCTGATGCGAAGGCTACGATACCGATACGGTCGTAAGGTCGCTTACCAATGAATTCGCGCACCACGCGCTTGGCGGCATCTAAACGTGTGACAATGTCGTCGCGCGTAGAGAGGTCGAGTGCGCGCATTGACAGTGAAAGGTCGAGGGTGACCACGATGTCGATTCCTTCCGCATCTGTAGTGTCGTTCATCTTGCCAAATTGCGGGCGTGCCAGTGCTGCAATGAGGGCTACTAGTGCTAACAGCCGAAGGCTAAAAAGCATTTTACCCGCACGACTTCGACGGTTCTGGCTGACTGCTTTGACGAGCGCCGTGCTTGAGAAACGAACGGCCGCTTCGGGCCCCATACGTCCTGCCCACCATGCCAAGACCGGAATCAGTAGCAGTAGCAAGAAATAGACGGGATCTTGGAATTGGAAGAAGTTCACAATTGGGCGACCTCCTTGGTTTGTTCTGCCTTTTGAACCAATTGTTTGGCAGTATCGGTGAGTGATTCACGTTGCTCAGGTGATGAGGATTGGCGTGCGAATTTAATCGCGTCGCAATCAGCAAAAAACTGTTTCAATGTTTGCTGAAAACTGCCGTTCAATCGTGTATTGCCTTTTAGACTACGAATGAATTCCTCACTCGTGCGGCCTTTGCTTGGAATGTTCAATCCCACTTGAAAATACTCTTTGAGTGCCGCAGAGGTTCGCACGGCAAAGAGTTCATCATCGACAATCTGCGCTGTTGAATCGAGTTGCTTGAGTGCGATCGCTTCGGGCGTGAGAGGGGCACGCAATGCTGAACATTCACGCAGGTATCTGACGAAATGCCACAGCAGGAAGCCCAGCAAAAGGGCACCAATGATCGCAACGGTGACGATTTGCCAGGTCTCAAATAGGGGCACTTCCACTGGGCCACGCACACGGTCAAGCGATGGCCCCTCGGGAAGGGGCGGCATTTGTTGTGTCGTTGGTAGTTGTGCGAGGAACATGGATCTTCTTAGCTTTCAGCGTTTTTAAAATTTCAGCTTGTGCTTTAGTGACGACTTGCGCGGCGGGCAAAGAGTTGGCGTAGCGCAGGAAGGTAGGGCTGATCGGTGCGCGCTTCGATCCAGTCGAGCCCTTTCTTGCGCATATGACTTTCGAATTCGTTGCGCCGCTCATGAGCGAGTTCGGCGTAGCGCTTGCGAATCTTGGCGCTGCTGGTATTTATTTCGACCATCTCTCCTGTCTCGGCGTCTTCGAGTGTGATCAGCCCAACATTGGGCAACTCGCTTTCTCTTGGATCGCTGAGCGCAATGCTGACCAAATCGTGTCGTTGATTCGTCAGCGCAAGGGTTGAGTAGAGACTTGAGGGCTGAGAGCTTAGATCTGAGGGTGTGGAGTTATTGTCCAGAAAGTCTGAGATGAGGAAGACGACTGTCTTGCGGCGTTGCACTCGGTTGAGGTAGTCGAGCACGGCTTTATGATTGGTGCCGCGTCCTTTGGGTTCGAAGAATAAGATGTCGCGAATGGTGCGGAGCACGTGGCGGCGACCTTTCTTTGGTGGAATGTAGTGCTCGACGTCATCGGTGTAGAGTAGGAGCCCGACTTTGTCGTTGTTCAGTGTGGCCGAAAAGGCGAGCACACTGGCGATCTCGGCAGCGCGTTCGCGTTTGCTTTGCTCCACGGAACCGAAAATTCCGGATGCGCTGAGGTCGATTAGGAGCATCAGCGTGAGTTCACGCTCTTCGCGAAAGACCTTCACAAAGGGCCGATCCATTTTTGCACTGACGTTCCAATCGATTGTGCGCACGTCGTCGCCGATCGCATATTCGCGCACCTCTTCGAAGTCCATGCCACGGCCCTTGAATGAACTATGGTAGGCGCCCGTCACTGAGTCCGTCACCAATTGTCGGGTGCGGATCTCAAGGCGACGGACTTTCTTAATGATGTCGGACGGAGACATTTTCTAAAACGCTGAAATGCTGAAACGCTGAAATGCTGAAACGCTGAAATGCTGAAACGCTGAAATTTGGAAAAGCTGAGAATCTCAATATTCCTAATTCTCTTAGGGCACTGGAACCGTTTCGAAGATCGACGTGACGAGTGCTTCGCTGCTGATTTCTTCGGCCTCGGCTTCGTAGCTGGGGATCACACGGTGGCGCAACACATCCATGCCGATTTCCTTAATATCTTGCGGAATCACATAGCTGCGACCTTGCATGAGTGCCCATGCTTTGGAGGCCAGTGTTAGGCTGATCGTTGCCCGAGGACTTGCGCCAAATTGAATGTATTGACCCAGCTCGAGGTTAAAGGCTTTGGGGTCACGAGTCGCGAGGATGATGTCGACAATGTAGTCGCGGATTTTTGGGTCCACGTAGACATCGTTCACCACTTTACGTGCCTCGGTGACTGCCTGGAGCGTCGTGACAGCATTGACGTCCAACTTAGGGGCAGTCGAGGACATGCGGTCCAGGATTTCGCGTTCGTCGGCTTTGCTCGGATACCCGACTTTCAGTTTGAGCATGAAGCGATCGACCTGAGCTTCTGGTAGGGGGTAGGTGCCTTCTTGGTCGATCGGGTTTTCAGTCGCGAGCACTAGGAAAGGCTCGGGCAGTGGGTAGGTCGTGTCGCCGATGGTAACTTGTCGCTCTTGCATCGCCTCAAGGAGGGCACTCTGCACTTTTGCAGGTGCACGGTTGATTTCGTCGGCAAGCACTAGATTGGCAAAGATTGGGCCCTTACGTGTATGGAAAGTGCTGTCTTTTGGGCTGTAGATTAAGGTGCCGATGATGTCGGCAGGTAATAGATCGGGCGTGAATTGAATACGTTTGAAATCCGCGTCCGTTGCGGTCGCGAGGGTGCGAATACTCAATGTCTTCGCGAGGCCAGGGACGCCTTCGAGGAGCACGTGTCCATTGGCGAGGAGGCCGACTAAAAGACGATCGACTAGGTAGTGTTGGCCGACGATCACACTGCCGATTTCTTCGCGTAGCTGCGGGATCCAACTCGTCGCTGCTGCGACTTGAGCTTCAGTTTCTGGAGAAGTTAATGGTTCACTCATTATACGGTATCAATTGGGTAAAATTTCTGGTTTAGAAGCGTTCACTGACAAGTGATGAACGGAACTGTTTCATTGAAATGTGAATATTGCATTTATTGTCAAGTTGTGCCTTATTGTCCCACATGCCTGCAACTATTTTAATTGTCGACGATGAAAAAAACACACGTGAGGGCTTAGGCCTAGCACTTGAAGACGACTACGAAGTTTATATGGCTTCTGGAGCTGACGAGGCGTTCAATCTAATGGAAGCCGAGACCTTTGATGTTATACTTACGGATTTGCGTATGGCTGGGAAATCAGGCTTAAAGGTCATAGATAAGGCGATCACGCTGCCGAATCGTCCGATTTGTATTATGATGACGGCTTATGGGAACGTCGAAACCGCAGTCGAGGCGATGCGCCGTGGGGCTTTTGACTTCCTTACCAAGCCAGTCAGCCTAGAAAAGTTGGAGATTCTGATTCAACGTGCGCTCAAGTCGCGCACCATTGAGGCGGAAAATGTGGTGTTGCATGAACGTCTCGACAAGAAATACAGCTTTGATGGGATCGTTGGAAATTCTCCAGGTTTGGTCGATGTGTTGGACAAGGTGAAGCTGGTCGCTCCATCCAAGGCGACCGTGCTTCTTGAAGGGGAAACGGGCACGGGTAAGGAACTCATCGCTCAAGCAATTCACCAAAATAGTAACCGTGCACGGCAGGCCTTCGTGCCCGTTCACTGCGCAGCCCTTGCGGCCAACTTACTTGAAAGCGAACTTTTCGGCCATGAGAAGGGAGCCTTTACTGGTGCGACCGAACGCCGCATTGGCCGTTTTGAATCGGCAGACGGCGGCACGCTTTTTTTAGATGAAATTGGCGAGATCGATGCGTCCACTCAAGTGAAGTTGTTACGCTTTCTGGAAACACGCAGCTTTGAGCGCCTTGGCAGTTCGAAGTCGGTTAAGGTTGATGTGCGCCTTGTGTGCGCGACCAATCGTAACCTTACCGAAATGGCGAAAACTGGCGAGTTTCGTGAAGATTTACTCTATCGTTTAAATGTGGTGACCATTCAATTACCTGCACTGCGTCAGCGTCCGGAGGATTTGGTGATTTTACTCAATCATTACATCAACTTTTTTGCTGATGAAAATGAAGTCGAGCCTGTGGTGCTTGCTCAGAGCGCACTCAATGTGTTGCGTGCATACAGTTGGCCAGGCAACATACGCGAATTGCGCAATTTCTGCGAAAATATCGTAGTTTTGAAGCGTGGCAGCGAAGTCACCGAGTATGACCTCGATGCAAAATATAATGCGGTATTGGAAGCGGAGACCTCGTCACAAATGCTTTCGATTAGTCCCTCTTTGAGCAAAGAGGAGAATGAAAAGCGTCTCTTGCGCAATGCACTGATCAAGGCAAATGGCAACCGCACGAAAGCAGCAGACCTCATGGGGATCAGTCGACGCACCTTGCATCGTAAAATTACCCAATGGCCAGAGCTGGATGTCGGTAAATAATCACCGATTACTACATGTATTGATGTTTGACTCATTTCAGCATGAATACAGAACTAAAGATCCACGAATCTACTTTTCGCTAAATTTACACCGAACACAAAATGACTTTTCGTTCACTTTATTTATTATTGGCGGCATTGGCTTCCAGCGCAGTTCACGCCAATGAAATTCGTATTTCAGCTTCCGACCTTCTTGCTGACTACATAGAGGAGCCTTTGATCACTTACGGCAAAGAGAATGGAATCGACTTTGAGATTGAAAGTATTGGTAGCTTACCAGCTTTGGAAAATCTCCGCTCCGATGAAATCGATATTGCAATTATTGCAGCGCCTGAAGTCGACGCATCTTTACGCGAAGACTTTACACTCTATCCATTTGCCTACGACGTCGCAGTGGTCGCAGTGAATGCAGGCAACCCAATCGATGAAATTACACTTAGTCGCCTTGGCGGTATCTTCGGTGCCAACGAAGAATACAATTTTAATACATGGGGGGATCTAGGTCTTTCAGGCTGGGGTAGCCGTAGTATCAAGCCAGTTGCAGGACCAGCTGAAGATAGTATTTCTCTAGAACTCTTTAAACACACCGTATTTAAAGGAGGTGTGATTAAGCAGAAGGTCGCGATGGTTAAAGATGACGAAGTCGAAAATCTATTAATAGGGGATGCCGCATCGATTGCGATCATGTCCTCAATGCCAAAGAATAAGAAGGTGAAGGCCATTATGGTGTCAGAGACTACGGACAGCCCCGCATTTGGTCCTTCAGAGGATAATGTTCATTATGGCGATTATCCCATACGTTTGGCGTTTTACATCGTATTTAACAAGCGCGATGAAGCCAAAGTGAAACCGGTGCTTCGCTTGCTTTTAAACGACACAATTGCTGCAAGTTTACGCGAAAATAATCTGTTCGCATTGCCTGACACCATTCGTCGTAAGTTGACAATTGACCTCGATTTAGAAAACTAAAATTTTTCAAAAAACGCGTTGACAGTCCGAAAATCCTATAGATTGTTTCGGCTTCTTCAAAGAAAGTGAGTGTAGCTCAGTTGGTAGAGCACCACCTTGCCAAGGTGGATGTCGAGAGTTCGAACCTCTTCACTCACTCCATTTTATTTAAGGCCCTCGGACACCACGAGGGCCTTTTTCATGTCAACAAAGATGAGCTGCAAACTCGATGAGAGCGCTGGGCGAATGATGGTCAGTCATAGGCTGCCATGAAGCATTTGAGGCTTTATACCGAGAGCAACTGCTTTACACGTTCTTTCTTCTTAAAGGGCTATGAGCACCATAAGCCTCTTTTAAGCACCCATGCATTCGGTGCGCGAATTTCGGGTATCGTGCTGATTTGTTTCATTAAGAGATGTGAGGTAGCTCACTGACGTGAGCTCGCACGTGATAGAGCGCGAGGAAGTGCCGAGCGGCTTCAGGATCGGTAAGAGGAAACGATCCAGTCAAGATGCGTGGCTTGTGATCGCTATTCAAACGAACGGGTTGTTCCATGATGAGCGCGGCGCAGTAATCGCTAAATGATTGGTAAGGGCTCTTTTTGAGCTGCGACTTACTGAGGATTTCGAATAGGCCCACCGAGCTAGGTGCGTTACGGTGGCTGAGTTCATGACCGATGCGCCCCATGGTGTAACGCGGGTTGATCTCGACAATGGGTTTCAATCGAAGAGCATCTTCATTGTTGCGGTATACGAATGCGTCGACTCCAATGGGGCCTTCGTAGTCGATAGCTGAAAGTGTAGCATTCAATAGTGGGGTAAGCACATTCTCGTAGTAGTGATAAATTCTAGGTCGCCCTTCAATACGTTCCATCAGAAAGCGAACCAGTTCAGAGGAGAGGCCTTTGCAAAAGCCATTGGTGAGAATGCCACGAAATTGTCCCCGGGGATTATTCAGCATTCGAGTGAGTGCAATGCAGTTGGTTTGCTGGTCGCGACGCTCATATTGTGCAGAGCAATCGAATATGCGGTTTAGCCATGGTTCGATCAGCACTTCGCCTTGTGTGGCCCAAATTACATTGAGCCATTTAATTGTAAGTTCATCGATTGTATCAGATTCCATGATACAACGATTGCCGTTGGCTGCGGTGCCAAAGGGTGCTTTGCAGACGATGTTTGAGTAGCCGAGTGATTGATAGTGGGCACGGAGTGCTTTGAGCGTTTCGAGATCCTTGGCGGGTTTTCCGTAGACTTTAATAGGAGCAAGCCAATCGATGTTTAGTGATGGAGGGACAGCCTCTGGCCTGTCCGCGTCATACTCTGCGGTCAAGCGAGGACGTGGGCCTCCCTTGTTGGAAGATGGAAGTGCTGTGTCTGGGCAACTGGGGACAGTTGCCCTCCCGTTTTGCTTGGCCCATTGCGCGCACCACGTTTTAGAAAAGAGCGTTCGTGTTTCACTATTCCAGAGTTGCTTGTTTTGTGTGGGCTTAGTGACGAAGGGGAGGGTATCTTTGAAAAACGAAACACTGTCTGGGCTCCATGCCCATGGGCGTATGTCGGCGAGTTTGCGATCTATGACGGGAGCTTTATCGTTTTGTCGGGTTTGAATGATCTCGGGAAGATGAAAGCCGTAGCTGTGGAGTTGCTGGAGGAAGCTTGGTGAAGGTGGTTCTTCCATTACCAATAGGTCGTCTTTGCGTGACAGGTAAGCGGGGAGGTAGGCGAGGTCGGTTTGTAACTCAGAGTTCGTTGCGATCACTTGATCCGAATGGGGCGCCGCGTATTGCTCCGCGTGCGGGTTGAACCAATATACGGAGGGGGTGCGCCCCTTCGATTGTTGAAAGATTTTCAGATCGTTGATGAATCCAAGTTCGAGGCCTGCATCCTGGCGACCTTGTTGGTTGAAGTCGTTGCCCTTGGCGCGCGCTGGAGAAAGCGGAAAGACGAGGCGTTCACGATAGGCTTCCCAATCGGTCTTGCCGTAGGCCTTCCATTTGCGGAACCATTTGAGTCCGAAGCCGACGTGGTCGATTTCGTCGCGGTAGATCTTGTCTAAAATCTTTGCCGTATCGGGATCGCCGACGCCGTAGAAGATCTTCGCATACTCACGCGAGTAATCGAGATTGGCTTGTTCGAAAGTGAGTGAGAGGCGTGTGACATAGTCGAGAGGATCTTCCATCGAGGAGACGCTTTTCCAGAAGTAGTCACTGAGTGGGAGTTCGCCAAACTCGACACCACATTGCTGCATTCGGTGCATATACATGCGCGTATGAATTTGCTCTTCCTTGAGTGTTTCCAGCACACCGCGTCGAAAGCTGGCGGGGGCTTCAGGAAACTTAAGGAGCACGAGTGCCATCAGCTCGGTAGCAAGGAGTTCGTGATTGCCGAAAAAGTGGAGCAGTCGACCCCGTTCCTTTTCGCTCTCAAGTTTCGCAATGCTGGGGTGGCTGGCGCGCACGCCGTCTTCTCGTAGCATGAGGTGCTTAGGGCGAGTGAGGGTGCGTGGGGTGCGCATGGCTTCGCCCGGCTTGGTGTCAATGATCGCCTCGCGAGGGAAGCTGAGCTTTTCCTCAATGGTCGTGCCGAAAAGCACTTGTTTGGCAAACTCTTGCAGCTGGATGGGCATCTAATGAACGTCGAACATCGAACGTTGAACGTCCAATGATGAATTACTGTGTTTGTGGTGTGTCATTCCAAGCTCCACATCTGCGCGGCATTCAAAATTCGATGTTGGACGTTCAATGTTCGATGTTCGCAAAAGTTCTCTAAACTTCAGTGGTCAGGTCCTTCTCCCAGGCTGCTTCGATCATCTCTACCAGATCCTTCGGAGGGCGAACGCCTTTGCCATTGGTATCCATAAAGCCGTGGGTCGTGGTGCCTGTGCACAGCAGGGTGTCGCCCCGTTTGACTTCATATTCGAAACTCATGCGCGCACGCGGTTTTTCACGCATATATAAATGCACGTCCACACGATCATCAAAACGAGCCGGGCTTTTGTAAGCAGCAGATACCGTGAGGACAGGTAGGAGCAGCCCGCGAGCTTCGATCTCGGTGTAAGGAATGCCTATTTCATCGAGCATACGAATGCGGGCGGTCTCAAACCAGATGAGATAATTGCTGTGATAGACGACGTCCATGCGGTCAGTTTCCGCATATCTGACGCGAATCTTCGAAAGAGTATGAATCATGCGAAGTATATTGAGACCTTGGAAACAAAGGTCGAACTCGGATTTATTTACTTAAGCAAAACTAATACCTTGACTATTTTAAATAAGTAAATCTTTTCGGGTGCGTTTTAACGCGTCTTTTTTGCGTGGTTAAAATGCTGATAACTCTTGCAATGGGTAACATCACGCCTATCAAGTGCGAGTTCTCAGTAATTTCATCTCAACTGAAAAATTAAATACATATATAATATGGCTACAAAAATTGGTATTAACGGATTCGGCCGCATCGGTCGCTTGGTATTTCGCTCCCTCGTCGAAAAGGGTCTTCTCGGCAGCGAGATCGAAGTGGTTGCAATCAACGACCTCGTTCCTGCAGAAAACCTCGCTTACTTGCTTAAGTATGACACTACACAAGGCCGCTTTAAGGGCACTGTAGAAACTAAGGGTGACGACGTGATCGTCGTGAACGGTCACGAAATCAAGACACTCGCAGTTCGCGAAGGTCCTGCAGCCCTTCCTTGGAAGGAGCTTGGCGTGGACATCGTAATCGAGTCCACAGGTCTTTTCGTTCAAGACGAAAAAGCACAAGGCCACATCGAGGCAGGTGCTAAGAAGGTTATCATTTCCGCTCCTGGTAAGGGGGACGGTGTGAAAACAGTTGTTATTGGAGTGAATGACGACCAACTCACCGCTGAAGACACATTGATCTCCAATGCATCGTGCACAACAAACTGCTTGGCTCCGATCACTAAGGTGATTCTTGAGAACTACGGCATCGAAGAAGGTCTCATGACAACAGTGCACTCTTACACCGCGACTCAAAAGACAGTTGATGGTCCTTCTCCTAAGGACATGAAGGGTGGCCGCACAGCTGCGCTCAACATCATCCCATCGACTACTGGTGCTGCAAAGGCTGTTGGCCTCGTGCTTCCAGAAGTTCAAGGTAAGCTCACTGGTATGGCTTTTCGCGTTCCAACTCCAACTGTTTCTGCTGTAGACCTTACCGTGAAGACCGTGAAGAGCACTTCTTACGAAGACATTTGCGCTAAGATGAAGGAAGCTTCTGAAGGTTCTCTTAAGGGTATCCTCGGATACACTGAAGACGAAGTTTGCTCGTCTGACTTCATCCACGACGAGCTCAGCTCGATCTTCGATGCAGGCAGCGGTATGGGACTTAACGATAAGTTCTTCAAGCTCGTTTCTTGGTATGACAACGAATGGGGTTACTCAAACCGCGTTGTTGAGCTCGTTCAAAAAGTTTCCAAGTTCCTATAATTGAACTCGGCAACTATTGATTGATTTTCTGGCCGCCGCGGCAGGTATCCCATCCGGATTCTTGATCGCGGCGGTTTTTTCTTTTCTAATCCGATGCTAGGCGTGGTGTGCGAGCTTGTTCGTCGCCCGATACCGTAAAGAGCGTCGGCTAGCCTGAGCTAGCTCAGACACTACTAATTTATAAGTTTAAAAACTATGGCTACAAAAACCATCAAAGACGTAAACCTCGCAGGTAAACGCGTATTCGTGCGCTGCGATTTCAATGTGCCACTTAAAGACGGCGTGATCAACGACGACTCTCGTATTGTTGCGGCGTTGCCCACGATCCAGCTGCTT
The DNA here is from genome assembly GCA_018607135.1 of Opitutales bacterium. Lineage (GTDB taxonomy): Bacteria > Verrucomicrobiota > Verrucomicrobiia > Opitutales > Coraliomargaritaceae > JBPOFY01. Next base: position 37,551 of record JABBCA010000091.1, read on the forward strand.
GTTTCTCAAGGTGCTAAAGTCATCCTAGCATCGCACCTCGGTCGTCCTAAGGGCGAAAAGAACGCAGCATTCACACTCGCACCCGTTGCGGAAGAACTTGCGAAGCAACTCGGCCAACCAGTAACTTTCCTTGAGGATTGCATCGGCGACGAAGTCGAAGCTGAAGTTGCGAAGATGGGGGATGGCGACGTAGTGCTTCTTGAAAACGTTCGTTTCTACGCAGGTGAAACCGACAACGATCCAGAGTTCGCCGCATCTCTTGCAAAGCTTGCAGATGCCTTTGTCAATGATGCCTTTGGCACTGCACACCGCGCACATGCTTCAACTGCGGGTGTTGCGAAACATCTTTCACCTTGTGTTTGCGGTCTTCTCATCGAGAAGGAGCTTGCTTACCTCGGCGACAAAACTGCCAACCCAGAGCGTCCACTCACAGTGATCCTTGGTGGTGCCAAGGTATCTGATAAGATCAAAGTGATCGACGCACTTCTTGAAAAGGCAGACACCATCATCATCGGTGGCGCGATGGCTTACACATTTGCATTGGCGGAAGGTCGTAAAGTGGGAGAGTCGCTCAGCGAGCCAGATTTCATTGAAACTGCAAAATCTGCACTAGCCAAGGCGAAGGAAAAGGGTGTTAAGTTCTTGCTTCCTGTTGATAACCTCGGAGTGAAAGACCTCGACTTTGGTGCGGGCACTATCGGCGACAGCAAGTTCTTTGAAGGTAATATCGAAGATGGTTGGGAGGGCGTTGACATCGGTCCCAAGAGTATCGAGCTCTTCAGCAATGAAGTGAAGAATGCGAAGACCGTTCTTTGGAATGGTCCTATGGGTATCTTCGAAATCGACTCCTGCAACAAAGGCACATTTGCAGTTGCTAAGACCATAGCAGAATCGGACGCTTGCTCTATCATTGGCGGTGGCGATTCTGTGAAGGCGATCAAAATGGCTGGCTACGGTGACCAAGTGACCTTCATGAGCACTGGTGGTGGCGCTTCCCTCGAATTCCTCGAAGGGAAAGAGCTCCCAGGTGTGACCGCACTCGACCAAGCTTAAATCGATCAAACATCATTCATTAATCATCAATCATTTAAAAACACTATGAGTAAATCAGCACGTAAATACCTCATCGCAGGTAACTGGAAAATGAATCTGAACTCAGCCGAAGGTGCTGAGCTCGCAAAAGACGTGGTCAGCCAAGTGGGCCCACAAACAGATGTCGCCGTCTGTGTGTGCCCAACGTTCACTACATTGGAGTCCGTCTCTAAAGTCGTGAACGAGTCCAACGTTCAACTCGGTGCACAAAACATGCACTTCGAAGCTTCGGGTGCTTACACTGGAGAAATCTCAGCTGAGATGCTTCGCCACTTGTTTTGCAACTTTGTGATCCTAGGCCACTCGGAGCGCCGCGAATACTTCGGCGAAACCGACGCAATCGTCAACAAGAAGACACTCGCGGCTCTTGCTGCAAACTTGAAGCCAATCGTTTGCATCGGTGAAACACTCGACGAGCGTGAAGCGGGTAAGGTCAACGAAGTCATTAAGACACAACTCGAAGGCGCACTGGTGGGCGTGACAGCTGCCTCTGCAGACGCATTGGTGATTGCATACGAGCCAGTCTGGGCGATCGGCACAGGTAAGACTGCAACACCAGAAATGGCAGAAGAAGTGCACGCGGAAATCCGCTGTCTCCTTGCGGGTCTTATTGGTGAAGAAGCCGCTGAGAAGGTGCGCATCCTCTACGGAGGTTCCATGAAGCCAGAAAATGCAGACGACTTGCTTGCACAGCCAAATATCGACGGTGGTCTCATCGGCGGTGCTGCGCTCAAGGCGAACTCCTTTGCTGCATTGGTAGAAAGCGCTCAGAAGCTTTCCAAGTAAGTTCGATAACGAATTTCGATTTCATTCAAAGCTGGAGCGCCACTATAGGTGGTGCTCCAGCTTTTTTTGTGCTTTTCAGCTTGTAAAAGGTGTGGTCGGGTAACGCCACTTCGACAGGCTCAGGATCTCTGGCGGGCACGTCTCGAATGGCACTACCTTTAGCGAATTTCTAGTGATCGTGAGTCAGCGTGATCTTCTCGAATCGTCGTTTTTTTGTTAGGGCTTAAAAGAGTAAGGACATCACTGTCCTTGTCTTGCCTCGTTTTACTCAACCCGACGGATAAGAATGTCGGTCTTCCTCATGAGTAGCGCCATTCGAGACCAGGTCTCCCAGAACCGTCGAACTGCAAATTAGAGCGTAACTAGGAACTCGCCTTGGCCAGCTTCCACTACACAACTGAGCATAAGATACGTTTGCAGATGAAGTATGCGTTTCATTTATGCGAACTTTCAGTTTATTGTTGGGTGTTCTGCTCATTTTTTCCGATGACGCCGATGAAGAAATAAACCAGAGGGATGAGCACGCTTGCTGCCAGCACCCACCAAAACAGTGCCCAGTTTTGCTCCCCGCCATTAACCCATCGTTCATATAGCCAATCACAGAGGAAGGCTCCGAGGATACCTGCGAAACTGAAGGTGAGTAAGTGGAAAAGTGCTTGGGCTTGTCCGCGCATCGTGCCAGGCACTCGCTTATCGAGAAAAAGGCGCCCTGTGACCATCGTAAAAGCATAGATCGGTCCGTGCAATGCAATGCCCAGCCAGATCAGTGTAAGCATGCTCATTTCGCCTGCCATTGCGAACAATGCAAAGCGCAGAAGTCCTAGTATGAATCCAACAATGAGAAACCAGCGAATACGAAAGCGTCCAGCCACTATACTAAGAAAGATCATGACGAAAATTTCGACACCTTGGCCAATCGTCATTTGAGCGGCAGGGTATTGGCTACCGAACTGTTTGAGCATCATCGGCGTGATCATAAAGAAAGACATGCAAGGAATCGCAAACAGGGCCGACGCGATATAAAAGACCCGCAATTCGCGGTCTTTGAGGAGCTTGAACGCAGTGAGTCCAAGCGTAGCTTTCCAACCTCGGCTCTCGAAGTCATTAGGTGGTGTGAGTGGCATGAGCAGGCAAAATCCGCTCATCGCGAGACGTATCAACGCGGCCAGTTGCCCCGTCTCGGCTGAAGCGTCCAGACCAAGTGTGCTGACCAATAAGCCGCCACAGATCCAGCCAATCGTGCCAAACATCGTGTAGATCGGAAAGCTTTTTGCCGCGTTGGGCAGGTTCACGAGTTTGACCTTGGTCATTAGGGCAAACATGGGTCCCGTGATTAAGGCATTGATGCTCTGGAAAAACAGATACCAGCCTGGGTGCCAGCCCCATTTAAGGGATGAGAATGCGAGCCAGAGCGCAAAGGCCCCCGTAAAGCCCAGCACCGCTAGCAGCTTTTCAGCATTGAGCTTCCGATCTGAGAGTGAGCCAAAAAGTAGGCCTGAGAAAATCGCGAAAAATGGAGCCAGTGCCGAAGCATAGGGAAGAATCCATAGGGCGCCATAGGTATCAAGAATGTTCGGTAGCGACGACACCCACATCCCCGGCGGCATGAACATGAGCAGCATGACGACTGCCATCATGTAGCGCCTGTTTTGTAGGGAGAGTCTCATTGATGGCAGGTCTAAGTCCTATCTGCCGGATAGCAATCTGTGAAATCATAGGCGCTCACTATTATGGAGTCCTCTTCGCCGTGTTTCCGGACTCGTTTGTGAGCAATCAGAAGTTGCTCGAATAGTATCACAAATAAAGGGTTGAAATGCGAAACACTGTCCTTAAAGGTTGAGGGTCTTGTATGGTCAACCAATCGAAACCAAATATGGTATAAAGCGACAAATTAAAGCAGGCAGCACGACGCAGCCCACGCTTTGTCCTAGGTTTTCGACTGAAATCCGTAGCAAGACGTTTATCTCCTCAATAATTAATGGCAAAATACCCGAATAATCGCGGCAACTATCACAACCGTAATCGTGGACCTAAAGGTCTCAGAAGAAACGATCGCATTCGCGCGGCAGAAGTCCGCGTGATTGGCCCAGAAGGCACTAACTTAGGTGTCATGCCTCCCAAGAAGGCGTTGGAACTGGCCCAGAAGGTCGGACTCGATCTGATCGAAGTTTCACCAGCTGCACGACCACCCGTCTGTCGTATTCTCGACTTCGGGAAATTCCTATATGAGGAGAGTAAAAAGCAAAAAGAGACGAAGCAAACCAGCACAAAGCTGAAAGAGGTGAAGTTTCGCGTTTCGATTGATCAGCATGACTTTGAAACGAAGCTCCGCCGTGCGGAGAATTTCCTACACCACGGTAACAAGGTGAAACTTACGCTACAGTTTCGCGGACGTGAAAACGAGCACCGTGAGCTGGGCTTCAATCGTGTGAATTTAGCCAAGGACGAGCTCGCAGGCGTATCGACTGCGGACTCTCCACCGAAGTTGGTCGGCCGTCAAGTGACTGCGATTTTATCGCCACTACCAGAAGCGAAGCGTAAGTTGAAATTTAATCGCCCTGAAGATGTGGTTCATGAGAGCGTAGAGCACGACGAAGACGACGATTTCGACAACGACGACGAAAAGGAATCTTAATTCAAAATGCGGGTCGGAGCCCATCAGTTGTGTGCTTCGCGACTCGTCATTCACTTGAGTTTACTGCGTTGGTTGCTTGCACTCTCACTGTGTGGATTCGTCCACACGAGCGCACAAGCAAAGACGCAAGACTATGTGGACTTAAATGTGGTCGCCAAGCGGCTCGGGATGAAGAGTTACTGGTTGGCTGGATACAAAACGTATCGGCTGAAAAGCCAATGGACAGTGATCGATGCAGCAAAGAACTCCAAGTGCATCAAGATCAACCATGTTCCAGTCTATCTGGGGTTCCCTGCTCGTGAATGGCAGGGGAGCTTGTTGATTACGAAAGCGGACTATGATCACGTGATACTGCCCATACTCGTGCCACAAGTGTATGGCAGAGGGCCAGACTTGAAACGTATTGTGATCGATGCAGGACATGGTGGACGCGACAGTGGCGCGCGTAATGACGCCTACGGGCTGAGAGAAAAAGAGCTGACTCTCGATGTGTCGCTCAGGCTCAAGGCGCTGTTGGAGCGTTCGGGCTTCGAGGTGGTAATGACGCGCGAGAGCGATGTGTATATCCCGTTACAGCAGCGCCCTCAGATTGCAAATCGCAAGGGCGGAGACCTTTTTCTAAGTCTGCATTTCAATGCAGCGGGCTCTGCCACGGCCGCTGGTTTTGAGTCCTTCGCATTAACGCCTCAATTTCAAGCATCGTCGAAATTTGCTAGGCCCAGCGGGGCTGACAATACTGCCTACAAGGGCAACCGCTTAGATCCATGGAACACCTTGGTGAGTTTTCATATCCAGAATTCATTGGTGAAAGGCTTGGGTGGCCCAGACCGTGGTTTGAAACGGGCGCGTTTCCTAGTTTTGAAACACTTAGACTGCCCTGGTGTCCTCGTCGAACTCGGTTTTGTTTCTCACCCCGCAACCGCTCAAAAGCTTCGCACCGCGGCCTTTCGGCAAACACTTGCGCAAAGTCTTTATGAGGGCATTGTCGCATACGGAAAACGACTTCAGCGTATTCAAAAATGATCTATTCACTTAATTTATCCGCCTTCTTTTGCATCACACTATATGTGTTCTTCTCTGCAGTTTTGAATGCTGCTAGGGATGAAGCTGAGCGAGTGGTCATCGTGGTGAATGAGAACTTCCTTGATTCAGTTGAGATCGGCGAGTATTACGCCAGCAAGCGTGGCATTCCGAAGTCTAATATCATTCGTCTCAAAACCAGTAACGAAGAGACGATTACGATTCAGGAGTATACGGATACGATTTATAATCCTCTGCTTGAGCGATTGCAGGATCAAAAGAAGGTCAAAGGGGTGCAAGGCACGCATGCCGATCGTTATGGGCGAAAAAGCATGTCGGTCGCGGTGAACTCGATTAGTTACCTCGTCACCATCCGAGGGGTGCCGCTGCGAATTTCAAATGACCCCACCTTATTGGAAGCGGATCTCGGTAATCTGCCTCCGCAGTTTCAGGTGAATCAAGCCTCTGTGGATAGTGAATTGGCCTTGCTACTCGCACCCTACACCACGTCCATGACGGCATTGGTTCCTAATCCTGTGTTTCAGCGTAAGTATCCACTCTCCACTGATTTCAGTCGCATACTACGAGTCTCGCGACTGGATGGGCCAGACACGATTTCAGTTAAGAAACTGGTCGATCGCACCCTGCAAGCTGAGGTGGAGGGGTTGATGGGGCGCGCCTATTTCGATATAGGTGGTCCGCACACGACAGGCGATGAGTGGATGAGTGCGGCCGGTGAGTTGGCTGAATCAGCATATTTTGATACCGACTTTGAAACCACCAAAAAGCGGATTGATTGGGGCACTCGCTACGAAGCGCCAGCTATCTATATGGGCTGGTATCGCCAAGATGCCTATGGTCCATGGAGCGCACCCCGCTGGTCGGTGCCACCGGGGGCGATTGGATTTCACCTGCATAGTTTTTCCGCGACCTCGCTGCGTGATTTGAACAAAGGCTGGCTTGCGGCATTCGTGAAGCAGGGCTATTGCGCGACCATGGGCAATGTTTACGAGCCCTATTTAGACTATACCCATCGCCCACAGCTCTTGTTGGAGCATTTGCTGGAGGGGAAGACCTTTGGCGAAGCCTTGATGTATAGTTACCCTGCGCTTAGTTGGATGGGCATCGCAATTGGGGATCCCTTGTATCAACCCTTTAAGCATGGTTTGAAGCAACAATTACAAGCTAAGCAAGCAGGGCCCTTTAGCACCTACGCCACAATTAGAGAGATCAATCGACTCAGAGCCGAGGTCGATGATTCGGCAGCAATCGCCTATGCGCGTGCGGTCTATGTCGAAGCGCCGACTCTCGCACTCGCATACAAACTTTCTAAGTTGTATGAAGCCAACCATCAGAAAAAGGAGTCCGTCGAGGCGCTAAAGATCATTCGCTACATCACCGTCTTTGAGAATGACGAACAAATACTGGTGAAGCAAATCGCTGATCAACTTCACAAAATGGGGGAGTCGGCCTTGGCGCTGGAGGTCTATGAGCGACTCATTGCTCAGCGCAATTTGAATAAAGTGCTGCGTATCGCATTGCTCGAGGGTGGGGCGCCCGTTGCGGCTGCCATGGGTAAGCCCGTGCAGTCGTCTCGCTGGAACCTCGAAGCACGACAATTGAAGGCGCCACCGCAGCCGAAGAAGCCAACTGCAAAAAAGTAAACGTTTATTTAATAGGTTCTTGACTCAAGAACTAAAGATAAGCAGAAATCGGTTTACATTCATCTTATAACCGCTTTCATCGCGGCTGCTTCAAATGTCCACTCCAGAGAATATACACACCGAATTTCACCGCATGCTTGGCCGCGAGGCTAAGGAGGCGCAGTTGCGCCAACGCGGTCATGTGTTCTGGTTTTATGGGCTGTCTGGTTCGGGGAAAAGCACACTGGCCAACGCACTCGAGCGTAAATTGGTCGAATTGGGCTACGTGACTAAGATTCTCGATGGGGATAACATCCGTAGCGGTTTGAATGCCGACCTTGGGTTTTCCGATGAAGACCGTGTGGAGAACATTCGCCGTATTTCCGAGGTCGCGCGCCTCTTTTTAGATATGGGAGTGGTGGTCTTTACCTCATTCATTACACCCAATCGTGATCTCAGAGCCTCTGCCCGCCAAATCGTCGGCGAGGACGCGATCACTCCGGTGTATGTGAGTGCATCCTTCGAAACCTGTGCTGAACGCGATGTGAAAGGCCTCTACGCCAAAGCCGCAGCGGGCGGCGTGAAAAATTTTACCGGCAAGGATTCTTCTTTTGAAGCCCCCGCGGATTGCGACCCAGACTGGGTGATTTCTACTGACGACAAGTCTGAAGACGAGTCACTCAACGAACTCCTCGAAAAAGTCCTTCCACTCATTAAACAGTCAGACGCTTAATTTTTACCTCCTTTCTACTAATTTCTTTAAGTATGCATAACGATTACACAATCACTCACCTCAAACAGTTGGAGTCCGAAGCGATTTATGTGCTTCGCGAAACGGCTGCGCAGTTTGAGAAACCAGTCCTGCTTTTCTCCGGTGGTAAAGATTCCATCGTGATGGCGCACCTCGCGAAGAAGGCTTTCTGGCCAGCGAAGTTGCCCTTTCAGCTGTTGCACGTGGATACCGGACACAACTTTCCTGAGACGATGGAATTTCGCGACAAATATGTTGCCGATCTGGGTGCTGAGCTCGTGGTGGGTTCCGTGCAAAAAGCGATCGACGAAGGTAAGGTCGTTGAAGAGAAGGGCGCGCGCGCGAGCCGTAATGGGTTGCAAACCGTCGCACTCCTCGAAGCACTTGAAGAGGGTCAATACGATGCTGCACTTGGTGGCGGTCGCCGCGACGAAGAAAAAGCACGTGCTAAGGAACGCTTCTTCTCACACCGCGATGCCTTTGGTCAGTGGGACCCGAAGAACCAACGCCCTGAGCTTTGGAATATCTTTAACGGTCGTAAGCAACATGGTGAGCACTTTCGTGTCTTCCCGCTCAGTAACTGGACGGAGATGGACATTTGGCAATACATCAAGGCCGAAGAGATCGAGTTGCCACACCTTTACTTCTCACATGAGCGTGATTGCTTCATTCGTGATGGGGTGATCATGGGCGTCACCGACTTCATCGAGCTCCTCCCTGGTGAAAAGGTCGAGAAGATGGTCGTGCGCTTCCGCACCATTGGAGACGCGACTTGCACGGGCGCATGTCTTTCGACTGCAGATAACCTCGATGATATTATCGACGAGGTCGCAGCCGCTCGCCAGACCGAGCGTGGCACACGTGCCGACGACAAGCGCTCCGAAACTGCGATGGAAGATCGTAAAAAACAGGGCTACTTTTAGGAAATGCTCAAACGCTGAAATCATTTCACTTTTCTGGTTTCATTTATTCCAACTTTTAAAATTTATAAAACATGAGCGAAGATACTAATTCAGGTTACCTCGATATGGACCTACTGCGGTTTACTACTGCGGGTTCAGTCGACGACGGTAAGAGCACATTGATCGGCCGCCTTCTCTACGATAGTAAGGCCATTTTCGAAGACCAAATGGAAGCCATGGAGGTTAGCTCCAAGGCACGTGGTGATGAAAACGTAAACCTTGCATTGTTGACCGACGGCCTCCGTGCGGAACGTGAGCAGGGTATTACGATCGACGTGGCATACCGCTATTTCGCAACGCCAAAACGTAAGTTTATCATCGCCGATACACCAGGCCACATTCAATACACACGCAACATGGTCACGGGTGCATCCACTGCCAACCTTGCCATCGTATTGATCGATGCGCGTAAAGGTGTAATTGAGCAGACTTGCCGCCACTCCTTCATCGCGAATTTACTTCGTATTCAACACGTCGTTGTTTGCGTGAATAAGATGGACTTGGTGGATTGGGATGAGGGTGTCTTCAATAAGATCGTAGAGGACTTCAAAAGCTTTGCCTCGCGCCTCGATAATATCGTCGAAGTGACTTTTATCCCCGCGAGTGCGTTGATCGGTGATAACATCGTCGAGAAGTCCGAGAACATGCCATGGTATAAAGGCCCAACACTTCTTTACCACTTAGAGACCGTTTACATCGGAGCTGATGAGAATCACGTCGAAGCACGTTTCCCTGTGCAGTGGGTGATTCGTCCACATTCTGATAAGTATCATGACTTCCGCGGCTTCGCAGGTCGTGTGGCGGGTGGTGTCTTTAAGCCAGGGGATGTAGTCACCGTGCTGCCGTCTGGCTTCACTTCCAAGATTAAGGCCATTGAGTCCATGGAAGGGCCGCAGGCAGAAGTCTTTGCACCGATGTCGGCGACCATCACTCTCGAAGATGAGATCGATATGTCTCGTGGCGATATGCTTGTGAAAGCGAACAATCAGCCGGAGCCGACTCAAGATATCGATGCGATGATTTGCTGGTTCTCCTCTGATAAGCCGCTTGCAGGCCGTGGTAAATATATCCTACGTCATACCACAAAGGAGGTTAAGGCGATCGTCACCGAAGTTTGCTATAAAGTGAACATCAACACACTGCATAAAGTCGAAGATGATCTCACTCTAAACTTAAATGATATCGGCCGCATCAAGGTCCGCACTTCGGCTCCGTTGATTGCAGATGCCTATAAGTCCAACCGTATTACGGGCAGCTTTGTTTTGATCGACGAATTGACCAATGCCACCGTCGCAGCAGGTATGATCATCTAGAAAATAGTTGAGCTTTAAAATCGAAACGGCGAACTTGTAACAGTTCGCCGTTTTTGGGTTAAAAGAACCTATATCCAGCTCTCTCAGGACACATCACTCTCGAAATTCCTAACTTCTAGATTCAGATTCTTTGCAGCTGCAAACCATATGACGCGAGATCCATCTGCGTAAACCAGGCTGCATTGAGAGAGTAAGACCGCATCTGTATACACATCGATCGCTTTCTTCAAGCCACTTGAATCATTGCCTCTGTCATAGTGACCATGCAGCGAATTCTCGTTGTGTGACCTTAGGCAATCCTGCCAATGAATTGCGCCGGGAAAACGACTACTGAGACGCTCTACAGCCTCATGAGAATCAGTCGCTAAGAATACATTGCCATCTCTGTTTTGTTTCAACCATTTCGAGATCGTGTGCTCTACTTCTGGAAAGCCAACGGATCTACGTCCCTCGAACCCTGCGCTCGCATCGGTTCCTCGGTAGTGGACTCCTAGGGTTCTTGGGGCAAACTGCGCTTCCATATAGTTCTCAACGCGTTCTTCAATGAATCGGTGAGGCTTGCAGAATTTTGAAATAGCATGGGATAGGGATTCCCTTTCAGAACTACCTGAATACGGTATGAATCCAGAAGCGGTTGGATAATATGGAAGTGAAAATCGAATGGGCCCTCTGGACTGGTTTGAATTAAAATTGCTTTGAGCGAAGCAGTAATCCCAAACATTTGGTCCCGCCTCAGAATCAAAATACAGTGATCGTTTATCCCAATTCACGGCGCAGTCTATGCGAACGCGCTCTGCGAAACGAATGCCATTCAGAGCCGTGGCAAGATCTCCAAAAAATCCACACCTCTTGGATTGGACTGAGAGTGCCATGTCTAGGGCGGGGACTTTGGCTGCTAAGGTAAGCGTGGAGTCATAAGCACCTCTAAAATAGGGTCGAACCCGCTGAATCCACTTAGTATCTATTGCCATCGGTAGTGTCTGAGGTCGGAGAGGATACCGCGCTGTAGGCGCAGCCTATGAACTTGCATCAACCGATTTGTTTGTGCCCAGCGTGGGTATCTTGCAACAGTGTTTAAATGTCATAGCTTATCCTTAAAAGAGTCGTCAGAAGACAGGGTTCAGTCTTCAGAATTGAATGCGAACGATTTACGAAACTTGAAGTGTCGCCAAAATGGCGAGGTGCTGCGATTCCATAAATTCTTCATGGTCAGGGGCTGACTCCTGTCTTCTGAATTCTGACTCCTGTCTTTAGGTTTATGAACAGTATGCATAGTATAGAATTGGATTCTGGCAACTGCGAAGTTGTTGGGCTGGGTGAAGAGATCGCCTCGGTCTACTGAAGGATACGGCGATGATTCAGCTGGAAAATTGATTCAGTCAGAAACGATAGGAGTGATGGCGTGTTGCTAGTCGGTGGAAGCCCTTAGATAGTCTGGAGACATTGAAACTTAGCTACAATGCATAGTAGTTTTGATATTCGTGAAGCTATCCGCGTTCCCTATAGTAGCGCTGAAACCACAGAAACGTCACAGCAAATCGGATTGAAGCAAGTAATAGGATGAGCCTTATTTTATGATTCTTTTTGCAGATCGCCGAAGATGAGCGCCGCGAATGCCGTTGCTCACTCTGCCTTGATAGCACCCGGTTGTAATGATGATCTAGGACTTGCTTCGCCTTTAAGGATTTGGACTACCTTAGCTTTTATTGGATCATATTCTGGTATATTTTTATAGATCCCGTGTGTCGCGTGATTTCCATTAGACCAATACTCGTCCAGATGAAAGACTCGATCATCGCCTCCTATATCACCTAACTCTCTGGCAATCTGAGTGGTTGCATCATAAGAGCCGAGAGAGATGAAACGATCAACGGCCTCACCATCTTTAGTTAGATAAAATTTCCATGCAATCGGCCCCATCCTCCAGTCTGCATCCATGTCGTAGTAATCAAAGACGTAGACATAATACTCACCAGCTCGAAACTGATCGCGAATAAAGAATGTCGCTTCATTTAAATCCGGATACTTACCCGAAGACCGAAGGCTTTGGAGGTCTTTGATTCTTACGTCTCTCTCTTTTTTTCGTCCGCTGGCTGAATAGGCTTGGATGATTTTAGCTTTAAGCTGCCAATCTTTGGGTTCTAGGCTCTCGAGTTTGATCCAAGGATCGATTGATTGTTCTGGTGTCCCGTTCATGTAGTTCACCAATCCTAGATTGTATAATGCACTCCGATTCACTGGGTTTTCCTTCAGGGCGGCATTCAGTTCTTCTTTTGTCGGTGCTTGCGCGCAAAGTGCACATGCCGCGAATGCAAGGATGAGATAAGGGATGAGGTTCATTTTTTGTTCGTGGAAGATGAGCGATGACTTTAGACGTTGCTCACTCCGTTTGTATGTGCTTGGTTTCGTTTGGTTATTCTAATGATTAAGAAGAGATAGTAAGCGAAGCCAAACGATAAAACATTAGCAAAAAACCAACTATTTTTCTTTCTGCGGTCGAATGCTTGGCTGCAAAGTATGTGTATGAATCCGATTGGAATGATCACTGTAAAAATGTAGTCCGCATGGTCGTGTAATGATTTAGACTCTAGGTTCAAGTATTCTCGAATCGTCAATGGGAGCCATAATAGCGAGAAAGGTATAATCAGTCCAAAGATCCAGTAGATCTGATGATCATATTTTATTCTTAGGTAACCAATGACGGGTAGAGTCAGCGCAATGTATCCGAGTGTTACGGGAGTAGGTAATACTATACTTGAGGCAATCAATAGAGATGGAAGAATTAGGTAGAATGGGTGCTCAATCGCCGCGAGCACTATGTCCATCCAGCCGTTTTTTGATTTCTTTCATTTCTTTTGCATACAGTGTGATATCCTCGGCTCAGTCGTGGATATCAAGGGAAGATTTGCGGCGGGTTGATACCTTTTTTATGGGCGATTTGTTTTCCTAAGTAATTTATTACTAGGGTTAGTGCATTTTTATGGCAGCAATTGGGCTTTCTAATTGAAGGAAAGCCTATCCGGCAAAAGTATGACCCAACGGCCTCGAGTGAGTCAATGATAATGGCAATCGAAATGAGTCGCGGATATCGAGGGTCGGCTAAGCCTGTAAATGTTTTTATGGGATTCTGTAAATAGCTTATGGTGAGTCCTTAGTGTTTGTTGGGCTGATCCTTTCGGGCGCATATCAAATCGGCAATTGCGCAACTCAGCTCGTATTTCCCTTTATGCTAGTGCTTAATTGTTTGTAGGTTTGAGGCATGGGCAAAATCATACACTTTCCGCGCTGGTTGGAGCTTTTAGAGAGAGTGGATCTATCGGAGTCAGATCGAAAAAGTTATAGAGTTACCCTTCGCTGGTATTTGGGGTGGTGTCATCGCAATGGGCTTGGTTGAAGCTTTGAATCTGCCAGAAATTTCGTTGATTGGACTCGAGAGAATAAGAAAGCGAATGACTGGATGGTTGACCGTTGGTCGCGTATAAGAATTCGTCTCATGCGATGGGTAGAATCCTTAGGGGAATCCTTTTCTGCTCTGGTATCCTTTATAATTGTTCGGCTCAAATTTTTGGCTGGGCGTGGTAGCGCTTTGAACTGAGCAAAGCCGAGCGCTAGCGGGTCCAAAATCTTACGATTTCGGCTACAATTAGCTCGTGGAAGTCAGGACGTGCTGCGGTAGGCTTTACTGGGAGCGTCAGACAGGAATTTCTCACCTACGTGTCTGGACTTCATGATTGGACGTTGGACGTTTGATGTTGAACGTTCCTATTTGCGATATTCTCTCAATAGGGGTGCAATCGCTATGGGTTCCTGCGGCTACTCTGCGGCTTGGCGTTCTTGCATGAACTTCATCATTTTTTGCTGCATGCTGCCGGCGGCGGACATGATGGCTGGCATCATGATTTTCATGGTCTTTTCTTGTAGCTCGGGTTGCTTGGTGATGGTGGCTTTGCCAGCTGGAGTGGCGTAGAAGCTGGAGATGCTGCTGAGCTCGTCTTGTGTGAAGGTCTCTGCATAGGCTTTGGACATGCCTTCTTTGATGGGCTCCCAATCGATCTCAGAAAACATCTCACTCACAGCTTTTTGTTGGAACGCGATGAGTGCGTCGTCGACTTCGCCATTGGCTGCCATTTGCTTCGTCATCATTTCTGCCATCGCATCCATTTGGGCAGCGATGGTCTTGTCCATCATATCTTCAAAATCGATGAGTGACATGAGATGCTTTGCTTCGGCAAGGCGTGTTTCCATATCGCCTGAGGGGCCGTTGCCTTCTTGGGCCGCTTCGAGTGAGAGTTCTTTAGTCTCGCCTGCGTGGTCGACGGTTAGTATCTGCGTGTCGGAGTCGAAGGAGACGACGGTGTGGTCTTTGAAGCTTTGACCGACTTTGACCCATTTCGAGGCGATGCCGTCTTTGGTGCTGAGTGAAAAGGTTTGTGTGGTGCCCATGTCGAGCACACCACGTAGCAGGATTTCGGATGAGGGCTCTGTTTCAGCGGACAGTAAATTGATGCTGAGGAGTAGGGCGAGGGAGGTGCGTAGTAATGATTTCATATTTTGGGAATTAGGTTTGAGTGAACTTGGATTCGACCGTTTGTTTTAGGAAAAGTTTCCCAGTTTCTAGATCGGTAAAAACGCCGTCGAGTTGTGCTTCGTAGCAGTGATCGAGGATTTTACCAAATTGTCTGCCGGGTTTGATGTCGAGCTCGACGAGGTGACGCCCGAGAAGAATGGGTTTGGGGGCATTGTCCTCTACAGCGAGCTCGGCGGCTTTGTTGAGTAGCCATTCGCCTTCGGGGAATCCGTCGGATACGATGGGAGGGCGGCCGTTTTTGTCGGCATGGGCGACGCGCACAAGGCGATCCATACGTTTCACGCGTGCGGCGAGACGGCGCACTGCGGAATCGCCGGCACCATCACGGTAGAGTGCGAGTGGGCGCATGTGCTGCTCGACGAGCGGGAGCACTTCTTCGAAGATTTTTTTGTGTCGGGTGATTCGTTCGAGGAAATTCTGTGCGATCGGCACGCCCTCAATGTCGTGACGTGGGCTACGAATACGGCCCGTTTCGTCTTTGTAGCTGGTGGTGGGTTTGCCCATGTCGTGACAGAGCACTGCGAGCCCCACCACGAGATCTTCCCATTCGTCGCCGAGGCGTTCGGAGGCGTAAGCGTCGAGGCAGTGGCAAGTGTGTTTCCAAACGTCGCCTTCGGGGTGCCATTCGGGCTCCTGTTCGCAGCCGACGAGGGCTTCGATTTCGGGGAAGTATTGCAGCCAGTCGCAGACTTGTAGGAAGCGCAGCCCTGCACCGATTTGATTGCCTTTGAGAATGAGCTTTTTCCATTCCTCCCAGAGTCGCTCCATGGGCAAGTGCTTGGGGGTGAGCTGGCGGCACAATTGAATCGTATCGGGATCGGCAACGAGATCGAAGCGCGCCACAAATTGCATCCCGCGCAGCACGCGCAGTGGGTCTTCGCTGAAGGCGTCTGATACATGGCGAAGCTTGCGAGCTTCGAGGTCGGGAATGCCGTGGTGGGGGTCGAGTTGTTCGCCCGTGAGCGGGTCAAAGCTGATCGCATTGATGGTAAAGTCGCGTCGAGTCGCAGCTTCAAGGGGCGACATGTTGGGATCGCCTTCGACTACGAAGTCAGTATGCTTGGGGCCAGTCTTGGACTCGCGACGTGGTAGGGCGATATCGATTTCCAGGCCTTTTAATATAAAGACGCCGAATGCACGTCCCACGGTATCGAGGCGATACTTTGGTCTTAGAGTGTTTTCGACGGCGTCGGCGTCGAGGCCATAGACTTCGATGTCGACATCCTTGGACGGTATGCCGAGCAAGCCATCACGCACGCACCCACCCACTAGCAAGGCGCGACCGCCCGCGTCACGAATGAGCTTGGCGACATCGATGCAGGCATCGTGTTGTTTCGTGGGGAGGTTGGTTAATATATCCATTACGTCTTAATCATAATCTGTTTGTTGAGTTGAGGGATTAAGGTTATGATTAGGTGTAAAATTAAGATTGTTTACTCAGAGCGAATCGTTGGATCGCCCCATTTAAGCTTGTCGCGGACGATGGCAAAGTGAGAGTGATTAGGATTTTGCATGAGCCGGAAGCGCTTTTCGGCGATCGTGATCTTGATTGGGAAGTTGCTTTCAGATTTGAAGTGCACGCGTCCATCGATGGTGATGCGTGGGCAGGGGCCAGGCTGTAAAGTGGCGACCTTGATCTCGGTGGAGTGGTCAAAAATAACGGAGCGGTTACCGAGTGTGTGTGGGCAGATAGGAGTCATTGCAATCGCGCTGACTTTAGGGCCAATGATCGGGCCACCTGCAGAGAGATTGTATGCGGTCGAGCCTGTAGGGGTGGAAAAAATCAATCCGTCGCAATGATATTCGGAGACGGGGTTGCCATTAGCGGCGACTTGCAGGCGAATCAGGCCGCTGCCTTCGGTTTCTTTAAGCACGACATCGTTGAGGCCATAAACCGATTCGCCGCCTTGGGTTTCGCAGCACACTATGGAGCGGTCGGCGATGGCGTAGTTACCTTTGATGAGCTGCGGTAGGTCGCGAGCGGCTTCTTGTTCGGTGTAGGTGGCGAGGAAGCCGAGCTTACCCATATTGATGCCGAGCACGGCGCAGTCTGATTCCAGAGCGGCATCAAGCACGCCGAGCAGTGTGCCGTCGCCGCCGATTACACAGCAGAGGTCTTGGCCGTTTAAGCCGTCAGTTGGGAGCGGATACTGAGTCGTGATTTGGGTCTGTGCGCCTTCGCATTGGGCAATGCCCGCGAGGTAGCGCGCCGCCTCTTCGGCTCCGGGCTTCGATGTGTTGACCGCAAAAGTAATGGTTTGGATCGGGTTCATGTGTGGGTATAGTGTGGACGACGGAGATCGAAGGTCGAACTTTGAATGACGAATTTTAGGGGCTCTTTCAGGGGGCTTGGATACGGGTTTTTTGACTACAAAGAGCGCGAAAAGGGGCGTCCTTACCTCTTTGAGTTTAATCAGAATCCTCCCTGTTATTTATAAGTCTTTACCAGCCAATGGATCGACTGCGATTACGACAACGACTACGATTAAGACAGCGACAATCGGAGTATGAGCACCCGCCAGATGTTAGCAGTGTAGCGCATTTTTGAGACAGTCATCTTGCGCGTCACCAAGCTAGTCCTACTCAGTTCGTTGTAATCCCATCAGAAACTCGCGGTTGCCGTCGGTGCCTTTGATGGGGGAGTCCATGGTGCCGATGAGCTGCGCGCCGGGGAGCTCTGTTAAGGCGAAGGCTTTGATGCTTTCGAGCACGCGCTCGTGGATGGCTTCGTCACGAATGATTCCTTTGCCGGCATCGACTTCGTGTTTCTCAGCCTCGAATTGTGGTTTGACGAGTGCGATGAGTCTTCCGCCGGGGGCCATGAACTGCCACATGGCGGGGAGGACTTTAGTGAGGGAAATAAAGGAAAGATCAGTGACGATGATTGGATACGCAGCAAGCGGCAGGTCGCCAGGTTGCATGTGGCGGGCGTTGGTCTTTTCTAGATTGGTGACTCGGTCATCTTGAATGAGTTTGTTGTGCATTTGCGCACGACCGACGTCGACACAGGTGGCGCTGATCGCGCCGCGTTGTAAGCAGCAGTCGGTAAAGCCTCCGGTGGATGCGCCGACATCGAGTATGGGCAGTCCATCGACGCGAATCTCGTATTGATTGAGGAAGCCTTCAAGTTTTTCACCGCCGCGACTGACGAAGCGTGGTGGTGACTCTACGGTGAGTGCGCTGTCGGCTGGAAGGCTGCGGCCCGGTTTATCTAGGCGCTCGGTGCCAAGTTTGACTTTTCCAGCAAGGATGAGTGCCTTGGCGCGTGAACGGGTATCTGCGAGACCGTTCGCGACGAGCAGCTCGTCGAGGCGAATCTTTTTAACCGAAGCCATTTATACCTGCTCAGGGTCGGGATTATTTCGCTGCACAAGCTCCACATCACTGGAACGAATGTGTAGATCGCGCTGAGGGAATGGAATCTCGATCCCGTTTTCTTTGAAAGTGTCCCAGACTTTTAATAGCACTTCACTGCGCACACTACCGACTCCGTTGGAAGGATCTGCAATCCACATTCGGAGCTCTAAATCCACTGAACTGTCGCCAAACCCATTCAGTAGGCAGCGCGGTTCTGGGCTTTTAAGAATACGCTCCACTGAATTGGTCGCATTGAGTATCAGTTGAATGCATTGATGTGGGTCTGAGCCATAAGAGACTCCGATGGGGACACGCACCCGCACCAAGTTGTCGGTAAAAGACCAGTTGATCACTCGCTGAGTAATGAGGTCTTCATTGGGGATGAGGTGCTCGGTGCCGTCGCGGGTAATGACGGATGCGTAACGTGCACGTAGATTGTTGATCCAGCCGTAGGTGCCATCAATTTCCACGACGTCGCCCGGCTTAATGGAATTGTCCATGAGCAAGATGATGCCGCTGACGAAATTGGAGACGACTTTCTGTAAACCAAAACCAAGACCGATACCGATTGCACCACCAAGGAATGCGAATGCGGAGAGGTCTATTCCGATTGAGCCGATTGCGGTGATGACGGCAATCGTGATCAATACGATGCGCACGATCTTTGCGATCAGCACTTTAAGCGACGCACTCAGGCGTGGAATCAATTGAATCTGAGTTTCTGCGATACGTGCAATCGCGAGACCGACCCAAAGAGTGAGTGCGAAGGCGATGATACCCGCGAGAATTTTCCAAGCGGAGATGTTGATATCACCCATGGTAAAACTGAGGTCATCTAGAACTTGGATACTATCTTCGACGAGATTGAGTCCAAATAGTCCTGTGATTAGGTAGGCTACTGCGGCCACTGATTGTGCCCAAAAGCGCTCTTTAAGTAGACTGGTCAATAGGCCAATCAGTATCCATGCGCCGCCCAGATAAGTGAAGAAGCGCAGGACGGGTGTGTCGATGCCGATCAAGTAAGAAAAAATTAAAAAAATCGGTAACAAGGTGGCCCACTGTGCAATAAAGGGGAGATTGATGCGTATCCACAGCTTTGGATTGAAGTGCTCGGCTTGTTGTTCCGTTTTGTTAGTCTTGAAAATGCGCTTGTATAGACTGAGTAGCATCAGCACTACGAGCACTTGCCAGAGGTCGCCGATACTAAAGCCTTCTTGGGGGGCAAGGAGACTACCCCAATTTTTCATGAAATCCATAGCACTAGTAAGTTGTGTTTATTCAATGCCGCAATCTTTTTGCATATTGTGCGAAAGCTATCACATTCTCCCACATGCGTCACTTTATTCTTAGTATTTTTACGATTGCCTCGATAGCCAGTAGCACCTTTGCCCAAAATAGGATTGGGACTGGGGAGGTCGACAAATTGTATCAATCCATCTGTGCCAGTTGTCATGGCGAGGAATTAAGAGGAGGGCTAGGGGGTTCTTTGTTGGATAAAGATGCTTGGAAGCAAGTGGGTAAGACCCAGTCGTTCATGGATTATGTGAAAGAAGGGAATCTCGAAATGGGCATGCCGTCTTTTGAAGGCGCTTTGACCGACCCGCAAATTCGCTCTTTGGAAATATATATTGATGAAGTTATCCAAAAAACGGCTCGTGAAGACCAGCCTTTGATCAAAGAAATTGATGGCGTGTATTCGGCGGGCGGATACCAGTTTAAAGTAGAAACCATCCTTGATGGATTAAATCGCCCCTGGTCGGTGGTGTTTTTCTCTGAAGACAGCGGCTTTATCACCGAGAAAGGCGGCAACTTACGCATGTTTTGCGGTGAGGAACTCGGTGATCCTGTGCGAGGCATACCAGAAGTTTGGGCGCAGGGGCAAGGCGGCCTGTTAGAAGTCGCGTTGCATCCAGATTACCCGAAGACGCCATGGGTTTATCTCTCGTATTCTGCGAGTGGTGGTGAGGTAGATGGAAAAGCTGTCGGCATGACTAAGGTCGTGCGCGGGCGTATCTCGAATAACCAGTGGAGCGAGGAGCAAGTGATTTTTGAGGCGCCCTTAGAGTTGCATCGTGTCGGTGGGGCACACTTCGGTTCCCGGTTTGCCTTTAAGGATGGTTATCTGTTTTTCAGTATCGGTGACCGCGGTTCGATGGAAATGGCCCAAGATTTAAGTAAGCCAAATGGTAAGATACACCGAGTGCACGAAGATGGACGTGTCCCTACGGATAATCCATTCGTGAATGTTGCTGATGCCTATCCGACGATTTGGACCTATGGAAATCGCAATCCGCAAGGATTGGACATACACCCAGCAACAGGAGAGTTGTGGGAGTCGGAGCATGGCCCACGTGGGGGGGATGAAATTAATGTGCTCGAGGGTGGAAAGAATTATGGTTGGCCGACGATCACTTATGGCATGCACTATAATGGTAAGCCGATCACTGAGAAGACTTCTCAGCCAGGAATGGAGCAGCCGAAGCATTATTGGACGCCTTCAATTGCGGTGTGTGGTATCGACTTTTATGAAGGAGATGCATTTCCAGAATGGAAGAATCAATTACTCGTTGGCGGTCTGGCTTCTCAAGAATTGCACTTGTTAGAAATCGAAGAGGGGCGAGTGATTCACGATACAATCATTTTACACGACGTGGGTCGTGTGCGGGACGTGGCGAGTGCGCCTAATGGATACATTTATCTAGTTCTCGATAAGCTTGGCAAATTGGTGCGATTGGTTCCTACGGACTCATTCGAGTAAATACAATATGAACCTGCGTGCAGTTGTTTATCTTGATTCTGCGAGTATTGAGCCTGCAGCTCAGCTGTGTGTGGATTTCGATGTGCCGTGTATGGATGGCTCCACGCTCGCCGCCTCAAAGCCAAAGTCGATTCAACGTTTATTAGAGCAGGAGCTTGGTAGTGTAGCCAATGAGTGTGCATTTGTTTTGGGTAAAGCAGGGCTTCAGTTAGTAAGTTTTGATCCCAACAATGCTGTAGCGATTGCGGCTAATTTTCATGGTGCGACCACCACTTACCGTAGACTCAAAGGTGGAGGGAAAGGGCAAACCATAGCCAAGGCTGTGGGTATTCGTGCAGGGGTGACTCCTCGTATTTTAGATGCAACGGCTGGCTTGGGCGGTGACTCTTTTGTTTTTGCCAGTTTAGGGTGTGAAGTCTCTATGATCGAGCGTGTGCCAGTGGTGCGCCACTTGCTTGCTGATGGCCTAGAACAGGCAACGCGTTATGCGGCAGTTGAGGATGCGGAGCTAATGAATGTCTTGCAACGCATGCAATTGATTGAAGCAGATTCCTTGGAGTATTTGAAACAACTTCCCGAAGAAGCGTCACCAGACGTTATTTATTTGGACCCGATGTTTCCAGAGCGAACCAAACAGTCTCTTGTTAAAAAAGAGATGCGAGTTGTTCACTCACTAGTAGGCTCGGATCCAGATGCAGATCAATTGCTGTCGCTAGCCATAGATAAGGCACGCTACCGGGTCGTGGTGAAGCGACCGCGTCTTGCGCCTTACTTGTCGGGAGTTGAGCCGAACCATGTGTTGTCAGGAAAAAGCAATCGTTACGACCTATACACAAAGTTGAAGATACCCGACGATTTGTAAGCTTTGGATGCGGTAGTTTATAGCCTCATCTTTACGAAATGAAGTCGTGACTGCGCAGGATTTATACTCTAACCTGTTGCCGCTATGTTAGTATTAAAATACACCCCATACTTCTTCGTGCTTCTTTCAGCACTTTTATTCGTCGGTTGCCAAAGCACCGACTCTAGCAGCTCAGATGTGCAAGCAAACGCACCTGCTTCTGTTGTCAGTAAACCAGAGTCAAAGCAAAGCGCCTCAGGCAATGAGTGGATTGTTGCTGAGTTTGCGACGGATCAAACGCCTCAGCCTTCATTATCTGTCGAGACGAAGGCGCCTGTCTCTGAAGTTACGAAACCTATTGAAAACACTATGGTTTTGGATCGCAGAGCACAAAATCGATACGATCAGTATGTGGACCCCACCAATCCTTCAGAGGAGCAAGTGATGCAAATTAGGGAAGTGGTTCAAAAGTGGTCAATGGAGAGGGCCATGATTGTCGAGGACACAACATTAACGGATCAAGAGAGAACGCGCGCCTTAACACGGGTGAATCAAAGTTGTCACCAAAAGATTGTCAGGGAAATCTTTAGCACGGAGCAGTTGGAAGCATATCGACTCTCGCGTGACAATCGTGTTAGGCGAAATTAAGCACGTCCTTTTGCAAAGAGCACTTCTTCGGGAGTGCTTTTTTATTAAGCGTGTAGTAGAATCCATGGGGTTGTAGCACGCGCTACAAGACATTGGGCACTATTACTGTCGTAAGCATTTTGTGCCTATAGTTGTCAGCAAATCAGCTTTTTTCAGCGGAGAGGTTGACCTTGCGAAAGAATTGGTTGGGATTCACGCTCATGGAACCAAATTACACGAAATTGGCCGGCGTTTTGACCGGGTTTTCAACGAATCTACAAAAAGGGGAGCGCGTGCTGATTGATGCGTTTGATATCCCTGAAGCTATGGTGGTCGCACTGGTGCGTGCGGCTCGTGAGTGCGGTGCGGTTCCATTTGTCAATTTACAGCGTGCACGAATCAGTCGCGAATTGGTAAACGATATCGATATTGATCAATTTGAGACTCAAGCGACATGGGAGCTGGCTCGCATGCAAAAGATGGATGCCTACATTGCGGTGCGTGGCTCGGATAATATTTTTGAAATGTCGGACGTCGATCCGAGCAAGGTGAGCCGCGTGATGAAGGCGATGAAGGAAGTGCTCGATTATCGTGTGAATAAGACGAGGTGGGTAATCCTTCGTTGGCCGACTCCCGCGATGGCGCAGCAAGCGATGATGAGCACAGAGAGCTTCGAGGAGTTCTTCTTCCGTGTGTGCACTCAAGATTACGCTCGTATGACCGAGGGCATGCAGGCGCTTGAAGACCTTATGTCGAAGACAGACCGCGTAGAGTTGAAGGGGCCGAATACGGATCTGCGTTTTTCAATCAAAGGTATTGGCGCGGTTGCTTGTGGAGGCACGCATAACATACCCGACGGTGAAGTGTTCTCCTGCCCAGTTAAGGATTCTGTAGAAGGTGAGATTACTTATAACGCGCCGACGATTTACCAAGGGGTTTCGTTTGATCACATTCATCTTAAATTCGAGAAGGGGAAGATCGTGCATGCGGAGAGCTCTAATACCAAGCGCCTAAATGAGATCCTCGATTCGGATGAAGGTGCCCGTTATATTGGCGAGTTTGCGATCGGTTTTAACCCGCACGTTTTGGAGCCGATGCGAGATATTCTTTTCGACGAGAAAATTGCGGGTTCCTTTCACTTCACTCCAGGTCAGGCTTACGAGGAGGCGGACAATGGCAATCGCTCGCAAGTCCACTGGGACATGGTGCAAATTCAACGCCCAGAATACGGGGGCGGAGAAATTTGGTTTGATGGTGAGCTGATTCGCAAGGACGGTTTGTTCGTGAAGGAAGCATTACAGAAGCTCAATCCAGACTATTTGCTCGGCGGTGAATAAGCAGGCCAAGGGTGCGAGCTCGCCGGATCTGGGTGTGTATGTGCACGTTCCTTTCTGTGCTTCCACTTGCGACTTCTGTGCCTTTTACCAGGAGAAGCCACGCCGTGGCGACTTGGACCGCTATCTTGCAGCGATGGACGCTGAGTTTGCTTTGCTGCCCAAGGATCGTGTGGTCGACACGGTCTTTTGGGGTGGAGGCACGCCTGGTTTATTGGCTGCGAAGGACCTACAGCGCTTAGGCCGTTCTTTGTTGGGAAACTTAGATCAAGCTCCTAAGGAGTGGACTATTGAAATGGCACCTTCAACGGTGAAAGCGGATAAGTTGGCCGTGTTAAAAGAGCTTGGTGTGACTCGCATTTCAATGGGTGTGCAGAGCTTTCATCCTGAATTGTTGGAATCTCTAGGTCGCTTACATCGGCCGAATCAAATCTATACGGCGTGGGAGCGCGTGCGGGACGCGGGCTTTGCGCAAACCAATCTCGATCTGATGTTTGCGATTCCGAATCAGTCGATTGAGCAGTGGGAGTCGGACATCCGTGAAGCGGCTCGCTTAGGGCCTACGCATTTATCTACGTATTGTTTAACCTTTGAAGAGGACACCGCGTTGTATGTGAAGCTTTCACAGGGAAAGGTCTCTATTGATGAAGATCGAGAGCTGCAGTTTTATGAGCGTGGCTGGGAATTGTTGGCAGAATTGGGATATACTCAATATGAAGTATCGAATTTCGCCAAGCCAGATGCTGCGTGCATCCACAATGTGAATACTTGGCGTATGCAGGAGTGGATCGGTTGTGGTCCGTCTGCGGCGAGTCAGTATCAAAATGAGCGTTATCAGCGACCTGCAAATCTTGATGAATGGGCCAGCTCAATGGAGTTGGGGAGTCCCGCAAAAACGGAGCAGGTGGCCTTGAATGATGCCATTTTATTGGCAGATGCGATTGTCTTCGGCCTACGCATGAATCGCGGATGCGATTTGGCCGTGATTCAACAACAGTTTGCTGCGCCGAGTGTGATGCAGCGCTTGGAACCATTATTGAAGCAATTGCTTGGTGAAGGTCTTTTAGTTCGCCAGGGGGAGTGTATCCAGCTCACTCATCAAGGGCGCTTGGTGTGCGACGCGATTGGTAGTTCGATCTTGGAGGTCGTCGACGAATGAGTGCATCCAAGTATCTGTTGATCGACGCGTATAATGTGATCTGTGCGACCGATCATTTGCGTAAATTACTGGAGGATAATCTAGACTCTGCACGCGATGAATTGGCAGAGATTGCAGCTTCCATTCATGATGCCGAAGGGGTGCGGGTGGCACTGATTCTTGACGGTAAGAATGATCTATTGGAAGTAGAGCACCCCTTTGGAAAGAAGACGTTTGAGTATTTGTATGCGCCTGTGGCGTTGACTGCTGACGGTGTGATTGAGCGAATTCTACGCCGAGTTAAAAAAGCCAGTGACGTGAGCGTAGTCAGTAATGATAATATGGTGCGCGAAGCTGCGCGTTCAACGGGTGCGATGGCACTACGACCCGAGGAGCTTTTTGAATGGGCGCGAGCGTGTGAGGCGCGCTTGTTGCAAGATGCGGCTCGGCGCCGCAAAGAGAATGCACAGGAGTGGCGCAACGGCTTGGATATCGAGCTGTAGGGGGGGATCCGAATTCTTACGGTTGACCTCTGCGATTGGATCACTTGCACTTTAGGACGTTATGCAAGCAGATTTAGTTCAAGAAATTCAAGGACTTTACGGGCCGTTTACTTTAACTGAGCGGGTGGTGCAAAAGATTTGGTTGCGACAGGATCTGGAGACATCGCACTTATCGACTGAATGTGGAAAGCGCTTGGAAGTGTTCAATCCGGGTCGTTGGAATTTATTGGGTGGTCCTGACTTTAAAGACGCTCGGCTTTTGATTGATGGCCAATCGGTGCTGGGGGATGTGGAGGTGCATTTTTCATCGAGTGATTGGTATGCGCATCAGCATGACGTGAATCCAGAGTTTAATCGAGTGGTGCTGCATGTGGTTCTTTATGCAGATCGAGAGGGTGCTCAAGCAGTTCGAACTCAATCTGGATATGAGCCGCCACTGGTTGTGTTAATGCCGTTGCTAAATCGAGACCTTGAATCCTATGCGACCGACGAGGCTCTTTTAGAGATGGAAAAGGTGGATGATCTTGAGTGGGTTGCTTCTTTTCTTGAAAAGCCTGTTGAACAGCGGATGGCCACGATGCAGCAGTATGCTTTGAAACGATGGAAGGGGAAAGTGGAGTTTGCACGTAAGCGCTTGGAGTCAACCAATTGGCGTGAAGCTTGCCATCAGTATTGCTTGGAAGTGCTGGGCTATTCACGCAACCGTGCTCCGATGTCTCATCTCGCATTGCGCTATACTCTAGATGAAATGCGGCTGTCTGACTACGGGGCTGAGGCACTGTATGAGGAAGAATCGGCGAATTGGAAGTTGAGCGGCCTGCGCCCCGCAAATCATCCGCTCAAGCGTTTACAGCAATATCTGGAAATTCTACAATCGAAGCCTGATTGGCCTATGGATTTGTATCAGTTCTTACAGGAGGCACCACATTTGGAAACAAGGCTCACGACTTCTGCGGCTCGAAAGTCATTACAAAGGGCTGACTCAGTGGATGCGCTTCGGATGGATCTCTTTGCCGGTCAAGTCGGTGTGTCACGCTTTCACACGATGATGGTGGATGCCTTCCTGCCCTTGGCTGAGGCTGAGGGGTGCCTGGATGCTCAATCATGCTGGTGGCACTGGTGGGCGGGGGATTGCCCAGATGTAGTGAAGCGCTTTTTAAAACATGCAGAATTGAGCGGTGCGAATCAGCCGATTAACAACGGACTCGTGCAGGGTGCGCTTGCTTTGTTTATGAATCGTGATGCGTAATTGAGTGGATTGGTTGAGTCGGCGCTCTGTATGCTGAGCGGCCCTATTTTTTCTGACTCCACTTACCCTGATGGTCGTCAGGTAGGAGTGCCTAACTTTCAAAGGGGTGCTATAAAACGCACTGGGTAAACTAAAAAAGTTGAAACAATCTGGGGGCGTCGGCCTCTGTGCCGACACCCCTGCGCAGTCGTGTGCGGACACGAAGATCCGCGCTCCCAATGTTCCAATTTTACCTCGCAGTAAATAATGGCACCCTTACAAACGTAACGCTTGAATTTCGCATCGACATTGAGCAATTGACCGTTATTTCTTGAGGCATGTTTGAACGCGATTACCCAGTCCACTCGATGGCAAATGCGGAGCCTAGCAGCCGCGCTCGTTTTATTCGACGCACATATGCGCATTTAGCTGGAGCTCTGTTGGCCTTCGGTTTGCTTGAGGCGTTTCTTTTGCAGCTTGAGGTTTCATACACTTTGAGTGAGCGAGTGCTGTCTTCGCAGTATGGTTGGTTGATGGTATTGGGTGCATTCATGCTCGTCGGATGGTTCTGCCGTGGTATGGCTAGCTCAAGTTCGAGTAAGGCCGTGCAGTATGCAGGTCTCGGGCTGTATGTGGTCATTGAGGCAATAATCTTTGTGCCGCTAATTATTCTGGCGCTAGGGGTTGCTGGGCCCGGCCTATTAATGGAAGCGGGGATCATGACGGGCTTACTGTTTGCGGGGTTAACTGCGACCGTTTTCATGACACGCAAGGATTTCTCATTTTTGAAATCGGCTCTAACCGTCGGATTCTTCATTGCAATGGGCTTGATTGTCTGTGCGGTGCTGTTTGGTATCTCACTAGGAACATGGTTCTCAGTTGCAATGATCGTTGTGGCAGGTGGAGCGATTCTTTATGACACTTCGAATGTGCTGCATCATTATGATGAAGATCAATATGTGGGTGCTTCATTAGAGCTGTTTGCTTCGATTGCGCTCTTGCTATGGTATGTGATTCGTTTGTTGATGTCTCGCGATTAGATCCATTTAGAGACATTGACCTTGGTGCTGGTTTATCGCTAAGGTGTCAGCATTATGGCGGCATTTGATGAAAATTTAGTTCGCGAGTATTTTGAGTTAAACGGCTTCTTTGTGCGACAGCTGCGTAACCATACTGTCCAGTCGCGCAAGAAGCAGGTCGAAGCGACAAATGATTTAGTCGTCTTCAATCCATCTACGCCTGAGTCGGCAGGGCTTTCCAGTTTCCAGCTGTTCGCTTCGGATATGACGAATCTTCGTGGAGCTGTGGTGGGTATAAAGGGGTGGAATGAATCGAGGTTTAGTCCAGCGATTCTGAAGAGTAGCTCAAAGACATTCGACTTTTTGAAGAAGGAAGTGATCGCAAAGAGTGATCTCTATTTTCAAACGGATGAGCCAGAAGATGAGTCTACCGTAGATCCCTATGCCGACTATAAAAGGTTGATTGTGGTGCCGGCGTTCCCGACGAATGATCAGCACCGTGTTGATTGTGCGGCGCTGTTTCAAGAAAAGGGCGTCCACGGAGTGATCGTTGTGAGCACTATTCTTGAAAGTTTGTTGCGTAATGTGGCGGTGAACCATAGCTACTCGAAGTCGGAAATCCTTCAACTATTGCGTGTGCTGAAAATTTACGATATGATTCGTGAGCCACAGATGACTCTGTTTTAAGAGGAGTTATGGAGTGACTAAGTTTACTACTAGTTTCTAATCGTGTGTGTTTGTATTCATATCGCAACAATGATTCATTAACATTTCAACGGTGCGAGCATCCTGATGTGGAGACTTTTGGAATGAGTTGTTGCACAAAGCTCTAGAAGACACGCCGAATCCAAAGCAAAGCATCGCTACTGCAAACTGATTGGGAGTCAAAACGATAGAAGGTAAAAGTGTCCGCTAGTGATTACTCACCGGGCGTGACTCCTCCCATGCTAGCTTTCACCTATAAGCATATGATTTCTTGAAACCTCCTAAAACGTCGTTAATAATCATTAAATGAAAAATCGCCGCAGGTTTCTTAAAACATTTCTAGCTGGTGGAGCAGCCGTATCAAGCGGTAGCATCGCCTCTGCCAATAATTTGCCAAAAATACAACTTGTTGACCGCCGGATGTTAGGGCGCACCGGCTCTGAAGTATCCATTCTAGGACTCGGACTTGGTTCGGCATTCACTGGGCCTTACAAGGATGACATCGAAGCGGGACACGCTCTTCTGAACCGTGCTCTAGAACATGGCATCAACTACTGGGATACTAGTCGAGGCTACGGGCCCAGTGAAAGCATGATCGGTCCAGTCGTAGAAAAGAACCGAGATAAAATCTTTCTAGTTTCGAAAAGTGGTGGCAGGACTTATGACGATTTTATGCGTGACGTAGAAGAAAGTCTTAAAAATCTACGCACTGACTACTTGGACATCCTTCACATGTGGAATTTGAAAGCAGATGAAAATCTCGATACGATGCAGCGCGGGGCGTTTAAGGCGGTGACTAAGTTGAAAGATCAAAAAGTGATTCGGAATTACGGTGTCACAGGTCACAGCGGGGCCAAAATTTTGATGCAAGCGATCGAGCGTTTTGATCCCGACACCATGCTGACTGTTTACCCCTGCACTCGCGATGACAATGGTCGTTACGAAGACGAACTGCTTCCCTTAGCACAAGAGCGTAAAATGGGTGTCATCGCTATGAAGATGGTTCGAAGAGCGCGGAACGCTGACCTGAAAGGTAGTGATTTGATTCGTTACGCGCTCAGCTTGGACGGAGTATCCAGTGCGATTGTTGGTTTGGATACACTCGGGCACCTCAACGAAAATATCGAGATGGCGACGAATTTTCAACCCATGCTTGGAGACGAACGAGCGCAATTACACCGCGACGCCGTGCATGGATTACGTAATATTCCCAGTCCATGGGAACATCCCAACTACGTCGACGGTTCACTCGCGTAATTCTGCTAGCTGGTTTTTGCACGCTCTACGCTCTTTACTGGTGGTTGCTAGTAAGTGGGACTATGACTTCAATCAAGGTGATCTTTCTATTTGGGCCTTCGATGGCGGGAAATGGAACTTTGTTAAAGTTCCTGAGCGCGGAGTGTCCTTGCCCCTTTTACCCAGATTATGCATTAGGATGAGAAGTGTGTTCTGCAACTGAAGCGCAAGGGAGCGTATGAAGATACGTGACTGCAGGGCTGACAGGCAGCGTTGTGCGCTAGTCGCCTAAGCGTTTCACGGACACCCGTCAGGTAAGCACAATTCTAATGCGATGCATTAGAATTGTGCCTGATTGACCAGTAATTGCGGAAGCTAAAATCTTGTTCGGGAAACGCCTTTGCATCGTTTGGGTTTAATGAAATAAAAAAGCCACACTGTATTAGTCAGTGTGGCTTTTGCGTTTAAGGTTTAGGCGATATCACTCAAGACCTGAGATGGTAACATCGTCGATATAGACAAAGTCCCGATTGCCGCTCGCATCGCAGCGGAATCGTAAGCTGAAGTCGGCTGCCAAGGTATGGCTGGCTGGCGTCAAAGTAAATGACTCTGCTTCGTAGCTACCGATTACCAAATTATCCCCACTCGTGTAGGTTTCTAGGTGTGCCCATGTGGAGCCGTCCCAGTATTCAACTACGAAGGATTCGCCAGTTTCCATGCTTTCGGCGCGATAGTGAAAATCAATCTTAAGTTCGAGTAGGTTATTGACATTCAAACTGTTGGCTAATTCGACGACTGAGCTGTTGGTGTCGTCGCGGATCAAGGCAGCGTTGTCGCCTGATCGTGCGTAGGTCGTCCTTGTGTAAAGACGGCCGTCATTGCCATCACCCGTAAAGGTGCCGAATCCAGCTTCGAAGTCATCGCTAACAAGTGTGCTCCACTCTGGTGGCGCTGCGACCACTGTGACGGTGAGTGTTGCTTGCACTGGTGTATTGAATCCATCGGTCACTTCGACTGTGTAGTTGAAGGTGCCGACATCGCTTTTGCTAGGTGTTCCGCTGAGATTTCCGTTGGGAGCGACGACGATCCAGTGGGACTCGCCAACGAGCGAGAATGTAAGCGTGTCGATTCCTCCTTCTTCATCTGGGTGTATGGCACGCCAGTTGATCCATGCGTTGTAAGCTTGGTCTTCATTAGCATCTTTGGATCCAAAGCTATTGAGGGTCCAAGTGGGTGCGACGTTCCATAGGCTGCTATCGGTCGGGTAGAGATCGATCGTGTCGGCATAGCCGTCATTGTCGTCGTCGGTATCGATGTCGTCCAATTGACCATCGCCGTCGCTGTCGACTGCAATGATTAGGCTAATAGCATCGTCGCTAGCAAGAAAGAGGCTTTGCTGATATTGATGACCCGCATGGTCGATGCTTACCGTGTAGCTTCCTAGGTGACCACGCAGAGAAGTGTCGCCGTTACTATTGGATACGAGGCTTGCCGAAGTGTGCCACTGGAGCTTCGTCATGTAATACCAGACGAGTGCGTTCAGCTTTGGTGTGCCGTCGAGGCGAAAGAAGCCATGCTCATCGTGGTAGAAGGTCCACGCGTTGAAACCATATACGGATGGGTGACTGTAGTAAGTGCGTAGCACCTCGCCTGTGATCTGAGCGCGTAGCTCCTCGGTTGGAGCAAACTCGTAGTCTAGGTTTGCGTCGTAGGCGCGTGGCTTGACTTCGAATTCAGTGCCTACCATCGGGAGGCCATAGGCGGCGAATTCTTGGAGTCGTGTGTAAAGCAAGGCGGGGTCAGTGCGTTCCCATCCAAAGCGACTTTGGAAGCCGATCGCATCAAGTGCGGAGTTACTAGTGATCAATTCATCAAGCACCGCTTTGAAGTCTGTTGAGCGACTCCCATATGAGTTGTTAGTCCATCCGCCGACGGTCGATGCTGCTGAGATAATTTGATACTCATTAACGAGCATGCCTGCGTTTGGGTTGACTGCATTTGCTTTTGCGATGTTGAACCAACTATTGATGATGTCTTCGCCGAGCATGGCTTGGATTTCGTTGTTGGTTACCGGTTCGTTCATAAGGTCCCACTCGTAGATGTCCCAACGTGTGACCCAATCAATGATCTCTGCTTCGATGGTCGCGGCGAGGTCTGCCTTTGCTGCTTCGAGGTCTTCGGGTGCCGCCGCGTGGCAGGCGTCTAGCTTGGATCTGACTGTCGCAGTGAGGTGATCGTTGCTCGGGCTGCCCGGCCAGATCAGTGCATGTCCGCGGAAAGGAACTGCGTGGGTTTCTGCCCAATTGATTATCGGATCCACATATTCAAGATGACCGCTTTGAAGCTTTGGTTTCAGTGCATTTTGTAGGCCGAAGCAATTGAAGAATTTCAATGCATTGGCCTTATAGCTGGTGGTGTCGATATTGTCTTCGACGCCCGCCCAGTGCTTGGCGCGAAGAATGCCGCCAAATACAAAGTCATGTGAGTCTAATTTAATTGCAATTGAAGCGCCATCAACTGGGCGGCCGTAGGTGTCTTGCACATTGAGTTGAAGGTCTGCTTTGCGATAGGTTTCGATGCGGTTGTCGGCATCCACTCGCCATTGCTCTGGTGAGGTAGTTTTCACAATGGCAGCTATAGACTCGGAGTCAGATTCATTGATGCTGGCACCGACTTCGCTACTGAGCCATGTGATTTCTTGAGGTGATAGACGATGGTTGTAGCTGACATCTGCGAGCACGTCGGAGAGCGTGTCTCCATGGCGAATGTTTTCGACTGCGACGGCGGGAGTGGTGGTCGCGATCAAATCGCCAGTGAGGTGCATACGGTATTCACTGAAGCTCAGGCCAGCGATGCCTGCATTTGAAACCGAGTCAGTTGCGGTGCTCGGGGGCGTGCCGCTGCCCGTAGTGTCGATGTGGAAATCAACCGTGTCTGTGCTTAGATTGTATACGACTGCGGCATGAATCTGTCCGCTCAAGCTGATACTTTGAAGGTCTTGCCATATGCCCGAGAGGCCACTTTGGAGTGTGCAGCTTCCATTGGAAACGTTGTAGTGTAGTCGTATGCCCCAGTCTTTGTTGTTGGTATCTCGAATGCTGAAGAGTGCGATCGATCCTGCATCATTGCTCGAAGCGCTCAAATCGTAGCTCAAATCGACGCGAAGCGCGGTGCTACTGGTTATGGGTGTGGCGATGGTGGCTTTTGCGAAATAGCCCGTGTTGAATCGTGATTGGCCAACGCTGATGTCGGCGTTGTTTTCTCCAATGAGTCGACCTTTATCGATTTGGTATCCAGGCTTAGTGTTTAACCAAGCATCGTTTTGTGAACCTGAGTTGATTGCTTGTATGAGTTCACTTCCATTGCTGTCTTGTTCGAAAGACCATTCATTTAGAATGTTTGCTTGCGAGCACACTGGTGTGAGCATTGCGAGCACGAGTGCAGAGGTTAAGCTATGTTTTGCGCGCATATCGATCGATGGTCGCGCGGTGTCATAGCCAGAGCTTGATTTCGGCATAATCTGTAGGGGTTGAGGTAATTGTAGACAAAGACAACTTGACGTTGTTTTTGATGATTAAGGGCGGTGACCTTATTCTATTAACCTAAGCCTGATCGATTCTCTCAATCGTAATAGAGGGTGAAAAACGCCTCAGATATCTGCTTGATGTGCACGATTTATTTGTTCAGATTCTATACGATGTATCGAATTTAATGATACGTATTCGATGCGTTCAGTTGGAGTGATATGTTAGTAGTTCGTCCGCTCATTGATTGCTGTATTTATTTCATTTCCATCTCAAAGTGAGGCTATTAATTGCTGGTGAAATATATAAAAAAAGTAAAATTACTAGAATTGTTGTTTTTATTCGGCTTGGTCGACTGTTGTGGATGCGCAGGCTTTGACTTCGAATTTACATCTAAGCCTTTGATTTACTTAATATTAGCAGTGTTCGGTCTGCTTTGATTATAAATTTACCTGTAGTAGGGGGAGTGGTATATTGTCTGAGGTGTAGTGACTAGTGAGCGTCCAGAGTTCGTCACCTATTGTGCATGCTGTTATGGTCTTTGTATGACTACCTACGACTATCGCTCTATTCCTTTTCGATTAGGCCTCCTGCTAATCTTACTCTCTTGCCTCGCTCTGATAAATTTATGGATCCACCTGCAAGGAGCCATGAGCGTAAATGTGTTTAAGGCAATTATCGCAATTTGGATTCTTGTCGGAGGTGTCGGTATAGATGTCGTGCGTAATCACTTAAAGCGACTGCGTAATCAAAGGAATAAGAACAAGGCTATGGTGCTGCCACGTGTCGAGCGTTATCGAGTATAGAAGTCTCATAGGCAGACTATGATGTTTTAAAAGAAGCGTTGAGTTATTGGCCAAGTGGATAGGCTTTGCGTATCAAATTCTTTGCGACGACCAGGCTACGCTTAAAACCCAATGCTCTGGAGCTCATTGCCTTGAGCGCATGCGCTGGAGTAGACACATCGCATTGCTAAGGGGGCTTTTAATGGCCAGTAGGCAACTAGTATCGTGTCGATAAAGCTAAGCTGCGATACCGAAGATCAATTGAACAGCAGCTGGCAAGCGAAAGTCGTGTATCCATAAGCCGGATATTAACTGAGTTTGTGCGTGAATCCCATGAGCCAGTGTTCGATTAATTTGGGTATAAGCATTAGTTTTGTATGATTACACGAGCAAACAGGCACTACACTTGACTGGCTGATTCTAAGACAGGGTCTCCGCCGTGCACCCCGCGGTGTGGCGGTGAAATAGATCTGCAGGGATGTGCTTGTCTTGCCAGTAATGCTTGAAAATAACCTCACTCGATTCATCTAGAATGTGGTCATAACCTGCTCCTTGGATTCTTTTTTCAGTATACAGCTTGGCATCGGCCAGAGCTGAATTGTTCACTACGATCGTGTATAAGTTTTGGCAGAGTTGATGGTAGTTCTTGTGTAATTTTTTATTGGAAATTTTGTAGGCATCCTTGAGAGCTAAGTAAATGAATGGATGGTGTGGGCATGCGCCAAGAATTCCTTGAAAAATCGTTCCTGGGTGACAGGATGAATTTACAGACACGAAACTACAGCGATTGGTAACTGAGTCGATGTCTGTATACAGCATCGCGTCGCTATCCAAGAAGAGGCCTCCATTTACATACAGATAGTAATAGCGAAACAAGTCAGCCTTGTGGGCGCCTTTTTTGAGGCTGAGGAACTTCTCATAAATATTTGGGAATTCCTCCAAGGGATTGGCTAGCATGAAATCTCTAATCTCGGAATCATTAAACTGACGGTATTCCCATGGGTCCGAAAGGTGCTGCTGTAGCATCTTTACAACATATTTAGGTTGTCGTGACGGAGCTGTTTGAAATAGCTGCTTTGTTATGGGTGTGTTCGCAGTTAAGCAATTGGGTAATTCCTGCTCATGACGAGGTGCGAAGATACCTTTTAAATAGTTTAAAATAGTTTGCATAAAGCTCGATAAGCGCAGGACAGTAAGCGTGCAGCCTTTTAACCAGTCAAATTAAGAATATCTTTGAGAACGGCTTTTCAATTAAAATAAATGATTAAGTATTGGCGCCCATGGATATTCAATCCGAGCTTGAGGACCTGCGCTTACTCTTTAGTCTGCTCGACTTATGCGGGATCGATTATTTTTATTCCACACAAATAAAGTGCAATTTATGACTGCCATTAAGCCCTCTTTGTGATCCTTTTTTTGTTTTGAGAAAACCGACACGGTGGCCCTAAAGAACACTCTGATGTATGTCTAATCTCTACGAAAAATTATATTACTTACTCACTGATTCTGAGAGCTCGAAAGAGGCAAATAGCTCCCTCGAGAAGAATGCTCCTGAGAATTTCTTTAGGCTATTAATGGCGCGCACATGTAGCAAAATTGGCGATCGTCTATCTAGTCCTAAGACAACCTTGGCTTGGTTGCTACAGAGCCTAGGCGCACCCGCCTTGTTCACGGGATTGATCGTGCCGATTCGAGAGTCTGGGTCCCTGCTGCCACAACTCTTTTTAAGTAATTATTTAAAGCGATACGCAGTCCGTAAGTGGGCTTGGTCTTTGGGTGCACTGATTCAAGGTGCGGCCATTGCTGGATGCGCATTCGTTGCCGTCAGCATGACGGGCACCGCTGCGGGCCTCGCCATCGTGGGACTGGTAGTTCTCTTTGCCTTGGCGCGCGGAATCAGTTCAGTCTCAGCGAAAGATGTATTGGGAAAAACGGTTCCTAAAAGTAAACGCGGTCAATTGACAGGATGGGCTGGCGCAGCTAGCGGCGTGATAGCGATCGGCTCTGCGAGCTTTCTTTTACTATATGACGCTGGAGAGGCGTCGAACCTGCAATATGCTCTTTATTTGTTAGCCGCCTCTGTTCTTTGGTGGCTTGCTGCTTACATTAATGCCCAAGTTACAGAGGCAAAAAGCGACGAAGACGCCCCAAGTAGTTTAATCGAAGGCTTTAGCGATCAATTACAGTTATTAAAAGAGGACAAATCCTTTCGAGATTTCTTAATTGTGCGCTCTCTTGCGGTGGGATCGGGACTCTCGACTCCCTACATCGTTTCGTTGGCCCACCAACAACTAGGCGGCGGGGTCGCATGGTTGGGAGTCTTTATCATTGCTGAAGGTTTGGCTGCAATGGTGGCCTCGCCTGCATGGGGCCGCTGGGCAGATAAAGCCAGTCGCCGCGTCTTGCAAATGGCTATGCTCGTTGTTTTCGTGCTGCTAACTAGTGTCATAGTCTATGTAGTGCTGTTTGCAGAGCAAAGTGGTGCCGCTAAATACGTTTTTCCACTGGTCTTATTTTTATTGGGAGTGGCTCACAGTGGTGTGCGGGTCGGTCGTAAGACCTACGTCGTCGATATGGCCGAAGGAAATACTCGCACCGATTATGTCGCCGTGGGCAACACATTGATCGGCATACTGCTGATCATCGCGGGTCTGATTACAGGGGTCGCTTCGCTGATTGCTGTGGAAGTGGCACTGGCTATCTTTGCGCTGTGTGCGCTCTGTGGGTCTATTTATGCTTCAAGATTGCCCCGAGTAAGCAAACAAACCGATTCTTAATAAGTTTATGAATTCTTTCATCTCGCTTTTTTTACGACGCACTTGTCAGTCCTTTTGGTTCATTCCTGCGACTCTAATCACCACTGCATTTATTGCATCAGTCGTGCTCACTTGGATTGACCACAAACTTCAGCTGGAAGCTTGGGAAGGCAGTCAATGGCTCCTCTCCACAAGTCCAGCTGGCGCGCGCTCAGTGCTCTCAACTATTGCTGGCTCAACCATTACCGTTGCTGGCGTGATTCTATCGACAACCATCGTGGTATTGACGCTAGCATCGCAACAATATGGTCCACGACTGTTACGCAACTTCATCGAAGATCGACCCAGCCAGTTTGTCATCGGATCTTTTACTTCCTGTTTCATCTATAGTATACTCATTTTAAGAAGCATACGTTCTGGTGACTTTATTTTTGTCCCACACCTTTCTGTGTTGCTAGCTGTGCTTGCCGCACTCGTTTGCATCTGCTTGATGATCTATTTTATTCACCATGTATCGGTTGAGATCCAAGTTCAGTCGATCATGGCGCGTGTGCATCGTGACCTTCGCGCCAAAATCGATCACTTATTTCCATCACATATTGGAGACTCAAATGAAGACGAAATTGACGAACATCGTGACACGGGCGAAGCACCTCGAGAAGCCGTTCATTCAGTGGATCCAGGCTACTTGCAAGCGATTAGAAATGACTTACTGCTCGAAGCCACTGCGCGTGAAAATGTAGTGGTCGAAATTAAACAACGCCCTGGTGAATTTATCTTTGAAGGTGATCTCATTGCCGAGATTGACCTGAAAAAGAACGAAAGCATCTCTAAAGACCTAATTGATGAAGTGCGTCGCTCATTAGTCATCGGTCGTTTTCCCACCAGTGAACAAGACGTGCGATTTCCCATTCAGCAGCTCGAAGAAATCGCAATTCGCGCGCTCTCGCCTGGTATTAACGATCCGCATACTGCATTGGAGTGTGTCGACTACTTGGCATCTGCGATGTGCACGCTTGCTAGGCGTTCGTTTCCATCCGAAGCACGCTACGACGATTCAGGGCATTTGCGTGTGCTCGCAAAGAGCTATGACTACCGAAACTTGCTCGATGCTGCATTCAAGAAAATTCATCACCATGGTCAATTGGACCCCTGTATTGTTTGCCACCTATTTGAAGTGCTGGGGAAAATCGCAGCAACGATACCTTGTGATGCTGGGAGGCGCACTGATGTTGTAAGCTTGGCTAAGCGATTTTTGGATGACAGTGAGAGTAGCCTACAATCACAGCAGGACAAAGATGAAATTCGCGAAGCCTATCGTGCTTGCATGAAGCCTATTCTCCGCGAAATCCCAAATCCGATTTGAAAACTTCGAAGGACTTCATACGATAATTCGCTATGATTAAACAAGGCACAATAGTTGAATGGAAGTGGGGTAATGGCACTGCGACAGGAACAGTAGACGAAACACACCATGAGCAAATAACTCGCACGATTAATGGCAACGAGGTAACTCGTAAGGGTTCTAAAGACAACCCTGCTTACGTCATCAAACAAGAGGATGGCACCACCGTCTTGAAGTTACAAAGCGAAGTCAGTAGAGCAGATACCGCTTGAATCGAGTATGCTGATCTATACTTCAGATCAAATGCCAGGTATCTCACGAAAAGGTGCAGGCAAGGGCTTTTTTTATTTAGATTCAAACGGAGCTAAGATCAATGATTCGACAATCATTCGCCGCATACAATCACTCGCCATCCCCCCGGCTTATTCTGATGTATGGGTTTGTGAGTTCGAAAACGGCCATCTCCAAGCAACCGGCCGTGATCAACGAAACCGCAAGCAGTATCGCTACCACCCTGACTGGCAAGAGATACGTAATCTCGACAAATTCGACAAACTTATTGAGATTGGCACTGGACTGCCAAAGCTGCGCCGGCGACTGCGCAAAGACCTCAAAAATTTCTCTGGCACGAAGGATGAAGTGGTGGCCAGTGCTGTCAGGATTATTGACCGGCTTGGACTACGCGTAGGTAATCAGCGCTACCTCAAAGAAAACAAAACACGTGGGGTGAGCACGCTCTCGACTGACAACGTTGAATTTTCTTCGGGGTCTACCATCAAAATTCAATACACAGCCAAAGGGGGCAGGGCGGTCCAAACACATTTAAACGACTCGCTCTTAGCAGATGCGCTCGAAGCGTGTCACGAACTGGGCGGGCAAGGGTTATTTTCGTATCAAGATACACCTGGAAATATCCACTCTATCGATTCTGCAGATATCAATCGTTATCTAAGCGACACGTATGAGAGCAACATTAGCGCGAAAGACTTGCGCACATGGCGCGCCTCATCTGAAGCGGTCAATTACCTTAGAAAAATAAAGCAACCCAAAGACCGCGAAGCTGAGATCCGCGAAGCGATACGGCACGCCGCGAAAGAGATCAAAAACCGCTACGCAACGTGCCGAAAACATTACGTGCACCCAGTGATTTTGAGCACCTACGAGAACAGCAGTAAAGCGGGTTTTTCCAGACTCAAGACTGAGTCGCAGTCGGAGCTGCAATTGGCCGAAGCATTGCTTTTGCGGCTTCTGCAAACTTAAGGGTGCCATTACTTAAAAAATAGGCCACGAGTGTTTTTAGCGTAGCATTTCAAGCGGTTTGCTGGGCAAGTTGCGCGCTTCAATCGGTGTCGTGTATCACCATCATGCCGCTTCGCAATCGAGTGCATGTGATTTTCATGCTAAAACACGTTTTCCGGAGGTCAAAAAAGTCGGCGGGTCGGGCCAGCAGGTTACACTATGGAAGTGCTTGATTGCCCCAGCGGGTTTTGGGCGAAGGCGAGCGCTTTAACCGGCTGGCCGCCAATCAATTGCTCCTGTATAATTTGTTCCAACGCCTCGGGGTGCAGGAATGATACCAGGTGCCCTCAGGGTAAACCACCGCGATTGGACCCCGAGTGCAGACCTGAAGGCAATTCGCGCTGGAGCGATACACCAAAGCCCCGGGTCCAGTGAGCTTAAGCTCTTTTAAGCGGCACTTTAAATACTCCCAAGAGGCAAGGCTTTGACCAGTCGCACAGCATTATGGCTTCGTTGCATCCGCGCACAAATAGATGTGGCGTTTGCAGCGCCGCAAGCCAAGTGCCTCAGCGTTCTTCTTTAGCTCAGTTGGAATTTCGTGCGAAGAACTCATACAAGTAATATCCTAGTAAATGTTCCAAACTGCGCATTGCGGCTCAGCCTTCCTTTGACGCCTGTGTAGCATAATAAGGTTCAAGTGTCTCCAAGTGGCCTTGCACGATCTTGGCGATTGCTTCGGCGGGTAGCTCGCCTTTATGCAGTTCGAAAATAGCGACCAAAAGCGACAGTTCGATATCCATTTTCTTGGGAGTTGTCGCCTTCATCTCCGCTAAGATTTCGAGCGCCTTGGTCTCCGCTTTTTTATAATATTTAAAGTTTTCTTCAGTCGGTGTAGCCATGGCTTTAAGGATCAACCAACGACTCTTTTAGTCAAGCGACTAGGAGAGGGGGCTTAAAATAGCATACTTGGCGTATGAATTTTATATAACTAATCGCCCTTGTTCATTTCATTTTTGGTCGATCGATGCATTCATGAACAGTCACCACGAAAGGAGACTAATGAAACAAGACAATCCATCCTTAGATAATGTTTTTTTGTGTGGTGTTATAAGAGCGGCTCTTACAAACTATAGCTTTTACAAATGCTATGGAAATTAACTAAAACAAAAGATGAGTCCCAGGAATTACTTGTTGCACACGCTAATGGTAGCTTCGTGTATCCTATCGCCCGCATCTACCCTTGGTGATGAAGAGCAAAACCATACTGAGAAAACAGAAATGCGTAATGCTCGCATGGAGTGGTGGCGAGAAGCGCGATTTGGTATGTTCGTTCATTGGGGCCTATATTCCGGTTTAGCTGGGACTTGGCAGGGTGAAAAAGTCGTAAGCGCTGGAGCCGAATGGATTCAGCAAAGAGCTAGGGCGGATACATGGATCTATGCTCACGAGGCGGTGCCGCATTTTCGACCCACTCTGGACTTTGCGAAAGAATGGGCGAAGTTAGCTAAGCAGGCGGGCTGTAAATACGTGGTGTTCACCACGAAGCACCATGATGGATTCAGCCTCCACGATTCCAGTATTACAACGTATGACGCGCAGGATTTAATTGGCCGAGATCTTTGTAAGGAGATCACAGAGGCCTGCAAGGCGGAGGGCCTAAAGGTTGGCTTCTACCACTCGGTTATCGACTGGCACCATCCTCAGTATGACTATGTCACTGGCAGAAGCCTCCCACATCCGCTGTCAAAGAAGCCGTCTCCAAATGGTCCTCGCAATCATGAGCTCTACATCGACTATCTGCATCACCAAGCTAAGGAATTGATGTCGAATTACGGCACCGTGGACATCGTCTGGTGGGACTACTCAAAGAATGAGGCTGCGGGGTCCTTCTGGCGTGCCGACGACTTGATGGCCATGGTCCGCGAGCATCAACCTAATATTGTCAGTAACAATCGTCTTTATCACAGCTTCAAAATTAAAGAAGCCGATGAGCGGTTGAAGGCTTGGAAGCCCGAACAGGGTGACTTCACTACCCCCGAGCAACATATTCCTTCCACTGGATTACCGGGGGTAGACTGGGAGGTCTGCATGACCATGAACACGACTTGGGGATACAGCGAACATGACCAGACGTGGAAGTCCGATGAAGTGCTCATCCAAAACCTAGTCGATATCGTATCGAAGGGGGGCAACTACTTGTTGAATATCGGGCCCAAGGGCGACGGAAGCATACCAGAAGCCAGTATCCAGTCGATGGCAAGCATTGGGCGTTGGATGGAGGTAAATGGTGAAAGCATCTATGGCACCACTGCCAGTCCTTTTGGGAAACCTGCTTGGGGAAGATATACGAAAACCCCCGAAATTCTATATGCGCATGTATTCCAGTGGCCTGAAGACGGGAAATTAAGCATCACCGCAGAGGGTATTCAGGTATCACGAGCCTATCTACTCGCAGATAAAGATCAAGATCTCCAATTTGAAATGACAACAGATGGCCCGCTTTTCAGTCTTCCAGAAAATGCACCAGACAATCAGGTCTCAGTGATCGCGATAGAACACGAAATAACGAAATAACATGAAGAGGATCAACCGCTTAGTGACCATTGCGATGGCCCTTGCCTCAATTACGTTTGCTACGGGACAGCATCATGCAGAAAAAGCCACGATGGAGGCTACCGCCTTATCACTGGAAGAGTGGCGCTCATTCAAATACGGTATGTTTATCCATTTCGGGATGGCGACCTATGCAAGCCGGCCGAATGAAAATCACCCTAAAAACGCCCAAGAACCATCCGCTCTATATGCACCTACGGATCTTGATGTGGATCAGTGGATACGCGTTGCGCGTGATTCTGGCATGAATTACGCCGTGCTGACGGCAAAGCATTCGGCTGGTCATTGCTTATGGGACAGTAAGGTTCAATTTCGGGGTAAGGAATTTGATCACGACATTGCTACCAGTGGGAACAAAACAGATGTGGT
Source organism: Opitutales bacterium (assembly GCA_018607135.1). Lineage (GTDB taxonomy): Bacteria > Verrucomicrobiota > Verrucomicrobiia > Opitutales > Coraliomargaritaceae > JBPOFY01. Next base: position 79,718 of record JABBCA010000091.1, read on the forward strand.
TGCCGCATTCGTTGAGGCCTGCGAAAAGTATGCTGTCGCACCGGGACTCTATTGGTGCCTGTTCGACTGTCGGAATAATTCTGTAAGGCCAGGCCTGCAGTGGGAGAAGGGAGATCTTCCCGACGATTACTTCCAATTTACTCAGGAGCAGTTGGCGGAACTACTGAATAACTACCCCGAGGTAGAATACCTTTGGATAGATATTCCTCGTGCGGCCAGTCTGGAGGAGCGCACGGAAATTTACAACGGAATCAAGGAAATCAATCCAGCATGCGTCGTTCTTATGAACCATGGACTTGAAGAGGCTGCTAACGCTTCCATCGCCAACTATCAGGCGGCATGGCCCACGGATATACTGAATACAGAACGGCATCCATTGAATGTGGGTCAATTTGAAACAAAACAGACTTGGGAGGGAGAAGAATACGAGCTGGGCTATGAACATTGCGATACAATCTGCAAAAAATGGTTCTGGTATGAGGGTGATCAACCTCGCCCAGTTGAAGACCTATATGCGCTCTACAAGCAAACTACTGAAGCTGGAGGCAACTTGCTTCTCAACGTCCCACCAGATCAGTCGGGGCGTATTCCAGACTATCATGTCAATGCCCTGATGGAGATCAAGATGCGGATCGATGCTAGCGTAAAGATATCCGAATAAAAAGCCAGACGCCTGGCCTAATGGTTCGATCACCGGGCTCAAGGCACGGGGCGGGCACACGATTGATTTAACCTGGAAAGACGGAGAGTTGACTCGTGCGGTGATTACACTTGGGCCCTCGCTGCTTAAACCAATTTACATTCAAGGGCGCCCAGCTCAACGTGATCCTCGGGGCACCGTAAGCTCGAACATGGCGAAGGCGATGTAACTCGAAAGATACGGAGCCGTAGAAGGGGCAAAGATTATAGGGGTAAAATGTTGGTTCTTTCCAATTAGCAGTAGCTGATCTTGTTAACCATCTATTAGGGAACAAAGCCTAGTTACTTTCATGAGCGAGCTTGAGTAAGTGGAGATGTAGCTTTCAGATAGACAGTGTATCTCGCGAGCTGACTGAAAAGCGACACAGCCTGTAAGTTCCAAGTATCGATGCCGATACTTTAACATGTTCATTCGTGTAGTTAGTCTTTCTCTGTTACTGGTCGCAAATGTTGTGGCTGAATCTATGAAACCTCTTTTTCAGTTTACAGGTGAATCCCCGTCAAATCCATGGGTGGCCACGAATGATGGTGTAATGGGTGGCCTATCAAAGGGAGGTGCGATTCTGGTAGAGGAAGGCATGCTTTTTAGCGGCACCTTATCGCTTGAGAATAATGGTGGCTTTTCCTCGGTTTATGCGAGTGGTTCTTATGACTTGTCCGATCATCAAGGATTACGTTTCAGTGTTTTAGGTGACGGACGATCCTACGAGTTGCGATTGAACAGCGATGCCCTGTATCGTGCCGGTAGCCCAGTATCCTTTCGTCAGACTTTTGATACAGTCGAAGGTGAATGGATCGAAGTATTTGTGCCTTTCAATGAATTAAAACAAAGCTGGCGGGGTCGTGAGTTGAACGGCTACGCCCTAAACACTGCCGACATCCGTAGGATAGGATTAATGCTGGCAGATAAGCAACCCGGTAAGTTTGCTCTCAAGGTGCGTTGGGTAAGCGCTGAATAGTGCGAATGATAAAATAGAATCGAGGGTCGGCTTTAACGTTCGCGCCCTTCGACATCTGCCGTATTCTTTCCGAACAACTGCTCACTGACAGTATCAATCTCACTATAGCTTTCACCTGCAGAAAAACTAAGGTAGATGTAATAGGTGATGACTATGTAGAAACTGTTAAGGGTTCCAAGGAGTGTGGTGGTTAGATACTTAACCGTGCCAGGATCAATAGGTAGGTATTTGATCATGAAAATGTAGAGCAAGTAGTTGAAGGCAATGAAGCCTAGTAAATACGCCTACTGAAGAATGAAGATGCGTAAGGCGGCGCTATTTGTGATCTCGTTGCAGAGTGTAAGTGCCTTAATAGGATTTGCGCGCTCTGCAATGACAATGACTTCAACAAAGGCGTAACGTAAGGATAGGTAAAGAGTGAAGTAGGCGATTGCTGGTATGATTACTTGACCATACATCGGTATGATGTGCCCAAATTTCGAAGTGAAAAATGACATGATTAACGCAGGCATGAGTATAATGCATTGCGCGATGATTCTGCTAATTAATACGTTGTGTGAACGAGAGAACGTTGCGCATGCGATACTAGTGAACCTCGGGAAATGCCCGTGAGAGAGCGCGAGGCAGGTCGTGATACAGCAAGAAATCCATATAGATGCAGGTAGATAGGCAACACTCAAGGCTAAGCCATGGAGTAAGATGCTGCTCATGGCATTGTCATTCAGTCCAAGAAAGTCGTAAACGATCCAATAACCGCAACTTAACAAGGTCGTATCTAGACTAAATGTGTAAAAGAGATAGCTTGTTGGCAGCAGGAAAAAGACTGAGAAGACCGTGAGGTAAAAACTGCTCTTTAAATACAGTCAAAATCCATGAACCAATGTGTAAAAAAAGTAACTCACATAAGGCAGCCTGCTTCGCTCGTTTCGGGTGACAATCCAGTATTCTAAGTATGCAGTATTTAGAATTAATAGCTCGGGTTGACGCCGATCTGAATGATTTTCTCTAGCGATTAAGTGGGGGAAGTGATCACAAATGCCTCCCATTTTATTATCTTATGAGTTGAAGCGAGATTGAAGTCTCTTGCAGTAGGCATCGGGCAAGCACTGTTATTGGGATGGTTAACTTTATAATTTTGTAAAATTGATACTATTAACATTATGTATCTTGACAAGGCTTTCACGATGCTGGATCACACTAAACTTCTACCTCTTATCTAAAACTACCTGTGATTGATTAAGTGGCACTATACCCCCACTACCTCCACGATGAAATACCCCTTTACGTCGTTTTTGTGCCATAAGCGTATGGCAAGTTCTTCCGCTGAACTGTCCTTAGTCGCTACAAAAATTGTTCAACTCTTACCAGTTTTAGGGTGTTTAATAGCATTTACTGGCTTACACACGACGGCCTATGGTCAGGTCAACTACGCTGCATTGTCTGCTCAAGTCGACAGTCTGGGAAGCACGTATCAAAATGCTCCGTTCGTGCGTAATACGACAAATGGTGCTCAGACCACCATCCAAGCAGGCCAAACCAAGACGATTTACTACGATTCGATTCAGTATAACAACTCGATTACGCGTGTGTATGCTTGGATCGGGATTCCACAAGGAGCAAGTGCATCTGACAAGGTTCCTGGAATTGTTTTGGTGCATGGAGGTGGTGGCACCGCTTATAAGAGTTGGGTAGATAAATGGGTCAGTCAGGGGTATGCAGCCATTTCGATCGCTGTGGAAGGTCAAACGGACGCTCGATCTGAAGCTGATGGGTGGGTGAAACACGCTTGGGCAGGGCCATCGCGAGATCGCATCTATTCAGACTCCAATTTACCGCTTAATGAGCAATGGATGTATCATTCAGTGGTCGATACGATACTAGCAAACTCATTGATGCATTCCTTGAATATGGTTGATTCCGAAAAGATCGGAATCATGGGCATTTCTTGGGGTGGGGTGATCACCGCGACTACCATTGGTGTAGATGATCGTTTTACATTTGCAATTTCTGCCTATGGTTGCGGGGCACAGACGCAGGAGCGAGGTGTGTGGGCTAAGCCCAGTCGATGGGCTAGAAAACTTGGTAATAATGAAATGTATAAGCAAGTATGGGATCCGTTATTGCGGATGGATCGCATTTCGATTCCAACAATGTGGTTCTCATCACCCACGGACGAGAACTTTCCCATTTCACGACAAGCGATGACCTATCGTGCGTCTCCAGGGCCTCGACTGGTAGCCTTGAAGCATGGTATGCGGCATAATCATGCTGCGGCTTGGGATCCTGGCGATACATATGCCTTTGCTGACAGCGTTATCGCGAATCAAGAACCTTGGTGTGATTTAGTCGATTTTAAGCTAAATTCAAATGTAGCTCGTGCTAAGTTTCGCACCGAAAAATCCATAACGAGTGCTACAATTGTTTATTCAACCGACGATATTTCAAAACTGGAGACAGAAATGACGTGGCTTCAAACCAGTGACAATGTCAGTTTATCCAGTAGTGGTGGCTATGCGGATGTTGTGGCCACTTTACCCGCAGGCACGACGGCTTGGTATCTAAATGTTTTTGCCGCAGAATTGGTTGCGAGCACTGGGTTTCAGTGGGCGAACGGCGATGATCTCTTACCTTATGAGAAAATCAATTACGGGGCTCTACTGAATGCTGATTTTGCAGCTGTCGGTGTTGGTGAAAGTGTTATATTTACCCCGAGGCCAAATTTAAGTGGAACCTGGTCGTGGTCTGGCCCGAATGGTTTTGTCAAAAATTCTAGAAATGCACGACTGGATAATATTCAAATTCAGGATGCCGGAGACTATATCGTTACTTATCAAGATAGTTTAGGGAATATCAGTCGTGACACATATTCACTTGAAGTCACCGGTTCACAAGACGTTGGGAATGTGCCATTGCCTGGTAGTTCTTCTTTCAACAACGGTGTGTTTACACTACAAGGGGCTGGAGTTGATTTCAGACGTGGCAGCGATAAAATTCATTTTTATCACCAAAGCTTAAGTGGAGATGGTGAAATGATTGCACGAGTCACCAGTGTGGAGAATACGAGTTCATGGGCCAAAGGTGGTGTCATGATTCGCGATAGTCTCGCTGCGAACTCTAATTTTGCGATGGTGATGCAAAAAAACGATAACCGAGTTGCATTTCAGTTTCGGAAGACAGTCGGTGCTGCCTCTGATTTCAGTAACTGGTTACAAGGCGGCACTGGAAGTATTAAGTATGTGCGCATACGACGTGTCGGTGACACCTTTCGGGGGTTTTACTCAACGGTGAGCGAGAGTGGCCCTTGGGTTGAACTCGGAGCTGCGCAGACAATTTCAATGGGGCAGGATGTGTATATCGGACTAGCGGTGAATTCGCATTCCAATACAAATTTTTCCACCGCGACTTTTGATTCTGTTTCGATCATCGAGTATTAAATGAGCATGGTAGAATCTCAACTGCGGCTTTCCCCAAAATTTTATTTCTGTATGCAATAATCAAAGCAACCCTGCTCGTCTGATTCTAAATGCGAACGCAACTTCAAGAGTCATCGAGTCTACAACGGATTTTCAATAAACGCATTCTCTGTAGATGTTGAAAAGTTAACCCCAAACAATACCTCATGAAAAATAAAAACTACTTAAGCATATTACCTAATAAGCGTCTGAATACGAAAAGTATGATCAGCGCCGTAAGTGCAATTTGTGTAATGATGACGGCTACTGCATTAGCGCCAAGCGAAGTCAGCGCTGCTGGAACGAACAATGGTGATTATAGACACGTTCGCTTATACACACATGGTTTCCGTAATTCCAGTTTGTTTACAGCAGAGCAGGAAACATTCCTTAGAGACCATTCAAGGCTACTGACGATTGAAAAACGTCACAATCAAGCTAATTATAGTGATGGTAATCGAGGAGAAGCCCAAACTAAGGCTCAAATGGATAGGCTTGCGAGCGCGGCTCCGAATACTCTAGGTCTTTTCTATTGGAACGTAATCTTGGACTGGAACTATCCTTTAGAAAGAGAGGACGGTAAGGTAATTGAAGATTACTATGAAGTTAAAACGCCATCGGCTTATTTGCTCAATACAGAATCGCTCGAGCCAAAAAAAAGTTGGAAAACTCAGAAATATTTCAATCTGGGTAAATCAGCCGCACGAACTTGGTGGGTTCAAACCGCCAGAAGTGCAATTAACCGCCCAAACATAGACGGTATTTTTGTGGATGCCTTACCTAAGGCAGTCAGCATGGATTGGGAAGATTATGCCCTTGATATGTGCCGTAGGCTACCTGCGCAAAAGATACTCATCTACAACGGTTGCTACGTAAATGATGCCAATGCTACCTTAGCATCACCAGCGAAGTTCCTTAAAGCAGACTATGACCCTGTTACCGGCGCAGACCGTAATGCGGGTATCGATGGTGTTTTCGTTGAAGCGTTCTTTTCAGGACCCTGTGATACTCGAGAAGAACGCGAGCGTTTGATTCGTAATTTACTCTACGATGTTCCTGCTAGTAAATATATCATTTGCAGAGGTAGCGAAGGGTCAGGAGTGAGTCTGGTAGATGGTAAATCGGTAAACCTTGATAGGAATTCTGCATTTAGGTTTGCTATGGCTAGCTATTTATTGGTTTCAAATAATAAAACATATTTCATGTTTGGCGGCTATAATCCTGAAGTCGGTGAGAGTAGTTTTACCTGGCAATCAGAGTATGATAAAATGCTCTGTGAACGTTATAAAAAACCGAGACCTGCGTATCAATCTCCCACGAATAGGTGGATATGGAAAAGACAATATCAATATTGTGAGGTTAAAGTGAACCTAAACAATCCTCGGGGCTCTAGGATTTTCTGGACTGAAGAGGGAGTTGATAACCCAAAATGGACGAACGATATCAGAGATTAGTTGAAACGTAATCTTAGTGTTAGCCATTCGTTATTTGATGAAAAAGGCGCTCTTGGTATCATGAGGTTATTGATGATCTTAATCATCTGATAAGCTGCAGAGTTACGTGGCAGCCTAATGGTGTCATTTGTCTAAATTTGAAGGCTCAACAATCTTCTTTTCGATGGGGTTTTCGTATTACAGTCTGAAATGCGGAAACCCCATTTTCTTTAATTGATCTATGAAACATTCAATTCTAAAGCTTTCGTTTTTTTTGGCTTTCAGCTTTATTTGTGGTTTTTTCACTAGGGGGTGGTTTATTACGGATGACAGTGTGTCTCCAAAGTTGAATTCATCTGAGTTTTCTACACTAAAGTCCGCTCAAACACGTGATGAGTCAGAGTCGCTCATAATGGAGGAAACTGCGGATGATTTAACCCATAAGCCTTACCACGGGGTTGCAGTTGTTATTGACACAGTCGACAGTCCCTCACCGATGACTCAAATTGAGGCTGCGCTGGTCGGTCGTCGCGATCCAGATACTGCGTATGCATTATTGCTAAAGTATAAACACGTGCTTTCCACTGAAGATTACGAATCCAAGCTCGCAGATATACTCTCCGCATGGGCGCGTGACGATCCTGCTTTAGCCAATCGCCATATCGGAGAATTGACATCACCTATGCGGATAGAATCGGTCTATCGCTCAATCGCGTCTGGTCTTGCGACTCAAGATATAAAAGATGCCTTTGCGTGGTTGCAGTCGCCGACAGCAGAACAATTTTCTGACTCGTTGCTACTCGATTGCTACAGCATAATTATGTATCAGTATTCGGAGCTCAACCCAGTGGGTGCAGCTGAAGTTTTAGCACAGCTCGATTCAGTAACTATTCAAATGGAATTAATTTATCCAATTCTCGATAATTACGCGAAACAGGATTTTGATGCTGCACTGAATTGGGTATTAGACCTTGATACGTTTGGAATTAAATCGGTTGGAATTAGTGAACTCTTACTGAATCAGCACCGCTTGGACGAAGTGCAGACATTGAATACGATCATTGAGAAGCAGGAAAATCTCGACGGTCAAACGCTCGCATCAGCTTTCAGTATTTTGAGTTCAACAGACCCGCCGGGAATGGCTGATAACCTATACTTAATCGCCGAGGATAAACAGTCAGAAGTGGCCCAAGCGTTTATTTCTGAATGGTTGAAAAGTGACCAAATAGCGGCCATGGCTTGGGTGATGGATCATGATAATAATGGTTCGGTCATTGATGGAGCAACTGAAGCGATCGTAAATGCGGCCTCATATTCTGAAACCGATGTTGCCTTTACATGGGCCGAAAAGCTTAGTGATAGAGAAAAGCGAGTCTCGCTGATCTCCAAGGTAATAAGTAGTGCGAATGCGGATGGAGTGTATTATTTAAATGATACACTCCGTAAATATGACTTTTCAGAGAAGGATCGAAGTGCACTTTTTGAGAAGTTGAATGCTCGTATTGAAGAGAATACCAGCCCGTTAATCATCCCTGATTAGCGAGTATTGTGAAGTAGGGATAAAAAGGAAGAAACAGTCGAGGGGTAAAGGGGAGGCATTTTGTAATCCTTGCAACTTGCGAGGGCACTCATGATTTCTAGGTAGCCGATATGTCAGTGGGGCGACACTGCCCAGTGCCAGATGCTGGATTCTCGGATAGAAGCCGCCAGCAGCAATTGCCTTTAGCGTCCTGTTAGGTCAACTTTCAAGTATGAGTGAAGACAATGTATATACCCTGACCCAGCCCAATGATCTGAACTGGAGACCGTCTAACCTGATGCAAATACCGAACGCGGATATTCTTGGATCGCTAGCCTCGAACGCAATGGGAGCGAAGCTGTGGAGATTTCCGCCGATGAGTGCCAGCACGCTGCATCGGCATGTAACCTCAGAAGAATTCTATTTCGTCCTCGAAGGAGTGGGGCGGATCCGTGTGGGCGAAGAGACATTAACCATCGAAAAGTATGGTAGCATCCATATTCCGCCTGAGCAGTTGAGGCAGGTTTTTAATGACACGGAGAGTGAGGTGCTGTGGTTGATGTTTGGCGCACCCGATGACGAAATTGTTCCCGCTGAAGGTGGTAATCCGAAAGACTTCTATCCTCTAGATCCTGTCCAGTTACCGCCAGAGCTCGATGGGGTTCAATGGCCTTAGTGTTGCTTTAACCCAAGCGATGTAAGCGTGCCTCCGAGCGAAGGCTGTTCGGCTTCTAAGTGTCCGTTAACTTCATTTGCTAGCTGTTGGTTACCCTCCCCCCCCCTAATGCTCCCCTATAAAAGATAGAAATCGTAGGTCCGAGGCCCTTGGTAGATGGATTTTTCTAGCGTTATTGGACGCTTATATTTGATTGCATGAAAAAATAATTATTAATAAAACCTAAAAATTAATCACGTATTTAGTTTCTTCACCCCCAATACATGCCCCCATCATGAACATCATAATTGAAGTATCCCTATTCATCATCGCTGTCGTTGGTGTGATTACTCTAGGTATTTGGAAGAGTCGCGACGAAAACCTTTCGGGGGATCAAGGCGCGAGTGATTATTTCCTCGCAGGCCGTGGGCTTACTTGGTGGCTCGTTGGATTCTCGCTGATTGCCGCCAATATTTCGACCGAGCAATTCGTTGGTATGTCCGGCTCCTCGGCAAACTGGCTGGGTATGGCGATTGCTTCCTATGAGTGGATTGCGGCGATTACTCTGATTGTTGTGGCGTTCTGGTTTCTCCCTAAATTTCTCAAAGCAGGTCTCTACACGATTCCCGAATTTTTGGAGTATCGTTTCGATGGGGTTGCGCGCCTCGCTATGGCGATTCCGGCGATCGTCACACTGGTGTTTGTGACGACTTCGTCCGTTATCTTCTCAGGTGCGAAATTCGTATCTGAGTATTACAACACAGTTCCTGTTCTGAATAGCCTAACAGCGATGTGTTGGCTCATCGCGATTTTCGCTGCGGTTTATGTATTTGTAGGTGGTCTGAAAGCCTGTGCGTGGACGGACCTTATCTGGGGTGCGGCACTCATTGTCGGCGGTGCCATTGTCATGTTTTTGGCATTTTCTGTGCTCGCTGAAAAGCCTGCTGAAGAGCTCTTTTTAACTAAAGTTGCCAACTCTGAAGCGACTGTGGAGATGATCGAAAACGCAGGTCCTTGGGAGCGGTTTATGCTGCTTAATGACGGTGTCGAAGGCGAGGCGGTGGTCCGCAATGGTCCCAATGGCTCTGGTGGTAAGGTGCACATGATTCGCCCGAAGGAAGACTCCGACATCCCTTGGACGGCTCTCTTGATCGGTCTCTGGATACCTAACTTTTTCTACTGGGGTTTAAACCAGTATATCGTCCAGCGAACGCTCGGCTCCAAGTCACTCGCTGAAGGTCAGAAGGGAATCGTTTTTGCAGCTGCTTTGAAATTATTAATTCCATTCCTAGTCGTGATTCCCGGTATCTTGGCTTATAACTTGTTTAGTGGTGACTTGCTGAATACGAGCACGGGGGAATACGACTATGACCGCGCGTTTCCGGTGTTGGTGCGTAATTTGATTCAGCCACTTCCATGGCTTTCATGGTTTGTGTTGGCAGCCCTATGTGGTGCGGTGATCAGCTCTCTAGCGTCGATGCTCAACTCCGCCTCTACGATCGCGACCATGGATTTGTATGCCAAGTTTACTGGGCAAAAAGATCCGGTAAAGCTGGTCAAGGTCGGTCGTAGTTTCGTCGTGCTCTTCGTGATTCTAGCGGGCCTTGTGGCTCCTGCTTTAGATAACTTTACCAGTATTTTTGCTTACATCCAAGAGTTCCAGGGCTTCATCTCCCCTGGTATCCTTGCGGTCTTTATCTTCGGTTTCTTTTCGCCCAAGACTCCACGCTACTTTGGTGCGGTGGGTATCGGCTTAAATGTGGTTTCATACGGAGCCTTCAAGTGGTTGATTGGTCCATGGCTTGTCTCCAAGGGCTGGTGGTATGCAGAACAGATCGCATTCCTCGATCGCATGGCGATCTGCTTCTTTATTGTGATCCTTGCGGGGATCCTCCTGACGCTCCTCAAGCCAATGCCAGCTCCAGTGGTGCTTCCAGAAAATAAGGAGATGAAACTGGAAACCTCGAAAGGTGCGCAAGTCGTCGGCATCGGCGTGGTTCTAGCAACAATCGCGCTCTACGCTTTCTTCTGGTAAGACTCTACACAAGTCCACGATTGAGGCCTCACTGAGAGGTGATGGCCTCGGTCGACCCAAAGATAGATGAGCGTTCTGGGACTCCGCTCTCAAGAAAGTCTTACTCATCAACTGTGCGAGTTTGACAAGCGATGACTGTTGAGGCGTTTCCACTGGCACGGCGCTGTGCGGGCGATTTCAGCTAAGGCCACCTCGCGACTACAACGGGTAATATTCAACCACAGATTGACGGTTAATGCTTCGCCATCTTCGGCAGACCTATGTCACGCAATAAATACGAACTTAAGATAGCCATCATTTGTGTTTATCGGCTTTCGACTGTGGTTCTCCACCACTTAAGATCAGCCACCCGTATGCGAACAGAACAGTCAACAGTGGGTATAAGCCAAGAGTTGGCACTTCTTCGAAGTGTCGCACGTGCGTCTTATCGCAAGCATCAAGCGCATAGCTATGAGGTGTGGCACCTTGCTTCTGTGCAAAGCAAGTGTGTGGTGCCTTTTGAGAACGTTTCCTCGAGATCCGTAGTCACACTACGCCTTGGGCGGACTGTCGAAAAAAGGCTTTAGTATGGCCGCTACGTAACCGATTACGCAGCGAGTTCAGCTCAGGCTAAAATTACTTTGGACTGAGGGGCCACAGTCGCGAGAAATTAGTCAGCGATTCTATCGGCATGTCGTGCGTCGGCTCTCTTGGCTGAGTTCAGCAGCAGGCCGCCCACTGCGAGTAGGATACCGCCACAGAAGAGAAAAGCGCTGCGCCCGAGTAAATCATTTGGAATGATCACCATTAGTAGTAGCATGAAGACACCGAAGACGGTCGCCATCCAGCCGATGATTCGACATTGCGGGCCGTCGAGCTCGGAAGTGGTTTCATCGGCTTCAACGGGGCGATGGATGTCGGACCAGAACTGATCGACCTCTTTTTGGCGCACTTCCGAATAACCTTTATAGAATAGACGCGTGAAGAAGAACCAGCCCGTTACCAGCGTAACGTTTAGTAGGACTGTGATGATATAGACATAGTCACCTTTCTCGCGAGCAGTCAGTTCAAGCCCGAAAACGCCTTCAAACCATTCCACATTTAGCACGTGTTTCATCAGCAGTGCGGTCAGCACGCCGACTAGGGCGCAACTCCAACCCGCCCAATCGGGTGTATTCCGAACGAAGAGGCAGAGTATGACAGGGACAGCGATGGGCACTGCGACGATTGCACCGAAGTTCAACATGATCTCAAACAAGCCTTTGCCGTCACCCTGGCCAGCGAGCACTTCGAGATACAGTGCGATGCCAATCACCAGCAATCCCATTACTAGGCTGGCGAGGTTGCCCGCCCAGAAGAGTTCTTTCTCGCTGGCTTTCTTGCGTAAAATCGGTTGATAAAAATTGACCACGAAGTAGCCGGCATTCTTGTTCAAACCAGTGTCCATCGAAGACATGGTTGCGGCAAACATGCCGACTATGAATAATCCAATCATACCGTTTGGTAGGATATTTTGAGCCATCACGACATACGCCAGTTCGCTTGGGTTTTTAAAGTTGGCGGAGACCTCATTTGCAATGTCTGGGTAGAGGATCGAAGCGGCCATTGGAGGGATGAACCAAATGATCGAACCAAATAGAAAGAGAATTGAAGCGAGTAGAGCCGCTTTGCGAGCATGGGAGCTGTCGCGTGCACTCAGGTAGCGATTTGCATTGGTCATGGAGTTGGTCGAGATGATCTGCTTCAGTAAGACCGTTAACATCCAGAAAAATGCGAGCAATGGTATGGTAACGTCATTGCCGAGTGCGGACTCCTGAGGGAGGTTGGAGATGAGCTCTCTGGGGCCGCCGACTGCGTGCAATGAAAAGCCTGCCGCCACGATGGTGACCAGCATGAGTAGGGTGAGTTGTATGAAATCGGTCGCTGAAACTGCCCATGCGCCACCCACAACCGATACTACGATGACAATCAGACCCAGCGCGACGATAGTCTCAACCAGTTCAAAGCCAGGGAAGGCTTGAGTGAAAAATTTGCCAACCGCATTGAGCCAGATTGCAGCATAGATGAGCCCAATCGGAATATTCATCCAAGTGTAAAACTGCTCATTACCTTTGCCCAGCCGCAAGCGAACGGCTTGAATCGCAGTAATCACACGGGTCTGCCGTAGCATCGGTGCGAGTAGGAGGTAATTGATGAAAAAGCCGACGGCATTGGCAACGAAGATGGTCAGTATGATCGGTCCATCATTGTAGGCTTTACTTGCAGCGCCGATGAAAGTCCAGGCACTGAACTGGGTCATGAACGCGCTGCTTCCCGTCATCCACCAAAACATTTTACCTCCACCACGGAAATAGTCACTGGTGTTGGATAGGAACTTCCGAAACAGAACACCTGCTAGCAGGATGAACAGGAAGTAAAGGACGATGACTGCGTAGTCGGCGCTAGTTATCATTTAAGATGGGGTCGAAGGGATTTATCATTAGATATAATAGTTATCAGTCTTTAGTGTCAAAAGTTCAAGCTGATTTTGGTTTACTATATGGGGACGACTTTAAGTCGGCCTGCAGCTGAGCACTCGGACAATTACTGGAATACGGTGATGGACCTAAATTTCGATGTGCGCATCATTTTGGCACTTGAATTTGGCCATGTGCAGATTCTAGGAGAGTTTCTCGTTTTGAGATAGAAATACTCGTTCTACCTATGGCCATTGAGTTTCATTGCGATTTCAAAGTCGCTTTTAAGAACAGTGATTGTGTAGGTGATACCTGAGAGCCATAGTTCAGTATCGCGAGACTCTTGGTGTAGATTGTTGTAGCGGGCTTGGTTTGTTCGCCTTCGCGCTACGTTTTGTTGACTGGGTTCTATCCGTCTAGAGGGCCCTTGAAGGATCAGAATACGAAATTTAATAAGCCGATTGCGATTGACACGAACTCTTTAACTCTACCTCGTCTTTTTCAGGAACGGGGCTATTGAACAGGGCATTTGGGTAAGTGGCACTTAGGCTTTGGATATCCTGCGGGGATCACCAACTGGGCGGGCAAACTGAAACCTGGCCCTTTAGAGATCGGTTTTATTAGCATATCAGTCTGCCGACGGTTCAATACCTAACTCTGTGATCTTACAGACTGGAAGAAATCAACTCGCTTTCCGCTTAGGGGATTGGAAGCTAGTGAGCACCGAGAAGACCACCTGGTATGGGAAGCTTGCGATGATCGATTCCGAGTCTCTGCAGTTGTATCACTTAAATGAAGATCCAGAGGAGGAAGTGGATTTGTCGGATCAATGTCCAGAGCGTGTCAACGCGCTTCTCAATCAAATCACCGCCGGGCGGATACGGTGATTACCTAGATTGAACCTGAAGTTATAGAGCGAGTTGTTTAATATAAATTAGTTTGAAAGTGGCTCGAGTCGTCTATTAAAAGTCTGCTCTATAATTGTATGAAACTGATCTGTATTGCTTTATTCTCACTATCCATTGCCAGTCTTAGCAGCTTCGCTATGGCCATTAGGCCTTCAGTAAAAGACGCACTACCAAATGTAGTGATCATCATGGCGGACGACCTCGGCTACTCTGACTTGGGTTCCTATGGTGGCGAACTGCGAACGCCCAATATTGACCAACTTGCAATGGAAGGGGTTCGCTTTACTCAGTTTACAAACACGGGCCGTTGCTGTCCCAGTCGTGTGGCACTACTCACTGGAAGAAATCAGCACTCCGTGGGTATGGGCTGGATGACGGCTGTAGACGAGCACCGCGAGGGATATCGCGGTCAACTAACGAGTGTTGTGCCCACGATCGCAGAGATCTTTAAGGTGAATGGATACAGCACTTACATGTCGGGGAAGTGGCATGTGAGTATTGATGGTAACTACAAAGACGTGGATGTGCTTTTACCGAACGGGAGTTGGCCGACGGAGCGTGGTTTCGATCAATTCTATGGTGGCCTGACTGGTGGTGGACCTTACTCAAGCGTGAGTAGTCTGCTTCGCAATGAGACGCATATAAAGGAATTTGCGGACGACTACTACTACACTACCGAGATCACAAAGCATGCCCTTGAATTTGTCGACATGCACGATTCAGAGGATCCTTTTTTTCTTTATTTAGCGCATTATGCTCCGCACCGACCGATGGAAGCTCCCGAAGAACGTATCGCTACTTACCGTGATCAATATAGAGTCGGTTATGACCTGCTTCGAGAGGCGCGCTTCGAACGGATGCAAGCGCTCGGGATTTTGGAAGCAGATGCGGTGCTGCCCTTGCATGCGGTAGACTTTGGTGGCGAATGGCCCGCGTGGAAATCACTCACGCAAGAACAGCAAGAAGCTTGGGTTGAAGAGATGGCAACGTATGCGGCAATGGTTGAAATTATGGATGATGGTATCGGCGAAGTCATTGATGCCTTAAAGGAAAAAGGCATGTATGAGGACACGCTTATCTTCTTTCTCAGCGATAATGGTGCCACCTTCGAAGGTGGCGACGCATCGACTTGGGCTGCCGCTTTGAGCAATACTCCATTCCGACAGTATAAACAGTTTACACATTTCGGTGGGATTAAATCGCCGCTGATCATCCACTATCCGAAGCGGTATTCAAAGATGGCGGGAAGCCTCAATCACAACTTTAGCCACATCATTGATGTGTTACCAACGAGCATAGACATCGCAGGCCTCGGCTACCCAGAAACATTCGCAGGTCGTGAAATCGGTGAACCCGATGGTGTGACCCTAGTGCCTGCGATGGAGGGCGATTTGCTGGATGAGCGTGACCTCTTTTTCGAACACCAGACCGCGAGCGCAGTAATTTCGAGTGGTTGGAAGTTAGTTCGTAAACAGCTCAACGATCCTTGGGAGCTTTACGATCTGAGCGTTGACCCCTTTGAACAGACCGACCTTGCTGCCGCGCGAACGAAGAAAGCAACCCTATTAGAAAAGAAATGGATGGATTGGGCAGCGGCGAACAGTGTGCTTCCACTAGAAACTAGGCCATGGCGTGCGCGTGTTAAGCATTATAAGGCGCTTTATCCTGATCAAGACGGCATTGACGAATAGTAGCCGTTCTTGCGCAGCAGGTCTGGGTAGTAGGCGATCTGGTCATGCGGGATCTTGTAGTGGCCACGCATTGGATAGGTGCCATTTGAAATCGCAAACATGCCAGTAATCCATGCGCAACGCGAAGGGGCGCAGACTGGTGCGTTGGCGTAACAGTTGGTGTATCGAAAGCCGTCTTCTCCCAGTTGATCGATATTGGGTGCGTTCGCATGGAGGTTGCCGTAGCAGCCGACCCATGTGACATTGTTATCCTCTCTGGTTAGCCAGAGGATGTTAGCTTTCGTTTCGGACTGGGTGCGCAGGATTAAGCATGCCGCGCCCCGAGATCGCTGCTAGCTTGATGACTTTGCAATCGTAGATTCTGCGAGAATACCTATTTGCGATACGCAGCTCGCGGTTTCAAGTGGATTGTAGTTTGAGATTGGCCAAGCTCCTTTAGGCTCAAGTTCTCCAAAAATTACTTTCTTGGCAGTGCGTAGCCCTTCAGGAGTTAGATTCATGTTTAGAATCAAAGTCTTGGCATCTGGAATTAAACCTCCGACTTCTTTGATGCAGTAGGGTGTATTCGAGATCAGAACGACTGGATAAGCTTTCTCAATCAATGTTTTGACGTAAGTATTGGGTTTTTCCTGGCGATCGTAGAAGTTAGTGCACAAGATGATGTCATAGTTGTTATTTTCTACAAATTCAACGACTGCTTTATCTTGCTCGGGGTCAGAGCCAAAGCGAGTTTCATAGGTTTGTAGGGTCGGCCAGTCCTCTTCCATGAGTTGCGAAAAAAGTGCGGGATGGTCCCAGAAATCGTGAGGCGATTTTATTGAATTTTGCTGGTTGATGAGCAGCACTTTCTTGGTGCGGTCCAAAGGGAGAGCGTTGAGTTCATCCTTGGGTATCAGGATTGCGTTTTGGGCCGCAATTTTTGAAGTCTCTATAATGATCGGATCTTTGTAGGGCTCAGCGGCCTTTGAGGCATCGACGAGTCCTGAATCTTCGAAGAGGCCATATTTGGCTTTCATACGGAGCACACGACGCACCTTATCGTCCAATTCATTGGCATCGATTCTGCCGTCTTCGACCCATTTTTGAATCGTATAAAACATTTCGCCGCGCCACTGGTTTTCTGCTTTCATCAATATTGTGTCGATGCCTGCCTCGAGTGCGCGCGCGCAAGCCTCACCAATACCGTAACGGTCGATGAGTGCACCCATTGTAATGCTGTCGGAAGTAATCAAGCCTTCGAAGCCCAGCTCTTCGCGCAGAAGTCCAGTGACCACTTTTCGAGAAACAGTTGAGATATGATCCGGATCAATCTGCGGATAGATGCAGTGGGCAATCATGATTGAATCGAGACCTGCTGCGATCATGCGCTTGTAGGGTAGTAGCTCGACTGCATGGAGACGCGCTAGACTAACGTCCAATGTCGGGCAAGCGTGGTGTGCATCGGTGGCAGAGTCACCTCTACCAGGAAAGTGCTTCGCTGCGGCGATGACGCCACCTTGCTTATATCCTTCCATCATCGCGATCGCATATTCAGCCACGACCTCTGGATCGTCGCTGAAGGCGCGGAAGCCGATTTCTGGATTGTTGGGATTGATATTTACGTCCACAACGGGCGAGTGAATCATGTCCATTCCAGAAGCTTTCATCTGGATGGCAACCGAACGTGCGACATCGCGCGCGACATCGAGGCTGCCGCCAGCCACAAGTCCCATGCAGGAAGGAAATTGAATTACGCCTCCTCTTGAAAGATCCTTGCTGGTGTCATTTTCTTGATCGATCACCATGTGTAAGGGAATTGCTGGGTTCCGTTTCGCAGCCATACGCCTTAGGTCATTCAAGACTTCAGCATATTGCTCTGGGCTGCAGTAGGGGGGCATTCCTGGGTCAGCGATCTTCTGCATCGAAGGTTTAAAATCTTCGCCTAACTGCTGCTTCTTCGCTTTAGAATCAGTGAAGTATCGGAACATACGGGTGAAGGGTGACAGTCTGATACCACCGCAGTGGTAGCGTTCTATTGATTCTTTTAGAGCGTTAGTAATAACGGTGCCCGACATTCCGACGACGACGCATTGCCCGATTTTTTGCTCGAGCGTCATGCGATCGAGAATGGTTTCGATTTTGTTTTCTATAGACATACTGAAAAGGTGTTGGTCTTTTGTGGTTGATTAAAAAATGATTAGGGCGTGACCTGCTTAGTTAGAGGCCATACTTCGGCGGGACTTAGGGCATTTTTGAATTTCGTGAGTAACTCTTGTTCGTATTGGCGGTCGTAGTTGCCACTTAAGAACCGCTCCAGCGACTCAGTTTCAAAACGTTCCCATGACTCTGTTTCGAGGCCAGGTATGATCGGGTAGAAGAGTATTTCATTGTCACGTGCTGCTTCCAGATCACCAGGTGCGTCGCCAATCATAAGCGCACCTTTACTTGGAGATTGGGTTGCTAGCGCTGAACGTAGCTGTATCGATTTGTTACCTTCTTCCTGCCCATACACTTTGCTGATCACAGCGGTTAAACCTGCCGTTCCCCAATCTTGCTTGAGGGATTCTCCAGAGGAAGAAGAGATGACCATTAGCTCTGCATATTTTGAGGCCCGTTCTAGGATAGTTTTCACCCTAGGATAGGTCGGAGTTCCCTCCTGCTCCATTATTTCTTCGTAAAGAGCGTCGCTACGCTGGCTCCATTGCTGCACTTTGTCTAAAAAATCACTGTGCTTGTCTGAGTTGTAGGCGGCCAGAGAGTCAGCGGATAGCGGAGCGCCTGAGAGCACGAATTCAGACAAATCAGTGTGCCCTTCGAGAATTCTGCTCGCTACTTTAGACTGTTCAGCCAGTCGGTCGAAGGCCATCGCGAGTCCCTGAAAACGGTTCACACCACGATCGGTTGAGTAAAGATTGATGCTCTCGGCGATGTGATAGTAATCAGTCGCAATTTCTCCTAGAGCCCATATATCACATGCGAGTGGCTGAAAAACCCGCTTGTGTTTAATTTCCATTGAATCAAACACCGTTCCGTCGGAGTCGATGCCAATCATAAACTGGCAATTAGATAACTGCGCCTTAGACGCCTCTGCCGGATACGATTCATCGTGAGAGGAGCGGGGTGAGGCTGTGTTACTGGTAGGAGTTGATTGCACTACTCTATGTGATAACTATTACACAATTTCGTCAAGCGCCTTTCTGTGCTTACTTGGGATACCTATGGCTTGAGACATGCTTCTTCTTAGTTCTTGGCGTGTTTAGGTCTTAAGAACCTTTGAGTCAGCAGATATAGTTAACACTCTCTTGTGGTGAATGTGCAGACTTACCTGTATGCTACTAAGCAGTGGAGATGGTCAGGTTCAATGCGGTGCAGAAGCATTTCGGCTCCTATTTCTATATTAAGCTCTTGGATATTTGTTGCTATTTACAAGTCTCTTATCTGGCCAATCACGGTTACGGAACGTCGAACGGGATAATTGATTATCTCTCAGATTGATCGCCCCTTTTTTGAAAACTAGACGAAGCACATTCAAGCTGGGTATTGCATCGGGTGAGCCGTATAGCTATCTGCAGTAAGTTAATAGCGTCCTGTTCGCATATCTCCACTTCATGGTATATCTGCTATGCTTAATATACATTACTTTAAAGCAGATTATTCTAATTAAAGGTGCAAGTCTCAGATGTTCCTACATTAGCTGCAGCGTTATAGGAATAACTCGTGTGCCACAATGTCGACAGTAGGGGTGTAGCTTAATGAAACCTTGGTGTTAGATGATGCCGTAAGCTGAAGGGGCCGGTTGCTTCTGGTGTGCTAATTAACTGCTGGCTATAGTCACTACTGAAAGTTCCTGTTGCCGTAGTATTTTGTGTAGGTTGACACGTATCATCGACAATCACAATCGACCGCTCTCTTAGAAACGAACAGACAACAATCGGTGAAAGAGTGGTGTTTGAGCGTGGGTCGAATATGTCTTAGTTTTTATGTCTAACAATATGGGCGCCAATCATATACGATGTGGCCGACGCAATAGAATCAAGCTAAGCATCAGTCTAGGCTATCTCATCTAGTATCTGTTCTACACTCTATGAATTACGGTTTTTTAGATGAACCCGTTTAACCTTTAATTATTTCCTACTTCGTCTGAGTCCAGTCCGCCTTTTAAGTCATTATCGAGTTTAAGACGTTCGATTTCTTCGATGAGGTAGCGGCTGAATTTGTTAAAGCGTGGCACGATACTACGTGTCTCCAGTAAGTCCTGCTTGAGTCGACTTACGGGGCAGAGTGTGAAGATTGCGAGGTCTAAGACGTTTTCAGGGTCTTCCATTTTACCTAGAAAAGTAATGACGTCTGCTGGGATATTTGCACCCAGTCGGCGTTGCGTTTTAAGCAATGCCACGATGCGTGTTGGGATCGAGTGGAGCGCTTCGGGGCTGCCCCCGGGATCACTGATGATCTGGTTGATGCGCGCGGTGCGATACGGTTCTTCGCTGACGATGCTCTCCATTTCGATTCGTGCGAGTCCTTGCAATATTAAGTTGGAAGTGCCGTCTGGGTTTTGATGACAGGCACGCACAAGTCCAACACTGGCGACACGATGAGGTGTTTCAAAGACTTCGGCGTCGGTGGCCTCCTCATTGAGTCCTGCCACGGCAAAAATGCGATCGTTCTCCAGCACGTAGTTGAGCATTTCGCGATAGCGTGGCTCGAAGATATAGAGCGGCATCATCGCTTGCGGAAACAAGGTCGTGTTGCCTAGAGTCATGATCGGCACTTCGCGAGGGATTTCTATTTCCTGAGAGGTCATGAAAGTTTTGAGTGCTTAGCGGTGGATTAGTTCCATTCAGCTGGGTGGAGCTTACTTGCGTCGGGAACGTCTGTTTCTGCAAAGTAAACAGCCATGCGGAAATAGCGAATCCGATCCTGAGGTATTTCAGGATTCTTCTTTTTTGCATCCTCCATCAGCACTTCAGGGGAGCGACCTTGAAGATCGTAAATTTCACGAATCCCAATGTCGATCAAGCTACGTGCCGCCGCAACTTCCATGCGTGGAATACGCATCAACGATGAATTGAGCGCTTCGTAATCGACTTTCTTTTTCTTTTGAGGAAACATGTTTTTCGAATTGTAGGAGAGGGTGGATCCCTCGACCAGATATTTCTGAAATTGTAGGGGCGTGTCTTGACGCGCCCGCCTGAGCTAGAGCCTTTTGACCACAGCGGGCGCATCAAGTTGCGCCCCTACGAAATGTGCAATCACCAGCTCCTGGTCGGTGCGACGCGCAAGGTTTCGTAGCGGCTGATGTCGACTTCTTGAATGAACCGGCTCGGGTTCAGGCGTATTACACTGTTCCCTTGACTGTTGAGCATGGGGTAGGAGAGGTAGAGTTCTTCCATCGCGCGAGTGACGGCTACGTAAAATAGGCGGCGTTCTTCTTCCATGTTGCCGTCGTCGATGGTGCGCTTGAGCGGGAAAAGTCCGTCTGCCAAGCCCATGACGAAGACAATCGGGAATTCGAGTCCCTTGGCTTGGTGAATAGTGGTCAGACGTAGGCAGTTTTGCTGTTCTTCTGGGTTACGCTCATTGCTTTCGGAGGCGAGGAGCACGAGTTGGGCGAGTAACTCTTCCATGGTGTCGTAGCGGCTGGCAAAGCTGACAAGACTTTGTAGGTCATCGGCTCGATCGGTCCAGTTCGGATAAATCTCGCGGATGTAGCTGCTATACCACCCATCAAGTGCGAGTTGCACAATGTCTTGTGGAGCCGCTTCGGTGAGGGCAACGGATACTTCGCGAATGGTTTCAGCCAGAGAGGGCCATTCTTCTTTTGCATCGTTGGGCACCTTTTTTAGAACGGCTTCAGAGCAGAGGGCATCGCAGAAATTCTTTTCTTCCTTCTCTGCGAGTTTCTTGGTGAATGCGTGAATCCGCTCTGCGGTCTTTGGGCCTACTTTGGGAAGGAGGCAAGTAAAGCGGGCAAAGGCGGAGACGTCTGCAGGGTTGGACGCAAAACGAAGCTGCGCAGTGAAGTCTCGGACGTGGGCTTGTTCAAAGAACCGGACACCGCTGGTGATTTGATAATCGATATTGCGGCGAGTGAGCTCCATCTGCAAATCCATCGCGTGATAGTGTGCGCGGTAGAGGATCGCGATTTCAGAAAGGTTACGACCTTCTTCGAGGAGTCCTTCGATACGTTGAATGATGAAGTTGGCCTGTCCACGTGCGTCCATGAGCGGCACGAAGTAGGGCTTGTCACCAGAGTCGCGCACCGCGCGAAGCTCTTTGGAATAGCCGAGGCCCGCGGGTTGTGCGCCGAGCACGGAGTTGGCGAACTCGAGAATTTCTGGGCTGCTTCGATAGTTGGTTTCGATCTTATGAATTTCGGCGCCAGGGTGGCGGTCGTTGAAACGCATGATATTGTCGAAATCTGCTCCGCGCCAGGTGTAGATGCACTGTGCATCGTCACCGACGGCCATGACTTGGTGATTGGCTGCGAGGCAATCCACGATGTCGGACTGCAAGCGATTGGTATCTTGAAACTCGTCGACTAAAATATGTTTGAAGCGGTCTTGGTATTGTTTGGCGATTTCTGGGTGCTCGCTAAGAAGCTTGAGGAAGAGCTCTAGCAAGTCGTCATAGTCGACGACTTGTTGTTCTAGTTTCGTGGCTTGGTATTGCTTATAGAAACTCTCGATTTTCGACGCCATGCCTTCGAGGAACGGATAGTGGTCGTCGGCTTCGTCATAAATGCTGCGACAGGTATTGCGCGCGTAGCTGATCATGTTGGCGATGACCTTTGGCTTGGGGTTGTTCTTACCTTTGATGAATGCGGGATCTATTTTCTGAATCGCATTTTTGAGGAGGCTCTCCGCTTCGCCTTCGTCGAGGATAGTGTAGTTGTTTCTGAGTCCGACTTTCTCACCATTCACGCGAAGAATGCGTTGTGCAATACTGTGAAAGGTGCCTCCCCAAAGGTAACGACGTGAAATCCCCGTGAGGTCTTCGACACGCTCGAGCATTTCTTTCGCAGACTTATTGGTAAATGTCAGCAGCAGGATTTCGTTTGGCATATGTCCTTTTGAGAGCAGGTAGGCCACACGGTAGGTGAGGGTGCGTGTCTTTCCAGATCCAGCGCCTGCTAAGACCAGGGCGGGGCCTGGTTCAGCAGTGACGGCAGCGTATTGCTCGTCGTTGAGGTCGCCTCGGAAATCGATTTCAGGAAAGACAGGATGCATGGTAAAGGAGTTATAAGCTAGGAGCTAGGAGTTAGGAGGTAGGAGTTAGACTGCGCAAATTGAAAAGTGCTTTTCTGGGACTTCTGCTCGGATATTTTGGGTAAGGAAAGTAAATACGTATGAGCAGTTATTTCCATTCCTGACTTCCTAGTTGCGGTTTTGCGGGCTTTTGTTTCCTTCGTCTGCTTATGCAAATTATACCCTCTAGTATGCTTCCAGAACGTGACGAAGGCGCCCTGCGTTCGTTTTTGGAGGGGTGTCGTGAAGCGGCACGGGCGAAGGGGCATTTTCAGATCGCGAGTATCTCTTTGGCGGTGAAGCATATTGCGCCCTTGGCGGTGTTGGAGTCGATCTACGAACCAGAGGAGTTGCATTTCTACATCGAGCGTGCGGCTGATGAAGAGGCGCTTGCTGGAGCAGAGGCCGTGGTGGAGGCACGTTTCGATGGGCCCGATCGCTTTGCTCAAGTGAAAGCCTTTTCCGATGAGATTTTAGAAAATACCATCGCCGTGGGTGATTTGAGTGAGCCGTTTACGGGGCCGCATTTTTTTACCGCCTTTGCTTTTAATGATTCCGTTGCTGAGGATGCACCGTTTCCAGCTGCGACAGTGTTCTTGCCACGTTGGCAGGTATCGCGATCCAAAGGTAAATACGGCGCGGTCGCGAATCTACGCATTGATCCAGATACCAACATCGATCAATTGGTAATGCGAGTTTGGGGCGCTTATAGTAAGTTTGGTGCATTTGATTATGCCTCCGATCCCGAAGTGCCAGAGTCGGCTCCCGAAGCAAAAGTCGTCTCACGAGAGGAGTTGGCGTCCGATCCATATGGGGCGGCAGTGATCTCTGCTTTAGATGCCATTAAAAAGGGGACCTACGAAAAGATCGTGCTCGCACGTGGAGTCGAATTAAAGGCCGACCAAGCGTGGCAGCCCTTGATTGCCCTCAACCGCTTACGCGAACGCTTTAGTGGGTGCTTTACTTTTTCTTATGGTGGGGGCGCTGCGGGGAGCTTTATCGGCGCCACTCCGGAACGACTTTTGAAAATACGCGACGGACATCTTCTCACTGAAGCGATTGCTGGCTCTGCACCACGTGGTGCGACTGCGGGTGAGGATGCGAAATTTGCGAGTAAGCTTTTAGGGAGTGAGAAGGATCAGCATGAACATGCGTATGTGCGCGATTCGATTATTCGTCGTCTTGGTAATCTTGGGGTGACGGCGACCGCTGAAGGTGAACCGCGTCTCTTGCAACTCGCGAATGTTCAACACCTACGCACGCAGATTACCGCCGAAGTCGGAGAGTCCGTTCATCTTCTCGATATGTTGGCAGACATGCATCCCACGCCTGCTGTGGGTGGCACCCCACGTGAAGCCGCAGTGCCGCAGATTAAAGAATTAGAGCAAATCGAACGCGGTCTGTATGCGGGAGTTGTTGGTTGGTTCAACCACCTCAACGAAGGTGAGATGGTGGTCGGTATTCGTTCCGCACTGATCCAAGGTGACACCGCTCGCCTCTATGCAGGTGCAGGCATCGTCGAAGGCTCTGACCCCGAAAAGGAAATGCGCGAAACTGAAATGAAGCTGAGAGCGTTACTGGATGTATTAGCGGCAGAGTAACCTGCCGTAGGGGCGCAACTTGATGCGCCCATTATGTTATTTATAGGTGGACGCGGCTTGAGGCCTACACAGAAGCGGGCGCATCAAGTTGCGCCTCTACGAATTTAGTTCCACGAGCTTCGCCATGATTGCTTTCTGAGCGTGGAGGCGGTTTTCGGCTTCGTCGAAGATGATGCTCTTTGGGCTGTCTAGAACGTCTTGGCTGACTTCTTCGCCTGCGTGGGCGGGGAGACAGTGCATGAAGTAGGCGTCCTGCTTCGCGAGGGCGAGGAGCTCTGCGTTGACTTGATACGGTGCCATTTCCTTGAGGCGTTGCTCGGCCTCGGCTTCGTCGCCCATGGAGACCCAGACATCGGTATAGATGCAATCGGCGTCTTTGCAGGCTTCCTTTGGATCTTCGGTGTAGGTGAAGTTGACGGGTAGGCCTGCGGCTTTGAGAGCTTCAGTGACGGCTGGCTTTGGCTCATAGCCCTTAGGGCCAGAAACGAAGATCTCCATGCCGAACATCGCAGCACTGAGAATCCATGAGTTGGCCATATTGCACGCACTATCGCCGAGGAAGGCGACTTTCTTACCCTTGAGTGTATTGATATCGACGTCTTCGGGTGAGTAACGCTCAAGCAATGTGAAGAGGTCGGCCATCAACTGGCAAGGGTGATTGAAATCAGTCAGTCCATTGATAATTGGCATCGTCGCGTGCTTCGCGAACTCAGTCACCGTTTCGTGTTCGTAGGCACGAATGACAAGACCATGCAGGAAACGGGAGAGCACCTTGGAGCTGTCTTCGACGGTTTCGCCACGACCGATTTGGGTCTGCTGTGAATTGAGCACGATAGGGAAACCGCCGAGCTCGTTGACGCCGACCTCAAAGGATACACGTGTCCGGGTGCTACTCTTGTAGAAGAGTAGGCCCCATGATTGCATGTTCAGTGGCTGTGGGCCGCTGAGTCGATTGTCTTTGAAGCTCTTCGCGAGCGTGAAGACCTCTTGTGCTTGTTCGAGTGTGAAGTCGGTGACTGCTAAAAAATGGTGCATTCTAAAAAGTAGTTAGAAGTAAGAATGTAGAAGTTAGTTCAATCCAGTAAAGGTTTCGTCGAGTATGCGGACGCTTTCGGCGAGTTCTTTAAGGGTTGCTGTGAGTGCGGGTAATAGACGGATGACGTTGTGGCCAGCGGGAACGACTAGAAGGCGTTTATCCCGTGCGGCAGTGGTAAGTGCTAGGTTGGCGCCTTCCTGTTTGAGGACGAGACCGACCATGTATCCCGCACCCCGCATGCCAGCAATGTGCTGCGGGTATTTTTCGACTAGGCCTTGGAGTGCTTCGTGCCAAATGACACTCTTAGATGTGACACTCTCTAAGAGTTGTTCCTCTTCGATGATGTCGAGCACTGCATTGGCTGCTGCGCTTGCGAGTGGACTGCCGCCAAAGGTGGTGCCGTGCGATCCTGGCTGAAAGAGTTCTGCATATGGTTCGGATACCCAAATGGCACCGATTGGGAAACCGCCGCCTAGACCCTTAGCCATGCCGATCGCGTCGGGTTTTACGCCACTCTTATCGAAGGCAAAGAAATAACCGCTCCGTCCGATGCCGCATTGGACTTCGTCGAGGATGAGCATCGCTTTGCGTTCGGTGCACAGTGCCCGTAGTTCGTGAAGAAAGCTGTCTTCGCAGGGGAAGATGCCACCTTCGCCTTGTATGGTTTCTACGAATACAGCGGCGACGGAATCGTCGACGAGTTTGTCAAAGCTTTCGATATTGTTGAGCTCGCCAAATTTAAAACCTTCCAACATTGGCCGAAAGCCACCTTGGATTTTTTCCTGAGGTGTGGCGCTCATACCGCCAAAGGTCCGACCGTGGAATGCATGTTGTGCCGCGACTAAAGTGAACCGTTTGCCTTCTTCGCCAGAGATGTTCTTACCATGTAGCCGTGCGAGTTTGATCAGTGCTTCATTGGCTTCGGCGCCGCTATTGCAGAAGAGCACCCGCCCTGGGCCTGTTTGCGCAACGAGCCGATCTGCGAGCTTTTGTTGCGCAGGGATGCCATAGAGGTTGCTGCAGTGGGTGAGGGTGGCGGCTTGTTCTTGCACGGCTTGCACCCATTTCGGATGTGAGTGCCCGACTGAAGTCACTGCGATGCCACTACCGAAGTCTAAGTAACGCTTGCCCGACTCGTCATAAACATACACGCCTTCGCCCCGCACTGCGTTGAACGCGGGCGGGCCATAGTTTTTCATGAGAGTCTTATAATGTTCCATTATATTGAATAGTTAATGAGTATTTGCTGATGGCTAAATGGTATGTGCGCTAACCAATTATCCATTAACGATTAGTCATTAGGTTGAAAATCTTTACGAGTTGTGGATTTCGGTGCCGACGCCTTTGTCTGTGAAGATTTCTAGGAGGAGGCTGTGTGGTTGTTCGCCGTCGATGAAGTGCACGCGGTGGACGCCGTTGTTGAGTGCTTTGACTGCACTGTCTGTTTTTGGAATCATACCTTTGCTGATGGTGCCATCGGCTACGAGGTCTGCGACGTCTTGAGTGCGTAGCGAGGACATGAGCGACTCGGGGTCGTTAACGTCGCGCATGAGGCCAGGGACATCGCAAAGATAAACCAGTCGGCGTGCGCGCAAGGCGGCTGCGACGCGCCCTGCGGCGGCATCGGCATTGGTATTATAGATTTGGCCGTCTTCATCGCACGCGATGGGCGAAATGATGGGGATGTAACCGTCGTTGAGTGCTTTTTTGATGATCTTGGTTTTGACAGTGTGTGTTTCACCGACGAATCCGAGGTCTAGCTCTTCACCATCAACGACGACTTTTTTCTTATCGCAGACAAGAATGTTGTTACCCGGAAGTGCGATTGGGCGAGCGTTCTTGGCCTGGAGGATCTCGCAGATGTCGAGGTTTACAACTTTATTTAAAGTGTGGTCGACGATCTTGACGGACTCCGCATCGGTAACGCGTAGGCCGTGCTCAAAGCGTGTTTCGACATTGGACTCAGCAAGGGCGCGAGTGATTGCTTTGCCGCCTCCGTGCACGACGACGACTTTGATGCCAGCCGCATGAAGGAACGCGATATCGGTAGCCACACGTGTGCGCACTTGTGGATCTGCATCGTCCATGAAGGCACCGCCGTATTTGACGACGAAAATCGCGTCTCGAAACCGCTGGATGTAAGGGAGTGCTTCCAGCAATACCGCGGCTTTTGTGGTGACGTCTAAGTGATCGAGATTGGTCATTATCTGAAAAATTGAAATTTTGAAAACTGAAAAGCTGAAATAAAGGCTTATTCGGATTTATTGAAATCTACGTAGGCTTCGCTGAGGTCGGAGGTGAGTAGGCGGAAATTGCCGTCACCTTGATTTAAATTGAGTGTGATACGAAAGCGCTTTTTGGAGACTATTGCTTTCCATTCGGAGATCTTGCTGTCTTGTGGCTTGCCTCCTATGAGTGCGGGCACGTCGTCGTAGTGGATGTCGAAGCAGGGTTCTTGCAAGCCTACGCGAGCGTAACCAGCGGCGTCGGCGAGACGTCCCCAGTTGGGGTCGGAGCCATACCACGAAGTCTTCACGAGTAGGGAGTTGCCAACTGCGCGTGCGACTTTTTCCGCATCGGCGTGGGTCTTGCAGCCTTCGACTATGAGCTCGACGAGCTTGGTGACTTTTTCACCGTCACCGACAATCTTTTCAGCAAGCGCGTCGCAGACCATGAATACGGCGTCGCGGAAGGCTTGTAGGAGGTCTGGATGCTCGTTGGGCACGAGTCCAGTCTTGCCACTGGCAAGGAGCAGCACGGTGTCGTTGGTGCTCATGTCGCCATCGATGGAGATTCGGTTGAAGGTCTTGTTGCAGGCTTGGACGAGTGTGTTTTTGAGTGCGCTGTTTTCGACTTCGAGGTCGGTTGCGAGGAAGGCCAGCATTGTGGCCATGTTGGGCTCAATCATGCCTGCTCCTTTAGCCATACCTGCGACGGTGACGGTTTTCCCTTCAAAAACGAATTGAGCGGTCGCGACTTTACGCCGTGTATCGGAGGTGAGGATGGCATCGGCCGCATTGAGCGAGCATTCTTCACTTTCGCTTAGCTTTTGTGCTGCTTCGGCGATGCCAGATTTGATCTTGCCCATGGGCAAGACGCGTCCGATTCGTCCAGTGGAGCAAACGAGAAATGGAGAGCCGATTCCTGTTTCGAGCTGGGAGATGGTAGACATCTCTTTAGCGTCAATCATGCCTTGTTCGGCAGTGGCTGCGTTGGCATTGCCACTATTGGCGACGAAACCAGCCACTTTTACGCCAGGGTGTGAAAGGATTTCCTGACACACATGCACTGGAGCCGCACAGACGTCGTTTAAAGTGAAAACACCCGCAGCAGAGCAGGGCTTTTCGGCTGCGACCAGCGCCAGATCGAGCGTCACCTTACCGGATCCCCGCACATCACAAGCGACGCCTGCAGTTTTGAAGCCGGGGCAATCCGCGATTCCACCTGGGTTTTCGATAAGTTTGACTGTGATCGTATCGGACATGGTGAAGCGCGGTTGGGTCGAGGTTTAAGACTTAGATGAGGCCGGCAGTTTCGTCGAAGCCGGACTTTAGGTTGAGGATTTGCACAGCTTGGCCGCTGGCTCCCTTGAGCAGGTTGTCGATGACTGAGGTGATCACAAAGTTGTCCGTCCGTGGATCGTAAACCGCGGAGATGTCTGCCCGATTGCTGCCTGTGACGTGTTTGGTGTCTGGGCAGGTGCCGGATGGAAGCACGCTGACAAATGGTTTGCCTGCGTATGTTTTCTCCCACGTGGAGTAAACGCTTTCGATGGATGCTTTGTTGGACTTTGCCACGATGGTGGTGGAAATGCCCCGAGACATGGGGGCGAGGTGCGGGTTGAACTGCACGATGCAGTCGGCAAACGCGGCTTTTTCAAGCTGCTCTTCGATTTCGGAGAGGTGTCTGTGCTTGGGCAGTCCGTAAGCTTTCATGCTCTCGTTGCGTTCGCAGTAGATAAAGTCCTCTGCGACCTTCCTTCCTGCGCCGCTGACGCCACTATAGCTGTTGATGACGATGCCATCTGGTTTGACTAGACCTGCTTTAAGTAGCGGCACTAGAGGCAGTTGCACACTGGTTGGGTAGCAGCCTGGGCATGCGATGAGTGTGGCATCTTTCCAAGAGTCACCAGCCAATTCTGGGATCACGTAAGGAGCGGCCTTGAGTAATTCAGGCGCTGGGTGTGCGTGACCGTAGTAATTTTCGTAGATCGAAGTCGAGTTGAGCCGGAAATCTGCACTTAAATCGATGACAGTTTTGCCTACGTTATAAAGTGGGCTGGCAAATTCGCTGGCCACACCATGCGGCAGTGCGAGGAAAAAGACATCGAGGTCGTCCCGAGTGGCCAGTTCGACAGGATCTGAGCTGGTAAATTCCAATTCACCAACTGCGTGCCTTAGCGCGGGCATGATATCGGCGACTCTTTTACCTGCAAGCGACCGTGACGTGACTGCAGCCAGTTGCACGTTCGGGTGACGTGAGAGTAACCGAACGAGTTCTTCTCCGGAATAGCCGGATGCTCCAATGATCGCTGCATTCATAGTGTGAAAGTGGTTTAGGTCTTAATCTTACTCCTAATCATAATCTTAATCTAAGAGTTCACTGTGAGGGATTAAGATTAAGAGTAAGGTTAGGATTAAGACGAGAAGGTGAATGTGAAAATATGGAAACAAAAAACCCTCCAAAGCACGCGCTGACACGGCTATGGAGGGTTGCAAAAGATGCGTCCTTGCCGCTGTGCGGATTAACGTTTGGAGAATTGGAAGCGCTTACGAGCACCAGGCTGACCCGGCTTCTTACGCTCGCGGCTACGAGGGTCACGCTTCATGTGACCTTCTTGCTTCAATGCAACACGGAGATCCGCGTTCATTTTCTCAAGTGCACGTGCGATGCCGAGGCGAACTGCGCCCGCTTGACCGTTCAGACCGCCACCTTGTGCGCGAACCTTGATGTCAACTTGGTCGGTCATCTCAACAGTCTTGAGAGGAGAGAGTGCTGCGTTCGCAAATTCTTCAGTTTTGAAGTAAGCACGAGGCTCGCTGCCGTTTACTTCGATCTTACCAGTGCCGCGAGTCAGGCGGACACGAGCAGTTGCAGTCTTACGACGGCCTACAGTAACAAATGTTTGTTCGCTCATATTATATAAAGTCAGAGATTAAACGAGCGGCTTAGGCTGCTGCGCTTCGTATGGGTGTGTTGGACCCGCGTGGATCTTAAGCTTCTTGATCATGGCACGTCCAAGCTTGTTGCGAGGGAGCATGCCCTTAACTGCGTGCTCGATGATGAACTCAGGCTTCTGCTCGCGCATTTGTGCCATGGATTTGTAGCTGTCGCCGCCCATCCAGCCAGAGTAGAACATATAAGTCTTATCGCTGTTCTTCTTGCCAGAGACCTTGATTTTCTCAGCATTGACCACTACGACGAAGTCGCCTGTGTCTGCGTGCGGTGTGTAGGTAGGCTTGTGGCGCCCACGGAGCACGTTTGCGATTTTTACGGATACACGACCAAGTGTTTCATTGGCAGCGTCGACCACGAACCATTCTTTGGTGTGATCAGATTTTGTAGCTAAAGTCGTCTTCATGATTTTGGAAAAGCGGCAAACAGTAAAATCGCGAGTCCTCCTGTCAATGGGAATTTTAGCGAAAATGCATAAGATTCTTGTTTTTTGTTGCAAAGGGGCCTCTCAGCGTCATTTTCCGCTCTTTTCCAATTTCAACCTTAGCGGAGAAATCACCTTGAGAGACGATTATTTACAAGCAGCACAAGAAGTTATCACAGACCCAATGATCTTGATCAATGTGGTATCACGCCGTGCGAAACAACTTAAAAGTGGCTACAAGCCTCTCATCGAATCCCTTGAGCGCCTATCTGCAGAAGATATGGCACTGCGTGAGATTATGGAGGGTAAAATCACTTACCAACTGGCTGAGCCAGAAGAGGAGTAAATCCCTCTTAATTATTAATAGCGTGCCCTCTGCGTTTCCCCAAATAGAGGGATCGAGACACCGTGTGCGCCAAGAAACAGACACCTGAGGATCGCTTCAAAGAGATCCGCAATGCTAAGGCCAACCACAATTACTTTGTGGGGGATTGTTTTGAGGCGGGTTTAGTGCTCAAGGGAACTGAAGTCAAAGCCTTGCGTGAAGGCAATGCGCAGATTGGCGATGGCTTTTGCCGTGTCGAGAAAGGCCAAGTCTGGCTCTATAATTCACATATTGGTGAATATAGCTTTGGGAATTTTCAGAATCACGAGCCACGCCGTAAGCGTAAATTACTGCTGCATAAGCGCGAAATCCACAAATTGCTCGGAGCAACGGACGCGGGTGGCAAGTCATTGATTCCGATACGTATTTATTTGAAGCATGGTCTTCTCAAAATCGAAATCGCACTCTGCACCGGCAAAAAGCTGCATGATAAGCGCGAAACCATGAAAAAGAAGATTACGATGCGCGAAGCGGAACGCGAAATGCGTCACCACAAATAACTTTACCCCAGTATTATGTCATCCGAACTGTCTACCGTTCTCGTCCAAGTTCCAGCTAGCACATCCAATTGTGGCCCTGGCTTCGATACACTCAGTATCGCGCTGTCTTTGTATAACTTTGTCCGTTTGACCGCACGTGAAGATGAGTTGATCGCATGTGCGACTGAAATTCAGGAAGGCACGCAGAAGATGGTCGAAGAGACCGCGTTGAGTTTTGCACAAACTGCGGGTGTCGAACTGAAAGGCTTCGACTATGAGATTTGGGGCGAAGTGCCCATGGCGCGAGGACTCGGTTCCAGCTCGACAGTGCTAGCAGGTGTGGTCGCAGGTTTGAATGCGCTTCATGGTGAGCCGCTCGATAAGGAAGCGATGATTCGCCTCACGACGAAGTTGGATAATGCACCTGATAATGCCTGCGCAGCGTTTGCTGGCGGGTTTTGTATCGCGCGAACCGAGCCATTTACCTTTGCCTATCGCGAGCACGTGCGCTTCGATCTTCCTGAATCGTTGGTTTTTGTGGCGGTTTCTCCCGACTACCAAGTGCTTACCGAAAACTCGCGGCGTGTATTGCCAGATTCGATACCGTTCAACGATGTGGTGCGCAGTGCGAATAGCTTGGCATACCTAGTCGGCGTGTTGGTTTCGGGTGAATTTGAGCGATTGAAAGACTCTGTGAATGATTACATTCATCAGCCATATCGTGTGCTGCTAAATCCGTTCGGACACGAAAGTGTGGAGGCAGGAGTGCACGCAGGTGCCTACACCGGTTGGCTCAGTGGAAGTGGCTCTACAGTAGTTTGCGTGACCAATGCTGAAAACGCACGAGTCGTTGGCGAAGCGATGGAAGGCATTTACCAAGTCAATAACATCAAAGCGCGCGTTTACCGTCTGAGCGCAGATAATAATGGGCTGACGGTGACTGTGTAGTTTTGGATGCGGTTGTTGCCCTTTACTCTACATTCTGCACCTGTTCACGGATGCGTTCTAAGGTGTTTTTACCTTCGATGACTGCGCGTGTGATTTCGATCTGAGTAGATTTACTGCCTGTGGTATTGAACTCGCGGTGGATCTCTTGACAAAGGAAGTCCATTTTACGGCCAGTGGCTTCGTCTGCATTTAAAAAGTCTCTGAACTGCTCAAAGTGACTACTGAGGCGTGTGATTTCTTCGCTCACGTCGCAGCGGTCGGAGAAGATTGCGAGTTCTTTCAGGACACGCTCATCGTTGGTGTCTAGGTCTAAGTCGAGTTGCTTGAGGCGTTCCAGTAAAGCGTCTTTTTGTTTGCCAACTGCACCCGCTGCGTGGGTTTCGATTTGAGCGCGTAGCTCATCCAATAGATCGATGCGCTCTAAAAGATCTTGCTTGAGTGAGTCTCCTTCAGACTGGCGCATTGAATCAATATCTGCGAGTGCTTGGTCAAAGGCTTGTTTGAGTGCTTCTTCGACTTCAGTCCAGTCGGGCAGCCCAGAGCAGTCTTTGAGTGACTTTGCGAGGTCGACGATGACTGCAGCATCGGGAGCGAATTCCAGTCCATGGCTTTCGGAGTATGCTTTAAGGCGCCCCAAGGTTTCGTCCATTGCTTGGACGTCCCAAGTTAGACCATAGGTGACACCTTCAGTTGAGGTGACCTTAATTTGCACGTTCACCCGTCCACGTTGAAAACTACTTTTTAGCCATTCGGTGCACTTTTGATCGAGGCCATTCCATTCGCGAGGGCCAGAGACGAAGGCGTCGAGCGTCTTGCGATTGACTGAAGTAATCTCAACTTCGATTTGTAGATTTTGCGCGGTGGCTTCTGCAGATCCAGAGCCGTATCCTGTCATACTTTTCATAGTAGGAAGGTGAGGCGAAATTGAGGGTTCGGCGAACTAAATTTTAACGTGAATGAACGTGAATGGACGTGAGGCTACTTAAAGTGCAAAAGCAGCTTTTAGGTCGACTAAGCTTTCGAAGGTGGCTTCTGCGCCGGCTTCTTTGAGTTCACTTACGCTGTGTGCACCTGTGGATACACAGTAGCAGGGGAGGCCTGCATTGTGGGCGGTTTCGATGTCTGTTGGAGAGTCGCCGATCATACAGGCGCCTTTGGCTGTGCTGTTGATTTGTTCGAGCACATAGTTGGTGAGCACTGCTTGAGGCTTATGCCATTCGGTATCCTTGTTACCAATACAAATGGGGATGTGCTTGCTGAAGCCTGTGTGCTCGCTGACTGTGCGAGCGGTGTCTCCGTGCTTATTGGTGAAGATGGCTTGCGGAATCTGCACTGCTTTGAAGTCTTCGATCAGTTCATGGCCGCCAGGCAGAATTATGAGCCCTTCGAACATGATCTCCGGAAAGCGTGCGCGAAAGCGCTTTGAGGCATCGTCGAGTTGGTCTTCTTCAATGAAGAGGGACATCGTTGAGGCCATAGGGCCACCTAGACTGCGGCGAATCACTTCGGAGTCGGGTTCTGGGAGACCCATGCCCACGATCACATCTACGTAACAACGGATGATTGCAGCAGTCTGATCGATTAAAGTGCCATCCATGTCCCAAAGCACGGCGCTAGGACGTGGGAGTGATTGGGCACTGGGCATTGTGTGTCTTTAAAGTGGTTATCCCACTCCCTGTTGAGAGCTATGCTTTATCTTTTTCGGAGCTCTTTTCAGGAGCTTCTGTAGCTGCAGGTTCGACTGGACTTGGAGTCGCTTCTACGGACTTGCTTTCGACCTTAGCTGCAGGTGTCGGCTTTTTGACCGGCTCCTCAGCTTCCATTGCGCTGCGGATGTCTTCTTCTATGCCAGAGGTTGCGCTTTTGAATTCCTTTACGGATTTACCGAGTGATCGAAAGAGTTCTGGAAGGCGTTTTGCGCCGAAGAAAAGAAGCACAACCAAGAAAATGAGGACGATTTCCCAGCTACTGAGATTTTGTAGAAAAGCGAGTGTATGCATTATAAAAAGGCTAATGGTGGATGATTACGATAAACGCTATTGTATCTATACGCTTATTCTGCTTCGGCGTCACGGTATATTTTGCCGAGGCGTGCACTTTCTGATGAATTTGCAGGGCTGATGATGTCGTTGATGCTAGGCTCGCCTTCTAGGATGTCGGCAGTGCGTAGCATCTCGGCACGAGCGGGGCGGGCTTTGAGTGCAGCGGTCTGTTCGCCTGTTCGGTTTTTAGCAACAAGGAATCCAGTTGGCAATTGGTTGCCGTTACGAATCGTGGCGATGCGTTCGAATAGGTCCACATGGACGACCGATGCAGAGTTTGAAGCAACGATTGTTCCAGCTTTGGGTGATCCGATCTGAGTGTCACCTTCGGTCACGCGGATGCCGCTGCTACCACCGCAACCGGAGAGCAGAACAGTGAGGCATGTGCCCAGTAGTAGGGAGTATCTTTGAGATCGGCGCATAGTTATTGGAGTCAACGTGAGGAAGGCACGTTCAACTTATTTGTGTTTCGCGTTTTCGCGTTTAATGCTGTCCATACCTGGCTTTTCTAGGTTGATATCACCTTCGAAGAAACCATGGAGCTGACGAATACGTGTTGGGTGACGCATCTTGCGGAGTGCTTTCGCCTCAATTTGGCGAATGCGCTCACGGGTGACTTTAAATTGGCGGCCCACCTCTTCCAGTGTGCGCGAGTAGCCATCTGCGAGGCCGAAGCGGAGTGAGAGCACCCGGCGTTCACGCTCTGTCAAGGAGTCGAGGACGTCAGTGATCTTTTCACGCAGCAGGCTGTAAGCAGTCATGTCGTAAGGATTTTCTGCGCCCTTATCTTCGATGAAGTCACCGAAGTTGGTATCGTCGGAGTCACCGACTGGACTTTGTAGCGAGATGGGCTGTTGTGCCATCTTCATGATGGACTGAACACGTTCAATTGGAAGGTTCATTTCGTCCGCAACTTCTTCAGCTGTTGGCTCGTGGCCCAGTTCTTGGAGGAGTTGTTTTTGCACCTGCATCACCTTGTTCAAGGTTTCGATCATGTGGACCGGGATACGAATGGTGCGTGCTTGGTCGGCAATGGAGCGGGTGATCGCCTGGCGAATCCACCATGTTGCATACGTTGAGAACTTGTAGCCGCGACGGTATTCAAATTTTTCCACCGCTTTCATTAGGCCCATATTACCTTCTTGGATAAGGTCTAGGAAGGAGAGACCACGATTGGTGTATTTTTTAGCGATCGAAATCACTAAACGTAAATTCGCTTCAACCATCTCAGTCTTGGCTTTGTGTGCCTCACGCATGCCTGTGCGAACCTCACGGATGATTTCCATGAATTCACCAGCATCCATTTTGAATTCAGTCTTTAGCGTTTCGAGGCGGGCATTGATTGCCGTGCCATCTACCTTAGTTTTGCTGCGAGTGGAGACCAGCTTCGCTGCTTCAAGGTCTTCGTAGAGGCTAGTGATTTCGCGGTAGACTGGAGTGAGGTCTTTAAGGAAATCCTCAAATACTTTGAGCTTCAGGCAGTATTTACGAAGCACGAGACGGAGTTCAGTCTCATACTTAATCATACGTGTGCGGGAGCGCTTCGCATTCGATTCATTGCCCTCATCAGTGGCGTTTACGTGGCTGTCCCATGCGGCGTAAATGCGTTCGCCGAGCTTGTGTGCTTGCTCAAGTAACTTGGGCAGGCTGTTGAAATAGGCTTCGCGACTTTCGATTTTTTTATCGAGGACTACGCGGTCAAAACGCTCTTCGCGGTTGAGGAGCTTGGTTACAATGTTGTTTTGAAATTCGAGCGTAAGTGCAGTTGAGAAAAGTGCATCTTGTGCTTTCAGTTCAGCTTTCTCAATGCGTTTTGAGATCGCAACTTCTTCCTCACGAGTCAGTAGAGGCACTTGACCCATTTGCTTGAGATACATCCGGACAGGGTCGTCGAGAATGTCGTTTTGAGAGGTGCGGACCTCTTTCTCTTCGGTCTCTTCAAGGCGTGCTTTGTAGGCTTCGACTTCGCTGTCATCGAGGATTTCGACTTCAAGATTTTGAAGAATGGAAATGACGTTTTCGATTTCGTCTGGATTATTGACGTTATCAGGAAGTGCTTTGTTGATGTCCTTGTAAGTAAGGAATCCTTGCTCTTTGGAGAGGCGGATGAGGGTGCGAATGCGCTCGTTGAGTTTCTCTTGGGCTTTGGCGGAAAGCTTACGCTTCTTTGGAAGCTTGGCTGCCACTTCAGCGACTGCTTCTTCAGTGGTGGTCACCTTCTTCTTCGTCGCCTTCTTGGCGACCTTTTTGGTAGGAGTCTTCGCTGCAACTTTTTTAGCAGGTGCTTTCTTTTTGGCTACCTTCTTCGCAGGAGCTTTTTTGGCGGGTGCCTTTTTTTTAGCCACCTTTTTAACAGGAGTTTTTTTGGCGGCTTTTTTGACTGTCTTCTTGGCGGTTTTCTTTTTCGCAGCTGACATAATGTATTGTAGGAGTCTGTTGTGCTAGAACTTAGAGTTCTAGCTGAAGTGGTTTGGCTAAAGTTTTTCGAATCTGACTGACTTCTTTCATGAGACGGTATTGCGAATCTGAATTGGCTTCAGTGTTGGTGATCCGATATTCGAGATCTTTTTTTCGAGCAGTTAAGTAATTTTTGTAAAGTGTTTGAAGGCAAGCTTCTATGTGTGCTTTTGGATTTTCGATTTCGAGGTCTTTAAGGTTAATTTCTGCCAGCAGTTGGCGATCTTCAATAGATTCGACTAGATTTTCTGTTTGTGTCGCATCGTCAATGAGACCCTCTTTGAGTTCAGCGAGTATGCGATCGAGTAAGCGACCTGCTGCTGACTTTGTATTAATCCATTCGTAATCAATAATTTCTGAGAGTTTGTTGCCGTATTCTGGGTGATGTGAAACGAGCCAAAGTAGCTCCCAAGTGGCCTGTGTCAATAGCGGGTCTTTAACAGCTTGAGACGCGGTATGGGGCGCTTTTGATTGAGGGCTATACTGTGTTGGCTTAGGTGCATTGTTGAAATCACGAAGTGCTGCAATTGGATCTACATTGAGTTTACGCGATGCGATTTGAATGTAGTCTTCGCGGGCGACTTCGGAGGGAACGTGTTGGAGGAGTTCAAATACAGCCCGAAGCGCGGTGGTCTTATCGCGAGTGTTCGGAGCTCGGTCTTCAGGTAGGCTGTCGGCAATAGCGAGTTCAATGCCACTTTTAGCATTTTCACGTAAGGGGGTAAGGGCATCAGCACCGTGTTCGCGGAGCAAATCGTCAGGGTCCGCCTTCTCAGGCAGGAGTAGAAAGTTAAATTCCAATCCTGCTTTGAATGCGAGTGGGATGTATTTAACTGCTGCTTTGCGCCCTGCGGAGTCACCATCGAGTAGGCATTCGACATACGCTGGATCATAGCGACGCAGTAGGTGCACCTGGTCCTCGGTGAGTGCGGTGCCTTGTGGAGCGACTGCGGTATGCAGGCCGACCGACCAGCAGCGTATTGCGTCGAGTTGTCCTTCTACGAGTAGAAAGCCATCTTTGTCCTTAATGTGAGTGCGTGCGTGATCCATGCCGAACAGAATTCGGCCTTTATGGAAAATCGGTGTTTCGGGCGAGTTGACGTATTTGGCGTCTTTGGCTGGGTCGTCGTCTGGAGTTTGTGGTAGCTGACGCGCGGTGAATGCGACGACTCGGCCTTGCACATCGCGAATCGGGATCATGAGCCGACCACGAAAACGTGATTTGAAAAAATCGTAATTTTGTTCACCGTCTCTAGCGAAAAAGAGACCCGACTGATGCATCGCTGCGGGGGAGATCTTTTTCTCGCGGCAGTAGAGTGCAAATGCATTACGAGCGGCTGGTGCGTAGCCGATTTTTACCTCTTGTGCAGTGTCCATTCCAAAGCCGCGCTGATTTTGCCAGTATTCGCGCACGGGTGCGGCTTCTTTACTTTCGAGAAATTGTTGGTGGAACCAAGTGGTGGCGATCTCGTGCAGTTCGTAAATCTGTTTTCTGAGTGAGACTTCTTCTCTGGAGGGACCGCCTTCTTCGTATTCAAGGTTGATGTTGAATTTCTTAGCAATGAACTCTACGGCTTCGATGAACTCGAGATTCTCCTGTTTCATGACGAAGGTGAAGAGGTCACCGCCTTCGCCAGAACTAAAGCATTTATAAAAACCGCGATCTGGATGGACGTAAAACGAGGGGGTCTTTTCTTGCGTGAAGGGGCTCAAGCCTTTCCAAGATTTCCCTGCGCGCTTGAGTTGCACGTAGGTTGAAACCACATCAACCAAGTTTACTTGATGCTTGAGCGATTCGATGGATCTTTGTGCGATTCTGGGCACTTAAGGGATACGCGTCTTGGAGTCTAAAGGTCGCTGTGCACGAATGCGCAAACGGGGCTCACTTATGTGGAGAGTTGTTTACTGAAGTCGTTTGATTGCGGCTTCGGCCTCGGGGCGAAGCGGATGGCTGGGCGCGAGATCGATGAAGCGTTGGTAGAGAGTGCTAGCCGCGGTATTGTTTTTAGCAATGCGCTCGTAGCCTCTGGCCAGTGAAAGGGTCACCTCTGGGCTTTCTGGAAAACGGTCGTAGGCGGTTTCCAGTTCCGCAAAGAATTCGCTGGGCGTCTTGGAGCGTTGTGCGGCGCGTAGGTAATCAAGTGTGTAATTGATGTCTCGCGGGGAGAGTCGAATCGCTTCCAAGGCGGTCGTTTCGGCATTTTTATTTTGCCCATCAATTAAGTAGGCTCGTGAGAGCAGGTTCCAGATATCATCACGATCGTTGGCGGTGCCGAGTGCTTGCCAGTAGTTGGTAATCGCTAGGCGATAATTTTTATCAATGGTTGCAGCATTGGCTTCATCTAAGAGTTCTTCGATTGGACGTGGGCGGTTGTTGGTTTGGATCGGTGTTGTTGCGTCTTCGAGAGTGCTTTCGATTGCATCCACATCGGTGGTGCTTTGGACGGCGTAGGTGGTAGGCGTGCTTTCAGATTGTTGGTCGTAGGACACTTCGAAGCTTAAGTCAGGCTCTGCAGGTTGGATGGCAATGTTTGGATCGAAGGTAACGGTGGTGGTGCCTTCAGTTGAACCGGCGCTTTCATCGGCTTCTAGTGCCGGTGTGGTGGCGAGCGCTTCGGCTGCCTCCATGTCGGCGATGATTTGCGCTTTACCTTCGGTGTTGGCTGGTTCGTTAGTTGCAGGCGTGTCGATCTCTGTTGATGTGTCTGGTGCGACTGTAGCGATGACTGTTTTCTTAGCTTCTTCGAGGGCCTTTTGGGCTTTCTCGGTGATCGCCATGTCGGCGCGCATTTGTTCTTGCGCGTTTCGCCAGCCAATGAGTTCAGTGCGAGTCGAAGACCATTCGCTGGCATCGACTGCTCCAGGGAATTGTTTATCTATGCGGGAGATGATCGCTTCGGCACCTTCCCAATTTTTTCGGTCGAGTCTTAATTTTAATAACCCAAAAAGGGCGGTCAATGCATCTGGACTGTCGTTGTCGGCTGCTAAGCTCAGCCAACGCTCAGCTTGAGCAGGGTTTTCAAGCTGAATAAAGAGTTTGCCAATGGCTGCGGCAGTCTCTGCTGAGGGAGCCACTTTGTCTGGGTTAACCCCTTTAAGGTAGGCGTCGAGCGCGGACTGAGTTTTGTTTGCCTCGGCGTAGTGCTTGCCGAGCTCCTGCCAAAGCCCTGGTGTCATGGACTCAGGTGACTGTGTGGCTAGCTTTTCGAGGAGCACGCCTGCAGGCTGATCTGCTGCTACAAGAGCACTGTAGGTCTGATAAAGGAGCTCAATGTCGTTTGGAGATTGTTGATGCGCTTGCTCTAGGAAGAAGGCGGCCATGGTGGTATCGCCCTGCGCTTTGAAAATTTCTCCAATCTGTCTCAAGATGCTTGGATCGTTTGGATACTCCTCGGCGAGTGCTTCTAGGATTACGAGGGCAGCGTCATTTTTTCCTTGTTTCTGTAGTTCAGCTGCGTCTGCCAAGCTGCTGGCTTTCTTTTCTTTAGGGCCGCTGCAACCGATTAGTCCGAAGAGTGTCAGAGAGAGCAGTATGAAGAGAAGGCGTTTGAAGTTTGCGTTTGGCATATCTCGGAATTTTGTTCTGAGGGAAATTATGTTTCGATTTACGAAATCAATCTTAGTTCCACTTTCGTTTCCAGTGTTTGGGTGTCAAGTGGATAGGGGGCGCCTAACGAAAGCGATGCTGTTGGTGTTGGCTTTTTGGGGGCTTTCTACGCAATTGGTGGCCAATCTAGCTCCTCGCGCGCCTTCTGGCTTGGTATGGGAGAGTGAAATTTTTGCTGGGGCGCTTTATTACGCTGAAGTAGAGGCCTTGATTTCGGCTTACGAGAATCAGGTAGGCGAGCAACTGTCGCCTGGGGATCGAGGTAAGGTTGGCCTTAAGGTGAATACGCGAGGCGGTCGTGGGATTGGCACCTCACCGCAATTGTTGCGTGCATTGATCGAGTCCTTGGAACTCAGAGGCTTTGCGCGCAATGATATTGTATTGGTGGATTATTCGGCACATACGATGCGTGCGGCTGGTATCATGCCTTCGCTTGGTAGCGCTGAATCTCGTTTTGCGGGTTGTCCAGTCATTGCTCTGGATACTGGTGGGTATTATGATCCAAAGTGGTTTTATGATAGTCCTTTACCGCCTGCTTTTCAGCAAGAGCCAGCGTTGTTTGGTGAGTTCTCGCGCAAGCAAACGCTCAAAGAAGGAGATGAGGGGCGTAAGAGTTTCTTGCCGAGCACTTTGCTATTTGACGTGGATTTTTGGATCAATTGTGCAGTTGCCGTGGACGATCCAGCACTTGGCGTGGATGGGGTGCTTGCCAATGCCACGCTTTGGAATGTCAGTAACAGTCGGCGTTTCTTAGTGAATCAGGCGACCGCATCAGCCGCAGTGGCGGAAATCGCCGCAATCCCGGAGCTACAAGAACGTATGGTCTTCAATTTAATTTCGTTGGAGCGTTACCAATTCATTGCTGGGCCTTTTTTTAATTCACTCTACTCGAGGTCTGAACCTAAGTTGTGGTTGAGCAGTGACCCGGTGGCATTGGATCGGTTGTTGTATGACCGTTTCAATGCACATCGATTACTTGAGGGCTTTCCGGAGATTGAACCAATGCCACGACAGTTGGCATTTGCGGCCAGTTTAGGGCTGGGAGAATACGAAAAATCGCGAATTCGTATCGAGCCAGTCCAAGCTGTGGTGGGCGAGAAGCAAAAAGTGCAGCAAATAATGGCACCTGATGAGAAAAACGCCTTGAACTAGCGAGAAAACCCGCCTTCCTTCTATCCATGCAGATTGCGGACTATTATCCGATACTCGTTCAGTTTACTATCGCTTCCGGTATTGGTGCGGTCGTTCTTGTCGCGTCTCATATTTTCGGACAACGCGGCACGCCCAATGCCATCAAAGATAGCCCCTATGAATGTGGTATGTTGGCTGAAGGCTCAGGGCATGCACGTTTCGCAGTTAAGTTCTATGTGACTGCCATGTTGTTTATTTTGTTCGATATCGAGGTCGTCTTCTTGATCCCATGGGTGATGGTCTTCCGCGAATTTCTTGCCGTCAATTTACCGATTCTTCTCCCGGTTTTCTTCTTCTTGTTTGTTGTGGTCTTCGGGCTCATCTACGAGTTGAAGAAGGGCGCAATTGAGTGGGAAAAGTAAATTAGGCCTAAGTCGCTTATTGTGAGTTGGTTGTTGATTTATTAACAACTCAAGTCATCTGTAGGTGCACACTCCTTTTAACGACCTGTTTCTTCGACGACTAACAACTAATATATGCGCATCGACCGTTACATTGCCCAATCTCGTGTTATTGATTTAGTAAGCACTGATTTTGAGTCGGCATTGTCAGAGTTGTTAGACGTATGCGATTTCTCGAAGGAGAAGAGTTTGACTAAGAAGAAGCTACTCAACGAGCTCTTGGAGCGCGAAAAGCAGATGACAACCTACCTAGGAAATGGTGTTTGTTTACCACATGCTAGAGTGTCGATGCGCCGCCCCTACATGATCGCGGTCGGACGTTGTGCCAACGGTTTAAAATATGACGGGCAGAATGAGTATCAAGAGATTCGCTACGTATTTTTATTACTGGCTGCTAAGAATGCGCGCAGTTATTTATACGGCTTGGCGTCCTTGGCGCGGGTTTTTCAGGATCAGGCTCACATGGCTCAGCTTGAAGCTGCCAAGGAATTGCCGGCATTTCGCAAGGAGTTGAAGGCGGTCTTTGGAGGCGATGCTTCAAAGCCCAAGCGTAAACATAATCGATTTAACAATTTAATTTTAAAGGAAGCTGCAAAAATCGCTCGCGGTGCGAATTGCACATCAGTGTTGGTTTTCGGAGATACTTTTGGAGGTGGTGTTGAAATCGGTAAGATTTTCACGGGTTTTAACACTGTGCTGATCGCGCATGCCTCTACGGACAGTATTACTGAGCATTCAGAAATCGATGCGGTGATCCCCATACGATCTTATAGCAATCACCGTTTCTCGCAATTGCGCAGTGCCGTGTTGATTGGTTTGACGCGTGGTATTTTTGGTAGTCACGACCGTTTGTGTTGTGTCGGTGGCCTGCCGCAAAGCAATCAGTTTGATAGTATCACAGTGGTCGATATCGAACGCGAATTTCAAACAATGTTGATGCAAAAAACAGACATGCTTCCTGCGAGCGTGAAGCCAGAGGTGATTGAGCGTGTGTTGGCAATCGCGACCGAACTTGCGGTTGAGGGGCGCGAAGGGCACCCGGTAGGCTGCTTATTTGCTCTGGGTAATGCGAACAAAATATCAGAATACACCAAGCCATTGATCTTGAATCCGTTTTATGGATACAAGGATGAAGATCGCAATATCTTGAATCCATTTATGGATGAAACGGTTAAAGAACTCTCCTCTATTGATGGAGCCTTTATCATTCGAGGTGATGGAGTTCTCGTGTCGGCAGGCTCATTGATACACGCTCCAGATTACGATCACAATTTACCTAGTGGGCTAGGGAGTCGTCACGCTGCGGCGGCATCCATCTCGCAAGCAGTGGATTGCCTATGTATTGTGGTCTCTGGCAGCACGGGGCAAGTCACGCTCTTCCGAAAGGGTGAAATGTTGCCATTGATTGAAAAAGCCTTGGTTAGGAACAGTTGAGCTGTGCTGGAAGGCGCAAGCGTTGGAGCTGTCAAATGTTCAAGCTTTGAAACGCTTCTGGTCGCTTGACGCGTGCAGGGGTTCGCGATTAAACCTACACATTGATATTATTCACTCACAGACTTTTTACTTTTGAACCTTACCATGTCCCGTATCGAACAAGCCTTTGCGAAAGCCCGAGCCGAAAACCGCGCCGCCTTTGTGGCCTATTTATGTGCGGGCGATCCTGACTTTGAGACATCTGTGGAAGCGTGTCGTGCAATTCTAGATGAGGGGGTGGATATTTTGGAGCTTGGCGTGCCGTTTTCCGACCCGCTTGCGGACGGAGCGACCAACCAGTTGGCAGCGCAGCGTGCTCTGGAGGGCGGTATGACGAGTCAGCGCGTGCTCGACTTGGTGCGAGCGATCCGCGAGTTCAGTGAGGTGCCCATCGTTTTTTATACCTATTATAATTTGGTTTTTGCTCAGGGAAGTGACGGCTATGCGAAAAAGGCTAAGAAGGCGGGCGTGGATGGCTTGTTAACTCTCGACCTACCACCAGAAGAAGCCGGTGAGCACTTAGCTGCCTGTGAAAAGCACGGCTTGGGCACGGTGTTTATTGTGGCACCGACCACACCAAATGAGCGCTTGGATAGCATTTGTAAAGCGACCACTGGATTCGTCTATTACGTTTCTCGTGAGGGGGTTACAGGCGAGCAA
Organism: Opitutales bacterium; assembly: GCA_018607135.1. Taxonomy (GTDB): domain Bacteria; phylum Verrucomicrobiota; class Verrucomicrobiia; order Opitutales; family Coraliomargaritaceae; genus JBPOFY01. The sequence continues at coordinate 124,609 of JABBCA010000091.1, forward strand.
GCGTCGATGTCGGATGGTATACGAGCGAGTGTTGAAACCATTAAGCAGCACACTGAGTTACCGGTTGTAGTGGGCTTTGGTATTTCAAATGCAGATCACGTTAATACAGTCGCTCAAGCAGCCGATGGTGTCGTGGTTGGAAGTGCGATCGTGAATTGCATCGCTGAAAATGTTGGAAGTCCGCAAGCGATTATTTCGGCTTTGACTGAAAAGATGCGTGCATTGACTGCGGATGGTGCGCTGGGAAAGCAGTAGCGCTGTTATTGTTGTTTGCTCCTCGGATTTGAGCATGTGTTATCTGCATAGGTATTGAATGGTGCGTGAATGTCAGGTTCGTTGGGGGCGATTAGTCCCTAGAACCTTACCGTGAGCACGGACATAGAGCTCCGCGCTTCCTAACCGATTTGCTTTGGGGTTCTTGGACCCTGACTTTAGCCAAGGTCGTTTTTACTGCAAAATTCTTAGTGGGGCGAAGTGGGGAATGTTTTGCATCTGAAAAGTGATTTGTTTGCTTTGTGAATAAGTCCGTTAAGCGCCTTACAAAAAGTTACTTAAAGCGCTTATTCCCAAGTTGTTCACAAATATAAATATGCATGTTTGCCCTTGACGAGTGGGGTAAAATGGGGCGATATGGTGTGAATTGGTTTAAACACGATCGAATGGCGCTATTCAAAACAGGATTATTTGTGGGGACTCACCACCACAATATGGACGACAAAGGTCGTCTAACGATCCCGTCTGCGTGGCGCCCAGAGGCGGACTCCGACCAGAATTCATTTCTCGCGCTTCCGAACCCAGCAGGTTACGTAACGGTCTATCCACCAAAGATGATCGCTCAGCTTGAGGAACGTATTTCTCAAATCAGCTTGGGCGACACTGAAGGGCAGAAGGCGGTCGAAGCGTTGATGTCCATGGCGCACAGTTTCGCTTGCGACAAACAGGGACGCATCAACCTAAACGATAAGTTGGTTCAGCACGCTAAGATCGAGAAGGGTGCAGTGCTCCTCGGTAAGCTTTCCACTTTCAGCATCTACAGCGAAGAAATCTACAACGCAATTGAGGCAGCTGCACCGGTCGAGCCGGAAGCACAAGCTGAGGTCTTCAAGCGCTTCGGTCTATAACCTGTAATTATTGAGTCTTATGTCTGACGTCCTCGAAGCCATCGCCCGCGAAAATTTCCGTAGTTCTGGTTACCTTAGCCATCCATCCCGCGAGCGTCGTAAATCTTGGACTTTTTCAAAACCGCCTCGCAGCCCATTTCACTCCAACGACGCCGTCCGCGGCGCACTGAAGCGCCGTGAAAAAGCGCTTCATCGCCAACAACGCAAACCTACTTTTATCCAGACCTGTCTCAATGCCTTCCTCCACCGATGATGCGTTAACCTCTGCTGCTTCAAGTGGCCATGTTCCAGTCTTGCTCGCCGAGACATTGGAGCTGCTGGCTCCTCGCGCAGGTGCAACCATTCTTGACGGAACATTTGGCGGCGGCGGCCATACACGAGCGATACTCGAATCTGCGGACGATGTTACGGTGGTTGCATTGGATCGAGATCCTGCAGCGATCGAACGCTCCGCAACGATCCAAGCTGAATACGGCGACCGCTTTCGTATTCATCAAATAAACTTTGGAGATCTTGCGGATCTGAATGAGACTGGTTTCAACGGTATTCTGTTTGATTTTGGCTTGTCCTCATTTCAGCTAGACACTGCAGAGCGCGGGTTTTCATTCCGCTCAGATGCACCTGCCGACATGCGTATGAATCCAGATATTGGAATCAGCGCTGCCGAATTTCTTGAAACCGCAGATAACGAATCTTTAGTCCGTGCGATTCGCAACTATGGCGAAGAGAAACGCTGGCGCCGAGTCGTCGAGAATATCGTCAAAGCACGCGGCACAGGACTATTGCAACGCACGCATTCGCTGGCCGAGTTGATCAAAGAGGCCGTGGGCCCGACTCCGCGCGGTCGCAAGGCAGTGCATCCAGCGACACGAACTTTTCAGGGTATTAGAGTTGAGATAAATGATGAGTTGAGCGCGATCGAGCGTGGCTTACCAGCTGCGTTCGATCGTCTCTTACCAGGCGGCGTGCTCGCCGCGATCAGTTTTCACTCTCTCGAAGACCGTATTGTAAAACGCTTCTGCCGTAAGATGGCAGGTCGTCCAGAGCATTCAGGTGACTATCGCACACAGGATGAACGCACTGTGCTCGCGAAAATGATTTCCACTCGCCCAGTCGCCCCATCGGAAGAAGAAATTCGCGTCAACCCCCGCAGTCGCAGTTCACGCTTACGCGCGATTCGTAAACTTTAATAAACAAGCAGCCAGCATCTACTATGAACAACATGTCCGCCCAGTCTCGCAAACGTATCTACCTATTAGTGGTATCCATGATCGCCATCACCGTAATGAGCGCTTTTGCGATTGTATGGATGCAGCAGCAGATCTCTCGCACTGCGCAAAATAGCAAAGAGAATGAAGCGAAGCTCGCCGACACGGTTCGCAAGCTTCGTTACCTTGACGAGCGTATCGCTACCTTGCACCAGCCTGTGGTGTTACAGGGCAAAGTCGCGGGTGTGCTCCGTCCGTCGTTGGACGATCAACTGGTTTGGGTGAATGAGAAAAGTGTCGCGACTGGTCGCGCCTATGCGCTCTCCGCACCTTACGAAGTTTCCATGGATCTCGCTCTACTCGATATTGACGCGAAGCGCTAAGCCTTGCGTTTAACAGCCAACCCACACGCATCATGCACATTACATCTAGTTATTATCGTTGTCGTCAGCATCAAGACACCCTCGATCTTGGAGTGGGTGGTGGATTTGCGCGTGCGGTGGATCAAGCCGCACTCGATGCAGAACCGAAATGCTGCCCATGGCCAAAAAACGAGAAACCGCTCAGCCCATCTAAGCGAACCCTTCAACGTCTCGCTCGTCGTTACAACTCTATCCACAAAGACCAAGTCGCCTAACCGTGCTCTATGAGTAAAGCCTTCGTTTCCACCTATCGTGCATCGCTCGTCTCGTGCGCCGTCGCTTTTGCGTTCTGCGTGCTGCTCGGTCGTTTGTTCTATTTGCACGTTTGGGAGCAAGAGGAGCTCATGGAGCATGTGTCAAGTAACCGCAAAATGGTCACTGTTGTCGAAGCGCGACGTGGTAATATCGTAGATTCTCGCGGTAACTTATTGGCGACGACACGCACGGCCTACGATATCGGAGTGGATCCTCAGGCCTTTCGTGAGTCTGATCGCGAGAAGCTGATTGAGCTCGCATCTATTCTTGGCAAGCCACTCGCAGACATTGAACATTTGATTGATACGAAGACTCGAAAGGGAAGTGAGCATGCCAAAGAAGTTCGCTTGATTCGTTGGGCTGCATTGGCAAAGGATGTGGATGAAGCGACTAACGATGCTGTCCGCGAACTCGGGATTCGTGGAGTGTATGGAAATAGTAAATACAGTCGCGCTTACCCCGCAGGTAAGCTTGCGGCACATGTATTAGGCTATGTAAACAAAGAAGAAACTCCAGTCACAGGTATTGAGCGCTTTTTCGATTATTACTTACGTGGACAAGATGGTTGGCGTGAATCAGAAAAAGACGGAAAGCGTCGGGAGCTCGCAGAATTTCGCGAACGTGAAGTGGAACCCTCTGATGGGTTGAACGTGGAATTGAGCATCGATCAAATGGTGCAACACATCGTGGAGGCCGAAGTGACACGTCTTGCAGAGGAGTATAATCCAAACGGTATCAGTGTGATCGTGAGTGAGCCTTCAACAGGTGCGGTTTTAGCGATGGCAAATTATCCAACCTACGATCCGAACGAGTTTTTCAATACGAAAAAATATCCGATCGAGTCGCAACGTAACCGTGCGCTCACTGACATTTACGAACCAGGATCTACATTCAAGATTGTATCTGCTGCGGGCGTATTGAATGAGGGCTTAGTGACTCCAGACGATATTTTTCAAACAGGCGTTTCGCGAGTGAGTTACAAGGGACGTTCGTTAAAGCTTCCCAGTGACCACCATGTGTATGAAAAACTGACCACTAAAGAAATCGTCGTGAAGTCTAGCAATCGCGGTGCGGCTCACTTTGGCTTAATGCTTGGTGAGCATCGTTTGCACGACTATGCAGCGGCTTTTGGTTTTGGTGAAAAGACTGGTTGTGATCTTGGTGGCGAAGTATCTGGAACCTTACACAAGGTGAAGAACTGGGATGGTTTGACCATTACACGTATGCCGATGGGCCACGCGATTAGTGCGACTCCTATGCAAGTGCACACCGCGATGTCCGTGATTGCAAATGATGGCGTGCTGATGGAGCCACTGCTCACTAAACGTATTTTTGATTCAACAGGCTCGGATGTAATCCGCTTTTCTCCAAAAGCGAAGCGTCGAGTCGTATCCACAGAAGTGGCTGAAACGATGAGTGAAATGCTTGCCGCAGTCGTTGGTGAGAAGGGCACAGCTCGTAAGGCTGCGGTCGAAAACTACATGGTCGCGGGTAAAACGGGCACCACGCAGAAGATCATAGATGGGAAATATTCACGCCAACATCACGTCGCGTCTTTCAGCGGATTCTTCCCCGCAGATAATCCTGCACTCGTGATCACAGTGGTCGTGGATGAACCCAAATTTAATGGTGTCGGTTACGGAGGTTCCGTATCGGCCCCAGCTTTCCGTAATATCGCGGAGGCATGTATCGCTTACCTAGGCATTCGCTCCTCACGTCAGGACATCGCTTATCAACCTTCTTCCATTTCTATCTATGATCGGACTCGCCGACTTTCAAATTAGCACACTGCTTTCAGCTGCCAGCTCTCGACAATCTTACTCACGTCTAAACGCTTCGAACCACGCACATTGTGATCGCCGTCTACAGATGAACCCTTCTTTGACTCAGTTGCTGCAAGGGGTAGAGTTTGATTTGCATAAGAAGCGCAATGAATCAGAGGTCACCTGCTTGATTACGGACAGTCGTCGCGTCGTGCCAGGAGCCTTGTTTTTCGCGATTGGAGGTCTACGCACAGACGGGAATCACTTTGTAGAAGAAGCGGTGGATCGTGGGGCAGTGGCAATTGTCACCGAGCAGGATTTGGGTGCTCATTTTCCAATTGATTATGTGAAGGTGAAGGATGTGCGTCAGGCACTAGCCGAGATTTCTCGCGAGTTTTATGGTCGCCCTGATCAGAAGCTACGTATTTCTGGCATCACTGGAACGAATGGTAAGACTACGGTTTCGATGCTGACTCAGCACCTCATTGGAGGAAGTGATAAAGTCGGTCTTATTGGCACGATCCGCTACGACATTGGTAAGCGCACTTTACCATCGTATCGAACCACTCCCGAGTCGGTGGATGCGTTTGCTTTGCTTGGGCAAATGGTCTCTAATGGCTGCGAAGAAGCAGTCATGGAAGTGAGTTCGCACGGCATCGATCAAAAGCGCGTGTATGGCTTAGATATTGATGTCGCGGTGTTTCTTAATTTGACACGCGACCATATTGATTATCACAAGTCGATGGAGGCGTATTACGAAGTAAAGAAGTGTCTTTTTACTGGTGGAGTGGGTGCCAAGCCAAAAGCGGGTGTGATCAATATTGATTGCCCTTATGGCCGGCGTTTACACGGCGAATTACCCGGTGGTTTACCTGTTGTAACTTTTGGTATGGCTGAAAATGCGATCATTTATGCCAGTAATATACAACTCTACGCGGATCGCACTGAGTTTGATTTATCTTGGCCAGAGGGACAGGCGACCGTGGTCTCTCCGCTGCTTGGGCGGTATAATGTGAGTAACTTGCTTGCGGCGCTAGCGACTGGACGTGCGAAAGGCTACGAGATTGCTGAATTACTTTTACGCTTAAAATCATTTCCAGGGGTTCCAGGTCGCATGGAAACCGTGCAAAAGAGTCAGCCATTTAATGTATTGGTAGACTATGCGCATACCGATGACGCGATGAAGCTTGCTTGTGAAATGTTAAGTGAAATTACTGAGGGCAAGCTGATCGTAGTATTCGGTTGTGGGGGGGATCGAGATCGCACCAAACGTGCTCCGATGCTTGAGGCAGCGCTCCAAGGAGCTGATATGGTATTTGCGACTTCGGACAACCCGCGTTCAGAATCCATCGACCAAATTTTCAATGATATGCGTGAGGCAAAAGACTCTTCGAAGGCGCAGTTTATTGACGACCGCAAACGTGCGATCTCGTTGGCGCTTGATGCTGCTCTTCCGGGTGACTGCGTTCTGATTGCAGGCAAAGGGCACGAGACGTATCAGGAGTTTGATGGATCGGTAATGCCTTTTGACGATGCCAATATCGCGCGCGAACTTCTGAGTCTGAAGGGTTACTGATAGATGTATGCATACTCCGCAGACGAACTCGCTCAGATCGCCAACGGCGTATGGCACGCTGCGGATCGGTTAAATTTAGTTTCGAGTTTTTGCTTTGACGCTCGTCAGATACAATCTGGTGCTTGTTTTGTCGCACTTAGTGGTGGCGCTCGCGATGGGCACGAATTTATTGAGCAAGCCTCGAAAGGCGGAGCGTCCTGTGCATTCGTAGAGAGCGTGGCCGATGTTGAATTACCGCAGTTGGTAGTTGAAGACTCATTGCTCGCCCTTGGGAGGATCGGGCAAAGTGCTCGGTCGCGATTCGCTTCGCCAGTCGTAGGTATAACAGGAAGCTGTGGTAAAACGTCGACGAAGGAAATGTTGCGTCTGTTGCTGGGCGAGGCATCCACGCATGCAACGGCGGGGAATTGGAATAATCGTATCGGTGTGCCGATGACGCTTATAGATTTGGATCCTAAAATGCATGACTTTGCAGTAATCGAGGCCGGCATCAACCAGCCTGGAGAAATGCAACATCTGGGCGAGATGATCCGCGGAGACCTAACGATTGTCACCAATGTTGGGCCCGCGCATTTAGAGTTACTTGAAACGGTTGAAAATGTGGCGATTGAAAAAGCCCGCTTAGCGCAAGCTGCTAAAGAGGGTTCACCAGTAGTCTTTGCCAGCGATTTGTTACAGTATCCAGTGTTTCGAGTGATGGCGGATCGTGCGATTGTGTTACACCCGGAGAGTGAGCCAGAGCCAGATGTATCCGTTCGGAAACTAATGAACTATCGTCTCACTGTAAGTCAGACACATTTGTCAGACTCCAAAGCGGCAAGGGGGGGCGGGCCAGCTTGCCCAAGCTACCAACTCTCAATGTTTGAAGGGGATCACTCATTTGATTTTATCGTGCAGACTCCAAGCCGAGGTATCGCGACGAACGCCGCCCTCGCAATCGTAGCGGCGCAGGAGCTGGGAATTGGAGTCGAAGAGTTACAGGCACGCATTGCCAACTGGCAGCCAGCCACGAATCGCGGGCGTATGTTGACCATCGGTAATCAGTTTTTCTACGTAGATTGCTACAATGCAAATCCTGCATCAATGACAGATGCCATTCTGGCGTTTGGTTCGATCACTGACGATACGCAGCCGCGAGCTTATGTGCTCGGTGCCATGAATGAGCTCGGCGAAACTGCTGAAGCGCAGCATCGACAAATTGGACTACAACTGAATTTACGTTCTCAAGATCGTGTATTTTTCATTGGCCCAAAAAGTCTCTGCTTAGGGTATCAATCTGGCGCAGTCGCTGCTGGGAATCGACCCGACCAGCTACAGGTCAGTAAAAGTGTCGAAAATATCAAATCTGAGGTTGCCGAGTTCAGTGGTGCACTGTTTCTCAAGGGCAGTCGCAGCTACCAACTTGAAACCCTACTGCCTGAGGGCATCTCTAATTCTTAATTTCTAATTCGTAATTTCTAACCATGCTCAGTTATCTCGCCGATTATGAAGCCTATTTTGGCCCGCTTCGCCTTTTTCGTTATATTACTTTGCGAGCCGCGTTTGCTGGGATGACTGCGATGGGCATTGGCTTTCTCATGGGGCCATGGCTCTTTGCTAAATTAAGAGAGTTGCGCGCCAAGCAGGCGTTTCGGGGTAAAGATGAAGTGGGCGACTTGGCCGAGTTACACGCTTCTAAAGCGCAGACACCAACCATGGGCGGTTTGATGATTTGTGTGTCAATTGTCGTGAGTTCGGTCCTGTGGGCACGTCCAAATGTGTATGTTTATACCGCGCTACTTATCTATGTCGGTCTGACAGTCATCGGTTTTCTAGATGATTATTTGAAAGTGACCAAAGCAACCAGCGATGGGTTAGCCGGTCGTTGGAAGCTGGCTGGGCAGGCGCTATTGACAGTATTGGCGCTGGTTTGCTTGCTGAGTTTTCCAGAGTCGGCTGCTAAGATGCGCGAGCTGTGGGTGCCATTTTACAAGGACGTGTTGATTTCTGAGATGTCACTGTTCCTCCTCGCTCCGTTTTTGTTTCTGATATTAGCGGGATCCAGCAATGCAATTAACTTAACCGATGGAGTCGATGGTCTGGCGATCGGTTGCACGGTGACTGCTGCACTCGCCTTTGCGATTATGGCCTACGTGGCGGGCAACGTCATCATATCCGACTATTTGTTCATCAGCTATATACCTGGAGTGGGAGAGCTTGCAGTGATGTGTTCTGCGCTTTTGGGCGCGAGTTTGGCCTTTCTCTGGTATAATTCACACCCAGCGGAAGTCTTCATGGGGGACACGGGTTCGCTCGCTCTGGGCGGGTTGATCGGCATGATTGCATTCATGGTGCACCAGCCGCTGACTTTGATTATTGTTGGGGGTATCTTCGTGATGGAAGCAGGGTCTGTGATTTTACAGGTCGGGTCGTTTAAGCTTCGTAAAAAACGCATTTTCCGAATGTCTCCGATTCACCACCACTTTGAACTCAAAGGCTGGCATGAGAACAAGGTCGTGATCCGTTTTTGGATCCTTTCCTTAATCTTTGCTATGGCGGGACTTGCCACTCTAAAGCTGCGCTAGAATTATTGCTGATCGAATCGATGTCACAAAAAATAGCCATACTCGGAGCTGGGATTAGCGGGCAAGCGGCGCGCCGCTTGGCTGAGTCGCGTGGTGATGTGGCGACCGTTTTCGATCAGAGTGGCAATGGCGACGAGGATACGTTTTCGGCATCCTCACTTGATGCGTTTGACTGCGTCGTCGTTAGTCCTGGGTTTGGTAAGGCGCATCCATGGCGACGAACTGCGGAGCGTTCGAATACGCCTTGTTTTGGTGAGTTGGGATATGCGGCGCGGTTTTGGCAGGGGAAGATTATAGCTGTAACTGGCACCAATGGAAAAAGCACGCTGACTAAGTTTTTGACGCAAGCCTTGCATGCGGCTGGACGTCAGGCGGTAGCGACGGGTAATATTGGCTATCCTTTGAGTGACGCCGTGCTTTCGGATGTGAATGGAGTCGAGTCGTTTGCAATTTTGGAGGTAAGCTCTTTTCAGGCGGAAATGCCTTTTGGGCTAAAGCTTGATGGTTTGATCTGGACGAATTTTGCTGAAGACCATTTGGATCGATATGAAACGATGGCTGAGTATTTCTCAGCGAAGGCAAATTTATTCAACTGTCTCGGGCAGGACGGCATCTGTGTGCTGAATCCGCAGGTGAGTTATTGGATGAATCTAATGAACTGTCCATTCAATGCATGCTCTATCGCTTACGAAGATCCACTGTTGGAGGATCAACTCTCGGATCAATCACCATTCAAGCATTTTCCACAAAGTGAGAATTTTTTCCTGCTAGCTGAATTATGGTGGATGTTTGAGTTGCCCGAGGCTGCTTTAATTGAGACGGCAAATTCCTTTGAATTGGCGCCGCATCGATTGAGATGTGAGGCGAATTATGAGGGAGTGGCTTTTTGGAACGACTCTAAGGCGACTAATTTCCATGCCACGCTAGCGGCATTGACTGCGCTGGAGTCGCCCGTTTATTGGATCGGTGGAGGCCAAATAAAAGGTGGAGATATTGAGGCTTTTGCTCGTGAGGTGGCCGCGCGGGTCACTGCTGCCTTTGTTTATGGAGAAACCGGGCGTCGTCTTGTCGCTGAATTCGAAAAAACCAAGCGTTCAGTCACTCATCATGAAAAATTTGAAGACGCTGTGAGGGCCGCCGCAGCGGCTGCTAAGGGTATTCAAGGGGCAAATGTTTTGCTCAGTCCAGGATTTTCCAGTTTTGACCAGTTCTCAAGCTATGAAGAGCGCGGAAAATGCTTTATTTCTACCGTTTTAAGTTTGAATGGCGCGCAAGCCACGCACTAGTGTGCATATAGCCTGAATCATCAAAAAGATCATATTATGAAAGTTTCCAAAATCTTCGGATTTGTCCTCTGTTTACACGTCGGTGTCATTACCGTCCTAATTGTCCAGCCTGGTTGTCGCACGACTCAACCGCCGACACAAACCTACCAGCAAGATCGCACGACTCGCACAACGAAAACCTTTAGTAGCAGCAATGTGAAAGGTGCTGCGCGCGCACAGGGTGATTTGATTGAAGCCACCCGTATCGACAGCGGCTCGACGCTGGATTCGGCATTTAACGCAGGCATTGAGGGTGATTTTTCCCCAAATAATGATTTTGGTGATATTACACCAGTCGATCCGGTAGTGCCAGTCGCACCGACCGTTTCAGTTGCAGGCCCCTCTTACGAGACCTACACCGTGAAAAAAGGTGACAGTCTCTGGGCGATTTCGAAGCGCTACAGTGTTTCGCTTAACGAGTTGTATGCGGCAAATGGCTTGAGCAAAAATTCGGTCCTAAATATCGGGCAGCAAATTCAGATCCCCTCTGAGGGTGGTTCTGCGATGGTCAGCACTGTGACCGCAGATGCGTATCAGCCAACATCGTTTAATACTGGCTCCGAGACTTACACGGTGAAAGGTGGCGACACACTCTCTAAAATTGCGAGCCAATATGGAACGACCGTTCGTGCCATCAAGGCCGCCAATGGTAAGACTTCGGATATGATTCGTGTCGGCGAGAAATTGATTATTCCAGTTTCTGGTTCTGGTTCCAGTAGCTCTTCGTCTTCAACCCGAGCTCCCGTTTTAACGACTTCAGTAACGACTGTCGCTCCAGCTGCCATTGACTCAGGTCGCACACACACTGTGAAGTCTGGTGAATATCCAGCGACGATTGCCCGCAAGTATGGCATGACCTCAGGTGAGTTGCTCGCACTCAATGGCATCACGGATCCACGTAAGTTGCAGGTCGGCCAAGTATTGAAGGTGAGTGGTTCTGGTAGTGCAGCAAACGTCGATACGAAGACTGAAACAGTAACAGCCCCAACCACAACTCTCATTCCAGCAACATTTGCACCCGCGCCCAAGCCAGCTCCAGTTGCCAGTAATGGTCCTGTTGCGGTCCGCGTGGTTGAAGCCGATCCGATCGTAGAGGGTGAAGAAGACATCATTGATGTGGACAGTCAGTTTAAGGACGTCGTTGAAATTCCAGTCATTCGCCTGGAAGAGTAATTCCGAGTTCTGACAACACCCGTATTTAAGTGACATAGAATGAGTGCCCGCACGGTCTCACGAAAATTCTCATGGCGTATACCGCCTGCGGGGGTTTTCATGGGGTTGATTGTCATCTCGCTCACATTTCTGGGGCTGGTCATTCTGTTCAGTGCCTCGCGTGCGATTCATGATGACCCTACGGTGCTGCTTCGTAAGCAGTCGATTTGGCTGGTCATTGCAACGCTGGCTGGGCTGTTTACGATGATCATCAATCTGGAGGCATTACGCCCCTATGCATTCATTCTCGCAGGTGGCGCAGTGCTCACGCTCGTGCTGGTGCTGATACCGGGGATTGGGGTGCGCGTGAATGGTGCGCAACGCTGGATGGATTTTGGGCCTATGCGATTGCAAGTCTCAGAGATCGGTAAGCTTGGGCTACTGTTTGTTATGGCTCACTACTTAGCGATGCATCGGCGCTTTTTGGACGATATCATGAAAGGCTATCTGGTGCCTTGCGGTATCTTGGCAGTGATCTGTGGTCTCATCATTATTGAGCCCGATTTCGGCACTGCTTTTTTGTGTGGGCTAGTAGGGGGCACGATGATGTTTCTAGCTGGAGTGCGCTTAAAATTTTTGATTCCGACCGCAATCGCGGCGCTGACGATGTTTTCGGTTGCGGTGTATCACGATCCTGTGCGATTGAAGCGTATTACTTCGTTCCTCGATGTGGAGGGTAATCGCAGCGATAGCTCTTATCAGCTATGGCAAGGGATTTTAGCCTTTGGCGCAGGTGGGATACATGGTGTCGGTTTGGGTTCTGGCCGCCAGCAAATGTCATTTCTCCCCGAGGCGCATACTGACTTTATTTTTGCAATTGTTGGTGAGGAGCTTGGCCTGCAGTTCACCGCGGGGGTCGTGGTCTTGTATATGATTTTATTTTTTATTGGTGTGTTGCAGCTCAAACGTGCGCCCAATCTTTATCAATATCTTCTCGTGATGGGGGCTTTGCTCTTTGTGACCTTCCAAGCGTTGATCAATATCGGGGTGGTGACTGGATGTTTGCCGACCAAAGGAATGTCATTGCCCTTCATCTCTTACGGAGGTTCGAACCTAGTGTTCATGTTTGTGTTGATCGGTATTATTTTGAACGGCTTTCGCTCTTGGGAAATGCCGGCATTGGGAAGGCAGCGCGATCTATGAGTAAAATACTGATTGCGTGCGGTGGCACAGGTGGGCACTTGGCTCCGGGAATTGCAGTCGCGCAAACGCTTCAACAGAGCGGACATGACTGTCGATTGTTGATCAGTCAGAAGCAGGTCGATTCTGCATTGATAGAAAAGTATGAGCACTTGAATTTCGTAAAAACCCCAGGGCGTGCGTTTGCAGGTGGTGTGATGGCTCGATTCGCCTCTGCGTGGAGTTTGTTATCGGGCTATCTTTTTTCTCGAAAATTGATTCAAGAAGAGCAGCCAGACTTAGTGTTGTTATTCGGTGGTTTTTTATCCGTAGGATTGGGTGTGGCCGCACGCACGACCGGTGTGCCGATTGCGTTGCACGAAGCCAATTGTCATCCAGGTAAATCGATACGTTTGATTAAACGTCTAGCTACGCGCGTCTATTTACCCGATGGTGTGCGCTTGAAAGGGTTACCACCTTCGCGAGTTAAATATTTAGGCTATCCCGTGCGTCATGATGTGAAGCACTCCTTAAAGGTCGATGCTTGGCGTCGTTTAGGCATTCAGGTGCCACATAAACTTTTAGTCGTGATTGGCGGCAGTCAGGGTGCATCGGTATTGAATGAGTGGGTCCTGCATAATTTCACTGATTTAGCGAAGTCTGGCATAAGCGTCTATTGTGTGACGGGTTTGGGTAAAAGTTCGAAGAGCACTATCCATGAAATTGATCGAAATGGTGAAGATATTACTGCCACGATGGTGCCGTTTTCGGACAAAATGGGCGATGTGATTTCTGCAGCAGATTTGGTTTTATCAAGAGCTGGGGCCGGTTCGATTGCTGAGATCATTCGCTGTCGAGCACCTTCTATTTTAATTCCTTACCCATTTGCAGCGGATAACCATCAAGAGGCGAATGCGCGCATGCATGAGCAACATGGTGCAGGCTTAGTCTTGAACCAATCCAATTTTGATCAACTCAAGTCTGAAGTGATGGATCTCATTTTTAATGATTGGTTGCTGAGTAAATTTAAATCCAATTTGGAGCGCATGGATCGTTACGATTCCTGTAGAATGATCGCCGAAGACTTAGAAGCGTTGTGCCGTGCAAGTTCATTAGCACATGCAGATCGAATGGAGTCCACAGTTTGATGGCAGAGATCGAGACATATTTATTTATCGGAGTCGGAGGCATGGGTATGGCTCCACTTGCGAGTTGGCTTGCGAAATCAGGGGCCACGATTACGGGCTACGATGATCATTTGCGAGAGCCCGTGCGTAGAGTTTTAGTCAATGCTGGAGTCGAAGTTCGTGATATACTATTTGCCGAGCAACTCGATAGGATTACCACGGTGGTGTATTCCAGTGCGATTCAAGCGAGCCATCCGTTGTTGGAGTCGGCCCGCGCCCGTGGCTTGAAAGTGCTGCGTCGTGGTGAGATGTTAGCGGAGATTTCTAGCACTAAAAAGTTGATTGCAGTGGTGGGTAGTCACGGAAAAACCACCACTACGGGTATGATTGCGCATGGTTTGCGTAGCTATGGTATCGATGCCAATTTTATCGTGGGCGGTTTGTTTAATGATCCTGACTTGGCACCCTATCATTACAGCGAAAGTGAATGGCTGGTCGCTGAGGTGGATGAGAGTGACGGAACCATAGATTCGTTTAGTCCGGAAGTGACTCTGCTTTTAAATGTGGATTGGGATCATGCGGATCGCTATTCAGATGAAGCGATGATTGATGAGGCGTTTCGTCAGCTGATTGTGCGCACCCAGTCGCGAGTCTTGTTTCCGTCTGAGAGTGGTCTAGCAGAGCGTTTTCACGAGACTGGAGGTGCTGCGATTGAAACGTATTCTACTGCTTCGAAAGAAGATTGCTTTAATCGTTCTAATGAGGTGGCGGCAATTGCGGTGCTTGAACTTTTAGGAGCGCAGGTAAATGCTGATTTGTTTGATAGCTTTCCTGGTGTTGCTCGACGTCAGACTTGTTTGTTTAAGACGGACTCTTTGACCGTTATTGAGGACTACGCGCATCATCCTACTGAGATTTCAGCTCTGTTACAGCGCCTGCGTAAGCAATCTTCTGGTGAGCGTTTAGTGGTTGTATTTCAACCGCATCGCTACTCGCGCACAAAACAATTTAAACGGGCCTTTGCCGAGAGTCTTTTTGGCGCGGATAAATTGTTTTTATTACCTGTATATGCAGCACATGAGTCGGAGCAATCAGGTGGATTGCTAGAGGATCTAGTCGGTGCATTTGATGTGGGTGCACCCGAATGTCTGACGATGGATATTGCTGGTGTGCAGCAATTGGTTCAATCGCTAACAGATCAACCGACGACGGTGGCTTTTGTCGGTGCAGGAGATTTGGATGGTTTTGCAGGTGTATTTGTTGAGTGGATACGTTGTAAGGGTGCTTTGGATGGTGCATGGTTTGGCTACCTTGGTGGGAGGGTTGCACCAGAATGCACTTTGAAGTCCAACGAGCCTTTGGCGAATAAGACCACCTTGCGGGTCGGTGGTGCTGCTCGATTTTATGCGGAGCCGAGCAGTTTGGCGGATCTTCGAGCATTGCTACGTTCCGCAAAATTATTTGGTTTAGAAATCTTTTGTTTGGGACGCGGGTCGAATTTATTGGTGTCGGACTCAGGTTTTGATGGATTGGTGATCCGTTTTTCGGCACCCGCTTGGCGTAAAGTTGAAACCTTGTCAAACGGCAGGATTTGGGCTGCAGCGGGAGGGCGCCTCAAAGAGATTTGTGGTCACGCAGCCAAGGCTGGTTTGGCAGGGTTTGAATTTCTTGAAGGTATCCCCGGCGCTGTTGGTGGTGCATTACGAATGAACGCTGGCGCGATGGGGAGTTGGATGTTTGATGTGGTTGAGCGTGTGCAGTATCTGGACGAGACGGGTAAGCTGCTGGATTTGCCGAAAGATGCGTTTCATTTTGGCTATCGTAAGGTTGAAGAGATCAGTCGTGGGATTGCTTTGGGGGCTATTTTGAAGAGCCCTGAGTCTGGGGAGGAAGCGTCGATTCGCAGTCGCATGGATAGCTACTCTAGCTCGCGTAAAGAGAGTCAGCCACGGGCGCCGAGTGCAGGCTGTATTTTTAAGAACCCAGAGGGGAACTATGCTGGCAAGTTAATTGATACGCATGGAATTAAAGGAATGTCCGTAGGTGCTGCTGAAGTGTCGGATGTGCATGGCAATTTTATCGTCAATACTGGTGGAGCCACCTCTGAGGATGTGATTGAGCTCGTGCGTCGTGTGCGTGCCGCCGTATACGAACAGTCGGGCTATATCTTAGAGCCTGAGGTTTTATTGGTTGGAGATTCATGGGACTCAATTCTAGGTAGTGGTCTACCAACGGAAAAGGAGGCGAAGGGTGTCTAAGCTCGAATCAATCGTAGTGTTGTATGGTGGAGTCGGTTCTGAACGTGAGGTTTCGCTGGTCAGCGGTGAAGCGATTGCGAAGGCATTGTCAGCAAAGCATACGGTTCAACTGTTACGTTTAGATAGT
Source organism: Opitutales bacterium (assembly GCA_018607135.1). Classification (GTDB taxonomy): domain Bacteria; phylum Verrucomicrobiota; class Verrucomicrobiia; order Opitutales; family Coraliomargaritaceae; genus JBPOFY01. The sequence continues at coordinate 140,686 of JABBCA010000091.1, forward strand.
AATGAGCTTCCTATGGAGGTGGATGGCAGTCGCTCGATCGTATTTCCAGCGCTTCATGGCGCCTTTGGTGAGGATGGGCAGTTACAAGCGCTTTGTGAAGCGGCAGGTGTGGTGTGCTGCGGTAGTGATACCGAGGCCAGTCGTTTGTGCATGGCTAAAGATAAGACTAAGGACATTGCGACGCACTTGGGTATCGAGTCTCCGAGGGGTATGGTTTTCAATGGTGCGGAGACTCCGCTCGCTGATGATGTGATCCATGAGCTCGGCACTTCTTTAGTGATCAAGCCCGCAGACGAAGGGAGTAGTGTTGGTTTACATTTCACCGAGCATCGTTCTGCCTTGGGGGTGACACTTTCGAATATTCACAAGGGGAACTGGCTGATCGAACAGCGTATTCAAGGTCGGGAGCTGACCGTTGGTGTGCTCAATGGGCAGGCAATGGGAATCGTGGAAATCGTCAGTGCTTCGGGTGTGTATGACTATCAGGCAAAATACACACCGGGCTCGACGGAGTATCGTTTTCCGGCGGAATTGGAGGCATCGGTGGAAGCTCAAATCAAAGCATCTGCGGAACGCTTGTTTGAGGCCTGCGGCTGTCGCGATTTTGCACGAATCGATTTTCTGCTAGACGGCAATGGGGTGTATTTTTTAGAGATCAATACCTTGCCTGGTCTGACTGCAACGAGTTTACTGCCGAAGAGCGCGTCTTGCGTGGGGCATGATTTCGAAGCATTGGCAAACGAACTCGTTTCGCCAGCAATACAGCGCTTTCATGCGAAGGAGGGGATAGGCGTTTAATGATGATTGGATCGGGCAAAGATAAAGGCGGCACAGCCGCAAGCGGAGAGCAGAGCTGGCGTGAGTTAGCTGGGCCACGCAAGAAGCGGATCAATTCTCCGCAAGCTCGTAGGCGTCGTCAGCAGAAAGCGCTTAAGGTGCTAGGTATATTACTGCTCTTGGTCGCAATCGTGAGTGCTATCTCATGGGGAGTGGTGAGCTTGATGCATCGCGAAGAGAAGATTCAGATCACTACACCATCAAAGCCCATAGAGCGTATTCTTTTTGATACGGACGGTGTGTTGCCGAACCAATGGCTGAGTGCGGTTATGAAGTATCAACCTGGCATGACCATGATGGATGCGGATATCCATACTTTGAAGTTGGAACTCGAAGCTCAAGGGCAGGTGAAGTCAGCTTCCGTCGCGCGTGTGTTTCCGAGCGATTTGAAGATCACTATCGAGGAGCACACTCCTAGCCTGCGCATCGCAGCTGTCGGCGCGAATGGAGAACAGGAGCTTAAGCTCGTTGCCCGTGACGGCACGGTTTACGAGGGGGTGGGCTATCCGAAAGCGATGTTGCGTAATCTCCCGTATGTGCAGCCCTATCGTAGCCCAGAAGGGAAGTATTTGCCGATGCGTGGGATAGAGCGGGTGGCGGACCTGTTGGATTATTCGCGTCAGAACAGTCCGAAATTGTATGCGACCTGGCAGGTGGTTTCTTTGGAGCACTATTCCGGGGACTTGGAATTACCGGGGCAAATTATTGAAGTGCGCTCCTCCTGGGTGCCTAGGATTATCTTTAGCGCAGGGGGCGATTTTGGACAGCAAATGGATCGTTTAAACTATATCTTGTCATATGTGCAAGAACGTGGAAATCCTTCCATTGAACGAATCGATCTTTCTTTACGCGGCTCTGCTGCAGTGCAGTTTACTAGTGGACGAATCGGAACATTTTAGAAAGGGGACAGAAGATAGAATTAATGAGTTAGAATATCCATTTTGTAGGCAGTAGTTTTGTCAGGTTTTACCTGTGATCTGCTCCTATATTCTAACTGCTACCTCCTAACTTCTTTCAAATATGAGTCATTCCAGAGTAGTCGGTGCTGTTGAAATCGGGACATCTAAAGTCGCGGTGCTTCTGGGCGAAATTGTCGGTGAGTCTGGTTTGAATATCATTGGCCATAGTGCAAGCTCCTCTAAGGGGGTCAAAAAGGGAGTCATCACTGATCTCAATCTTGCGAGTGACTGCGTGCACGCCGCTATCATGGCTGCGGAGAAGAATGCGCAGTCGCGTATTGATGAAGTGTATCTTGCTCAAACCGGAAGTCATTTGATTGGCAGTTTTAACGTTGGCACGACGAATGTAAGCTCACCCGATGGCGTAATTCGCTCGATTGATATCGAAGCGGCGAAGGCAGATGCGAAACGACGTAAGTTACCTGGCGAACGCACCTACATTCATCACATTCAGAATCCATTTTCGGTGGATGATCATCCCGTTGAAAATCCGCTCTCTCGTGAAGGCCGCCGCCTCAAGGTTGGTTATTGGTCGGTGCACGGGGATAGCGACATGGTAAGTGATAGTTTACGAGTGATTCGTGGTATTGATTTGGACGTGAGTGACATGATCATTTCTAGCATTGCTTCGGGTGCGGTCTTGTTGGAGGACTCTGAAAAGGAAAATGGTGCCTTGGTCATTGATATGGGGGGCGGCACTACGGATTATGTGCTCTACCGTAAGGGCTACATTGTAAAGACTGGCGTGGTGCCTGTAGGCGGAGACCATATTACGAATGATTTGAGTATTGGCCTGCGAGTTGGTCGAAAGAGTGCAGAGGAATTTAAGCTGCGCGATGGTCGTGCTTATTATGAAGCCGAAGATAAAGATACGAAGGTCTGGGCGCGCGGCGACTTGTCGATTGGTGATCGTGAGTATCCATTGTCAGCGATCACCAAGATCATAGAAGCACGAGTCTCGGAGGTTTTTGATATTATTAAGGACGAACTTGAAGCGGATGATTTGTTGGAGCCGATGGATATCGCATCGGGAGTTATTTTGACAGGTGGAAGCTCTCGTTTGCGTGGAATCGATGTAGCAGCGAAGAAGAGTTTAGGTTTAGAGTCTACCATATCTGAAGGTTCGGCGGATGTTTCCGATGAGCTGCGCCAGCCAGAGTATAGCACGGTGCTGGGCTTGCTACACTATGCGTTGACTGGTCAAGAGGCTGCACAAGAAGCGGCGGCAAAACCCAATAGTCTGTTTCGCAAAATCAGCGGGTTATTAAATATTTAAAAAAGTGAGCGAAGAACCACAGAGTCTATTCAACCAAAGCACTGGAGCGGCGGATCTTAAGATTAAGATCATTGGCGTCGGTGGTGCGGGCACGAATGCGGTCGATGGCTTGAAGCTGGATGACCTAGGTGATGTGCGACTTGCCGCCATTAATACGGATGCTCAAGCACTGAACAATTCACCGATTGCCGAGAAATTGGTGATCGGTCGTTCGGTGACACGAGGCCTCGGTGCGGGTGGTGAAGTGGATATCGGTAAGGCGGCTGCGGAGGCAGACCGTGATGCGATTGCTCGACTGATTGCGGATACCGATTTGATCATTTTGATTGTTGGATTGGGCGGCGGCACTGGAAGTGCGGCGGTTTCGGTGGTTGCTGAAGTCGCGGCAAAGACCGATGCGCTGGTGCTCGCATTTGCGACATTGCCATTCAGTTTTGAAGGTTCTCGTCGCAAGCGCATTGCAGAAGAGAGCATCGGAGAGCTGCGCCAGCTGGTGCATGGATTGATACCCTTGCCGAATGATGTGCTCCTACAAGAAGGAGAAGAGGATACCAGTGTATTGAACGCATTTGCGGTGGCAGATCGTTGGATTGGTCGCGGTGTGAATTCGCTCTGTGCGATGTTGTTGAAGACTGGCTTGATCAATCAAGACTTTGGCTCGCTGCGATCGGTGTTTCATGACCGTGGGGGTAAAACGATTTTTGGCACGGGCACTGCGAGTGGCCCTGAGTATGTGAAAAACGCCTTGGATGATTTATTCATTTGCCCACTGCTCCACATGGGAGATCGCCCGTCCCAGCTGGATCGTATCATTGTGAATGTGATCGGTGGCGCTGACCTCGGTATTGCCAAGGTGAATGAGATCATGTCGATCGTCTCGAAGCGCTTTGGCTCACGTGAGGATTTGATTTTTGGTGCGGTGATCGATGAAGCGCGTCGCGAGAGTTTGGAGATTTGTATTCTCGGTAAAGCGGATATGGAGGCCGCCCCTGTCGCCGACCCCGAAGTTGCGATTCAGAAGAAGGCCACACTCGAAGGGGGGCTCGGTTTAGAAACTGAAATTTCAAAAGAGGATAAGCCGCCGCGTCCGGTTCATTCTTCCAAGCTCAGTAGTAAACAGAAGCCTGTAGAAGCGAACCAAGATGAGTTCATGTTCATCGATATCGATGCTCAACGAGGTTACTTTGATAAGACCGATCGCAACGAACACAACGGGGAGGACTTAGATGTGCCGACCTATATGCGGCGAGGGGTTAAGATTAAGATCAAGTAGGGTAGCTCAGCTTCGTTACGTTCGTAAATGCCTATTTGTTAGGGTCTTGCCTTTTTCTGGTTCGCCATATTAGGACATCTTCGTGTTCAGTCGTGCCACAAACGTTCGTCAAACTTCTGAATTCAACCCAGATTATGCATTAGGATGCGAAGTGTGCTCCGCAACTGAACCGCAAGGGAGCGTATGAACATACGTGACTGCAGGGCTGACAGGCAGCGATGTGCGCTGGTCGCCTAAGCGTTTCACGGACACCCGTCAATCAGGCACATTTCTAATGCGATTCATTAGAAATGTGCCTGATTGACCAGTAATTACGGAAGCTGAAATCTTGTTCGGGAAACGCCTTTGCATCCTTTGGGTTTAATACCATCAATGAACTTTATCTGGCAATATAATTAGGAGTGTGTCTTATTCTA
>JABBCA010000080.1 GCA_018607135.1 Opitutales bacterium
AAACCCGCCGAACTACTTGAGTTGGCGGGTTAAAAATGGCCTCCCGTAGGGGATTCGAACCCCTGTTGCCTGGATGAAAACCAGGTGTCCTAGACCGGGCTAGACGAACGGGAGGGAGGTTGAAGTTGCGGAAGCTGTTTGAGAATCGCTCGGGTGCAAGCCTTTCTTTTGAAAAAGTGTCTCTTTCATCGGCCCTAAGGGCTGTAAATTAGGCCTAAAAGCAGAGTGAAAATTACATATACTGGAGGGATGAGGATTGCCAAAGATCGGAAACGAAGTCGGTTCAGGTGGAGCCAAAAAACCAGGCCGATAAATCCGATGACTCCGATATAGCTGATGGTTTTAGGGAAGCCATCGCTGTTGATGGCAGAGCCAGGAATGGATAAATTGAGTTGGATCAGCCATTCCATGATCGAAATGCATACCCACGAAGAATGATTCATGAATGCACACAGTGGTGTGAAACCAATGGCTGCCACGCTTAGACTGATCACACCCCCTGTGATGACTAAGGCAGCTAAATAAATAAGTAACATATTAAGCCAAATGGCACCTGGAGCGATGAATCCGAATAAGCCTGCGCTGAGAGGTGCGCTGGCTAGCCATGCGGCAATGCTAATGCTGAATAGTAAGAGTAATTTATCGGTAATCCATGCGCGGGAGCGCTGACTTTGGCTCCAGTCTGCCTCGGGTAGGAATTGGTTCGGGTGAAAGCGTTTCGTTAGCACTTCATGTAACGGGAGCCCGAAAAGTAAAATACTTAATACGACGGTGTAAGAGAGTTGAAAACCCAAACTCCAAACCTGCTCGGGCGCGATCCATAACACTGCGACTGCCGAGCTGGCGAGGGCTGCAAGCGGAGAACGTTGGCGGGTGAGTGCGTAGCTGAGCCAGAAGCAGGCGGCCATCAGGAATGCTCGGACTGCGGAGGGAGAAGCGCCCGTGATTTCAACATAGAGATAGAGCAAAGGAAGGCCGACCCATGGACTGAAATGTCTAGGGACTCGTAGCAGTAGTAAAAACTGTGCAATTACGGTCGCGATGACTCCTATATGCAGTCCGCTGATTGCGAAAAAGTGCATGGTTCCTGTCATACGGAAGCGCTCGGTCTGCTCGTCGGAGAGTGCGGCTTTTTTGCCTAGAAGCATGGCCACATAAACGTTCGTGAGGTGTGTATTTGCGGGGGCACCTAGGCGCAGGTATTCGTCGAACCGCTCATTCATTCGCATGCAAAATCGATCGAAGGCGGAGGCTTCTTTGAGGACTCTTAGCTCAGAGGTTCGCTCGAAGGTGTAGTGAATTCCGATACTTTTAAGGTAGGCTGCAAAACTGTCTTCGCCGTCCTCTATGAGGATTGGTCGTAGAATACCGGTGAGTTTTAGTGTCTGTCCGCGTCGTAGCATGTAGTCGCTTTGTTCGGGAGATTTAACTCTGAAGTAGATTCGACTTTTTGCTAAGACTGGACTGGTTGGCGTCGCTTCTGAGACTTTTGCGATGCCAGTGGAGTTGCGGTAGACTGTCATCGATCCAAGCACACGCTCTACTCGGAACGTGAGTGTCGCTTCGCGTTCAGGAAGCGCGAGCGTTGTCGGATGTGGTTTGGCTGGAAATCGCTCCAATCCGTAAGCCCAGAAGCTAAGAGTGGTGCCAATGAAGAAGCAGCATAACCAAAGACGAGTGAGTTGCTTGTGTTGATTGCACCATAGACTCGCAAGTAGTGCTACAAGGGCGCAGGGCAAGAGTAGGCTGACAGGCGCTTGGTGCGTCTTTGCAATGCAGAGACCAGTGATCAATCCTGGTAGCAAATACAGGGCAGGGGCTCGCGTTGGTGTCGGTGAATTCAAAGGAGTGCGATCTTGCTCGGGTCGAGGACGTTAGTTCCTAGTTGAAGTGGTTTCGTTCAAACTTGCAAGGCTGCGTCTGTGCTTTGATGTTTAGGCCAATGTCTTCTGATCTGAATCAAGCTGGCTTCTTTGAAGCCGAGGAAAGTGCCGCGAGCGCCCATGTGAAGCGGCCGCTTGCGGTGCGTATGCGCCCTCGTGCTTTGAGCGAGATTCTCGGGCAATCGCATGTGGTCGGAGACGGTTGCCTGCTGCCGCGCTTGATACAGGCGGACAACTTTGGAAGCTTGATTTTTTATGGCCCTCCAGGCTGTGGGAAGACCTCGATGGCGGAAGTGATTGCAGAGGAAACCAAGAGTAAGTTTGTGCGTATCAACGCAGTGCTCTCCAATGTTGCTGAGATGCGAGACATCTTGCGCATGGCACGTTACGAGTCGGACAAGGATACGATTCTCTTCATCGATGAAATTCATCGGTTTAATAAGTCTCAGCAAGACCTGCTCCTGCCCGATGTCGAGGCGGGAAACATCAGGCTTATCGGAGCGACCACGCATAATCCTGGGTTTTATGTAAATGCGCCCTTGCTCAGTCGTAGCCATTTATTCCGTCTTGAGCCAGTGGCAGCAGAGGCGATTCGTGACGTGCTCCAGCGCGCGCTGGAGGATGCGGAGCGAGGCTTGGGGGCGCAACGGTGCACTGCAGACGCGGCCGTTTTTCAAGCCATCGCAGATTTTTCAAGTGGTGACCTGCGCCGTGCACTGAATGCCTTGGAAACCTTGGTCTTGAGTCAGCCTGTGGGGGCTCATTTAGATTCAGATGCGGTCGAGGTGTTTGCTCGTGAGCGGCAAATTCGCTATGACCGCAATGAGGATGAGCATTACGATCACGCCTCCGCGATGATTAAGAGTCTGCGAGGATCCGATCCCGATGCGGCGCTGTATTGGACGTTTAAGATGCTGCAAGGAGGCGAAGACCCGCGCTTTTTGGCACGTCGTTTGGTGATTCTGGCTTCAGAAGACATCGGTCTTGCTAATTCGCATGCGCTGACAGTCGCTGTGGCCGCTTTTGAAGCCTGTGAAAAGGTTGGACTGCCGGAATGTGAATATGCGCTAGCCCACGCGGTATTGTATCTGGCCACTTCGCCTAAGAGTAATTCTGTCACACGTGCACTGGGCGCTGTGAAGAAAAGTCTCCGCGATGAGCCTGTTCAGCAGGTGCCGATCTGGCTACGAGATGCGCACACCAAAACTAATAAGGCGCTTGGTCACGGGGCGGATTACCGCTACAGTCATGACTTTCCGCAGGGCGTGAGTGGTCAAGACTACATGCTCGACACGCTGACTTTCTATGAACCTGGCACTGCGGGCGCAGAAGCTGCTACGGCACAGCGCATGGAACAGTTAAAAAAACTTAAAGTCGAACTGCAAAAGCGTGAGCGCGAAGCTCGTGATTGATCTCTCACCTCAAATCGTTCACTTTTACATCATGAACTATAAAAAACTCCCTCTATGTCTCGCATTCATGCTCAGTTTTTCAGTGACGTCTGTGTGGGCTGAAGAGGCCGCGGAGGGTGCGGAAAAAGAAATCCCGACTGAAGTTTCCGAGCCCCCTTATCAAATTGGCGACCTTCCCATGGAGCAGGGCTATTATATTGAGCGGGGCGAGGAGGCCACAAAAATTAACTTCCGCATCGTGAACAATCAAATGCGTGTCTACTGGATCGATTCAGACGGATTGATTGCTGAGCCAGAAGCCGTTTCTGGAAATGTTCGTTTTACCACGGCATCTTCGGGTCGCACTTTCTATGGTCTGACGCCACTGAGCGGCGATTTTGGAATGGGTTCACCTGCGAATTTGCCTCCACCACATATTTTCAATCTAATTCTCACTCTGGATAATTCAGGTCAGATCACCACACACAATTTTCGCTACACTGCAAATTTGGATGAGGCGGTGCTTCCTGAAGGAGCTAGCTTCCCAGAGTAACTGAGGCCGCGCTCATAGATATTTCTGATATCCTCTGCTCGTTTGCGGGTAGATCGATGATGTGTTCCTCTGAATGCGTCGAATTCCATTAACTTATGAATTTTCCACAACTTTTTAAAAGTTGGATACTGATTGCACTCGGTGTGCTGTTGGCGTCCAACACGTCTCAAGGTATCGCTTACGACAGTAATGGTGCCCTCATCGTTGCAGTCATCTTACTCAGTCTGTGTAATGTCTTTTTTAAGCCATTGCTCATGCTCTTTTCGTTGCCGTTCATTATTTTGACTTTCGGGATCGGTGTTTGGTTGATCAATGCATTGCTTTTCCTGCTCGTTGGTGGGCTCGTCGAAGGCTTCCATGTGGCTAGCTTTGGCAGCGCTTTGTGGGGCGCACTTGTCGTGAGTATCACTAGTGCCGTGGCCAATCTACTATTCGGTAAGAACCGAGTTAAAGTGCAAATGAGTGGCACACGCCCGCAGCAAAGTAATGCGACAGGTGGAGGTGACAGACCGCGAACTCAGCAAACTCGCCGTCCGCTTAATGACGACGACGTAATTGATATTTAGCAGGAGTGAGTATCGAGGTTTGAGCACAGGCGATCGAGCTTACTGGTGAGTGTGGTTTCACCATAGGACGTTCGATTTTGGATGTTCGACGTTCTTACTTAACGCCTATTGACGTTCATGCACGGTTCCGCATCTTCCCCCTGTTCATTCATGAAGAAAACCAATCTCAATCTCGCCAAAGAAATTTATAAGCAGCTCCGCACTGAATCTTGGGAGCGTCTGTGGGAGCGTGAAGTGCCCTTGTTTGATGCGGGAACTGCTGAAGAGCGTCTCGCCCGTGTGGGCTTGGTTCGTGCGATGGGTGTGGTGGCACTAGAAAAAGCGACTCAAGAACAACGCCAGCAAACTCGGGAATGGTTGACCCGCCTCTTGCAAGACCCACAAGAGAAGATCCGTCGCTATGCGATGAATGCCTTACCCAAGCTCGGAGGGAGTGCCGATGCCGAAAAAGCGGTGTTAGAAATTTTGGATCAACCTGAAGGTGAGCGTGAGGTTAAGAACGTCAGCCAGACTTTAAGCAAAATCGGCGGCGAAGCCACACTAGAGAAACTAGAGGAGCTGCATGATTCGAATGACGCTTTGCACCAAGCCGAGCAAAAAGTGAAAGCACAGCTCGCTCGAAAAGAGGAGCCTGCGAGCATCCGCCTAGATGTAAAGATCAAGGAGACGCGTAAGTTACGCATCCACCTGCGCACCCGCAAGGGTATGGAGGTCTTTGTTCGTGATGAGCTACTGGCGCATCCGAAGTTAAAGAGTCGTTTCAAGATTGTCCGGACCAGTCCTGCCTGCGTGGCGATCACCGCTCTGCGCCCGTTCACTCTCGCAGATTTGTATCAACTACGCACTATTGGTTCGGTCAATTTCGTGCTCGGCATTGTCGCCAAAAACGAAGCGCAGCATACCGATGCACTGGCAACGATCATTGCCTCAGAATTAACACAGTTACTTTGCCAGAAATTAACTGAAGGCCAAGCACGCTACCGCTTACAGTTTATGCGTGCCAAGGTGCCACCGCGTAAGGTGCAGGCGATCGCAAATGCTGCATTTGCACTTTGCCCCGACTTACTCAACGATCCACGCAAATCACCATGGGCGATCGAAGTGTATCCTGAGAAGGTCGGGCAGTCGGTTGAATTGCGTCCACGTGTCCAGCCTGATCCTCGCTTTACGTATCGAGTGGACGACGTGCCCGCGTCCACACATCCACCGCTTGCCGCAGCAATGGCACAGATGGCTGGCATTCAAGAGAAGGAATCTATTTGGGACCCGTTTTGTGGCTCCGCGCTCGAATTAATTGAACGGGCTCGTCTGGGCGAAGTCGACTCGATCATTGCCTCCGATCGCGATCTAGACGCGATTGAAGTCGCTCGTTTGAATTTTAAATCGGCAGGCATCGAGAGTGGAAAGATTGCGCTGCATCGCTGTAGCTTTCGCAGCTATGAATCTGTGACTGGCATTGCTCCAAACAGCATCAGTTTGATTATCGCCAATCCGCCACTCGGTCGCCGCATCCGGATCGAAGATCTGCAGGGACTGATTCAAGAGTTCTACCAAATTGCTGCTGACACACTTCGCCCTGGGGGACGTCTGGTGTTTATCAACCCATTAAAAATGGATAGCCCCGATCCTTCATTGAAGTTAGAAGCTCGCCATCTAGTCGATATCGGTGGCTTCGATTGCCGCGTTGAGAAGTGGGTGAAGTGTTAGTTTGGTATTAAGCGCTTATCTTTTTTGAAACTATTAAATGCCGTAGTTTCTGGTGGAATATGAAATTATCTCAAATGGCGCTCCTGCTTGTGACTTTTTCGTCATACTCGTTTGCTGACATTACACCGATCTCTTATGATGCGTTGAGTCGTCTGCCAATCGAGGCGAAAGGGATCTCAAAAGAGATTGCTAAAGTTGACACTACCCGGGGAAATCCATGCGAGGCGGTCGTGATGTTCGAAGTGTCGCGCTAGCGAAGGAAGTCTCCAGAGGATGACCGATATTGTATATGAGGTTGATTATGCACCCCTCATACTCGTTCTATTTATTTGAGCAAGGCTAGGGCAATACTCGAAGACTATCTTGAAGAAGATCTAGACGATAAATATGCATGGCTAGTATATCTTCACAATTATTATCGCTTTAGCCCAAACTATGCAAAGGCGTTTCCCGAACAACATGTTGGCTTCCGTAATTACTGGTCAATCAAGCACATTTCAAATGAATCGCATTAGAAATGTGCTCACCTGACGGGGGTCCGTGAAACGCTTAGGCGACAAGCGCACATCGCTGCCTGTAAGCCCTGCAGTCAGGTATGTTTATATGCTCCCTTGCGCTACAGTTGCCGAGCACTGCCATTAACCCGCTATCCCTCGTGTCCTAGGTTGGATATGGTTACTTAGGGAGACGTTTGGTGTGAATGTTTTTTAGCTACAGGGTTGTTGGCTCGAGGGTGAGATGAAGCGGCTATTCCTTATTCAAGGAGGAGAGGAATGTTCGTTCTTTTTGAGCGTGTAAAAAGTTTTCAAAATCTTGCACTGGTGAATTCGTTGGTTTTATTGGGCGGCTGTTATGAAAGCTCGTTTACTTGCAGTCGTATGTATTTTAGGAGGTCTTTTTGTGGCGGTCGTCTGCGCGCAAAAGAAGGAAGTTAATTTGGACTTGGATTCAAGACCGATGGATCGTGAGAATCCAAAGTATTTGACGAGCTATGCGCCTGTTTTGAAGGATGCAAAAGATGCGGTGGTTGCGGTGCATTCGGCGCGTATCTTGAAGGTCTATCGTTCTCGTGGGATGGACCCTCGAGAGCAGCTACTGCGTCGCTATTTTGGTATGCCAGTGCCAGAGCAACAAGCGCCCGAGGTCGAGGAGCGTCGTGCGCCGCAGGGAGTGGGTTCGGGCGTAGTGATTTCGGCGGACGGCTATATCGTGACGAACAATCATGTGATTTCGACGGAGGCGGGAACGCCTGCCGATGAGATTTTGGTCGAACTGACAGATGGCCGCGAGTTGGAGGCGAAGCTTGTGGGCCGTGATCCACGTAGCGATTTGGCGGTGTTGAAGGTGGATGCGGAGGATCTGACGTATCTGCCGATTGCAGACAGTGACCATTTGGAAGTGGGCGATATTGTTTTTGCGATTGGGAATCCGATGGGTATTGGGTTGACCATTACGCAGGGGATTGTGTCGGCTACGGGGCGAAGCAATTTGGCGATTCTTGGTGAGTCTGGCTATGAGAGTTTTATTCAGACAGATGCACCGATCAATCCGGGGAATTCGGGTGGGGCATTGATTGATGCGTATGGCCGCTTGGTGGGTATCAACACCGCGATCTTGTCGCGTAGTGGTGGAAGCATTGGGTTGGGTTTTGCGATTCCTTCGACCTTTGCGCGCAAGGTGATGCTGGCCTTGATCAATGAAGGTGAAATGCGCCGTGGTGTGATTGGCGTGAGTGTGGATGATATCAATGCAGACTATGCGGAAGCCTTCGAATTGCCTGCGATCTCAGGGGCATTAATACAATCGGTAGTCGATGGGTTACCAGCCGCACGAGCTGGCTTAAGGCAGGGTGATGTGGTGGTCTCAGTAGATGGTCGAGCGATTGTAGATGCAGCCGCTCTGCGTATTAAGCTGGGCGAGTATGCTCCAGGCACTGAGCTACAAATTGAATTTTATCGTGAGGGCCAGTTGGAGTCCTTGAATGTGCGCTTGAGCGACCCAGAGGATCCTTATGAATTGGATGCGACCATCGGTGAAATCTTAGAAGGCGTGCAGGGAGTGATTTTGAGTGACCTGTGGCGTCGAGAATTTGGCATCGAACGTGACGTGGACGGTATTTTGGTGCTTTCAGTCGCAAATGATTCGCCGTTTGTGGATGCGTTGCCTCGTGGAAGTGTAATTTTAGAAATCAATGGTCAAGTCTCAGAGACGATTGAGGAGGCTGAAAGCTTATTAGATACGCAAAAAGTGAGTCGCTTATACCTCTATTTCAACGGTCGACGGGGTTATCTGACGATTCGTAGTGATTAGGTGGTCTGATGACTTGACGTAAGGGCAGTGTTTGCCGCATTTTAATGGGCATTAGACCCCATGCAGCAGCACAGAGCACTCATACTTCGCGGTAACCGTTTTTTAGGTTCCTCCCTTGTCGATAAGGGGCTTCTTACTATGAACGACCTTGAGTCGGCCAATGAGAAGTTCATGGGGGCGATTCAACAGGGCGATATGAAGCACGCGTCGATACTGACTTCGCTGATTTATGACTTGAAAGTCCTCGATGAGAACAAGCTGATCGACTACATCGTTGAAGAGTATGAACTAGGCTTGATTGATTTAAGTTTCATCGAGTTGAAGAGCTTACGCCCGATGGAGGTGAATATCGATTTGTGTTGGGCGACCTCGACTGTGCCCTTTGATAAAATTGAGGACACCTACATGATGGCGACCTGTTACTACATGAGTGCGCCTGTCATTAAATATTGGGAAGAGGCTTTGGACGGAAAGGTCATCTGGTATGCAACCAGTTGCCAGTCCTTTACCCGGGCCTTGGAAAAAATTACTGACATCCACGACGCAGAAGATGCTGCAGAGGAAGACGAGGATTAATCCATTTCAGACGATTCATGGCTTACAGTGTTTTAATACTAGATGACGACTCAGACTTCAACAGTCTGCTGACTGATATCTTTGAGCAGGCGGACTATACGGTCACACCCATGGAGGATCCAGTGGAGGCTGTGGTCGTCTTTCGTGACAACCATTTCGACCTAGTGGTGACCGATCATAAAATGCCTCGCATGAGCGGTGCGGAATATATGAAAGTCATTAAGCAGATCAAACCCGAGGTTCCAGTCATAATGGTTTCCGGGTATCTCGAGAATGATACGATTCGCGAACTGATTAGCGATGGGGTCGGCGGTGTGTTTTTAAAGCCCTTGAATATCTTCTCGCTACTGGAGCGAACTGCTGAACTCATTGTCGAGGCAAAGAAATATCAAGACAATGGAGGTGAGCGAGCTTTGCTCAATGCGGGTGCCAAGCAGTCCACACTAAAGTTTCCTTTTCGTTCATTTCCATGTAAGGCCTCTGCCTCGATACGATTTGCAGAGCGTTTATATGCACTGCGTAATTTTAAGTCGACACTGTCGCTCGTTGGGCCAAACGGTGCGAATTATCGAGCGATCTGTGATGACATACGCAGCTTTGATGCATCCTCAACAGAGAGCTTTATTTATCTCAGCCCAGAAAGCTTTGATGAGAGTCATGCAATCTCAGCAATCTTAAATGCTCAAAAGGCCAATGCGGATCAGGTAACCTGTGTTGTCTTGGGAGTGGAGAGTCTGTCTCTATCCCAGAAAAAACTAGCCGCACAATTGGCAAGATGTGAGGGTGTATTTGACAATGGTGACCTCGTATTGCGCACGATTTTTTGCGTGAGTGGCGACTTAGACGAGCTATTCGATGAGGGGCGCATTGATGAGAGCTTATACATTTTGATGGGAACTGCTGAGATTAAGGTGCCCAGTTTGAATGAGTGTAGTCATGATGTGCCAGTGTTGGCACAACAGCTTTTACTCAGTATATCAGCTGAACAGGGCCGCGAAGTGGTCCCCGAGCTGAGTCAGTCGGCGGCGGAAATGTTGCTCTCATATGATTTGGAACGTGACTACGATCAATTGCATTCCGCAATCCAGAGTATCGTCGTTGCGGGCGCCAAGGCTGAGTTGAGTGCTGATGTATTGAGAGGCGCGCTAGAGAATGCATGCTCAATGTCCCCGCATGCGGCTCTCGTTGCGTTTTTAGAGGCCCAGCGAGTGGATTACGCCAAGGCGGTGTATGCCTTAAATCAAGGGGATCTAGCCAAAACTGCAGACTTTTTGCGAGCCGATACGAAGACTCTGGAGGAGATCGTGAAACAAGCCTAGTGCTTCTAGATTAATGTATTTCAATTATGGCTGGTAGAATTTTAGTTTTAGACGACGAGGAGAATTATGCAGAAATGCTGCAAGAGCTTCTTAAAGAGCACAACTACCGTGTGGACATGGCGACTCGCCCTGAGCGCGCGATCGATCTGTTAGAAGAAATTCCATACGACCTCGTCATCTCAGACTATAAGATGCCAGTCATGGACGGGGCGGACTTTTTGAAACGTTCTCGAGAGTTGTATCCTAACCTGCCGTTTATTTTAGTCTCTGGACTGATGAACACCCCCGAGTTAGTCAAAGTCGCAAACATGAGTGTGACTTTGGTGATGGAGAAGCCATTAAATACGGCTTATTTTCTAGAGCAAGTAGAGCGTTTTTCTGAGCCAATGAGCGATGACGAGAAATCTTCTTCTGAAGAGGATGCAGAGGAAACGGATACGGAGCATTTACACCTTCCTGACGAGCCACGCTTTATTTCTGCCAAGTCTTTAACCTCTGTGAAATTCACCAAGGATCTATGGTCCCTAGCGCAAAAGAAGGATCATTGTTTTATTTGGGAACCCAACGGTGGAGAAGCTGAGCTTGCTTTGAAGGATTTGTCGGCATGGCTTGGCAATGAAGACAAACCACTTCTTACCTATCAGTTCTCTAGTCTAGCCGACGGTGGAGTGATCAAAATTCAAGAGTTGTCTGAGGATCTTGAAAACAGCCATGTGGTGCTGTTACGTTTAAACAATGCTTCAGACATACCTGCTGCCAAAGAATTTGCGTGTTTGGTCGCAGAGGAGGCTTCGGATCTTTTCTTGGCGTTTGTTCTTTCTTCAACGGAAATGCCAACCGATTTTTTAATTGCTTCAGATCGTCATGGATTGGTTCTGCCCGCATTGAATCTGCGGCCTAGTGACGTTGGGCATTATGCACTGCGGTTTTTACGTATCGCGACCGAACGCTTGAATGAATCAAAGGCTATGGAATTGTCGCAAGATGCGATTTACGCATTGCTTGCCAAGAATTGGTCCAGCTGCCGTGAAATTCAAGATGTGATGACCGCTTTGGTCAATGAAAGTTCTGGTTCAGTGCTTACTGGCGAGCATGTCGCTAGGCACCTGCCATCTGTGGGAGTCGTTGATCCTGCTAAGCAACTCGGATCCTTGCTGACTCATTCTCAAGCAGAGTATTTGAGAACTGAATACGCAATGTCTGGACTGTCGGCCGAAGATTTTGCTCACCTGTATGACTTAGATGGTTCGATTCAGTCGCTAGATGATTTGATGGCTATGCCACTCGTTGATGCCAATATGGCCAAATTTTAAGTGTAGACTTTGATTGCCCTCTTTAACTAATTTTTCTTATGGCTTTAGCTAGAATACAAACTTCGATCGTGAAAAACCTGCTCGATATGGGGCACCTTTCCGATGAGCAGTTTAAAGTGATTACTAGCACTGATGAAGACATGTCGGGGCAGGCCGTGGAGTCATTGCTCGCCGATAGCTATAAAATTACTCAATTTCAGTTGTTAGTGGCTAAGGGGAGGGCCTTTGATTTATCGCCGATCAATATTCGCAGCTGCATGGTCAACGAGATGACCTACGCGAAGTTGGAAAAAGATTTTTGCATCGAGAATAAGGTCTTACCACTCGGGTTTTGTGGAGATTTTTTGATTGTCGCAGTAAGCAATCCGTTTGACCTACGGGTGACTACTAAAATCCAAGAGATCTCAGGGATGCGCGTCTCTGTCCTCCTTGGTTTGGAGCAGCAAATCGATAAGGTGCTAGACAGTCAGGTAGACAAATATCAGTCCGAAGGCTTCGGGGATGTTGTCGAAGCTCTTGGCGAAGAATATGAGGATACGGATGACTTAGAGGATGAATTTGGAGACGAGGAATCTGCGCCGATCATTAAGTTGGCAAACCGTATCGTTGAAGAGGCTTACTATGCTGGTGGAAGTGATATCCACATTGAACCTTTTGAAAAAGAAACACGTGTGCGTGTGCGTGTGGACGGCATTCTCGCGAATACTTTATCGATACCTCCTGCAGCTTCGAATGCCTTGCTAGCACGCCTCAAAGTGATGGCTCAATTGGACATTGCGGAAAGACGGTTGCCCCAGGACGGGAGAATTGTTTACAAGCAGTTTAATAAAAAAGGCATTGATGTTGATTTACGTGTTTCTTCTGCGCCATTGAATCATGGCGAAGGCATGGTGATGCGTATCTTGGACAAGCAAAAGAGCACCTTGCCGCTTCCAGCACTGGGTTTTTCGGATCGTAATTTGGGTCTGTATCGAGATCTGATTCAGCGTCCATACGGAATGATTTTACATTGTGGGCCGACGGGTTCGGGTAAGTCCATGACCTTGTATTCTGCATTGAACGAAATCAATACGCCTGACCTTTGTATTCGCACCGCGGAAGATCCGATCGAGTATACTTTACCTGGATTATTGCAAATGCAGATGCAGCGTAAAATTGGGCTTACTTTCGCTAATGCGCTTCGATCGTTCCTGCGTCAGGACCCCGATGTAATTCTGGTTGGGGAAATTCGGGATAAGGAAACTGCTGGCATTGCTGTCGAAGCCGCGCTCACTGGGCACTTGTTATTCAGCACCTTGCACACCAATGACGCACCAACAACGATCTCTCGGTTGACTGAGATGGGAATTGAGCCGTTTATGATTTCAGCATCTTTGATCTGTGTTTGCGCTCAGCGCTTGATGCGCCGTGTTTGTAAATCTTGTGGCTCTGCGTATCGACCAGAAGGAAATGAGGCACAAATTATCAACAAGGCATTGACTTGGACTGGTAAAATTCAACAGGCCAACATGGATGGTTGTCCGAGCTGTGGGGGTAAGGGTTACAAGGGGCGAATCGGCATCCATGAACTCATGGCAACCAGCGAGGAGCTGATCAAGGCAATCAACGCGGGTGAAGAGGCTGCCGTGCTCAAGCGCATCGCGATGCGCAATGGTATGATGACTTTGCACCAAGACAGTATGCTTAAAGTTAAAGAGGGACTCACTACGATGGCTGAATCGATTGCGACGGTTCCACCCGATATGGAACAATATGAGGTCGACCACAATGTTCTGGTGCCCAAGAAGAAAAAAATTAAGCCAGTGCCTGAGTCTTAAACTTCTAAGGCCCACTTGAGGTAATCTGGGCTGCTGAAGTTTGCTTTTACAGTCACCCACTCAGGGATTTCATATGGGTGTCGCGTAGCCATGTAGTCGTTGAGTGACTGCTGCTTGGATTCACCAAATTTGATGCACAGTCGCCATTCTGCGTCTTTATGTGTCTCATTTTTATAGCGATATACGGATGCTATTTGATGGATTTGCACGCAGGCAGCAAGTCTTTGATCGATTAAGTCGTTCGCGATGCGTTCCGCTTCAGCTTCGTTGCCTACCGTTGTCCAACCGATATATAGAAACTCTGACATGCTAGCAGTGTAGCAGTTTTTTACTTGGGGTAAACCTGAATAGTGCGCACATGAAGCATGTTATACGATGCCAAATCTCTGTTTGAGTTGGCGATTAAGTATAAGGCCCGTGCTTGAGCCTATAAAGAGTAGTCAGGAGACCTCCTCCTAGCTTTGGATTTTAGGTTTGTTGTGGCGGAAATACGACTCGTCCGCCGTAGATCGAATTGGGAAAGTAGTTCTCAATTTCGCTACTCACGATAAAGCCAAAAAAAGCCCGGCGATTTAGGCCGGGCTTTGGGTAAAACTTGGATCGGAGCTAGATCAGGTCTTTGACCGCTTCACGCTCTTCTTCGAGCTCTTTGACGGTCGCATCGATCTTTGCGCGGCTGAAATCGTTGATTTCGATACCTTGCACCACTTCTAGCTTACCGCCTTTGACCCGACATGGAAGTGAGGTGATGAGGCCCGGAGTTGTGCCGTAGCTGCCATCAGAGCAAATGCACATGCTAAAGCTGTCACCCTCAGGGGTGTCGTTGATGAGTTTGCGAACGGAGTCGATCGCACCATTCGCTGCAGAAGCGGCGGATGACGCGCCACGCGCTGCGATGATTGCCGCACCACGTTTTTGCACGTCCGGAATGAAGGTGTCTTTAAGCCATGCCTCGTCGTCAATTACTTCGGCGGCTGACTTACCCGCGATCTGAGCCGAGTAGAAATCAGGGTATTGTGTGGCGGAGTGGTTGCCCCAGATCGTCATGTTCGTCACCTCGGTTACATCAACACCTGCCTTTTGCGCGAGTTGTGTCTTGGCGCGATTTTCGTCGAGCATCGTCATCGCAAAGAACCGGTCGTTTGGAATGCCTTCTGCATTGTTCATCGCGATCAGTGCATTGGTGTTACAGGGATTGCCGACAACCAGCACACGCACGTCGCTTGCTGCGTTGGCTGCGATTGCTTTACCTTGGCCAGTGAAGACCTTGCCGTTGATGCCGAGTAGATCACCACGTTCCATTCCCGCTTTACGTGGGACAGAGCCGACGAGAAGCGCCCAGTTGACGTCCTTGAAACCTTCATTGAGGTCAGTCGTCGCAACGACGTCTTTCAAGAGTGGAAACGCACAATCATCAAGCTCCATCACCACACCCTTGAGTGCATCTAAAGCTGGTGGAATCTCGATGAGATTGAGCGCTACTGGTTGATCAGGGCCGAATACAGCGCCTGAAGCGATGCGGAAGAGGAGGGCGTAGCCGATGTTTCCAGCTGCACCAGTGACTGCGACACGGATGGGTTGTTGACTCATTGTATTATTTTTTAATTGGGTTCAGATAAGTAGAACTATAGTAGATAACTTATCGCTTATAAAGAAAAACTTATTAACTTTATCTTTTAAATAAGTTTAACTTATGAAAAGCTTAAGCTTTAAAGAGTGGGGCTAGCGCCTCGTAGCCATCGAGGAGCATTTTCTCGGTCGTGTCCCAATCGATACAGCCATCCGTAATGGAGACGCCATATTCTAGATCTTCTACTGGTTGAGGAAAGGATTGGTTACCGTGATTGAGGTTACTTTCCACCATCGCTCCAATGACACTTGGATCAATGAGGCTTTGGCGAACGATCTCTGAGAAGACCGCTGGCTGTTTCGCTGGATCTTTGCTGCTGTTTGCGTGGCTACAGTCGGTCATGATTGCAGGAGTGAGGCCTGCAGCTTCAAGTTGCTCACGCGCCATAGCAACATCATCGGCACCATAGTTAGGGCCTTTAGAGCCGCCGCGAAGGACAATGTGGCAGTTTGGGTTGCCCTTGGTTGTCAGCGCATTGGCCTTACCTTCGTTGTCGATGCCGAGAAAAGTTTGCTCCTGGCTGGCTGCCTTGATCGCGTTGATTGCAACAGTGAGGCCACCATCAGTGCCGTTTTTGAAGCCTAATGGCATGGATAGACCTGAAGCCATTTGGCGGTGGGTCTGGCTCTCAGTCGTGCGCGCACCGATGGCAGACCAGCAAATGAGGTCGGCAATGTATTGCGGAGTGATTGGATCCAAAAGTTCCGTTGCTGTGGGGAGGCCGAGATCGATGATATCTAAAAGGAAACGACGCGCGATGCGTAGACCTTCTGGGATGTCGCTGGTGCCATCGAGCTTTGGATCCATGATGAGGCCTTTCCAGCCTACTGTGGTGCGCGGCTTTTCGAAATAGACGCGCATGACGATGAACATGCGATCTTCGACCTGCTTTGCTAGCTTGGCCAATTTCTCAGCATACTCGCGGCCTGCCTTGAGGTCATGGATTGAGCAAGGGCCAATCACAACGAGCAAACGACGGTCTTTGCCGAAGATAATTTCGTTAATAGCGTCGCGGCTTTCAGCAACAAATTTATCGGCTGCCTCGGTCTTTTCGATCTCTGCGCAGAGTTCAAGCGGAGAGGGGAGGAGCGTCTTAGAAGTAATATTGATATCGGTGACTTTTTTCACGGTAGGGCAGAGTTAAAGGAGCCGTAGGCAGGTAACAAGTCCTTATTCGTATTTAGGGGAATCTAAACAACATTGTCGCAAAATGAGATCAAGACTTGCCAAGGACAATCTGGCTTGTTTTCTTCCGCGTTTGTCCAATGACACAACCTGCGCCCGGGTGGTGGAATGGTAGACACTGGGGACTTAAAATCCCTTGGCCGCAAGGCCGTGCGGGTTCAAGTCCCGCCCCGGGTATTTGGTGGTTCAGGATGCTTGTAGACTATTTAATCAGTCCGAAATGTTTGCAGCCTTCGAGCACACCACTGGTGGCTTCTTTGTTCGCAAGGTAAAGTTGCTCTGATAAATTTCGCTGTTGAAGCTTCGCTTGCACTTTTTCGACAAGACCTTCGCTGCTATTGGCGACGATGATTGCCCGGAAGCCGCTGACGAGGGCGGCGTAGTCATTACCTGAGTCGCCTGAGTAAATCACTTCGTCGGGTAGGAAATCGGCGTGTGTGGCGAGCCACAGGAGTGCGTATGCTTTCGAGACATTTCGTGGGAGCACATCGATGAGTCCACAATTTTCAAAAGGATCGATGCTACCCATGCAATCGTAGGGCATGTCATCGTTCTGAAGTCTAGCTTCGATCGTGTCGACGAGCTTGTGCAGGACTTCAGATGTGCACTGATAGCTGACTTTGAAGCGTTGTTGATGGTCGGGTGGTTGTAGTTCTAAGCCGTCGATGTGGTTGAGGCAGGTTTCAACCTTTGCACGGTTTACGGTGCCTGTTGTTTGCGCAAGGTGATCTTCATAGGGTGTGTAGCGTTGGTAGCTGTCGCCACGATGTCTGAAGATTGCGCTGCCGACGTCGCATACGATCCATTCTGGAGTGGGCAGGGTGTAGTGTACGATCGCTTCGAGCACGGATTCAAAATGCCTGCCGGTAGCATAGACCAAGTTGATTTCGCCGGATTGGTGATGTTTAAATAACTCAGCTAAAGCACTTACGTTTCCTGCGTTATTAGGTAATGGAATCAGTGTTCCGTCCAAGTCCGTAGCTAGGGTTTTGGCGGTAATTTTAGGTTGAGGGTTGAAATGATTCATAGTTTAGCGTTATATAGTCGAGCAATAAGTTACAAATCTAGCAATGGGCAAATGATTCATCCCAATGTGACTCATACTAAAACGTATGCAGCAAACTATATCGAAAGCCAACCCTTCTGTTAATCCAGTCTCGTCCGCAGTTGACGTTGCCGTGTATGGTGAAGTGCTTTACGATTGTTTCCCAGATGGCCGCCGTGTGCTTGGAGGCGCCCCGTTCAATGTAGCTTGGGGGCTCAAAGGTTTTGGGCATGATCCGCTATTTATGAGTGCTGTGGGGGACGATCCGGGCGGTCACAATATACGTGAAAAAATGTCGACGTGGGGTCTGTCGACTGATGGTCTGCAAACTCATGCCGACTACGCGACAGGCGAAGTGCAGGTAACGATTGAGAATGATGAGCCGTCGTATGAGATTTGCGAGCCGCGTGCCTGGGATTTCATTGATGACTCCGACGTGAGTGCAAGTAAGTTGATCTATCATGGATTGCTGGCTTTGCGTAATCCACACTCTAGAGCTTCGTTTCAGGCGTTGATGCGAAACTCTTCTGCAATGCGCTTCTTTGATGTGAATTTAAGGCCACCCTATTATGAATTGGGCTCGTTGCGCGCACAGATTGAAGGTGCGGACTGGCTTAAATTAAATATCGATGAGCTAGAGATTGTGCTCGGTGAGTCCTCTATCATTTTTGATAGGAGCGAAGCGTCTGTGGAGCGGTTGATCGCGCAGTTTGGTGTGAAAAATGTGCTACTGACTGGCGGTAGTCAGGGTGCGTTCATTTACGGCGAATACGGTAAGGCAATGTGCACACCTGCGCCGGTTCCAGATCCTTTGGTGGATACAGTTGGGGCGGGTGATTCTTTCTCGGCATTTACCATACATGGAATCGTATCACAGCTACCGGTCGAAGCCATTGTCCAGAATGCCAGCCATTTTGCCGCTAAAGTCTGCGGAATGCAGGGCGCGACGACTACGGACAAAACATTTTATTCTACTAGCAACAAGTCATGACAAAAAATAAAGGAAAACGTATCGCACTGGTCAGTCTTCATGGGCTTATCCGGGGAGAGGACTTAGAGCTTGGTCGTGACGAAGATACTGGTGGTCAAATCCGCTATGTGCTCGAGCTCGCGCGTGCGCTTGCCGAGAGTCCAGAAGTGGAACGAGTTGATTTAATCACTCGTCAAGTCGTGGATGATCGTGTCTCTGATGATTACGCGAAGCTTGAAGAGCAGATTGCAGATAAAGCTTACATCGTGCGAATCCCGTTTGGGCCGAAGCGTTATTTGACGAAGTCTAAGCTGTGGCCATACATGGAGATGTTTGTGGATCAGTGCCTCAACCACTTTCAGCGTACACACACTGCTCCCGACGTGATACATGGGCACTATGCAGATGCGGGCTATGGAGGCGGTCAGCTAGCGCGTTTGATCGGAGTGCCTTTCATCTTTACTGGACACTCGCTTGGGCGCGTGAAAAAAGAGCGCCTGTTGGAATCTGGGGTCAGCCCTGAGAAGATCGAGGCGCGCTATGCCATTTCGAGTCGTATTGAGGCGGAGGAGTTTGCCTTGGAAACTTGCCAACTGATTTGCACCAGCACGCATCAAGAGGTTCGTGAGCAATATGAGTGTTATGAACACTATGTGCCGCAACGTATGGAAGTGATTCCGCCAGGGGTGGATTTGAGTTCTTTCCATCCGCCTCGTGAAGATGAGCCCGAATTTCAATTAAAGAAGGATATCGACGCCTTCTTACATGATGCTTCAAAGCCAATGATTGTGGCGATGGCGCGGCCTGATGAACGTAAAAACTTGGAGATGCTCGTGAAAGTATTCGGTGAGTCTCCTGCGTTACAACGAGAGGCGAATTTAGTGCTGATCATGGGGAGTCGCGACGATGTTCGCCAGATGCCACATGGTCAAAAAATGGTGCTCAACAATGTGCTCCAGCTGATTGATGTCTATAACCTGTATGGTAAGATCGCGTATCCGAAGCAGCATAAGTCGGGTGACGTGCCAGCACTGTATCGAGCGATTACGCAGTCACGCGGTGTCTTTATTAACGCCGCAATGACGGAGCCGTTCGGACTGACATTGCTTGAGGCGGCAGCAAGTGGTGCCCCAATCGTGGCAACGAATGATGGTGGGCCGAGTGATATTATTGCCAATTGCAAGAACGGTCAGCTCGTAGATCCGTTCGACCCGAAGGCAATAGAGCAGTCTCTGATGCATGCCTTACTTGAGCACGATCAATGGAATGAATGGTCCAAAAATGGTCTTGAGAATGTAAACAAACACTACTCATGGAAACGTCATGTGATGCGCTACTTGCGCGATGTGAACGAGGTGCTTGAAGAAACTTACCATTCGCCCGATATTGCACGCGGACGTAAAACGCGCCGCTTACCGCAGATTGATCGATTGATCATCGCGGACATTGATAACACGCTCACGGGTGACGATAAAGCGATGCAGGATTTCTTCAAACTCATGAGTGAGGCGGAGGATAATATCGGATTCGGAATTGCTACCGGGCGACGCTATGAAGAAGTCATTGCGTTGATGGATGAGTATGAGATTCCGCAACCAGAAGTGTTGATCACTTCGGTAGGCACCGAAATCTATTACGGGAAGAATTACACTTTAGATAAAAGTTGGCAAAAACACATCGATTTCCGCTGGGAGCCAGATCGTATCCGTGAAGTGTTGCTCGGGATTGAAGGGCTGCACCTACAAGAGGATCGAGAGCAGTCTAAATACAAAATTAGTTTTGGAATTGATCCAACAGTCGCACCGAAGGTGGGAGTTATTAAGCGAATTATGCGTGAGCATGGCTTGCGCGCGAAGGTGGTCTTCTCGCTAGGGATGTTCCTCGATGTGATCCCATTTCGTGCAGGTAGTGGTATCAGTATTCGCCACATGGCGTTCAAGTGGGGCTTTCCTCTGGAGAATATTTTGATTGCTGGGGATTCGGGTAATGACGAAGAGATGCTTGCCGGGAATACTTTGGCTGTAGTGGTGGGTAATTACAGTTCAGAGCTGGAAAAGCTACGAAAGTATCCACGTGTTTATTTCGCAGATGCGCATCATGCTGCAGGTATCATTGAGGGAGTCGGATATTACAATTTCCTCGATACGATTACCATTCCGAATGATAAGTCTGTAGAAATAGAGTCCGAATCTGAATTTGAAAACGAAGCCGACGCTGATGCCTGATATTGACCTCGAATACGAAGCTCAACGTTCGCTGAATCGCATCAGGCCTAAGATCCTCTCTAAGGTCGATGGGGCGGTAGCATCTCCATCCGAGCGTGCCCAGCTAATCGAGACGATGGATGGAAGACTTGCCGAACATTGGCCGCGTTTGTTCCTTTTACTGTATCGTCTCTACGGTGACCACTACGACTTCTTTTTCTACTTGGAAAGTATTCTTTTGACGGCAGTCGACTGTTGGCTGAGTCGCCCCGAGGAATTACAGCAACTCGATATTCGCCGCGAAAATGATCCAGGCTGGTATCTGTCAGAACGCATGGTGGGCGGTTCGCTTTACGTGGATTTGTTTAGCGATGACCTCAATCAGTTGCGTGACAAGATTGCTTACTTTAAAGGTTTAGGACTCACATACGTGCATTTGATGCCATTGTTTAAAGACCGAGAAGGGCAGAGCGATGGAGGCTACGCGATTACCGATTACCGTGCGGTGGATCCGAATCTCGGCACCATGGAAGATCTGCGTTCGCTGGCAACGGATTTTCGTAAAGTCGGCATCTCACTCGTGATTGATTTCGTGTTTAATCACACTTCAGACGACCATGATTGGGCGATACGTGCGCAGGAGGGTTCACGTGAACATCAAAATTATTATCATATGTATTCAGACCGCACGACTCCGGATCACTATGAACAAAATTTGCGTGAGATTTTTCCAACAATACGGCGCGGGAACTTTACCTGGCATGAGGGATTACAGCAATGGGTGTGGACCACGTTTAACAGCTTTCAATGGGACTTAAAGTATTCCAATCCAGAGGTCTTCCGTGCGATGGCGGGCGAGATGCTCTTTCTCGCCAACACGGGAGTGGAAATTTTACGCCTCGATGCAGTGGCCTTTATTTGGAAGCAGATGGGCACGATGTGCGAAAATTTGCCTGAAGCGCATTTGTTGATTCAAGCATTCAATGCGGTCTGTCGTATCGCAGCGCCTGGTTTGGTATTTAAATCAGAAGCTATTGTGCACCCTGATGAGGTGGAGAAATACATCGACCGCGATGAGTGTCAGATCTCCTATAACCCGACAATGATGTCGCTGATGTGGGAAAGTATCGCGACACGTGAGACGAAGCTCTTAAAGCAGTCGCTGAGTCATCGTCACACCTTGCCATACGGCACCTCTTGGGTGAATTATTTGCGCGGGCATGACGATATCGGCTGGTCGTTTGATAACGAAGATGCTTGGGCAGTTGGGATTAATCCGGATGATCATCGCAACTTCTTGAATTCATTTTATGCAGGTGGTTTTCCAGGCACTTTTGCATCGGGTGTGCCTTTCCAGCATAATGAGGATACGGGGGACATGCGCGTGTCAGGGACTATGGCGTCGCTTGCAGGTCTTGAGCAAGCATCGTTAAGCAAGGACTCTGTGCTTATTGAGATGGCGGTGCGGCGCATATTTATGATGTATGGTGTGCTTTCGAGTATCGGAGGGATTCCATTGATTTTTCTCGGGGAGGAGTGGGGCTTACTGAATGACTACAGTTATCTCGAAGATCCAGATAAAGCTATAGATAGTCGTTGGGTGCACCGGCCTCGGATGGATTGGTCGATTCTTAAGGAATTGAAAAAGGAAAAATCAGTAAAGAAGCGTCTTTTTCAGTCGATGCAGCAGCTGTTTGAGGCGCGCAAACAGATTCCAGCTTTGAGTGGTAATAGCATGCGGCTACTACAAGTCGAGCATCCGCATGTGCTGGCTTACCTGCGCTGGCATGATGCGAATACATTGACGGTGATCGCTAATTTTTCAGAGCATCTGCAAACGGTGGATGTCAGACAGCTACGCACTGAGGGTTTGTCGCATTTCTTGAAAGACGTTTTAACAGATAAGGAAGTTTCTACACACGACTACCTCACTTTAGAGCCCTACGAAGTGCTGTGGTTAAAGGAAGATTAACGAGCACTTGTTTCATTCATTAGGCGTTGCACTTGATCGGAGGTGCTCTCTCCATTCGCCGGTTGCTTTCTGTAGAAACGGTTTGTTTTTGTCTCTTCGTGTTGGTGCGTCTTGGTATCGCCTTTGCCGTGTGTGTATATGGTCACAGTGGGTGGGCGATAGTAATAGCGCCGGTCAACCGCGGGATCGGTGTAGTAGCGCAATCCGTAGTTGTCTCGGCTTCGAGCTTCGGCCTCGTCGCGAGCCTTCTCTGCTTCAAGACGAGCGGTCGCGGCGTCTTTTTCAGCGAGCGCGACCCGGGCCTCTAGCTCAGCGATGCGCTGTTGAGCTTGAAGTTCCTTAAGCTCGACTTCGTAGCCTTCTAGTGAGCGTGCGATTTCTTCAGAAACGTCGATTTCTGGATAACGAATTTGAAAGCTCCGCCAATAATCGACTCGGTCTTTGGCTGGCAGGGCGTGGAAGGCATTACTCTTTGTTTTGGCCGCCTTGATTTGCTTACCTTGTTCAATGCGTTGCTCCGCCTCTTTTTCTTGTTGTATAGCCCACTCTTCACGTTCTTTGCGGAGTCGCTCTTGATCCGCTTTAAAGTCTTCGGGGCTCATTAAGTCGAGTGCGGTAATTTGGTCTTCTTTGAAAGTGACCTCACCTTGTGGATAGAGCAGGAGTGTTTTTTCTCGGAGCTCGATAGTGCCTAAGGGTTTACCAAGGGCTTCAATGGTGTCTTTGAGACTGTCTCCCACTCGCAGATCGTAATTCGCGAACAACAGTGCCGGCAGTAAGAATAGGGGTAGTAGGTATGCCTTCATAATTGATTACCATAAGCAGTGTCTGAAAAATAGCAACACGACTAGTGCGTCGACGCTGGTGAGTCAGTCTTTGGCTTTGTAGGGGCTTCGTAGTTGATGGGGCCATTTAAAAAGACCCATACAAGGGCTAAGCAGCTCCAATAGGTGATGGTGCCGACAATTTCATGCATCAAGTGGTAGTGCTCCATGAGTGAAGGGGCGAGCAGCACGATAATGACGATGCGTAGGGTGTTGAAAAGAAAGCCCAGCACCACGCCGAGAAGTAGATTGAGCGCACTATCGAAGAGGCCTAGTTTTCGATAGATTGCGAGCATCAGTGAGAGTAGGAGGCTGGTGAGGATCACTCCAAAGCCATTACACTCTGAGGCCACATGGAATGGATGCTCGTTCACAAACATCAGTAGTTGAGGAGCGCCTGTTGCTTCTGCTTGATTGAGACCAAATTCTACCGTTTTTCCGAGCATTTCAAGAATGCCGCCACTCCATTGACCGGCTAGTGAGCGCAGTGGCCAATCCAAGGGTTGCATTAAAATACTCAGCAATAAGAAGGCGCACAAGGTGCCAGCTACTGTCTTCGTTAAGCGTTTGGTATCTTCACCAAAGGTGAACAGCACCAGCGAACCCAGTGCTAAACAGTATGCGGGTATGCTGAGTAGGGTCAAGATTACGCCTAGGTTTCCTTGTTGAAGCGCGTCCACCTTGTGCGCGATTAGGTTGATCACCAATAGAGCATAGGCGGCATAAAGGTAATTACGTGCGGAACTGTTTAAACTCAGGGGTTTGATGATACGAACGCACCCAAAGCGAATCAGCATCAAGCAGGCAGCTAGTAAAACAATCAGCGCATGAAGAATACGACTTTGTTCTTCCGTCGAGTGTGCAACCCACTTCGTAATTGGTAGTAGTGCGATGAAGAGGCAACCATAGAGCACTGCGTGTATCCAAAAATCAGCGGTCCGGATTTTTTCGACTAAGGTCTTGGCGAGTTGTTTGCGAATGGGCATATTCTAAATAGCAGGAGCGTGTCTCCAACGGACAGGAAATCGTATTTAAAGTGCCGTAAGCACTGTATTATTTTAGAATGAAATTCGCTCCTAAATGGGCATTATCGAGTAATTGCAGTGCTGCTTGCTCGGCTTCACGCATTTTCGTGCGGTCGGCTTCATTGCGATCATCGTAGCCCGCTAGATGCAGCCAGCCATGGACTAGATACAGGCTAAGCTCACGGCTGAATGGTAGCCCGAGCTCCTCAGCGCGGCTTTGCGCGTGGTCGACTGAAACAATAATCTCACCCGCAGATTCCATTTCAGTGTTGGCTGGAAAGGTGATGACATCGGTCGGCGTGGGGTCATCCATAAAATCTCCGTGCACTTGAGCGATCACGACATCGCTTACGAACGCGATGGAAAGCTCGCCGCTTTGAATCGGAAACTTGCCCGATTGCTCGATCGCTTGGAAGAGTGCTTGAGTCTCAGCTTCGGGTGCCGTGAGAGCACTATACTGGTTGCTGATTTCTAGGCTGATCTTTTCCATTTTTTGCTTTGGCGCTTTCGCTGTTTTTATCCTCTTTCTTCTCTGCTTTTGGATATTCGACACGAGCATGCAACATGTTCAACACAGTGTAAGTGAAGCTACGGCGAATCAATGCGAGCTCGTGAAAGGTGAGTGGACATTCGTCCAATTGACCATCTTCGATGCGATCTTTAAAGATGCTATCGATGAGTTCTTCGACGGCAGGCTGTGTCACTTTTTTCAGTGTGCGGCTTGCCGCTTCGACGCTGTCTGCAAAAAAGATAATCGCGCTTTCCTTGAAACGTGGCCGAGGGCCATCGTAGCGGTAGGTGCTTTCATCTACTTTTTTGAGCTCTTGTGGTTTGCCGTTCTTTTGAGAGCCAGCGGTTTCGCCTAATTCTTTCTGCTTTTGTTGGGCTTGATAGTAGAAATATTTGATGAGTGTAGTGCCGTGGTGTTGGCGGATTACATCGACGATGACCCGTGGCAGTTTGAATTTGTGCGCGAGTTCGACGCCTTCCTTTACGTGAGCTTTGATGACCAGAGCGCTCATTGAAGGATTTTGTGCATCGTGAGGGTTGATTCCGTCACGTTGATTTTCGGTGAAATACTCTGGCTTTACCAATTTCCCAATGTCGTGGAAAAAACAGCACACACGGCAAAGAAGTGGGCTTGCGCCAATTTCTGCTGCCGCATTTTCGGAAAGATTGGCGACCATTAAGCTATGGTGATACGTGCCCGGTGCTTCCATTTGCATGCGACGAAGTAGTGGGTGATTAAAGTCGGTGAGTTCGAGTAGCGTAATCTCTGAAGT
Organism: Opitutales bacterium; assembly: GCA_018607135.1. Taxonomy (GTDB): domain Bacteria; phylum Verrucomicrobiota; class Verrucomicrobiia; order Opitutales; family Coraliomargaritaceae; genus JBPOFY01. The sequence continues at coordinate 25,574 of JABBCA010000080.1, forward strand.
GATTTTAAAGAGTTGTTCGAATACCGGAAGTATGCCTGCGGCAATAATACCAGTGAGTGCCCCTACAATTAGAGCGATCAGTGTTTGCTGGCCGACCAGTCCGACAGTAAACCCATTGATTAAGCCCACCGCTGCGCCAGCGATTGCTGCAGTGGAACCAGCGATAAGGCCTGCGCGCACAAGCTCCGATCGCTTCCGAATATTTGAAGAAACGTAGCTGCCAGCAACCCCGGAGAGGAAAGCGATCAGCATAAACTCAATTGAATTTCCTTGGACGATGCCAAATAGCACGGCCACGATGAGCGCAGATAGCACTGCAGGCGAGGTGCCAACTAGCACTGCGACAATAATCGGAGCGAGTGCATAGGGCGCCGTGTAAGGGAGCATGCTGATCGTCGGGCGATCATTGATCAGCGCGATTTCACCGACTTCGATAATCAGGCGGACGATTAGAAGGTTGAGCAAAATACAGACAGCGGTGATCGCTATGGCACGATTACGTTTATGTATTTCACGCAAGCCTTGACGGATGTAGATCAAAATAGCGAGTAGTAGGGTCGTGGTCAGGATCACTCGCTCAATAAATAACTGGTTGAAAATTAAGGAGTTGTTGCCGCGCTCAAGCTCGACTTCCCTGTAAAACTTCAAGCGTTCTAAATCGGCCTCGCGTATGATTGAGCCTGGCTCAATGAGCGTCTGCCCTTTCTTGTAGGCTTGGACCGGTGGCTCAATGTCGGCAATGGCGCGCTCGATCGCACGAGTGGTGCCGCTTGCACTGTAGAGCAGGTTCGACTGAACTCCTGTGCGGAAGATTTCAAACAAAGAGCGAGCAGTTTGTTTATTGCCAGAGAGTGCGTTGATTCGCACACGTAGCGCTACGAGTGCGTCGCTGAGTATGCGCGCATCCGGCAGGTTGTAGCGTCCTTCCTCATCTACTAGTTGGATGACCGTGATTTGATGCGAGGCATTCTGTGTGCTTTGTGAAAGATAGATGCCATCATCGTAGAGTGCCTTTAGGATTGATAAGGAGTCCTCGAATAAGCTGGAGCGTTCTCTGGGTATATGGCTCGCGGTAAAGTCGATGATGACTTCGGGGTCAATATCCAGACTGTAAGACTGGATCAGCGCGCCAATTCGCTCGGTGAGTTTGAAAATAACGATTTCTTGACCTTCCGCTTCGAATTCAATCTGTGTTTTTGCAACGTTACTCGTTAGATCGCTTACGAAGTTTTGAAACTCGTTGTAAGGTTGAAAGGTTCGTTCGAATACGGGTGGCACTCGTGCACGCACTTCCTTCGAAATTTGCTCTAGCTGCACCTTACTCGTGTAGTCGAAATCAAATTCTGCAACAACTCGATTGGGGGCCGGTTGATTGAGAATAATGCGTGGGCCCTTAGGTTTTTGACCCAAAAAGCAAATTATGATTACGAGCGCGGCAAAAATAAAAAAGAGCCCAGCTTCAATCATTCGACTGGTTTCAAAAAACATGGATTTTGCTTCTTTATTTGCCGCGCGTCCGGATTCTTTGCGCGTGGGCAAGGAATCACGTTTCCTGCGATGGGAAGGTTTTTTCGAAAAGAAAGTCATAATGAAAAGGTTCGTTTACTTACTCTGGCGTATGTTGCGCGTAGGCATTGATAATACTTTGCACGAGCGGGTGGCGGACGACGTCTTGGCCGTCGAAGTAAAAGTGTTCAAGGCCGTTGATATTCTTGAGTAGGCGTGTCGCTTCCTTGAGGCCTGATTGCTTGGCGCGTGGTAAATCGATTTGTGTGATGTCTCCAGTGATTACCATGCGACTGCCATCGCCGAGGCGGGTGAGGAACATCATCATTTGTTCATGGGTGGTGTTTTGCGCTTCATCGAGCACCACGAATGCATTGGCGAGCGTGCGACCACGCATGTAGGCGAGTGGCGCGATCTCTACGATGCCACGCTCGACGAGTTGCAATGTCTGTTCCTTGCCGATCATTTCATTCATCGCGTCGTAAAGCGGAGTGAGGTAGGGCAAGATTTTCTCTTGGAGCTCGCCAGGTAAGAAGCCGAGTGCTTCGCCCGCCTCAACTGCGGGCCGAGTGAGGATGATTCGCTCGACAGTGCCGTTCATGAGCTCTTTCAGGGCCATTGCCATTGCAAGGTAGGTCTTACCCGTGCCTGCAGGGCCAATGCCAAACGTGATCGGATTTTTCGTGATACACTGCAGGTAGCGCTTTTGGTTGAGCGTCTTGGGGATCACGCTCTGTCGCTTGAGTTTAATCACTAAAGGGTTGGCATAGATTTCACGTAGCTCATCGCTTTTGCCCTCAGCCACGCAGCGAAGTGTGTAGTGGAAGTCAGAGCTGCGGATACGGATGCCTTGTTGACGACCCGCCTCCAAGAGCTCAAAGACGGCCTTGGTTTGTTCGATACCAGCAGCGTCGCCGTCAATGCTTAGCCAATCATCCCGTGTGGTGAGTTGAACCTTGAGCGCGCGCTCAGCTTCTTCCAAGTTACGCACATCATCGGAATACAACTGGCTGAGTTGTCGCGCATTTGGAAAGTGTAGTGTTTCAGAAGGCATAGAAGTCCTTAAGTAAAGTGTAACGAGTTGGACGTAGGAATTGCTTAAACGTTCACGTGGGCATGTAGGCGCTCCCACATCGCATCCATAGAGTCAGGTATGACTCGCGTGTTGCCGATTACGGGCATGAAATTGGTATCGCCATCCCAACGGGGGACGACATGGCAGTGTAGATGGCGTGGGATGCCTGCGCCGCCGGCACTGCCAAAATTAAAGCCAGTGTTAAATCCATCCGGTCGTAGGGCTTTGGTTAAAATGTCTTGGGCCTTTACAATTAGGTCCATTAGTTCATGGCGCTCCTCGGCACTGAGCTTATCCAAAGTGGGCACTTCGCGAAATGGGATGACCAATAAGTGTCCCGCGTTGTAGGGGAAGCGATTCATCACGATATAGTTCAACTCGCCTCGATACAGAATGTATTCCTTCGGGTCGTCGCCAGATTCTGTGATTCGAGTAAACGGATTTCCTCCCTTGTCCGAGTCTTTCGGGGCAAGAATGTAGGGCATCCGCCAATAGGCGTGGAGGCGCTGCATGGACGGTGTTAGCTCGGATGAGGACTGCTCTGGTGTAGAATCTGCCATATTTGAACCGGCGAAAGTAGAGCGTTATCACGCCTCCGTCGATGGTAATTTCAGTTTCGGAAATGGCCTTTTTTGAGTGTTCAAAGTCGTGTTTTGTGTGCAGATGCGCCTTGTAATGGAGTATGCTTTGCAACTTTATAGCGGATATGTCTGAACAAACAAAAATTCGCTGTGGTGTCGTAGGCACTGGTTATTTAGGTCAACACCACGCGCGCATCTATGCAGCGCTGGATTCCTGTGAATTGGTTGGTATTGTCGAAGCCAGTGACGAGCGTGCAGCAGAGATTTGCGAGAAGTATGGCTGCAAGCGCTACGAAACCGCGGCGGCCCTTGCTGCCGATTGCGACGCGGTGAGTGTGGTGGTCCCGACTGATAAGCACTGTGAAGTCGCAGTTCCACTGCTTAAAGGAGGCTGTCACCTTTTGATCGAAAAGCCACTCTGCACCAGCCTCGAAGAAGCGGAAGAGATTCTTTCTGCTGCGAAAAGCCAAGGCTGCATCGTTCAAGTCGGCCACATCGAGCACTACAATCCGGTGATGGGTTATCTAGAAAGTGCGGTCACTATACCTCAATTTATTACCGCAGATCGCCTTGCACCGTTCAATCCACGTGGCACGGAGGTCGGCGTGGTCCTCGATCTCATGATACACGACATTGGCGTGATTTTGGCGCTTGTGCGTTCACCAATCAAACAAGTCGATGCAGTTGGGGTGAACGTGCTCTCCAATTCTGAAGACATCGCCAATGCGCGAATTACTTTTGAAAACGGCTGTGTAGCGAATATCAACACCAGCCGAGTCAGCATGAAGAAGGTGCGCGAGATCCGCGTCTTCCAACCGCAGAATTATTTATCACTCAACTTTCAAGATCAAAGTGGCCACTTCCTACGCAAGGAAGGCGCAGAGCTCGTGCGCGAGGAAATTCCAATCGAGAAAGACGAACCACTCAAGCTCGAGCTCGAATCCTTCGTGCAAGTCGTGAAAGACACAGGTAAGCCAAAAGTGGGCGCCGAACTCGGCAAGTCCGCACTCGAACTTGCGATTCAAGTCACGGAATTGATTCATCAGAAGTAAGTGCATGCGCCTTCGCTTTATTGCTTTATTTCTCGGACTCACTGTTTCTGTATTTGCAGAGGTTAAAGTTGTTGCGCACCGAGGTGCCTCCGCGTATGCACCTGAAAATAGCATCGAGGCGATTCAACTGGCATGGGAACTGGGTGCGGATGCTGTCGAAGCTGATTTTCGAATCACTAAAGACGGCCATATTGTTTGTATTCACGATTCAGATACCGAGCGTGTTGCGAATCAGAAGATAGCGGTAGAGACCTCTCTGCTGAGTGAACTGAAAGCACTCGAATTGGTTTCAGGAAACGAAGAGAATGGAGTTAGTAGGATTCCTGAATTAGCCGATGTGCTCGCAAGTGTTCCTGCTGGTAAACTCGCTTATCTTGAGTTGAAATCAGATGTTAGGATCGTTCCTGAGTTTCTAGAAGTCCTCAAGTCGAGCCCTGTGCCGGCCGCCCAGCTGATTGTGATCTCCTTCAACTCTGATGTGCTCGCAGAGTTGGCTTTGCGAGCTCCTGAGTTGAAAACGATCTTATTGGTAAGCCTTAAGCGTAAGGGCTTCGTTCTCAGGCCAAGCATATCCTCTATCATTGAAGAAGCCGAAGCAGCAAAAGTAGATGGAGTCAGTGTGAAAGCTCACCCAATGATGCCGCAAGATTTTGGATTCAAGCTCAAGGCCGCTGGCTACGAGTTCCATGTGTGGACGGTGGATTCTCCAGAATGGGGTATTGAGATGATTAAACGAGGCGCACAAAGTATCACGACGAATAAGCCTGATCTATTGAAGGCTGCACTAGAATCCTACAATCAATCATCTAAGTAAGTGTCCGATCAACTTCCAACGACTACCGAGTTTGCCGCACCCACAAAGGGCCAGCCGGATCTACTGATCATTGCGGGTGAGCACTCAGGTGATGAGCACGCGGCGCTGATGGTTGCGGATATGCGTAAGCAGCAGCCGGATCTGAAGGTTGCTTGCTTGGGAGGAGAGGAGCTTCAAGCGGTCGGCGCGCAGCTTTTGTATGACTTAACTGCGGTCTCAATTGTCGGTTTTGTCGAAGTGGTGCGGCACTATAGTTTCTTTAAAGACCTTTTCGACCGCACACTGAATTGGATTGAAAAGTATCGGCCCAAGCACGTCTGCTTCGTGGATTATCCAGGCTTTAATCTTCGCTTAGCTGCTCAGCTTTGTGAGCGTGGTCTGAGCAAAAAGGGCGGGGGTGACATGGGCCTTAGTTATTACATCGGTCCGCAGGTTTGGGCGTGGAAGGCGAAGCGTCGCTTCAAGATGGCGGAATTGATCGACCAGCTCGGCGTGATTTTCCCGTTCGAGGTCGAGTGTTTTGCCGATACCAGCCTAAAGACTGAATTCGTCGGGCACCCGTTCGTTCGCGAAGATTATGAACAACCCTTTCAGTATGACGCAGCTGCTCCCATATTGCTTTTGCCTGGCAGTCGTTCGGCGGCGGTGGGTCGAATTTTCCCGTTACTGCTCGATGGCTTTGTGCAAGCGCGTAAGCAGAATGCCCACTTAAAGGCTCGGGTCGTGTATCCGAGCGCAAAAATCTTGCAGCTATTAAAGGCGACACTTGCTGACTACGCCGATTTGCAAGACTCGATTGAATTTATTCGAAATACGCAGAAGTCGGTGTCCGCGAGCGCGGTTTTGATGAGCTCTGGCACGATGTCGCTTGCGGTGGCGATGTCTGGGATTCCGGGTGCGATTGCGTATCGCTTGAATCCACTGAGCTATTGGCTTGGGAAGATTTTGGTGAAGATTGAGTATATTGGTATTTCTAATTTATTGCTGAAGCGCCCGCTCAATCCTGAGTATCTTCAAGCTGCGGCCACTCCGAAAGCGTTGGCCGCAGAAATCTTGAGGTCGGTGCAACCCGAGGATGCCGAAAACGCCAAGCGTGGAGCCGATGAATTGCACGCGTTGCTGCAAACGGACAGTGGTTTAACTGCTGCAGATTGGCTGTTGGCTACAATGAATGATGAAGACTCGTAAGTGTTAGAACCACTCAATAGGATCGAGGAGGTAGTAGCCTTTTAATTGCGCATAGAGTTCAGGGCGTTTCTTGAGCAGCTGCTTTGGCTTTTCGAAAAAGGCTTCGGTGGCGACGGCAAAGTATTCGGCCGGATTGGTGGCACCATAAGGATCAAGCACGGTTTTACGTCTACGTTCGGCGTGGTTGACCAGTTCTTGGTAGCCGTCGTGTATGACTTGTCCCCAGATATGATAGGTCGCCTTATCATGTAGCCTTGGCACACCATCCGTGCTGCCGAGCTCGGAATCCAGTTGGTGGGCAAATTCGTGCAAAGTGACGTTGTGGCCATCGAAGACATTGCGCGCGCCGTGCTCCACGGAGTCCCATGCGAGAATGACGGTGCCGTTGCTCCACGATTCGCCGAGACGATGCTGTGTGGATGTGCCGCCCATGCTGTTGGTCACTCGTGAGCTGAAGGTGCTTGGGTAGAGGAGCACGGTATTGAGGTTGGGGTAGGGACGACCCTCCCGATTGATGACCAGCATGCAGGCCTGACCTGCGACTGTGAGAATCATCTCATCAGTCAGTTCGAGTCCATTGCAGCCTTCGAAAAAAGTCGTCGCGACAAATTGTCGTATTTTTTCATGGATACGAAGTCTGAGTTCTTGAGGGAAACGCGCGTAGAGCGGGAGGTTGTTTTCGAGATAGGCCACCCATTCGTCTTTAAATGCGATGTCGATAGTGGGTGTTTTAACGAAGAAGGCTTTGAGTTGTTCCCAAATAGTCATAGAGGTGTGGGGATCAACGTAGTGCTGTGGGTATGGAGTGCAAGCGTTTCGCTGTCTGGCGACGTTGTCTTAATCCTACTCTTAATCGTAATCTTAATCTCTCACGTGGTCGGTTTAGGCGTAAAGGAACTGAGTTCGGTATTTTCAAAGGAGCCAGGACATTCCTATCCTAGTTTTTGAGGGGCGTGGATACGTAAATTACGGACAGGAATGTCCGTCCTCCTTTATCCATGCTGATGAGGTTTGGTGGGCAGCCTAGGTTCTCTCGTTATTAAACTTCGTATCCTTCGTGGTTGAAGCATTCACGGAGATTAAGATTACGATTAAGAGTAGGATTAAGACTTGAATTAGAAGAAGCCGAAGCTCGGGCCGTCCATTCGTTTTGGAAAACCGTCTTGGGAAATGCTTTGCTTGTCGGACTGCGAAAACTCTTTGAGTTTGAAAACGGGGAGGATGGGGCGTCCGCCGTCGGAGGTTTCGTAGTCGACGCCTTTTTCTTCAATAAAGAGATAGCAGGCGAATTCGCCGCCGGGGATTTCGCCGATCACTACGGAGAGGTCGAGCGCTTCGCCAGGGGACATTTTAAACCAATCGCCTTCGGTGAGTTTGGGTAAATACTCGGAAACATTTGGGCCGCTGTGCTCGGGCTCGTCGTCGGGTTTCCATTTGCCGGGGTTGGATTCGGTGAAGCCTGCTGAGAGCACGGTCTTGTTATTTACGCCGACGATTAAGATGTCATCTGCCGTGCCGACGAAGCGGAAGGTGCCGCCTTTCATCGAGCGGAACTTACCTTGATACACTGCGATCCATTGACTGGGTTCGACGAGGTTTTCGACTCCATACGCGCGTGGTGCTTCTTCGGCATTCATCAACGGGATGTAGAAGTGTGTGGCGTAGAGCTTCTGCGGCGCGCTGAAGTATTTGCGAAACTCGTTGAGGCGATAGTTGCGCAGGAAGTCTTTACCCGCATCGAGCCAACCTTGTTTGGGTGGGCTTTCGCGGTAGCGATCTTGTTTGAAGTCGATAAAGGTGCCTTCGAGCGCACCGGCGAGTGGGGAGGTGTTACCAAAGAGAGTTGAAAACCCGCCACCGCTGCCGGTGCCGCCGCCGAGCCCGCCGCCGATGTCGCCGGCGTTACCGCGAGCTTTAATCGCGCTTTTACCCGTCGATGGCTTGGGGATGTCGATCTTTGGCAGGTTTAATTCGGAAGGTTGGTCGACTGCGATCGGCACTTGCATCGCGGTCGCGGTGTTGCGCTGCGAGCGCATGGTCTTGAGCTTATACTCACGCTGCTTGGGCTGAATCGCTTCGGGAGGAGTGACGACTTCGATCTCCGTTTCTTCCTCTATAAGTAGGGTGAAGATCTTCCAACTACCTAGGCCGATGCCTGCAATGATGTGTAACAGTAGGCTAGCCAGTAGTATCAGCAGCAGCGGGCGCTTCATCAGCTTCTGCATGAAAGTGAGTAAGTTCTGTTCGGGGTCTGACATGGAGGCAAAATGGTATCGACGAACCGATAGAGTGTATTCGTCGATTGTTAGACGCTATGTGTTGTCAACTGAATCGGAAACCCCATTCTTATTCAACTGTCCAATAGGTGGGGTTGTGCGCTTCTCACGAGTTCACTGTCATATACACCCTCAACACTATTTGTTATGTCTTCCCCTGCAAAGTCTTTTCCCCTTCTCGCCCTCAGTGCTGCGCTGGTCTCTGGTTGTTTACAGGCTCGCTCGGTTTCGGTCGATGTTCCCGTGTCGCTCAATACAGATGCTGCGGCGCTCTGGCTTGCGCTGGATGCGGGGCCCAGCTTTGGCTCCTCAATTGTCACCATCGAGGATTCCGGCCGTGTCTTTCTGCCGTTTCAAGCAGATGTGATTCTTGAGATCGCCGAGGGCAAGGTGGCGTCGGTGCGTCAGTATGCGAACTATCAATGGCAAGCGATTGAGCCAGATGGTTTCAGTGTCGCGATGACGGGTAATAAGACTCAGGTTAGTCTGCCACTCAATGCATCGATTGATCGTGTCCGCGCGGTGCAATGGTTTGAAGAGGGCAGCGCTGGGCAGCTCGCACCCGATCATGCTTATGCACAGCACACTGGCAATGAAGTGTATTTACCACGCTACTACGAAGTTTCTGCTGCAGGACAGCTTGCCGTGAAAGGTCGATTCGGTGCGGTGCATACCAAACCTCGCATCTATCAATTGTTGCCTCGCCTGTTTGGTAATGAAAACGAAACGCGCAAAGTGAACGGCACGCTGATTGAAAATGGCTCGGGTAAATTCAGCGATCTTTCAGCATCGGTTTTATCAGGCCTCCAGGCTGATGGCTACTCACACGTTTGGCTGACGGGTGTGATTCAACAAGCCACTTCCACTGATTACAGTGAGGCGGGGCAAGCCGCGGATGATCCAGACTTACTTAAGGGCATTGCGGGTAGCCCGTATGCAATCCGAGATTACTTTGATGTCTCTCCCGATTATGCTGACAATCCCGCGGAACGCCTTGAGGAATTTAAAGCACTGACTGAACGCATGAAGGCAGCTGGTTTGAAAGTGTTGATCGACTTTGTTCCCAATCATGTTGCGCGTAGCTATGGTTCCGATATACGACCCGAGCTCGCATTTGGTGTGAAGGATCGCAAAGACGTGTATTTTGACCCTGATAATAATTTCTTTTATCTCACTCCAGAGATCACTGATGGCGAGGCCCCCTTGCGCCTGCCCACGGTCGACCGAAAGACAGGGCAGATCATCAATGAAACCGCCCGTCTGGTCGGCAATGCCGATGGTTTCTTCCCGCCCGAGCGGGTGCATGGCCGAGTGACCGGTAACAATGTCGCAAGCTGGTATCCTTCGAATGGCGATTGGTATGAAACCGTGAAGATCAACTATGGATTCGACTTTTTGAACCGCGATCGTCCGCCCGAGTATCCGAGTGCGATCACTCCGCGTAAGCGCATCCCTGATACATGGAAAAAGATGGATTCCATTATCGAGTATTGGCAAGGACTCGGTGTAGACGGCTTTCGCGTGGATATGGCGCACATGGTGCCACCAGAGTTTTGGAAGTGGATGATCCACCGTGCCCGTGAACGTAATTCAGAGACTTTTTTCTGCGCTGAAGCCTACAATGACGATCCAGCCAAAGTGCCGAGCCGTGATCCCGCGCTGCGCGAAGAGGACAGTGTGATGCTTGCTTTGCTCGATGCTGGCTTCAATGCCGTGTATGATGATCCTGGATACGATACATTGGAGCATGTGTATCACGGTAAAGCGTGGGTGAATGACCTTGAAGAAGTGCAAGAAAGCTTAGGTGCGTTCTTCTTTGATTGCGCGTTGCGCTACACTGAGAATCACGACGAAATACGCCTCGCTCACCCGAGCACATGGGGTGGGCAAGGGATGGAAGTCGGGCGCCCGGTGACCGCCACCTTGTTTGGTCTCTCTCGTGGCGCAGTGATGGTGTATCACGGTCAAAAAGTCGGCGAGCCTGGTCTCGGTCGCGAGGGTTTCGGTGGCGATGATCAGCGCTCCTCCATTTTTGATTATTGGTCACTTCCTGAGTTGAATAAGTGGTGGAACAACGGCGTGGCCGATGGCGCACAACTCTCTGCGGAGCAACGCGAGCTGCGTGCCTGGTATTTGCGTTTGTTGGATGTCTTGCAAGAGCCTGCGTTTACAGTCGGTAACTCCGTGCAGCTGAACCTCGCCAACCGCGACAATCCATTCTATGGCAAGGTCGAAGATGTGGGCCCGTCCGGACATTGGTTTTATAGTTATGTGCGTTCCGATCCTGAGAGTGGTTCGCGTTTTTTAGTGACCTCTAACTTCCATGCAAACGCGACCTTGCGCCATGTGCGTGTGCGTTTACCAGACTCAGCGTTGAACGCTCTACAGTTTGGTGAGGCCGATGGCACTTGGCTGGTTTTGAAGGATCGTTTGGCGCCCGATTCAGCAGTTCGTGCACTGCCGCTCGCCGATGCACTGCGTGAAGGAATCTATCTCGATTCACTGGCTCCGTTGTCGGCTGCTTATTGGGAGCTCAGTCTTGCCAATGCTGCACCTGTGGGCGCTCTCGTGCCTACGAGTTTACCAGCAGGTGAGGCTTTCTTGGGCGCACCTCCAGTCTCTAGAATTCGAGCCGGTGAGTGGATGCAACTTGATTTGCGCCGCTTCGGGAATCCTGGCGCTACGCACCGCTTTGCGGTGGAGGCGGTCGATGGTCTGCAGGCTGAGGTCGATTCTTTGAATCATCGCTTGGTCGTTGAAGCTGATGCATCGGCATCAGGCTTGAAAGTCTTGCCCCTTTTGTTGCTCCCTACGGATGAGAGCAGCACGCTTTTAAAAAGTAGTTTACCGATCGTGGTGGAAGGTGTTTCGACGCATACGTTTACTTTAGAAGGCTATGCAGATGCGGAATCCGTTGCCGTGGTCGGCGGGTTCAATCAGTGGAATACCAGTGCTTCGCCGATGCAAAAAATCGAAGGTGGCTGGCAGTGGACAGGATCTTTGAACCCTGGAACGTATGCTTACAAGTTTGCAATCGACGGTCGTTGGGAAAGTGATCCTGACAACGATCAGCAAGAGCCCGACGGGCATGGTGGGTTTAATAGTGTGTTGGACTTTAAGGGCACGGGGCAATCCGGTGACCCTGTGACCTTGATTGTAGAAGCGGTGACGGACGCCAGTGTGACCGTGCGAGCTAGTGGTGCCTTAGGGCAGGTCGTCGCCGAGGCGTTGCCAAAGAAAGGCGGAGTGGTGTCCCTACCTGTGCAGATCGAAGACCAGACGATCACGGTGACACATCGCAAGCTTGCGCCTAAGGGATCTATGATTCGTGTGCTTGCTGAAAGTGAGGGCGGTAAAGTTGGGCTTCCTGCGATTGCCTTTGCGGGTGATCCGAGTGAGGACATCTGGCAGGACGACATTATTTATTATGCATTCACCGATCGTTTCCATGATGGCGATCCGAGTAACACCAAAGCAGTGGCTAATGATCAGGTGTTCGCTCCAGCGAATTATCAGGGTGGGGATTTTGAAGGCATTCGCCAGAAGTTGGCGGAAGGGTATTTTGAGGATCTGGGTGTGAATGTATTGTGGCTCGCGCCGCTCAATCAAAATCCAGAAGGCGCGTGGCAAGAGTATCTGGAGCCGTATCGTCACTACACGGGTTACCATGGTTATTGGCCGATTTCGCGTTATGCAGTGGAGCCTCGTTTTGGAGGTGACGATGCGTTGCGCACACTCATCGGTAGTGCGCAGGACAAGGATATGAAGGTGCTTGCCGACTTTGTCTTGAAGCATGTTCATCAAGAGAATCCGATTCGCGAAGAGCGTCCAGAATTGTTTGGAGAGCTGGAGCTGAGTGATGGCACGCGCAACTTGCGCCGCTGGAATGATAATCCATATACCACTTGGTTTGAACCGTTCTTGCCGGCCTTTGATTTTCGCAATCCCGATGCGGTTTCGTTCTTATTGGAAGATGCGACCTATTGGATCGATACCTATGGTTTGGATGGCTATCGCCTCGATGCGGTGAAGCACATTCGTCCTGACTTCTGGTGGCGTTTTCGCACTCGTATGCGCGACACCTTCCCCGATGCGAATCACTACTTCGTGGGGGAGACTTTTCAAAGCCGAGAGGGAATCACTGACTTTGTCGGGCCGAACATGCTCGACGGTCAGTTTGACTTTCCACTCTACGACACCTTGGTGCCGTGTTTCGCGCAAGCCACTGCGAGTTTCGCCGATCTAGAAAGTGCGCTGCGTCAATCGGAAGAAGTGTATGGGCGCAGTGTGCGTATGTCGGCTCTGCTCGGCAATCACGATAAGTCGCGCTTTATGGCCTATGCCGATGGCGATCTGCCAGATGCGACTGAGCCGGACGACGAAGAAGTGGGGTGGGCAAAACGTCTGACGGTGGATACTGCATCCAACTATCGAAAACTAAAGCAAGCGATGACCTTCCTATTGACGATTGATGGCGTGCCGATGATTTATTACGGCGATGAAATCGGCATGACGGGCGCGGGCGATCCAGATAATCGCCGTAGGATGCGTTTCGATGAGGATGTGACTCAAGCCGAAGTGTCGGTGCGCGAGCATTTCTCAAACTTGGCCAAGGCGCGCCGTGCGCACCCAGCCTTGTATCTTGGTAGTCGTCGGGTGTTGGTCGCGAATCAAGATCAATATGCCTACGTCCGTGCGTATGCGAGCGACAAGGCAGTGGTGGCATTTAATCGATCGAGCAAGCCAACCACACTCGTGTTGGAAGTCGGCACTGAAATGGAAACCGAAATTTTAACGGACGTGCTGAGTGGGCATTCGCTTAAGGTGGTCAATGGTCGTGCGGTGACTCGCTTGGAGCCGATGTCGTCGGTGGTCTTTGTGAATGGAGGTCGTGACTAGTGCGGAGGAAGGCACAGAGTGCGCTCGGCATTGCAGCGCTTTGCTTGGTGGGGATGACCCGCTTGTTCGCAGAAGCGCAGGTGAGTGCGTTTCCAGAGTTGGATTTACCGACGCTGGGACAACGCGCGGAAAGTTCATTTGCAACGAATCCAGAAGAGGCGATTCCTTACATGATAGAGATTCGCGGGCGGCTGTCTGGAGCTGCGAGTGACGAGTATGGATCGATCTATAAAGAAAATATCTACATGCTCGGGCTGGCGCATATGAATTGGTATCAGCGCAGTAAGGATATCAAGCATTTGGCTGCAGCGATCCCCTACTGGGAAGAGTTTATTAACCACTACATTGAAGACGAACGTCATCCGCTCGCGGTGTTTAATCGTGCGGACAGTTACTTTGGTTCGGAGCAGTGGAGCCAGGCGGTCGATGGCTACTTGCACGTGCTCAAAGTGTATAGCTTTCAGCTTGATGAAGGTGAGTTGAAGGGAGTGTTGCAGCGTCTGGTTGAAGCAGCAGCGTTGGCGGAGCGTAAAGAGGATATCGACCCAGCGTTGTGGAAGTGCACGGCTACGGATTATCCGGAGGAGATACGTTTGTTTTGTTTGAATGCGCTGTTTGATCGCGCGCTGGAAGGCGGGGCGTTGGACGATTTGTTGAAGCTCGTCTCGGTGATCAATCAAGACCGTGGCTTTCGCTACGATCTTGGCATCAACTTACGCTTGTTGAGTGTCGGTGATCGTTTCGAAAGCGAGGAGCGTTACCTGGAAGCTGGCCTATTATTCTCAATGGTGCTGCCGGTTGAAAAGCTGCTGTATTCAGTGGAGAATGCCTTGATTGAGATCGAGGAAACACTGTTTCGTAAGCAATATATTGCGTCGAAGAAAACAACCTTGGAAAATCAACTCGTGCGTTTACGAGCGAAGCGTGAAGCCCTCGTCGCTGCGCCGAAATACACTGCAAATCTGCGGTGGCGTCAGGCACGGGTCTTGCGTTTAATGGGGCGCACCTATGAGGCGTTTTTTGCCTTTCGTCGGTTGATCGAGCAGTATCCACAGCATCAGCATGTAGAGCAGTTTCGCTATGCGGCCTTCTTGCAAGGATTGGAATGCAACTACATTAGCGAGGCCGTGAGGATTGGTGAGGAGTATTTAGAGCAGCCAGCGTATGTGTTGTTCGAAAAGCCGATCGCTGTGCAGCTGGCGAACATTTATCGAAAGGATGGTAATCTCGATAAGTTGAGTTTCATTGCCGATGAGTTTTTACACCGCTTCCCGTATGAGCCAGTGGCTGCTCAGATGACGCATAATTTAGGGCAGGGGCTATTCGTGAAAGGTCGGACTGAAGAAATTTTAGAGACCTTTCCGTTCCTCGCCGAAGAGTTTCCGGATGGGGCCTTTATTGATAGCGTCGATTACTGGTCGGGCATGGCTTATCTGTTTAGCGGTGATTTTGAGAATGGCTTGGTGGCCTTTGAGCGCTTGATTGAAACACATCCTGGCAGCGTGTATTTTCAGGAGGCGCGTTTTCGGCGTGGCGTGGCATTCTTTGGGATGAGTGAGTATACAACCGCTCGTGAGATCTTTGAGTCTTGGGTCGTTGAAGCACTTGAACATCCTTTGCAAGCCGAGGCACATGTATTTTTAGGGGATTTAGATGCGATGGATGCCGAGATTGAAAGTGCACTCGCAAACTACGCGAAGGTCGAGACGCTTGGCGGTTCGCAGGCCTTGATTGATCATGCGTATTTTGAGTCGTCTTCGTTGTTGATCGCGAACCAGCGCTACGAGGCACATGATGAATTACTGACTCGCTATTTGGATCGTTTTCCAGAATCACCCGCTGCCGCAGAGGCGGTCTTGCGACTCGCAGAAGCGGATCTTGAGCAAGGGCACATTTCGAAGGCCTTTGAGCGTTATCGCGATGGTATCGAGCGCTTCGGTAATACCATCGAGGCAGACCATGTGGACCAGTTGATGGATGCGTGGTGGAAAACAGATGCGGAGGTGCGTGACACTTATCAGCAGTCGAAAGCGTTTGTTGATCAGTTACTCGCAGATGAGGCGTTTCGGAGTGAAATCTTATACAATCGAGTCGCTCAAATACGCTATTTTCAATCACATCCGGGCATCCCTGAATCGATTCAATCCGCGTTGACGATTCGCCAGCCGCTCTACGAAGACTTGGTTAAAAAGACCAAGCAAGAGGGGATCAATGGCACGGGTCGTCGTTTAGATCTGGTTGATTACCGCGCTTTAGACTCTGAGATGGTGGCGATCTCAAGGTCGCAGAAACAACTGCCTGTTACGTTACCTAAAGATGCGTTTAAGGAACTGCGTGAAGAGGCGCTGGCAAATGGGCAAGCAGCCCTAGCGCTGCGTTTGTTACGGGCATTGAATCTGCGTGGAGGTGTTGAAGTGAGCCCCGCCGAGTTGGGGCAGACAGAAGTAGACCTCGCGAGCCCAGCGACCTTGGTCTGGATCGCAACGATTGAAGCGACCGCGGATCCGCTACTCGCGCGTCCTCTCCTCGAACAAGCTATCGAGCGAGCGCCTGGAACGATGACGGCTGCCGAAGCGATGTTCTTCCTCGCCGAATTGGAAATGGATGCGGCATTTTATGATGAAGCTGCCGACTATTTTCAGCGCATTTTAGATGACTACTTCGGTTATGAGCGCGCTCCGCAGGCGGCAATGCTACGTGGGGATTCGTTGTTTTCTGCGCGCCGCTATGAAGATGCGATTGAGGCCTATTCGATCATTATCAATCAACGGGATTGGCGTGGCCAAATCTGGGCTGAGGCCACCTTTAAGATTGGTCGCTGCTTCCTTGAGCTGAATCAACTCGGCAAAGCGCAGGGCTTTTTTGAGCGCACCTATTTGGCTTATAGCGGTTACCCTTCATGGTCAGGCAAGGCGGTGCTGGAGAGCGCGACCTTGCTGGAAGATCAAGGCGATAAGGTATCCGCCAAAAACACTTACGAATTTTTCCTCAACGCACCCAACTCAGTGGAATCGCCATTGTATGAAGTCGTGCGTCAACGTTCACTGGCACTGTAATGAGCATCATTAAACAGATTCGACCGATTGTATGGCTACTGCTATGGGTGTCTGCGCTGCAAGCAGCTGAGCTGAATGTGCGTTTACAGTATCCGATGCAGGCAAACGATGTGATCCTTACCGGGGTTGAAAATAATGAGATGGTGATGCGCCCGAAAGGACGAGACTCTGGGGGGCGTGCATATTTGAATATCGATGAGCTACTGGTGCAGCGAGCGACTTTACTCTTTTTGTTTCCGCAGGCCTATTACACTGCCGTCGAACAAATGGAGCAGGGCAAGCCGACTGCAGCACTTCCTGCAATTCAGAAAGCAGCTCAACCATTACTCGATTATATGCCGCTCGCGGTGTTGCCTGGTAATTTAACACCGACGGTGCTGTCTTACCTCGATGTCTTGCGAGCGACGCAGCGCTGGGATGAGGCCGTTCAAGTGGCCACGCGTATTCCGCTCAATGTGGCACCTGCCTCGACGCTACGCTATGTGGGAGACCTTACCCTCGATCTGCATGAAGCAAATCAGACGAAGGCCTTAGATCGGTTGCATGCGCACATTGTGCAGACACGTGGCATGAGTGAAGAGCGCTTGTCACTTGCGATGAATTTGGCGGATCAATGGCGTGAGCGTGGCGAGTATTTGCGTGCCTTTGAGCTCTATCAAAAAGTTCAGATCACCGAAGGCCCGCAGCAGACGCTGGCCCGTCTATGGGTCGCCTATTGCAGTTTTTACTTAGGCCACGAGGTTGTCCCAGAGGTCTTTCTCGAAGTGTTGCCCGATATGGATGTGAACACCGATGGCTACTCATTACGCGAATTGATTAAGGCGCGCCTGCGCATTCGCGAGGAATCCTTTGACGCTGCAATGCGCTCAGCTGCAGAAGGGAAGACCTATTCCAATGCGGTCGACCCGTGGTATCCTGAACTACTCTACACGGTCGCACTGCTCTATGAGCAACGTGGTATGCAAGAAGCTGCGCTTGCAGCCTATCGCGAAGTCTCCATTCTCTTTTCCGACAGCCCATGGGCGGCTGAAAGTATCAAAGCCCTAGAAAATTTAACCCCAGATGTATCTGCCTTATGAATACGAAAAAATATCCATACTTTTATAGTTTCGCAGTCGGACTGCTGATGTTGACTGCCGACCTGCAAGCGCAATCTGAAGTCGTCGTCGAAGCGGCACCCGAGCCAGAGAGTGTCACGCTATGGACGATGTTTCAACAAGGTGGTTGGGCGATGTATCCGCTACTCGCATTTTCCGTGGCGGTCGTCGGCCTTTCGGTCTATTGTGCCCTGTTGATCCGCGAGAAGCGATTTACTCAACCTGAAGCAGTGGATGACTTGAAAAAAGCCATCGCGAGCGAAGATGCCGAAGCCGGCCTGAAAGCATGTGAGGCGCATGAAGGCTATATGACTGCGATTCTGCAGATCGGTTTTCAAACCGTGCAAGAAGGCCACGCCTCCACGTCTGCGGTGAATGAAGCACTTGAGGAGCGCGCGAGTAAGGTGCTCGCAGGGCCTTTGGTGTTTGTGCAATACCTGCAAGTGGTGGCATCGATCTCGCCGATGATGGGACTCCTCGGAACCGTGAGTGGTATGGTGAAAGCATTCCGTAATATCGCTGCCCAAGGCCTCGGTAAGCCAGAGCTACTCGCTAATAATATTTCAGAGGCATTGATCACCACTGCAACGGGACTCCTGATCGCCATACCTGCGCTCATGGCTTACTTCTATTTTAAAAATAAATACCTCGCCGCATCGTCTGGGATCTATGAGCAGTTGGGCTCGATGACGCGCTTGATGGCAAAGAGCGGCATGCTGAAGGAAGGTAAATCTCTGTCTTAATCTTTTAAGCGGTCTTACTCTTAATCCTAATCCTCTCTGAAACGCCTTATACTTTGTTTAGATTAAAAGATTAAGAGTCAGATTAGGATTAAGACTTTAAAGACACTTTATTATGAAACCACGCCCTGTAGAAGAAACGACCGATCTCCCGGACCTCACTCCGATGATCGATATCGTTTTCTTGTTGATCGTCTTCTTTATGACGGTGGCAAATATGCAGGTGCAGCAAATGGTGCCGATCTCGGTGCCGATTGCTGAGAAGGCGACGATCCCTGAAGATCGCTCCGGCCGTGCGACAGTTACCTTGAAAGAAGATGGCTCTGTTTATTTTGGGCCGCAGTCGGTGCTGATTGAAGATCTCCCCGCATTGATCGCTCAAACCAAAGCCAGTAATCTAAACTTGAAGGTCTATGTGCGCGCCGACGCGAAAGTGCCCTTTAAAGAAGTGCGCGCAGTCTTCGGAGCCGCAGCTGCGGGTGGGGTGCCTAACGTCGTCTTCGCAACCTTCCAGAGTGACAAATAGTGTTTACCATGAAAGCCCGCCGATTACGCATAGCTGAAGACACCGTCGATCTGACTCCAATGATTGATATCGTGTTCTTGTTGCTGATCTACTTCATGGTCACCACCACGATTGTGAAGGAAGAAGCGGATCTCGGAGTGAAGCTGCCTTCAAGTATGGCTGCGCCTCCGGGCACGCCGCTGCCAGAGCAGCATTACATTGATATTTTGATTGATGGCACGGTCATGCTTAACGGCATGCCGACTGACAACCCCGGACAAAACGACTTGCCAAACCTAACCCGCACTTTGACGCAACTGAAGCTCTCCTCAGACCGCGCAGGTTTAAAAACACTCGTGATCATTCAACCCGATCCAGAAGCCTATCAGCAAAGTGTGGTCAATGTAATCAATGCGCTCAAAGCGGTTGGAATTAGTTCAATTTCGTTTGGCGAAGGGTGAATGGTTTAGTCTTTGGTAAATCTCGAGAGTTCATTGAACCCGGATTATGCAATAGGATGAGCAAGGTGCTCCGCAACTGACGAAGCTCGGCAGAGCGAAGATGGTGCACCTCTTGAGGTGTGCCCGA
>JABBCA010000074.1 GCA_018607135.1 Opitutales bacterium
AAGACTAAGGTTACGGGCATCAAAAAAGCCAAGGGCAAGAATGTGCTCACTGCAGAGAAAGGTGATGAACACATTGAATTTGAAGTCGATAAAGTGCTCGTTGCTGTAGGCCGTAAACCTTACACAGATGGCTTAGGACTCGAAAAAGCAGGTATTACACTCGACGAAAAGGGACGCATCCCTGTCGATGCCCATTACAAAACCAATGTTGCAGGCATTTATGCCATTGGTGATGTCATTCCTGGCCCCATGCTTGCGCATAAAGCAGAGGAAGAAGCCGTTGCGTGCGTCGAACGTATCGCTGGACAAGCGGGCCATGTGAATTACGACGTCATACCGAACGTCATTTACACGGAACCTGAAATTTCAAGTGTGGGCCTCACCGAAATAGCTGCCAAAGAACAGGGGATTGCTATCAAAACAGGTAAATTCAACTTTGCTGGCAACGGCCGTGCCATCGCGTCAGACGGCACGGATGGCTTTGTAAAAGTGATCGCAGATAAGGAAACCGATAAATTACTCGGCGTCCAAATCATCTCCAAAGGCTCCTCCGAAATGATCGCAGCCGCAGTCACTCACATGGAATATGGTGGAAGCGCAGAAGATATCGCGCGCACCATTCACGCCCACCCAACCATGACGGAAGCATTGAAGGAAGCAGCTATGGCCGTGGATGGAAACTCCATTCACAGCGCATAAGCTGTTAAACTATCCTCGGCAAGCGTCGCAGACACAAACCGCGTCGCCATCAATCATCTTGTAGCGAAACTCGCGTTCTGGGTTGGAACGATCTGTGGCGCCGCAGCTCGAGCAGCTATGCAGCGCCTCTATGGCTGTAGCACGACGCTCCTTATCGAATTGCTTGCGCCGTTTTTTGCTGATCACCGATTGAGTCATCGCATCTCGGAAAAACAGCACATAATTCAGTAATGGTGCAAGAATCGCGACTGCCATGCCGATAGAGCCTGCCCCGATTACGGAGACTGCAGTCATCGCAGCAACAAACCACGCGATCCACTTTACTTTAACAGGGACGACAAAGAATATCAAAAATTGAATATTTGGATTCAGTGTCGCGAAGGCAAAAAAGACGCTCAAATACAAGAAATAAGGTGATAGAAATATTAATGCTGAGGGCGAAATCAACTGCCCCACAAACGCTCCCAGTATGGAGAGAAGGAAGCCCACAAAGAGGAATACATTAAAGCGAAACACTCCCCATGCCTGCTCGAGTGCACTACTCATCATCCAAAAAATATACCAATAAAACGCAAGAAAGAGCCCTTGGATCAAAGACTGTGCGACCGTCGGAGGAGCGATCACAAAGGAAAATAACCTCCACCACTCTCCGTTGAGAACTGCCTTGGGAATTAATACCAGAGAAACAAATTCAACTCGCCCAACCAGAATCGCCGCATACATCAACAACTGCGCTACGATCAAAATAAGCACCACATTGGGTATCGCGAGATGGCCAAAGCGCTTTTCTAGACTATCCAAAACTTTCATTCGGTATGTATTCGTCCTGACTTCGAAGAGTGCAAGCGAAACTGGATTTTTTCAGTGCTTCTGAAGTCGGTTTATAAAAAATGATCTTAATGCACTATCAAGAAAGCTCTGAATTCTAAAGTCGCTTATGAGTCCTAGTTGTAGGACGTGCCTCTCGTAGAGGGTGCATTATGCAGTCAGGAAGGAATTAACACAGCCTTTGCCAGGCAAAGAACCTCGTTTTGCAGCAGAACAGATCTCTATCCTTAAACTTAATCGCATAAAGAATTACTTCTCGCCTAAAGCCAACTCGCAAGTGTGCCAAGGCAAGGTCGCACATTTCACACGGGCGGGAAACTGACGCACTCCGACCAATGAGGCCAGTTCGCCATCAGACTCAATTAGGCCATCTATGTCCGACGTGAGCAACTCACCGACTCGTCCGCTCAGCTCAGATGCTTCCTTTAAACTTTTGCCGACCAATGCCTCCACCATCATGGATGCAGACGCTTTGCAAATCGCGCAGCTCGCGGATTCAAATTGGATCGCTTCGATTCGATCTTTCTTAAGCGTCACATACACATTGAGCTTATCCCCACAGAGCGGATTATAACCTTCCGCAGTATGCGTATACCCATCAAGACGCCCATAATTCCGTGGGTTCTTATTATGATCCAAGATGATTTCTTGGTAAAGATCGTTCAAAGAATGACTCATCGGGCTTTATCCAAAGAAACGCTGCATCTTCTGCACAGCAGTTACTAAGCGGTCCACATCTTCGAAATTATTATAGAAGGCAAAGGATGCACGAGCGGTAGCCGGCACTCCGAACCGCTTTAGCAACGGCTGCGTGCAATGATGCCCTGCTCGCACCGCCACTCCATCTGCATCCAAGAAAGTTCCAATGTCGTGTGGGTGAATATCATTAATCAAAAATGAAATGACCGATGCTTTTTCTGGTGCGGTGCCGATCAATCGCATGCCCTCGATCGCGCTTAATTTCTCTGTAGCATCCGTTAGCAAGGCTGACTCATGGGCCAGTGCACCGACTCGATCCATCGATTGTAAATAATCAATCGCCGCCGCCATTCCGATCACGCCTTCAATGTGTGGTGTGCCCGCTTCAAACTTACCAGGAATCCCCTTATAAGTCGTGCCCTCAAAATCGACCTTTTCTATCATATCTCCACCGCTCTGATAAGGTGGCAACCGCTCCAACCATTCACGTTTTCCCCAGAGCACTCCGATACCCGTAGGGCCAAAAATCTTATGCCCAGAAAACACAAAGAAATCGCAGTCCAGCGCAGATACGTCGACAGGCATGTGGGGAGTAGATTGAGCACCATCGATCAAAACGGGCACATTCAATGCATGAGCCTTACGAATGATACGTTCAATGGGGTTGATCGTGCCAAGTGCATTGGAGATGTGTGTGATCGCGACTAGCTTCGTTTTATCTGACAGCATCTGTTCAAAGGCCGCCATGTCTAAGACCCCACGTTCGTCGACTGGCACCACTTTAAGCACCGCACCCGTTTTCTGAGAGGCGATCTGCCAAGGCACGATGTTTGCATGGTGCTCCATATGGCTGATCACGATCTCATCCCCCTCCTTCAAGATCGTTTCAACAAACCCATGTGCAACAAGGTTGATACTCTCAGTCGTGCCTCGGGTAAAAACGACCTCATCTGCATCAGAAGCGCCTATAAAACTCGCCACCTTAGTGCGCGCTGCCTCGTAGGCATCGGTTGCACACTCACTTAAATAATGAACCCCACGATGGATGTTTGAGTTTTCAGTAGCGTAATAGCGTTCGATTGCATCAATCACGAGCTGCGGCTTTTGCCCTGTCGCCGCGTTGTCTAAATACGTCAACGGCTTGCCGCGCACTTCTGTAGCGAGAATGGGGAAATCGGCCCGAACTTGGGCAAAATCAAATAGTTGTGGACTCATGCAATTGGAAAGGTTTCCCAGTTGTCAGAGAATCTCAATTGTATTTCTAGTTTTTATCCTTCTTGATAGATGCATGAAGCGAGACTTATCAGGTAAAATTATGGCCAAACTGATTGTGGGTGCTGCCATTGTCACGGCGGGCGTTCTCGGGGTCAGCTTTTACCTCTCCAGTTCAACCATTCACTCCCTCC
The DNA here is from genome assembly GCA_018607135.1 of Opitutales bacterium. GTDB lineage: Bacteria > Verrucomicrobiota > Verrucomicrobiia > Opitutales > Coraliomargaritaceae > JBPOFY01. The sequence goes on from JABBCA010000074.1 coordinate 3,633, forward strand.
TGACGGAGAATCATGAACTCAATAAAGCGATTAAAAACCTGACCGCTGAAGAGCAAATCGGATACGCAACCTTGCAGTCTCAAAGACGAAACGAACATGGAGAACTCGAAAGCACAATTCGTTTCGTGCAAACCGCAGCAGGCAAGCCAAAGGAGATTGTCTCGGAGCAACTTTTTACCATAACAGGTGAAGTCATTCATTTTGATGCGCTGATTGTAAAATTCTCCAATGACTACGTGATAGATGGCAAAGAGCGCGCCCTTTACCTATGGCGTCGAATCTATGGAGAAACAATCAGCCCATCCAGCGGCGAGCTGATCGAAATACCCAACCAAGCGCCTGAGCGCTACCACTCGATCACCCGCTCACTACGCATGAAAGAGAGCGACATTTTCTGGGAAGCCATCTGGAACCTAGCAAACAACCCCGAGCAACTCAGCCAATACGGTATCACCGCAGTATTCGGCAATGCTATCTACACCAAGCTCCAGTTAGGGCAAATCACATTGTTCAAGATCAGCCCAACCGGGCAAATCTACCCAGAAGTCTTGGATACCCATTAGCCAGCCGTGCATCGGAGACTCCAGTGCACTTTAAGGGAGCGTGCGACTCCATTCGGACACCATTGGATAGCTGCTGGCTTATTCAGGTGTAGTGTCGGGATGGAGCACGACGCTGCCGATAAACTGACGCATGGTATCCGCAACGAGACTGCTAAACATCCATCGCACAACGAAATCCGAGATTGGTCGTTGCTGAATCCGGTGTATTGGCGGTGCGTGCTCCAAGACGATAGCGATTACAATAACTCTCGTGACACAGAAACGACCCTCCCTTCATTACTCGATTGTCTCCACTCGTTGGTCCTTTGGGATTCACACGCGTTTCAACCGAAGCCTCCTTATGCCATGCTGGGCTAAACCAATCAGCACACCACTCCCAGACATTGCCGATTTGGTTGTAAAAGCCCCACTCTGATTTGCGGAACGATCGCGCAGGAGCGGTCCATTGATAGCCATCCGCAGCGGTATTGCGGTTCGGAAAGTCACCTTGCCAGACATTGCAGCGGTGCTTCCCTTTCGGTTCCAACTCGCTGCCCCATGGATACATCGTCTGTTTCGTCGCACCGCGCGCTGCATACTCCCATTCTGCTTCAGTAGGTAAGCGTTTCCCCGCCCACTTAGCATAAGCGACCGCATCATTCCACGACACACTGACTACTGGATGGTCCATGCGTTTTTTAATCGTAGATCCAGCGCCTTCAGGCTTTTTCCAGTAAGCACCCTCAATCGCATACCACCATTGTAAGCCCTGAACCGTTTGCGTATCGCGCAGCTTTCGCTGACGAGAATCCGTGAGTTGTCCAATAAACACATACGCCCAACCAAAGCGCTCAGATTCGGTCAAATAACCAGTCGCATCCACAAACTCAGCGTAATGCGCATTCGTCACCGTGGTTATATCTAGCCAAAATGGATCTAGAGTCACTTCGCGGACTGGACCTTCGCCATCACTTGGCCAGGCTTCTGGCCCCTCATAGCCCATTAAAAATGGACCACCCTCAAGGTGAACCATCCCTTCCGTTGAGCCTTCGGTCTCCTTGGGTGAAATCTCGCAACGCTCAGTTGCCGCCACTTCTCCGCGATGAGGTGTGCAACACGCTTTCTTCTCTGGCTCGAAAGATTCAAACATATTGGTATTCACTAGTAGACTCTCAATTGCATCAAGAAAAACCCGTTGTGAACTAAGGTGTTCTTGCAGTTTCCAATATCTGAAACAAACATGAGCTCCATGGCAGATGCACACGAAATCCTACTCGCTCCCTCAATCCTAGCTGGCGACCACGCCGATCTGAAAAGCAGCATTCAGGAAATTGCAAATGCAGGCTTAAAATGGGTCCACCTCGACATCATGGACGGGCATTTTGTGCCGAATCTTTCCTTTGGCCCCCAAACCGTAAAAGCGCTGCGTGCCTACTCAGACTTATTTTTCGATGTGCATCTCATGCTCGACAATCCCGATAAATATATCGACGCATTCCTCGACGCGGGTTCCGAGCAAATCACCATTCATGTAGAGCCCAACTACCCAGTTGCCGAAACACTCGCGTATATTAAAAGCAAAGGCTGCAAGTGTGGTGTCGTGCTCAACCCGGATACACCTGCTGAAGATGCCAAACCATTTCTGAAAGACTGCGATATGGTGCTACTCATGACCGTGCAACCAGGATTCGGCGGACAAAGTTTCCGCGAAGACGTGCTTCCAAAGATTGAGCAAATCTCCAAATGGCGTGATGAAATGGGCTTAAACTTCCGCCTCGAAATCGATGGCGGCGTCGATCTCAAAACTGCGGGTCTTTGCACCGAACGCGGCGCCGACACACTCGTCGCAGGCACCGCATTTTTCAAAGCGGCGGATCGCGCCGAGTTTATTAACACTGTTTGTAAGCAGTAGCGAACGTGCTATTAACCCAAACTTAAGCTATCGGCTACCATTTTGAGAGACTCGTTACTTGTAGCCGAATCGGTAACGATTGGGTCCTTTCAATAGATATCCTTTCGGCAATCTTTGAGTGCGGCGAGTTGCTCACGGGCGAGGCCTACAGCCTTTAAATCCACTTCCGCATAAAAGAGACCTTCCGACTCGTCTGCTTCAACGAGCACTTCGCCCAAGGGGTCCACGATCATACTGTGGCCAAAATAAGTGGTATCTCCGACATCAGACCCATGCCTTTCCGTTCCGCATTGATTGACTGCGATAAAAAAGCACTGATTTTCAATTGCTCGCGCACGCACCAAAGTCAACCAATGCACTAAGCGTGGATGCGGAAAGGCCGCTGGCAGGACTTGCACTTCAGCACCTGCCTGAGCGCACGCTCGAAACAGTTCAGGAAAGCGTAAATCGTAACAAATGGAGCAACCTACTTTTCCAAGACTCGTATCCGCCACTATGATTTTATTTCCGGCTTCAACATGCTGCTCCTCATGAAAAAGTGAAAATAAATGGGTCTTTCTATATTTGGCCGCAATCGAACCATCTGTCTGAATCCAATATAGCGTGTTCGCTGCTGCACCCTTTTTTGTCTGTTCTAAAAACGAACCACACACTGCAATTTGATGATACTGAGCCGCTGCCTGAAGTGCTTGAATCGTTGAGGCTGCGTTCTCCAGTAATCCTTGGTTCAGCTCCCAATCAAAACCAGTCGTGCACATCTCAGGGAAACACACGAGCCCTGCATGCTGTTCAGCAGCCTCCTTTATGAAGTGACATACTTTGTGCAGATTTCTGGCAATCTCTCCACGCGCGACTTCGATCTGAGCTAAGGCTACTTTCATAATTTACTCAACAACTTGATACTCAGGATTAATGTCATGATAACGAGCAAATGAAGCATACCCTTTTTTACCAAAATAACGCTGCAACACTTTCGGATCTGTCTTCGTCAAATCGACGAGGATCAATCCATCGATGACGTCACTAAAGGCTGGATCCACATTAAAACTCAAGAGGACGCCATTCAACTTTAGGTAATGCTTTAAGAGTATAGGAATACCCTTCGCATCATCTTCAAACCCAGATATAATAGCCGACACAGAATCCACAGAATTAATCGACTCACCTATATTCTTGAGGGATATACCGCGCATCATTCTCGGGGCCTTGGGTGCCTTTCGCGGCTTCACTAGCTGCGCCATTTCATCGTCGAAATTGTGTTCTCTGAAAAAGTGCACCATAAGATCTTTGGAAATCCGGTGATACGCATCCGTTATGCTGACAGGCCCAAACAAAGTTTTGTAGTGGGGGTTGCGCACGACAAATTCGCCAATTCCACGCCAAATCAAGGCGAGTGACGCGTGCTTCTTTTGATATTTTAAACAAATAAAAGATCGTCCCAGCTCAATCGCAGGACCCAAGCGCTGCAAAAACTCGGTGCGATATTTAAATAAAGTCGCCGTATACAGCCCGTGTTTGCCTTTGGCTTCAACAATTTGATCCGCTAAACCGATCCGATAAGCGCCGACGAGCTCATCATGCGCACGATCCCACATGAACAGGTGCCAATAATAATCATCGAATTCATCTAGATCACGAGCCAGGCCAGTGCCCTCTTGCACCGCACGAAAAGTCTCTTCACGCAAACGACCGATCTCCAACATCAGTTTGGGTATTGCATTAGACTTCGCAATGCACACGACAAAATCGCCGTGCTCGACTAAGAGCTGATCCTGAGTCAAGGCTTCAACTTCAGCACGCAAGTGATGCTTTAGTTGCTCGGGAGCTAAGGGTGCAAGCGGTTTGCACCTACCCGTTGAACGAAATGGCAAACGTAGGTTCTTATGAGTCGTCTCTGGTTGTGGTTGATCGCGTAATGAATAGGTCTTTAATCTAAGATATTCAGTGGCACTCTCGTCGGTATCAAAACCTTCAATACGTTTTGGTTGAATCACCTCGCCAACACGAAGTTTGATTTGTGTGCCCTTTGCGCGGCAAAACTCACGCGCAAGCAGTGCCGTGCGTAATCGCGGATGAATTAAGCCCATCGCTTGAAAGAACAAGCTATTACGACCTTCAAAATAGATTGGCAGAATTGGCGCTTGGGTGCGCTTGGCTAAACTTACAATATGATTTGTCCATTTCGGATCGACCACGGACTTTGGCTTCCACCCAAAACTAGAGACCTCACCTGCAGGGAACGCACCAAGGCACCCACCCTCGCGCAAGAGTTTAATCGCGGTGCGCATACCCTGCAAATTCGCGCGCTTTGAGGCCTCGGTTTCGAATGGGTCCACCTCAACGATATTACCGCGAATCCCCTCCATTTTGCCTAACAGATAATTACCCATTAGTTTATTGTCTGCGCGCACACTCTGCAGGAGCGCCCCAAGCACAACACCATCCACGCCGCCAAAAGGATGGTTTGCGATCACAATTAAGGGCCCCACCTTTGGAATTCGGTCAAATGACTCGGTGTCGACCTCAAATTGGACGTCCATCACCCGCAGTGTCTTCATGAAAAATTCTGGATCATGCTCCGAATCCGTAAGCTGCGCATGCACGTCTGCGTAAATCTGATTCACACCACCAAACGAGAGTCCACGTGCCAACAATGGATTCAAAGCGCTCCAAGGGGCCGAGATCACTTTATCGAGATCGATTAATTTAGGGGCTGAGTCCGTATCTAGCATGGTGAAAATTGTATCGTTAGTATGAGTATCGGGAGCGCCCGTTTTCAACCATTCAATTTTGCACTTGAGGTATAAATGTGAGGAGACTGCACTCCGCTTTATATTTCACACAGAAAATCATTTTAGACACAAACACTGGTTCGAATGACACACCAACTCATTCTACCAATAAAGAAACGGCAAAAACTTGAAAAAACCCGCAAAATTAGGCTTGATTCAGAGTCTGCCAGCAACATGGTCTTCGTTTTCCAAAAACTTGAGGACGGTTAGCTCAGTTGGTTAGAGCACCTCGTTTACACCGAGGGGGTCGTGGGTTCGAATCCCTCACCGTCTACCATTTCAAGTTCGTCCCGCTCGGCTCTGCCGAGCTTTTTTCTATCATGCGCCACATCATATCCATCCTTGTCGAAAACAAATTCGGAACGCTCGCTCGTATCGCTGGCATGTTCAGCGGTCGTGGATTCAATATCGAGACACTCAATGTGGGCCCCATGACAGACGAAAGCCTTTCACGCATCACTGCTACAATCGTGGGTGATAGCGACGCACTGGATCAAGCAATCAAGCAAGTCGATAAACTGATCAACGTCTTGGAAGTGACTGAATTCACCAGCGGACAAGCCACGGAACGTGAACTGGTCATGCTAAAGGTTGGCTCATCAGCGGGCCAGCGCTCGGAAATCATGCAAGTCTGCGATATCTTTCGCGCCAACATAATCGATGTTTCCGAAGAAACGCTCAACATTGAAATGACTGGTAATGCCAACAAGGTGACTGCGTTTCTCAAATTAATTGAGCCTTACGGCATCATTGAAATGGCACGCACAGGTAACCTTGCATTAAAGCGCGGTTAGTGCCAAGCTCCCGACCCATTTTAGAACTAGTATCTATTTAACCAGGTGGCGACAACGCTGCCGCAATCAACGAAAAATATGCCTGCAAAAGTCTATACAGATAAGGACGCTGACTTAAGAGTCCTCAAAAAGAAAACCCTAGCTATCATCGGTTACGGTTCACAGGGCCACGCCCACGCACAAAACTTGAAGGACAGTGGTCTGAATGTGATCATCGGTCTCTATAAGAAGAGCAAGTCTGTCAAAGTGGCACAAAGCCAAGGTTTTGAAGTATATGAGACCGCAGAAGCAGTTCAAAAAGCAGATGTGATCATGCTTGCGGTTCCTGACATGCTTCAGGCTGAAGTTTACGAAAACGACATCCTCCCGAACCTCACTAAGGGTAAGACACTTGCATTCACACACGGTCTTGCGATCCACTTCGGTCTCATCGAAGCACCTAAAGGTATCGACGTCATCATGGTTGCTCCTAAGGGCCCAGGCCACGTGGTTCGCAGCCAATACGTTGAAGGTAAAGGTGTTCCAGCATTGATCGCGATCAACAAGGGCTCTTCCCGCGACGCGAAGAAGGTGGCACTTGCATGGGCAAAGGGTGTTGGTGGCACACGCGCTGGCGTGATCCAAACCACTTTCAAGGAAGAGTGTGAAACTGACCTCTTCGGCGAACAAGCCGTTCTTTGCGGTGGTGCATCCGAGCTTGTGATGGCTGGCTTCGAAACACTTGTTGAAGCAGGTTACCAACCAGAAATGGCCTACTTCGAGTGCTTGCACGAGTTGAAGCTCATCGTCGACCTCATGGTGGAGTCTGGTGTTTCTGGCATGCGTTTCTCCGTTTCCGAAACAGCTGAATGGGGTGACTACATCAGTGGTCCTCGCGTCATCAATGCGTCTTCTCGTAAGGCAATGAAGGCGATCCTCAAGGACATCCAAACTGGCAAGTTCACCAAGAACTGGGTCAAGGAATACAAAGACGGCCTTCCAAAATACAAGCAGTTCATCAAGGACGGCCAAAACCATCCAATCGAAAAGACAGGTCAACGCCTCCGTTCACTCATGCCTTGGGTGAAGAAGCGCAACATCAAGGGTTCGCAAGCTGCTTACAATAACTAAGCCGTTTCACTACTGAAATTTACAAGCGGTCGTCGGTTTTTACCGTCGGCCGCTTTTTTTATTTCTGGAGGGTTGCGCTTAGTCGCAACCGCAGTTTAAACCTAAAACCGCGATGACAGAGCATCGCCCTCCAGCTGAAAACTATGCCAAATCCGATCCAAATCGCCACTCGTAAAAGCCCACTGGCTCTCAAGCAAACTGAGATGGTGCGCGCGTGGCTGGCTGAAAAACTCCCTAACGATCGATTCGATGAGCTACGCCTCTCTACCAACGTCGACGAGCGACTCACGTGGTCACTCGAAAAACGCGGCGGCATCGGACTCTTCACTAAAGAACTAGAAGACGCTCTACTCGACGGCCGTGCACGCATTGCCGTGCATAGTGCCAAAGACCTGCCAACAGCTTTTCAGGCGGATCTGCATGTCGCAGGCTATCTACCACGCGCCCGTGCACACGATATCCTAGTCCATCGCACCGACTGCCCTCAACCGCAGACCATCGCCACCAGTAGCCCACGCCGTCGCGCGCAAGTCGGCATTCTACAAGAGCAAGCCGAGTGGACCACTATTCGCGGCAACGTTGCCACGCGCATGCGCAAGATCGTCGAAGGCGAAGCTGAAGCCACCCTGCTCGCAGCTGCTGGGCTCGACCGTTTAGACATTACTGAACACGACGGCCTGACTTTCGTTGAACTTCCGATAGAGCAAGTAGTTCCCGCACCTGGACAAGCCGCCATCGCGATCCAATGCCGCGAAGCAGACCTCGATAAATACCAAGACCTCTTCTGCCAAAAGACCAAGCTAGCCGTCGAACTTGAGCGCTGCTTCCTCCGCAAACTCGGTGGCGGTTGCCAAACACCAGTTGGTGCCCATTACACAGAAGGCACGTTCTATATCTTCCACCCAGAAGTCGGCCACACCACTTTCGAATTCGAACTCGATTCACTCAACGAGATCGAACCCATCATAGAGACCGTCATCCACGACCTCTCTTTGTAATTCAGCAAATTTAGAAACCGAACTTCTAACTACTGAATTCTAACCTCGTTCAAACATGTCCAAGAAAACAGGAAAAGTTTATCTAATCGGTGCCGGCCCAGGCGATCCAGGTCTAGTCACCGTTCGCGCGCGCCAGCTCATCGAAATTGCAGACGTCATTGTCTATGACTATCTGGCCAATCCAAAACTACTCGATTGGGCACGCGACGATGCGGAGCGTATTTACGTCGGTAAAAGCGCGGGGCGCCACTCGATTCCTCAAGATGAAATCGAAGAGATCTTGGTAGCGCGCGCCCACAAAGGACAACAAGTCGTGCGCCTCAAAGGCGGTGATCCTTTCGTCTTCGGTCGTGGTGGCGAAGAAATCGACGAACTACAAACCGATAAAATACCATTTGAAATCGTCCCAGGGGTGACTGCAGCACTGGCAACCGCTGCCTATGCAGGCATCCCACTCTCTCACCGCGACTACAGCTCAGCGATTACCTTTCTCACAGGTCACGAGAACCCAGAGAAGCACACGCTCAGTATCGACTTTAAGGCCTACGCCAAAACAAACGGCACGCTCTGCCTGTATATGGGCATCGGGCAACTGCCACGCATCAGCGCAGAGCTCAAAGAAGGCGGCATGTCAGGCAAAACCCCAGTCGCGATCGTTGAATGGGCGACACTCAACCGTCAGCGCTCCGTCTATGGCACACTCGATACTATCGTCGACGACCTAGCCGCTTCAGGCCTCGGCGCACCTGCAATGATCATCATTGGAGAAGTCGTTGCTCATCGATCCAAGACTGAATGGTTCGAAGGTCGTGAACTCTTCGGCAAACGCTTCGTGGTGACGCGTGCCCGCGAACAAGCGGGCCAACTCACGCAAATGCTTGAAGAGAAAGGCGCCGAAGTCATCGAGCTCCCATTCATTGAAGTCACTACTGATTTTGACCCAAAGGTTCTGAGTGAGATCCTTGCGGGCATCGCCGTTTACGAGTGGGTGATCTTCACCAGCGCCAATGGCGTAAAATCCTTCTTCGAACTCTTCTACAAAGCTTTCGACGACATCCGTTGCCTCGGCCCCATGCGAATCGCAGCAGTTGGTGCCGCAACTGCACGTGAGATCGAAAAACATAAGCTCAAAGTCGACTTTGTGCCGAAACAAGCCAACGCAGCAGCACTAGCCGAGGAACTCATCGAAAACGAAGGCATCGAAAGTGTGCAAGTCCTCGTCGTGACAGGAAATCAAAACCGTGAAGAGCTCGTTCAACGTTTAGAAACTGAAGGCCGAGCAATCGTTGACACACTCCCACTCTACAAGACAAAGAAGACCAATCTTCTTGAAAACGAAGCCGCAGCTCGCTTCCGAAAGGAAGGTGCCGATGCAATCCTGTTCACGAGCTCTTCGACAGTAAACTCGTTCATCGATCAGAACGCGGCCTTCCAACTCGAAGATGGCGCACGCCGCCCCGTGCTCGGTAGCATCGGTCCGATGACTTCAAAAACACTCACCGAAAAGAAACTCCCGATTGGCTTCGAAGCACCTGTCTCCAGCTTGGAACACTTCATCGAAGCTGCGGTTCAACACTTTAAGGAACGTTAAACAACGAACGTCCAACTTTGAATTTTTAATAGGACTTTTCATTCGACGTTCGATGTTGAGCGTTCGATGTTCATTGTTCTCAACCCACTCCACACAAACAACTCCATATTCTTATGAACGTCATCCTAGAAACCACACAAGGCTCGATCGAATTCAAACTATTCGACGACATTGCACCTAAAACCTGCGAAAACTTCACCACACACGTGAAGAACGGCTATTACGATGGAGTGATCTTCCATCGTATCATCGAAGAGTTCATGATCCAAGGCGGCGACCCAACCGGCACAGGCCGTGGCGGTGAGTCCATCTGGGGCAAGAACTTCGAAGACGAATGCGCACGCGACGTCAAATTCGACAAGCCAGGCCTCCTCGCGATGGCCAACGCAGGCCCAGGCACCAACGGTAGCCAGTTCTTCATCACCACAGTGGCGACTCCTTGGTTGCACATGAACCACACGATCTTCGGTGAAGTCGTCAACGGCATGGACACCGTAGACGCACTCGAAGGTGTCAAAAAAGGCCCAGGTGACCGCCCAATCGAACAACAGAAGATCCTCTCGGGTAAAGTCGTCGATTAATTTAGGTTCTATCTGAACCACTACAAAGCGACTCCATAGCAATGGGGTCGCTTTTTATTTGGAATCAACGCAGGCTTTGGCGTATTCATACAAAAACCAAAGCCATTTCTTGACTTTTTGAGTCAAAAACTAAAGTAATAGGCTCAATGACCGACAGTATCACATCGCACACTGCGCCAGCAAAGGATTTGGACCTCGAAGCCGCATCCGCCGTTGAGCGCGTCCGCTGGGCTTACGCGCAGCATGGAGACCAGCTCGTGCTCAGCACAAGCTTTGGCGTGCAAAGTGCCGTGATGCTACATTTGGTGACCAGCCAAATACCGAAGATACCAATTATCTTCGTCGATACAGGCTACCTCTTCCCAGAAACTTACCGCTTTGCAGAGTCTCTGAAAGAGCGTTTGAATCTGAATTTAAAGACCTACCTCCCCCTGCAGACCTCTGCACACCAAGAAGCAGTGCATGGCAAACTTTGGGAGCAGGGTCTAGAAGGCCTAGAGCGCTATAATCGCATCAACAAAGTCGAACCAATGAACCGCGCAGTTAAGGAGCTAGGTGCCACCGGTTGGCTTTCAGGTCTACGCCGTAGCCAATCCTCCTCTCGTGGAGAGCGCCCGGTCGCTCAACAGCAGAATAAAATTTTGAAAGTGTATCCAATCATCGACTGGAATGATCGCGACATTTACAACTACCTCACCGAAAACGACCTTCCCTACCATCCACTTTGGGACATGGGCTACGTTTCTGTTGGTGATTGGCACAGCACGTCCAAACTAGGCGAAGGCATGGCTGAAGAAGACACCCGCTTCGGTGGCCTCAAGCGCGAGTGTGGGCTTCACGAAGTCACAGGCGGTTCTGATTATCAGATCTAAATCCAAGGACTCGACTAGGATTACGAATACGATTACGACAGCGACAATCTCAGAATGAGAATTCTCAACATTTCAGCATAGTCACACATTTTTGAGACAGTCTCCTGCGCGGGCCTCTTGTGCGATGTTTTGGTTAGCACTGGGACGTGCTCCTTCCAACTGAGGCGCGAGCAAGCTCGCACACTACCATTCATCACAAATAGGATACGGGAAAAAGCAGGACGAAGTCTAAAGTATCCACGTCGAACTTTACAGCGGTAAACTGAAATTAGCGATAACTACGCCAAAGTTCGGCAAGCAGCTCACGATCCGCCTTCCGATCGGTGCGTAACTCCAACACCCGAATACCTTCGCTGGGCAATAATGCGATACGGTCTGTCAGTGTCTCCCAATCTTCGACAAGTTCATGTTCGATTGAATGAGCACTGCACAGCGTAGCAATATCCACGCTTTGCGGCGTCGCAAAGTAGTCCTCAAAAGTCTCTGACATCGAAGCCACTGGAAGGTGTTCAAAGATACCACCGCCATTGTTGTTGATTAACACAATGGTCAGACTGCCCTTCAATTGCTGCTTTAGCATCAGTGCGTTGCTATCGTGTAAAAATGCTAAATCCCCAGTAAGCAGCACTGCGGGTCGACCGCGATGCGCAACACCCAGCGCCGTGCCCAGCGTGCCATCAATTCCATTCGCGCCGCGATTTGCAAATACCGAACACGCACGATTTCCCGCGCACCAGAAAAACTCCGCATAGCGGACACTCATACTACTCGCGATGAAGACCGAAGTGCCAACAGGCAGATGGTTCGACATGAGCCAAGCCGCTTTGCCTTCAAACAGTTCAGAAGTCTGCTCTAGTTTAGCATTCAATCGATACGCGGTTTTGTTTTCGACCTCCATCCATTGAGCCGTCCAATCGGGGTCCACGCGTTGATGCGGAACATGCTCTGCGAGAGTGTGTGCAGAGCCATGCATACAGGTCGCCACACGATGCAAAGGATCCGTATTAACGGGGCGATCCGACAATAAAAACGAAACCGCATCCAAGTCCCCGAGCCACTGTCGCAGCACTTTACTAGTTGGTAACGCGCCGATCTGTAAAACTGCGGTTGGCTTCAACGCTTCAACTGCGGAAGTATCTCGAAGGAAAGCGTCATAATGAGCCACCAAAGCTGGATTCTCAAAAGCGTGCCCACGTAAGGGGTTCAACACATCGCAAAAAACAGGCCAGCCCAACTTCTGTGACAACATGGTCACTGCATCGGCGAACGACTCATCGCCGTCGCGAGGATTATGAGAACCGACCACAATCAAACCATGCTGATGACTCGACAGACGTTCCACGGCCACAGCATCAAAATTCGCTCCCACCGCAACCAATTCGCAAGGTCGTGTCGTGACCGTCGCCGCAGCCTCTAGTGCGGATTCAGAGATGAAACTCTCCCCTTCAACAGGAGCCAAAGGATCTCGAAATGGAAAATTCAATTGCACCGGCCCAGGGTTGTCGCCCAAAGAACGATTCACCGCATGCAGCAAAGTCTGACGTAAATACGCTAGCATTTCTGTAGAGGTCTCAGGCAGAGCGATTTCATAAAACGCCCGCACGTAATCTCCAAAGAGTTTGAACTGGTCAATCGTCTGCCCTGACGAACAGTCCCTCAATTCAGGTGGACGGTCCGCGGTCAAAACAATCAGCGGCGTGCCGCTCATGGACGCTTCAATTACCGCAGGATAATAATTGGCTGCAGCTGAGCCCGAAGTGCAGACCAATGCCACAGGCTTACGCGTGCGTTTAGCCAGCCCGAGCGCAAAGAAAGCCGCGGAGCGCTCATCCAATACCGAGATCGCCTCTAGCTTAGCATTTCGCGCAGCTGCAATCGTCAACGGAGTCGATCGCGAGCCTGGCGACACCACAACGGTTTCGACACCCAAACGAGCGAGCACTTCCATCGTCAATGCGCCCCAAGCGGAATTTACAGAGGAACATGCCACTGCATCGAAAGTTTTCGTAGTCATATCAGCCACAAATCTAACGAAAGCCGAAATACACTGAAAGACAACTACCGAGTCAGCGAGTTAACCCGAACGCAATGAAAATATTTACATTGACGTCATACAGAGTCTTCTTAGACGTCAGAGGATGCAAATTACTTGGGGAGCATCGACATCATCGTATCAAATTGAAGGCGCATGGAATCAAGACGGTAAAGGTCCATCCATATGGGATGCTTATTGTCGCGAAGAAGGAAACATACTCCATGGCGACAATGGAGACGTCGCTTGTGACCATTACAACCGATACGCTGAAGATGTAGGTCTGATGAAAGACATCGGGCTGCAAAGTTATCGATTCTCAATCTCTTGGCCACGAGTCATTCCAAAAGGCACGGGCACAATAAACGACAAGGGGCTCGAATTCTACGATAAACTCGTCGATACATTGCTCGCACAGGAAATCGACCCACTGATTACACTGTTTCACTGGGATTATCCACTCGCCCTCATCCACCGCGGTGGCTGGCTCAACCCTGACAGTCCTAAATGGTATGCCGACTATGTTTCAGTCGTCGTTGAAAGACTCAGTGATCGAGTTACTAATTGGATTACGTTCAATGAGCCTCAAGTTTTCATTAACGAAGGTCACCTAAATGATTTCCATGCACCAGGCTTACAACTCAGCCTCAGCGATACCTTACGTGCTGGACATCATGTGCTACTCGCTCATGGACTGGGTTGCCAAGCGATTCGAGCGCACTCAAAACAAGTTGCGCGTATTGGCTGGGCCCCTGCAGGCAAAACGTGGGCACCAGCTAGCGATCAACCAGAAGACATCGAAGCCGCGCACGAAATGACTTTTGGAGTGCCGAACAAGGATCTGTTTAACGACCCATGGTGGAGCGATCCTGTTGTGCTTGGTCACTACCCTGAAGCAGGAATCCAACGCTATGGCAATGCAATGATCGATTTCAACCCAGAGGACATGAAGACAATCTGCCAACCTCTTGATTTCTTCGCGATCAATCTCTATTTCTGTGAAAGCATGGCTAAAGCCAGCCCAACTGGACCAGAAACAATCCAATACGATGGCAATATACCACGCACCATGATGGATTGGCCGATAACTCCGGAAGTTCTCTATTGGAGCACTAAATGGAACTATGAGCGCTATAAATTACCAATGATTATCAGCGAAAATGGTCTCGCCTGTATGGATTGGGTGCAAGCCGACGGAGCGGTGCACGACACGCAACGCATCGACTTCTACGCTTCATATTTAAAAGAACTCAAACGAGCGAAAGACGAGGGCGTCGATATTACCGGCTACTATGCTTGGTCACTGATGGACAACTTCGAATGGAGCCAGGGCTACCGTCAACGCTTTGGCCTCATTCACGTTGATATGGACACTGGCAAGCGCACGCTTAAGGATTCCGCAAAATGGTATCGTAATCTCATCGCCACGCAAGGCGCGGAGCTCTAACCTACGCACCTCAAAACATGCCCCACCCACTCCATGCTCTAAATCCGCAAGATCGGATTTCTTTGCCTCGATTGATTGCATATGGCAGCGGGGGCATCATTCCAATTGCGCTGTTCAACATTGCTGGCCAGCTCATGGGACTTATTGGAAATATAGGATTGGGGCTGAGCGCTTTTCTGCTGGGTATTATTATGATCATCCCACGTTTGTGGGATGCCATTTCTGATCCATTAATGGGACACATCTCAGACAATACTCGAACACGCTTTGGCCGTCGCCGCCCCTTCCTATTGATAGGCGGCATTATAGTAGCAATCAGCTTTGTAGTGATGTGGTGGATACCAGATGGCGACCTAATCCGAAGTTGGTTCACCACTGAAACTTCTTACAATTGGTTTCAATTGAGCTACATCCTCTTCTGGCTTCTGGTCTTTTACACCGCCTGCACCATTTTTGAAATACCACACGGTGCGCTGGGCATGGAGATGTCGAACGACCCGCATGAGCGCACGCGCCTGTTCAGCGCGAAGAGCTTTTTAGGCAATCTCTTCGCAATGGGCACGCCTTGGCTCTTCTTCTTGGCAAATTTGGAGGTCTTTCGGGGAATCGAGGGGAACGAGGCAGATGGTATGCGCTGGGTATCGATGATGATCGCGGCTGTGCTATTACCTTCATGCATTTGGTGGTTTTTCGCCTGCAAAGAACCCAATGCACACGCAACGCAAACTCGCAAAAAATCAAAGTTCTGGCACGACATAAAAATTACATTCAAAAATCGAACTTTCCTCATACTCGTCGGCATTTTCTTCATCCTCGGCATGGGCTTCAACTTTGTTGGCCTTCTCAACTACTACATCACGATATTTTATCTGTATGGTGGAGACAAAGTCGCCGCAGGCCCTTTACTCGGAATCAACGGGACCATTTGGGCGATCACCGGCTTACTCGCGGTCTTCCCTCTAAACTGGATGGGCAAGCGCTTCGGCAAACGTCAGACTTTAATCATCTCGATTCTACTAATGTGCGCTGCTCAGCTTAGCAAGATCGCCTGTTACAACCCAGAATACCCCTACCTCGTCACCATACCGACTGTATTACTATCCGCTGGAATGCTCATGTTTTTCACCCTTGGTCCCTCCATGTTAGGGGATATCTGCGACGAGGACGAACTCAACACGGGCACACGCTCAGAGGGCAGCTACTATTCGATCTATTGGTGGTTCTTCAAAATGGGCACCGCCTTTGCTAGTTTCGTCACTGGCAGCCTGATCGTGTTTACACAATTCGACGAGAAGCAGACCTCACACGTCGATGCCCTCAACGGCAGCATTGCAGTAATGGAGCAATCCGTGAACCTCTGGCTAACTGAGGGGTATGATACTGACCAGCGCGATCGCGAATTCGAGAAACTTCTAAACGCCACCCAGGCTCACACCGCAAGACTACGCACGCACTTCATGGAACGTATGCAACAACACCCCCAGAATGAAATGCACATAAACCACCTTGTTACCAAACTAGATACTCTCGAACGCTCAGTAAAGTCTCTACAAAACAACACACTCAAAGCGGTCGACGCTCCCAGCGAACTGTTACAAAAACTCACTTCAGTTAAAGCAGGCACGGCAGGTCTCACTCAGCAAAAGCCAAGCACACTACTCATGCTGCGCATTATAGAAATCGGCCTACCACTCATGCTTAGCATCTTTTCAATCCTACTGACGCTTCGCTACCCTCTGACTGAAGCGCGCTGCTATGAGATCAAAAACACACTCGAACAACGCAGACTACAAACTGAACAAGAGCCTTAACTACAAAATCGCTGAAAAAGCACATAAAGACCTCAATAAATAGTTGACTCCTACAAACAAAGGTGTTCGGTTACACTAAATGAAAACATTTACATTTTATAACTGCTAAAATCAATCTGTTATTTACCCCCCCAGAAACCATGCGCCTCCATACAACATTAATAGCAAGGGCCCTCGCAGTCTCATTTTTGGCTGCCTGCAATTCAACATGTGCAGCCGCTGAAGAAGCTACAGGTGAAATGATCGCCAATCCATATTTTGACAATGCTAGCTATGAGCATTGGACTTTTTCAGGCAAATGGCGCCCAGACGGTGTTCAGCAGAGAATCGTCTTTGACATAACTGAAAGTAACGTAGGATTCCCAGCTGCTGTAGGCCGCAGCCTGCACCTCACACTAGATACACAACAGGCTAACCATTCAGCGAATCCGTCGGCCAAGTTAACCCGCTTAACAGCAAACAGACCCTACATATCAGTTTACAACGCCTCTGCGATTGGTCCCAGCGCCGACTATACACTATATTTCGAAATCGACGTCATTACCCAATCGGGCACTCACCGTGCCAAGAGCCAAGAAATCCAAAAACCTTGGGCGCTACCAGAGGGCGACTTAGCACTCGAATTTCACTGGCTGCGAGATCGAAAATTTCTCGGAGACCTTCAATCGACTGGACGAGGCGGCGTTCCCCTCGAGTCCATAAAAGAAATCTACTACAAGGCAGTCATGCAGGTTACTCGCCCTACGGACCCAGGAACTGAGACTGTCTTTGTCACCTTGGACAACATGTCACTCACCTATCTAGTCGAAATTGAATGAACACTACTCTTTGCGCTGGAAACAAACATCCAAGCCAACTTCACCCAGCCCCCCTTGCTTACATCTTAACGGGACTCCAACGACACTCCAACCCACCACAAATAAAATACAAAAATGAACTCAATACACAAACTACTCATAACCGCCGCCACAGCATCAATGCTGTCAGCTCTAAGCGCAAACGCGCAAAACTTGCTCGTCGATAACACTTTCGATACGAATGCCTCAATTGCCAGCTGGACTGGCATATCAGATGGATTCGACGCCGATTACAATGTAACAAACTTTTTTCGCTTCGACTTTGATCGTATCACGACGGACCCTTGGATTGCTGATAACAATTTTTCATTTGTGAGCCAAGATGTGAGTGGTTTCACTGGCGACCAAAGTTACGACTCTACCGTCAGTTTGTTCTACAACACCACAATTACGGCTGGCAGCTACGACATCTTTGCTAAGTTTGTCTTTCTAGACGCATCAGATATCTCCCTTGGAGAATTTGAAGCGACCCACGACAACACTATTACAAGCACAGGTGCTGGTTTTATCACTCTCTACGATGGCAACTTTGTAACACCTACGAATACTGCTAAAATCAGTGTGCTCTTTTTTGCCAACGAAGTTGAAGCAGATCAAATTTTACAACTAGATGCCTTCAGTTTCACTGCTTCCGCAGTTCCGGAACCGAGCGCATATGCACTACTCGCTGGTATCCTCGGCCTCGGCTATGTAATGACGGCTCGCCGGCGTAAGGCCTAAAACCCAGCCAAGCGTCCACGTAAACCGAACGTATTTGGGCACCACGCCTGCGTGAGCGAGTGTGGTGCCTTTTTTATAGCACTAGACCTAAATACCATGAACACCTCCTACCTTCAGTTTTTGAAGCAGTCCTTACCCAAAGCTGCGTCTATACTTGCCGCGACATTCATTTTTTTAAGTTCGAGCGGATCCACTGCCTTTTCAGCAGATGGTAGCAACATCGTAAATCTAGAGGCGCTCCCACGCATGTTACGTATTGATTTGATGTGGGAACCGGCGGCTAAGGCCCGTAATTATGAAGTGCAGCGAAGTTCTTCGGCACATGGACCATTTCAGACTTTAAACAATCCATTACCGACGCTCTTTCTCTTTACCGATTACATTGGCGAGCCGGATAAGGTGTATTACTACAGAGTGCGTGTGGATGAAGGTGAATGGTCAGACACAGTCACAGCGACGACGCAGCCATATGACCGAGATGGCTTTTTGACCGAAGTGCAGGAAGCTGGCTTTCGCTACTTCTACAACTTCGCACACCCAACTAGCCACCTACCCCGCGAAGGCATCAAAGCCAAGGACTCTTGGACAATGGATACGATATCTGGTGTGAGCACGGGCATGTATTTCTTCAACATGGCAATGGGCGTGGAACGTGGCTTTGTAACACGTAAAGACGCAGTTCAACACATTGCCGTGGCACTCAAGTTTCTAACAAGAGACACTGATCGTTTCCACGGCGCATTCCCACATTGGATTCACGGTGAAAGCGGAAAAGTTATCCCCTTTTCAAGCACGGACAATGGCGCTGATATGGTTGAAACAGCGATACTTGCTAAAGGCCTACTCTTTGCTCGCGAATATTTTGATGAAACTAATCAACAAGAAGCATTCATACGGAGAACAGCAGACAATCTATGGAGAACGATTGAATGGAACAAGTTCATCCACAACGATGCGATGGCTTGGCATTGGTCACCCAATTACGGTTTTGGTAATTTACCAATCGTCGGTTTCAATGAGGCGGAGATCGCCTACATACTCGGTGTCGGTTCACCCACCTACTCGATTAGTCCAGAAACTTACTGGAATGGCTGGGTTGGTAAAAACGCAAACTATTTCAACCCTCGTATGGTTGCTGGTGAAAACGGCACCATTCACCTACAACTGGGCCATGACTATGGTTTGCCGATGTTTTTGATGCATTATTCATACATGGGTCTCGACCCTAGACAAGTGCCCATGCCAGATGGCAATCTCTTTGAAGAATTTGAGCGACTGACTCTAGCGAACCATGACTACTGCACACTCAACGCAGGGCGTTTTGCTGGTTACGATAAATTCTGGGGCTTAACCGCAAGTCTAGATCCAGACGGCTACAAGGCTCATGAACCGATGCATGTGGATAATGGCACTATATCACCCACTGGCGCACTGGCATCAATGCCGTATCAACCCGAACTCGTCATGGAGATGATGGAAACCATGTATCTTCAATATGGCGAAATGCTCTGGGGACCTTTCGGTTTTTATGATGCTTTCAATTTCAGCCGCAACTGGGTAGCCTATGGTTACATCGGAATCGATGTAGGTCCGATTGGACCGATGATCGAGAACTACAGGACCGGAATTTTATGGCAGACTTTTATGAAAGCACCTGAAGTGAATACAGCTATCAAAGAAATCTGGACGCATCCCAACGCTAGCATACTAGCCGAATAAGCGTCACCGCTTCCTTTTACAATTCCCCTTCGCGCAGCCTGAGATGTTTTCAAGCAGACTCCCCACCCCCAATATACCCAACCGAATAGCCCTCACCCAATATCCCTATATGAAAAATCTACTAAAAACAAAATACCCTCACACCACGAAATTTATCATTTTATTAGCGCTTACATGCCAAGGCGCGACCCGAGCTTTTACAATGAATGCCTCTGAGTGGTTTATCCCGGATGGAGAGCAAACTCAGTGCAAGGTGTCGATGACTCATCAATGTCATTCGGCCTAGCAAGTCTGTCTCAGCATTAAGGAAACGCTTTCTTCTGGAACTACAACAATTTCGATATTCCTGATTTTAATAACTGATGATCTGCTAATGCGGTGCGCTCTTGTCATCAAACCTATTGCGTGTATTCTCAGTAAGCAACTTATTAGGCCATGAACACAACCTCAAATACATCTTGCTCCGTATTTAATCGTGGACACTCACGCAATGGATTTACTCTCATCGAACTACTCGTTGTGATTGCAATCATAGCCATCCTCTCGGCTATTCTCGTGCCGGCAATTAATATGTCACGCCAGTCGGCATTGAGTGCGAAAAGCGTGTCAAACTTACGCCAAATTGGAGTGGCCATGTTCGCTCGCGCCTCAGATAATAATGGTCGCTTTCCGATCACGTTTGGACCACAGATCCAAAATGGACCCAATCTACTATGGAGCCACGAGGTAGCCCCTTACATTAGCGGCAGCGATCAAGCTCCGAGTGGAGTGTCCGCATTAGGCTTAGTCGAAAGCTTGTGGCCAATTTTCATCTCACCTACAACGATTGCGCCAGGAGAGATTAATAAGTCCGCCCCCTATTTGGATTCAACCTATTCAATGAATGGTAATTTAAATGAAATCGCGACTCTGGATGATACCAGTATCAGCCGGGGGTTGCCCACCATCAGAGTGGACAACCCAGCTCAGACGGTTCTACTCGTCGATGGAGGTCAGTGGGCCATAGGATCGCAGGCAGATGCCAGCCTCTACAGTGTGTATCAAGAAACTAAAAACAGCACGACTCCAGATGCGTCCGTATCGACGACCTCTCCCGATGGAAATGGTCTGTATGGGCACGGAACAGTCTCGTATCGTGATCAGGGTCGTGCCGCTACCTTGTGGTGCGATGGACACGTCTCACATGTTGAAAAAGGGGAATTTAAGCACAAACATTTCGCCATCAATTTTTAAACGCGTTGCAACAAGCTCAATCAACAGCAAGCGTGCGAGCGATACAAAGATAATTAGCAGAGCCACAATTCCGAGCTGCGAATGACTAGAAAAGTAATCACGCAACCTTTGTGAGAGCTACATTACTGGCTATCTTTGACAACAGATACGACGATTTGTTTCGCTGACAAACCTAGTCTTTCACGGCATGTCTTATGACATTCGTTGACCTTCTCTGATGGAATGGGGCTGAACGATCGTAAGCGGTGTGGACCTCAGGTGGGCGATGATAAACGCAAATACTGGCTGTCCTAGATTTGTAGTTATCTATGAAACCACAATATGCGGTTGAACATATTACCCGTTTTAGTTGCAAGATGACGTGCACACTTCATACGACAAACCGCCGCACGCGCAGAATTTTAAGCCAGTAGTTCTTCATCAAACACGAACAGTAATACCTGCGCGCGGGTCTTTAAAGTTGAACCACCAAGCGATCTCCAAACATCATAGCATCGCGTAATTGTGCCTTTGACACAATAAGGCCACCATCTCGATAAGGATTTTCTTCGCGAACCGTTTCAAGGAGGCAGCCAGCACAGAGGATTGCTTTAGGACCATACTCACGCTCAAGCACCCGGAATTCAATTTCAACACGCTGGCCAGACAGCTCCCATGTAAGCACAATGCCATCTAACTTCTTAGGTAATACGGGATCAAAAACCCATGCGTCTGACTGCTCACGCAATCCAAACAATTGCCGGATCACTAAACCTGAATACAAACCAGGACCACTCGAATAGAGACGCCAACCGCCTTTAGCTTCAACCGACCCGTCACGTAATTTATCAAAGTTTTCGGCCGCATCATAGCGGTCTAGAAACCCTGCATCAGAACTGCTAAAATACATATTGCTTTGACGAATGCCTGCATTCGAAAACGTCTTTTCAATACTAATAGGACAAATCGTCAAAAGCGCTTCAAAGAACTCTGAACCATTGCCCAGCTTCGCCAAAGCCTCCGCATATCTTATGTGCGCATGCACATACTGCAGTCCAATTTCACGTCCTATATTTGCAGATGATTCCGCACGCTTAAAAAAGGTTTCGATCCCACCTTGGTAAGGAGCCGGGCGATCCATCAAGCGCACGCCATCAGGAAACTTCAAGTTCGCCGCAATACGCGACATTTGATGCTCCGCTTCATCGCGAGTAAGCAGGCCCGCAATGATCGAGCGTGTCATTGGGATCAAGCGATTCGCAATTCCAGTCCGTGTATCTTTAGGATGTAAAAGTGGCTCCGCGGTCTCGAACGAGTCATCAAAAAGTAGAAAGCCTGCAACTTGACCGTCGATGAAAACACGCTCCCTAAAATCTTTTTTTACCGCGCCTGCCATCTGCCCAACACGTTCACGAAGTTCTAAATACTTCACGTCACACATACCTGCGTGCAACTCAGCAAGAGACTGAGCCAGTAGTCCTACAGTCCAACCACTGACCAAACGACTCGCTAGGTCAGCACTCACTGGCTGTAGTGAATCATCCCAATCTCCCCCACCATAGCGGATCAAAGACGTGCCAGGAACAAATTCACTTTCGATACGGTCCAGAGTTCGCACCACGTGTCCGGCTAAACATTCGGCTTCGTTCGTCAAAGAGTTGTCAGCGTTCAAGTAAGGAAGCTCCAGATCGAAAATCGAAAAATCGCCAGTCGCATCCAAATACATCGCTAAAGCTTTTAAAGGCCACACAACGATATCGCCGTGTGAATGATTCTGCGCGATATCACAATACTCATCGTGCATGAACCACTGAGGCCAATCTCCCGTATCCACATACTGGCTACTAAAGGTCTTTAACAAAATACTTTTCGCCAAGCCGTGATGTTGCTGCGCAATGAAATATTCGAAGGGCCCCTGACAGGCATCACGCGTGCCCCAAGCTGCTCCAGAATACTGCTCCAAACCATGCGGTGATGCATAGTGAATCAATGCATTGTGTGAATACCAACGAAGCGCATCACTCAATCGAACAATTGAATCATCTTCATAAGCACAATCCAGGCCGCGATTGAATATTTCCCAGAAATCCGCACCATTTGTCTTGGTGGTTGCAGAAAGCTTTTTAACCACATCGGCAGCCCCTTCTAAGGATGCAGCAAAATTAAACTCAATTTTTTGTGTTGGATGAGTGACCACGACAAAGAGCGCGTCTTCGCCACTTCCGCCCAATAGCTCTGAGCCACCGATTTCTGAAAGTTCGGTTCCATCCCCACAGGACATCCCAAATGAGAGATCGATGGAGCGCTCATGAGACAATTTATCACCATTTTTTTCGAATAAGATAAACCGACCGTCGTCCGAAACTTCTACCGTCGCATCGACTGCATCCTCAGCTGCCCCCATTACCAACTCATTACTCAATAAGAAACGGCTTGCTTTCAGATTACTCTCCAAAGCAACCGTCAAACGATCACGATCAGTGTCAATTGAAACATCGACCGTAATACTGCCGCCTTCTAGAACATAAATCCATCGATACGCGTCACGTTTCATTTCAAAGGCCGAAGGTGTTCCCAACAGGCACCAGCCACCTTTCATCTCTATATAAATCCTCAGACCTGACATTCGCGATAGCCCCAGAGGCTCGCGCGGTAGGGAATTCATTTTATGGAATGATGTGTTACCATAAACAGTCTGAGCAGAAAACACACCATACATGTAGACCGTAGTGGCTAGCACTTCGCGTATAGATTCAGTGCCAGCATTGCCAACCAAGATACTACCGTGTGGACGTTCGACAAGACGTTCTTTAGCTCTCGTCACCACATGCGTATCCCCATCACAGAAAAATCCAAGAATTCCATCATTACGCTTTTCAATATGCCGCCACTTTAGCGGATATAAGTCCTGAAGCTCAGCGGTTGTTAAATCACGACCATGGACGCCCATTGCACTTTCAACGCAGTTTCGTGCGAGCGGCTTGGCATCTTTGAAATCATCTGCTACTGGCGATAGAAGCGCACGCAATGTAGTTAACACGCTTAGATCTGATTCAGAAGACGCCTCTGGGTGATGGCTCACATAAGTTAATCCAAAGATCACTTCAGTCGATGCACCGACTGCTAGTTCACATGGCTTGGACTGCAGTGCCGCGCAACTAAACTCAAATTGATAACGACGATTCGATAGCTGTGGCTGCATTAAACCCTTTGGCTCTTCACCACAGCGGTAGCCATTCCCATACACATCAAATGCGTCAGTGGCATAACTCTCGGCTCCGGACAAACAACTCGCTAACACCCAAGGAAACTGACCTTCGACTTGTTTTAAATTCTGCCTAAAACACAAAACTGGCCCAGCGGATACGTCCTGATAAACTGATTCATCTAAGTAATGAGCGGTATAGGCCTCATTACTTTGCAAAGCACTCTTTCCAGCACAACCAATGTCTTGCACCCAAACAACATCAAAGCACCCCGCCTTGTCACTGTCATTCTTTATGGCTACTGACCACACGAGTGAGGATGCATCCGAATCGACGCTCAGAGTTAAATCGATGCTCAGCCCTACAACATCTCCACTCCATCGAACTTTAGAGCCTGATACGGTAAAATCACTAAGTTTGCAATTTGGCCCCATGATACAGTGTAGAGCGACCCCCTGTCTGGTGTGCTCGCGCAAATAGATCCTCGATAGCGCTCCTTCCAAGACATTGCCCACAGTGCGCCCCACTAATATTTCCCCAGCAACTATCGATAGCAAACGGCCAGAATCACCAAGTGTGACACCAAATTTGCTGGCATCGCCAAGCGTCAACATCGAGTCATTTTGAGAGGTAAAAATCATTTTTTGAGTTAACATCCCTCCTTATGTAAACATTTTCATTTTTATGTAAAGAGAAATTAACGAGATTACAATTGAGCTTAATCAAGAACTTAATACAGAGGTAGACTCTCTAATATTTAGAACAGCTTCCAAGTCATCATGCACGTAGGCTAAGGATGGATCATCCACTGACAAAGCCAACAGCTCAACTGCACGACGTGTTAGTGTTCCCAGAGGCTGACGTATCGTTGTCAACTTTGGAGAGCATGCTACGGCCCATGGGCCATCATCAAATCCTATTATGGAAATATCCTTGGGACACGAAACGCCTCGATCTTTTGCGAAATCGAGTGCACCAAATGCAATATTATCACTGGCACAGATCAATGCAGTCGGCACCTGCTTCATGGACAAAAAATGCTCACAACCAGCGCGACCAGTCTCTTGATCATAAGAGCCCTTGTAGACCATTTCCTCTCTCACTTCAATTCCCGCCGCTTGTAGGCCATGAGCGTAACCACGTGAACGCTCTGAGAAATCTCGAGACTCATCTGGTCCCAGTATCAAGCCAATATGCTGATGCCCCAACTCCGCAATATACTTTGCAGCAGCAACCGCGCCGCTATAATTATCCACTCCTAAGACGTGGCATTTTACAGTCTCACGTGGATAACTCGCAGGAAGCACGGAACTCATCAATATGAGTGGACTATGGTAATTTGATAAAGAATTCACTTCATCGGCCGTTAATGGCAAACCTGCATAAATCAAGCCAGAGCTACCTAAACCCACACGGCGTAACTCATCGACAATACTGCCCGCATCTCCTTTAAGTGCATTAATACGGACTTCCCAGTCGCTATCCTTAGTGGCCTGAATCATGCCGCCAGTAAAGCGACCATAAAACTCTGAGAAGAACACGTCTTCTTGACCAGGTATCAATACTCCTATCGTCGGATTAATCCCTTTTTGAATCAAGCGAGCTCCCGGATTTGGGCGATAGCGCATTTTATCGGCAAGCTCTAATATCTCTGAACGGCGAGCTTCTTTCACCAAGTGAGAGGTATCAGGGTTCAATGCTCTTGAAATCGTTGCGATCGAGACACCAAGCTCTTGAGCCATCAAGCGAATACCGCTAAGTTTTTTGCCTTCCATAATTATGGAATAGCAAAGATCTATAGTGTAACTCTGTAAACTGTAAAACTTTACAGTGTAAGTATAACAATTCATGAGCCTGATTTAAACCAAGACACTAACCAAAACTTACTTTAGTGCTCAGCTTTGCGAACTTGCCAAGCTTGACACTCACTCCGAGCGCTGGCAAATCGATCTGTTTCAACCTCAATTCCACTTAAATATGGCATCACCTACAAACGTTCGTAAGGGCAAAGTTCTTAACTATCAAAACGCGCCACACCTCGTGCTCGATGTGCAACACCGCACACAAGGTCGTCAAGCCGGCTTTATGCAGGTGACCATGCGTAACCTCAACTCGGGCGCGAGCACCAACACGAAGATTCGCACCACTGATTCGGTTGAAATCATGCACACCGATATGGTGAAGTTAGAGTTCAGCTATGTGGACGGTCAAGAATACCACTTCATGGAACCAGAAACCTTCGAAGACATCATCCTTGATGCGTCGCTCGTCGAAGACGCGAAGGACTTCCTAGTGGAAACACAAGTTTACAGTATCCTCCACGTGGATGATCGACCGATTTCAATTGAGCTCCCCGCTTCCATCGAAATGAAAGTCATCGAGTCTGCTGAAGGCGTGAAAGGTGACACCGCGAGCAACGTGCAAAAACCAGCCACACTCGAAACAGGGCTCACCATTCAAGTCCCCCTCTTCATTAAAGAAGGCGATGTGCTCAAAGTCGGCACCGCAGACAAGTCCTACATGGGACGTGCCTAAGTATTTCGCTAGTATTAACGATGCACAACAACCAATTCTTCTTTGCTGCGTGCTAGTTGTTTCGCTGCAGTCGAACTGACTTTGGATCCGCCGAGAAAGACTTTTTCAAGACTTTGAATCTGCTTCAAGTGCACAAGACCAGCGTCTGTGATTTGCGTGCCATAGAGGTTTAAATAAACGAGCTGCTTCAATCCAACGAGCTGCGCCAAATCAGCATCCGAAACTTTCGTGCGATCTAAATGCAGTCTCTGGAGATTCGTATACTGGCCCAAGTCTGCATAAAAGGAACTCGGCAAGTCCAGACCACTGACATCCAACCAAATCAATTGATCTCCAAATTTTGACAATTCCGCAAGGGCTTCATTCAGTTTACCCTCGTCGGTAAAGGACAGGTCCACTCGAATCCTAGGGTCGTCCCATGAATTATACTCGGCTTTACCACCTACTGAATCAATCGCGTCGATAATGGCTTCTGTCTCAGGGTCATCAATTTCGACATAGGTAGAAATACGCTTACGCAGGGCGTGCATATCTGGCCAAACGGCGCCCGCTTCAATCCACGCAACAATTGCCTGAATGCCTGCTTCCGTAACTGCGGTTTTGCTCTCAGGGGGCATTGCATCTTCATCCTCGCGAGGCAAAAGCATGCGTTCGACCACATAACTGGCATGCGCATCACCTGGAACGATCGAAGGCACACCACTCTCCCCACCAGTGGTCGCGGCAACTTCCTGATCGAGACGCAAGTCACCCTTCTGCTTTGTCGCACCATGGCAATTATAGCAATGATTCTTCATTACTAACTGAGCCGCTTCAAAGAGCGCCAACTCTTGTTGAGTCACTCCTGCTTGAGCATGTGGCGCAGCTGACATTCCGTCAGCTGCCATCTCCATGTCCTGCATTTCCTCAACAGCGCTCGTCATGCTGAGCGGAGCTGCAATGAACAAGAATAAGTATGATCGCAAGCGAATGGTCGTATTAAGTCTCAGTTGCATTCGATAAAATTAAAACAGAGCTTTGATCGGCTGACCCTTGTCAGCCACTTGGAACGGACGACCACTTGGCGAATAAACAATCTTATCCAGAGGTAAACCCAGCGCGTAGGCAATGGTCGCATTGAAGTTTGGAACCGTTACACCATTTTCAGTAATTGAATGCCCGCGTTCATCGGTCGCACCGTAAACTTGCCCTCCTTTAATTCCGCCACCAGCGAGCACACATGTAAATGCTGTCGGGTGGTGATTACGCCCATTATTGCTATTCAACTCTGGAGTGCGGCCAAACTCTGTGCCAATCACCACGAGTGTCTCATCTAAAAGTCCACGGTAGTGCAGGTCGTCGAGCAATGCTGACACACCGACATCCATTGGATTGGTTAATTGCGCGACGTTGTCGTGATTATCATTATGAGTGTCCCATCCGCCATGAGTCACTTCCACGCAGCGAACACCATGCTCGATTAAGCGACGCGCCAAGATACAACTTTTCCCAAAACGAGAATCACCATATAGCTTGTGTGTGAGTGGTGGTTCTTTACTCAAATCAAATGCTTCGAGGTCTTTACTCGTCATGAGTTTAATCGCTTCTTCATAAACATCACTATAGGCACGCACCTTTTTCGAAGGATACTTCTGATGAAAGGTTAAATCCATCATGCGGGCGAGTTCCATACGCTCCTGCATCTCGATCTCATCCACAGAGGGATGGCGTTTGATGTGAGGCAATCCCTCTTCAGGGTTCCCCAGATGTAAGGGTTCATACTTGGAATCAAGAAAACCAGCCCCCCCAATCGCATTATTACTGCCGCCGATTCGCACATTGCCAGGCAAGGTTGAGTTGGTCTTACCGGACATACTATTCAACCATGCTCCAATTCCTGGATGCTTGATCGTGCCGCGCTTTTCATAGCTGGTATGCATGAAATAATTCCCCTGCTCATGCGCGCCTTGGTTTGAATACATCGAGCGGATAATAGCCAACTTGTCCATGCGCTTGGCTAAACTGGGCAAGTATTCCGATACACGAATACCAGAGACATTGGTTGCAATGGTTTCAACAGGGCCCTGGTCCTGCCAACCTGGCTTTGGGTCAAAAGTGTCGATATGGCTCATACCACCACTTAAGTAAATATAGATAATATTCTTTGCCGTCGGCTTGCGAACCATTTGAGAGGCCCATAAGGGAGTCTGGCCTACTGATGCGAGACCGACGCCGAGCAGCGCTTTGGCTGAATATTGAATAAACTTACGGCGTGAAAGCTCATCCAGTTGCTGTAATTCGTCATACATAGTGTGGTGGGGTTCGCAGGTGGGGCACCTACTGAATAAAGAGAAATTGTTGAGTATTCATCATCGCCCAGATGATGCGTTGGCGTGCCTTATTTGGATCTTTTTTGTAATATGCGACTAATGCTTCCGTTTCTTGAGGCGTGGGCTTACGCGATAGAAAGCCCACATAAAGTGTTTCTATCTTTTCTTCGATTGTGTTTGCCAAACGAGCTTCAACGACAGGCGCAGACTGCATCGCCATCAAACCATTGATTTGCCACGAGTTCATTAAAAATAAAGCCTGTAACACATTACCTCCATCGTCAGCATTCTCGATTAACATTCGGTCCGACTGACCAAAGACTTCAAGTAGATGGCCATTGGCTTGAGGTGAATGAAGTTCTGAGGCGCGACGTATACTTTGCATCCACTTGACCTGCGCTCTTTTTCCATTCTTACCTTTGCCTGTGTAGGATTGATTCAGCATTTCAACATTCGACATCATCGTGCTCATACCAACTGGGTCGTCTTCGTAATCATCACTCAAATCGGGGTTCAACATTTCACGCCACTCACGATTCGCATCCCTTACATTTGCTAAAATCTGTCTTCCTTCAGCAGTGTTTTTGCGCTGTGGATCATTGCGCACCGCTGCAGCATCAGTCTTAAGCTCATTATACCGTGTATAGGCTTCAGTGACTTTCTTTAAATAAGAGATTAACTCTTCTGACGATTTCTCATTGAGATAAACTGCGGCGGCGGGCTTCTGACGGGAATCATAGTTACTACCACGATTGCGCCCGACATAACTTTGCTGAAGAATCGTATCAATATCAGGTGTCATTAACGTCGCGATCGAATCCCAGATTTGTTCCGAAGACATACGCTGAAAGACTGGTCCCTGTAGCAAGTAATCATCGTCTAAATCTGGATTATCAATTACGGCTGCACGTTGAAAATACTCAGTGTTGTATAAGACTCGTAGGTATTGCTTTAGATCATAATCGACTCCCCGCATGATCGACTCCAATAGCTCCATGAGTTCGGGCGACTGTGCAACAGAGTCATCATTCATATCATCCACTGGTTCAATCAACCCCTTACCCATCGCATGCTTCCACAAGCGGTTGGCAACTACTGTGGTGAAGCGATCATTATTTTCCGACACCAACCAATCCGCATAACTATCTACACGCGCAGTTGCGTCGTGTAGATCTGCACCCTCACCCAATTCTCCAAAAATTACATTTGGATTCACGACAGATTGAGGCTTTGCATCCTCATACTGATAATCACCGGGGAGTTTAAGCTTCTTATTCGTGTGCTGGACCCCCCACTTCAGCGGCTCAAAGAACTCACTAGCGGCCCTGAGAACTGGGCTATCTCGATATCTAATCTGCTTACCGCCATTCTGCTCACGCGCTAGCTCGCGCAACTCTTTATATATCGGCCAAGTTTCAGAATCCTTGTCGTTGATATTCACACGAGTCTGGATTCCATAAGTAAACGCGGACAATTCATAAAATTCTTTTTGTGTCCATTTATCAAAAGGATGATTGTGACACTGTGCGCACTGCATCTGAGTGCCTAAAAACACCTGCGCAGTCATCGCCATGTTATCCAGAGGCATCCCTGAATCGCGCAGATAATATCCGGTTGCAGGGTTATCCCATGGGTAGCCTTCTGCCGTCAACAATGAGGATACAAATTCATCATAGGGAACGTTTTGACGAATTTGATCCTTCAACCAGTCCGCATAATAAACTCCTCCGTAGCGACTTCCTTCTCGGCCAGTAGTTTTTACGCGTAACACATCCGCCCATAAATTAAAATTATGGCTTACATAACCATTGGAGTCTAACAACTTATCGACTAAATGACTGCGTTTGCTGGGCGAACTCTCATTAAAAAAATGAATCGCTTCAGCATAAGTTGGTATGCGACCAATGATTTTCAAGTAGGCTCTACGCAAAAAGGTTGCATCATCGACGATCTCCGCAGGAGGCACTTCATTGCTCGCCCAATACTTTTCTAAAATAAGATCGATTCGTTTACTCGCATTAAAATGCAGCTGGCTCTTCTCTACTGAAACCACCTCTGGGATATTCAACCCTTTATAGCCAGTTATAGTTAGTCGACCCACCTCTTGTTCATGGCGCACGAAACTTTGGTCTTTTACTGACAACTTCTCAATAGAAATACCATAAACCTTGCCGTCCGCAAAATTCTTAAAGCGCACGAGATCCCCCTCCATAGAATGAAGATCCGCATCAATCGTCTTGCCAGAAGAACTCGTAAAAATACGAGCTGAGAGTGACAACGAAAACATAACCCCTAGAACTGGGACTAATATTGAGTAAAAAATGGACTGTTTCATAGAGAACAAACGGCTTAACTAGGAGGTCACTAGATGAGAACTAAAAGGGGGTAATGTAGTGCATTAGAAAGCAATTGAAGATTTAGTGCAGTCTAAAAATACAATGGGATAGCGGACTACATAAGTGCCTATCGCCCTATTTTCTGAAAAGTTGCAAAAAAAAGCTCCGATCTCAATAAGATCGGAGCTTTTGAAAATTAAACTTGGTTAAGCGACTCGCTCAACAATCAATTCTGGTGGATTTGGACGTTTTGGAGCGAGACGATACGCAGTCTTGAGGTATTCAAGCGCCTCTTCCATTTTCGCTTCATCGTTGTAATGAATCATCATCAATGGCTCACCTTGTTTCACTTGGGTGCCTACCTTCTTGATTTCAGAAACACCCACTGCTGGGTCGTATTTACCATTCTTCTTAACTGCGAGCTTTTGCACACCTTCGGCGATTAGACCAGCGTTAATCGTGTGGACATAGCCACGTTTAGGAGCTGGCAACTTACGAACATGCTTTGCGGTTGGGAACTTATCAGGATCATCGATCACGGAAGTGTCACCCCCTTGAGCAGCAACCATGTCCTTGAACTTCTGTAAGGCACTGCCGTCCTTTAAGTGACGCTGAACGGTCTGCTTCGCAGAGAGGGTCGAACCAGCAACACCAGCAAGACGCACGATTTCCATGCCTAGCTTGAGCACCAGCTCTTGCAAATCTTCTGGGCCTTCACCGCTTAGAAGTTGAATCGCTTCCTTAATTTCAAGTGCCGTGCCTACAGTATCGCCTAATGGTTGATTCATATCCGTCACCAAAGCCACACAGCGGCGCTTCATTGAACGGCCCACACGAGTGATGGAACGAGCCAATTGCTTCGCTTGCTCAACATCCTTAATAAAAGAACCATTGCCCCACTTGACGTCGATAACCAGACCTTCAGCACCTTCAGCAAGCTTACGGCTGAGCACGGAACCTGTAATTAAGGGCAAACTAGGAATCGTGCCTGTTTGCTGACGCAACTGGTAGAAGATTTCATCCACAGGTGCAATTTCAGGATCTTTACGAATAAAGGTGCAGCCCACCTTCTTCAATTGAGCTTTGAAGCCCTTCAAATCTAAAACTGGATTGAAACCTGGAATCGAAGATAATTTATCAAGGTTGCTGATCACATGCTCTTCGTCGACGCCGTTCATCGTGGGCATGACCACACCACAGGCCGCGGCCAAAGGTGCTAAGACCAGTGTAGTCTTATCACCAACACCACCAGTGGAATACTTGTCGATCTTCGGACGTGCAATACCAGTCAAATCAATGACCTCACCGGACAGCATCATTTCCTCTGCAAAAACAGCAGTTTCTTGGGCTGACATGCCTTGGAAATAGACTGCCATTGCAAGTGCAGCTTGTTGAAATTCAGGAAGTTCCTCATCCAAAATAGAGTCGACGATGTAGCGAATCTCTTCATCCGAGAACTCGCCACCGTCGCGTTTCTTTTCTACTAAGTAGCTAAAAGAAGGCTTGATGAACTTACGTGCGCTAATAATTTTCTTTCTCATTAAATGAGTAATATGTGTGCTTATGGTGGGCCGCTTGGGCGGCATAAACCTTTATGTATCAGTATTTTCGCCGTGCTTGTCGAGCTTAAAATGCGGCGCTATACAGATTTCAACGTAGTTAATCACAGTAATCTACACCAAGTTTTAACTGTAAAAGTCTGCTTTGTGGAAACGATAGCTTGACCCATTCAGTCCAGCATCTTCCCTACATCAATGAAGGTCTGGTTTAATCCATCCAAAGCAATTGAAAGCGAACTCTCTGCAATCGCAGTCGAAACTGAAGGCTTCGGTGCCGACTTTGTGCCTGGCGTCCGCCCAGCTGACCCCAAATTTGGCGACTATCAAGCCAATGGTGTGCTAGGCTTTGCGAAGAAGCACGGAATGAACCCGCGCGAGTTAGGCCAAAAGCTAATCGATGCCGCAATCGCATCCGGCCGATTCGATCCCGACATGGTAGAACTTTCCCTCGCGGGTCCTGGATTCATCAATTTCAAGCTCAGCCAAGCCTTTATCTGGCAGTGGCAACTCGATTTCTCTACTAAGGAAGACTACCAGAGCGGCGCCAAAGCGCTCAAAGGCGGTCGCAAGATCGTAATTGACTACCCAAGTGCCAACACTGCCAAGCAAGCACACATCGGCCACTTGCGCCCGATGGTGATTGGTCAAGCAATCTCCCGACTGCTTGACTTCTGTGGCGCGGACCTCGTGCGTGACAATCATATCGGTGACTGGGGCACTAATTTCGGCACCTTGATCATGAAGATCAAACGCGACGGTATCGACCTCTCCACTCTCGGTGAGGATGCACTCGTCACCCTCGACCAGCTTTACAAGGACGGCAGCGCACTTGAGACCGAACAGCCAGAGCTGCGTGACATTTCTCGTAATGAGTTGGTTCAACTTCAAAATGGCGATCCTGAGAACACCGCTATCTGGGAGCAGATCGTTGAAATCTCAAAAGTCGCGTTTGATAAACTCTTCGAGCAGATGGGCGTCGAAGTGGACATCACTCTTGGCGAATCTTTCTACCGCGACAAGGTGGAGCGTATCTACGACGAACTCACCGAAGTCGGCCTTGCTGAAGAAAGCGATGGCGCTCTCGTCGTCTGGCACGATGAGGTCAAAAAATTTGCCCGCGACAATGAGCGCCCCTACCCATTCAACATTCGCAAGAGTGACGGCGCCTCGAACTACGCATCCACCGACCTTGCGACGGTGCTCTATCGACTTGAAGCATTCAACGCCGACGAAGTCATCTACCTAACCGATGCCCGTCAGCAAGACCACTTCCAGCAACTCTTCCTCACCACTGAGAAATGGTTTAAGGCAAAGGGCTACAAGCTACCCGAACTCAGCCACGTCTTCTGGGGCACCATTTTAGGTTCCGACAAAAAGCCATTCAAAACCAAGTCTGGCGAATCCATCAAACTACAAGAGCTCCTCGACGAAGCCCGCAGTCGCGCCTTCGACGTAGTGACCGAGAAGAATCCTGACCTCTCCGAATCCGAGCGCCACGAGATTGCCGAGTCCGTCGGCATCGGCGCGATGAAATACGCCGACCTGTCCAGCAACCGCACACAAGACTATGTCTTTAGCTGGGATCGTTTACTAAGTTTCGAAGGCAACACCGCCCCATACCTTCTCTATGCAGTCGCGCGTATCAACAGCATCTTTCGCAAAGTCGGTATCGATCCCGAAGCAGCTATTGAAGGAGCGAGCCAATTAGAAACAGAGACCGAGCAAGCCCTCGCACGCAAACTCATGGGCTTTGTCACCGCGCTTGAGCTCACACTCAATGACCTGCGCCCACACTTCCTCTGCACCTATTTGTATGAGCTCACCAGCGCATACAGTAGTTTCTATAATTCAGACAAAGTCATGGTAGACGACGAAGCCGTCAAAGCCCGTCGCCTCATCCTTTGCGCGCGCACACGCACAGTGCTCAGAACGGGCCTAGAGCTCCTCGGCATCAAGCCGCTAGAGCGTATGTAAGCGCTCGCCGAGTTTTCACAACAAGATCGAGTCGTTTTAACAAGCACCACTTAGAATACAGCTAGAATTGACGAACGAACCAGGATTGATGAGAGTGACTGCGTTTTGATGATGATTCGATCCATTCTACTCTTGTTAGTGTTCTGCGCGCTCACTGCTTGTCGTAGCACAGAGACTGAGGTTATAGAGAATCCAGAACCTGCACCCGTGATTTCTAAAACCCAGACGCGGCTACAGCAAAAAAAGACTTCACATGAGGCAGTTCGCCCCCCGCCCCCAGAGCACACAAAAGAGTCGCCGAATAAGAAATCTGCACCCTCAACGCCTGATAAAGAACCAAGGCAAGAAACACCAGAGGTAATAAAGCCAGTCGCAGCGACAGTTCTCATCTCAGAAAAGAAGCCCTTGCTTCAAACAGAGCCAGCACCAATCAAGTCTACGTCACAGCCGGCCAAAGCAACGTTCACTCCGAGCGTAGCTGTTGAACCAACCGTTGAACCGCCCAAGGAAGCACCGCTAAAGGACCCGTCGCAGATAAAGCCCAAACCATTGCCCCTGAAGCCTGCAAAGCCACAGCCAGAAGCCAAAGTAGCACTTCCGCCTAAAACGAATGCCAAGCCAGCTGAGCCGACGCAGCCTCTCCCTGAGGCTAAACTGATACCCCATCCCAAACCTAATGCGGCTGAGCCTATCGAACCCGCTAAAGAGCCTGAACCAACTCCTAAGCCTCAAGTTACTCCCCCTCCACAAAAGCCAAAGCCAGAAGTCCGCGAAGCTCCTACAGTCAAGATTCCAGAAAAAGTAGTGCGCCCCGCGCATCTAACTGCAAAACCGATCCCATTTGACATAAAATTCGAGCCGGCACCAGATGCTGAAGTCATACAAGCTGCTAAACTACTACAAGATTTCCTTGAAGAACGTGCCGAGCCGTCAACCTGCGGCGGCGACCTGTTGATGGTGTATGCGGGTGCTTGGAACTTGATCCAGAATCACCCTAAACTGAAAAGCAGCAACTTTGACAGTAGCTATTTCGTCCTTCAGCCCAATGGAAAAACTTTAGAAGTCGAAGGTGCATTGGCCATGGAACCGAAGGATGTCGCTGCGATTCTATCCAGTCTAAAGCAGATCATTGGCCGCGGCTCACGAATTCGAGCCATCGATACGATTGAGATGGCAGAATGGTGGAGTTACACAGGTGAAGACATCGAGGAACCCCTGTTCGTCGTCGAACCGAAAGGCCGCGACAAGCAATATCTCTTCATCTTCAAGCAGGGTAAAATAGCACTCGTGGACGAGCTAGACGCCCTCCCCGATGTGTTTTAATGCTTCCTCTAACTTCAAAGAGCTACTTCAACTCCCAGCGATAGTGACAGGTAGA
The DNA here is from genome assembly GCA_018607135.1 of Opitutales bacterium. Taxonomy (GTDB): domain Bacteria; phylum Verrucomicrobiota; class Verrucomicrobiia; order Opitutales; family Coraliomargaritaceae; genus JBPOFY01. The sequence continues at coordinate 39,920 of JABBCA010000074.1, forward strand.
TAGCAGCTCGCAGCCATCCTTTGCCACACGGACCACATCCTCGATACGGCAACCGCCGATCTCGGGATAATACAAGCCTGGCTCTACAGTAACTACATGCCCTTTGCGTAAACGCCCCGCTTTGGGTGAAACCCTAGGTTCCTCATGCACCTCTAGACCAAGCCCATGGCCTGTCGAATGGATAAAGCCGACAAAGCCATCGTCCACACGCTTCGTCTCGTAGCCTTTTGCCGTAAACACATCAGCTGCGGCGGCGTGAACAGTCGCGCCACTCACCCCTGCTTTGATTTTCCGAATTGCTGCCAACTGCGATTCACGCACGGCTGCCACTAAGGCTCGTTGTGCATCGTTCGCGTTCCCTTTGAGGAACGTGCGTGTCATGTCGCCATGGTAGCCGGTCTTCTGCACACGAGGAAACACATCGACGATGATGAGTTCGTTCGGCTTCAAAGGACCATGCCCGCCTTCGTGCGGATCGGTGGCTTGAACGCCTCCAGCAACAATCGTATTTTGTGCAATCGCGCCTTTGCCTAAGCAGGCTTGATCAATGATCGTGCGCAAACGCTCTGAAGTGAGTATTGCCCCATCATATTTGAGGCGCTTCCCCACTATTTGACTGGCTCTCAATACCTGCTCAGCAGCGCGAATACCCGCCGCGCTGGCAGCATTTCCTTCGCGAATGGCTGCAGCCTCTAAATCCGACTTAATCGCACGTTGAGGGAAGAAAGAGTCTTCCGAAATTTGAACCTTTAATCCGGCATCTCTCAGTGCGGCGTAATACACTGCTGGAAAATCCGCAGGCACTTCAGCAGTTCGGACTTTAAATTTCTTGGCAAAAAACAGCATCAATTCTGCAGGCCCAGCGAATTGCCCCTTTAGCCCGAGACTTTTAACTGCCTCCGCTTGAACGGACTCCAACAAATACACCTCATGATAGTTCGATTGTGCTTTGACCCGCCCATACTCCAAGCGACTGACGACCGCATAGGACTTCCCGTCCACCTGCATAGATAAAAACGGATCAGGCACAAATACACCACCAAGATAGAAAACATCAGCCGAAGATTCCGAAGCGGCATAAAGAAAGCGGATAACTGAGGATTTACTTTTCTTCATCACAAATTGCGTTATCAATATGTCTTCACTTTTTCTACTGTCACGCTCCTATCGACCTCAAAATCGATTTCATGAAACTTACCTTCTCCACAACATTCGCAATTGCATGCGCGCTGATCCTCAGCGCCTGCTCTCCTCGAACTGAACGTGCAGCACCAATCAGTGCGGATACTTATTTCGAAATCCAAATAGGAGAAGCCACAGCGCACCTACAACTAGCATTGACCGATCCAGAACGCTCGAAGGGCTTGATGAATCGAACCGAACTTGAGCAGGATCACGGCATGCTGTTCCTCTTCCCTAGTAGAGCTCAACGAAGCTTCTGGATGCGAAACACTTTAATCCCATTAGACATCGGCTTCTTCGATACCGACGGCAAACTCACAGAGACTCGATCGCTCTATCCGCACGATGAAACGCCCGTAAAATCGTATAGTAATGAGATCGTGATCGCGGTCGAAATGGACCGTGGCTGGTTTGCGAAGAACAAAGTTCGACCAGGCATGTATATCAACTTAGAGACGCTGCGCGAAAAAGTGAAACAACGAGGGCACAACATCCATTCATTCGACCTGAACGAAACAAACTAATGTCGGAAGACGAATACAGCCCTACCCCTTTGCAGCCTCGACGTGGTGATTTAATCAAACCACTCAGCAAAGGTGGCACGCGTGCACATCAACTGAACAAGACGAAGGCGCGCCCATTTAAGCCAGTCGGACTCTTCGCAAAGTTGTGCTTAATCATCATCACAATTGTCAGTTTTGCAGCGATTTTTCAATCCGATGTGCTCTGGACAAAATACGACTCTGTGGAGCGCACACCCTACCACTCGATGGCAGATTGGAAAGACGCGTGGCTATTACCATCCATACGAAGCCATGACCCGATCAGCACATCTAGCTACTTTTGGGAACAATCAATTCCATTGCCCACAGCTGCTACTCACCGCGGAATCAACTTGCTTCTACACCTTGTTGCAGTGCTCTTTTTCTTAAAATGCCTTGAATCTTTAAAAGCACCTGGAAGCTTCGCTGCGACTTTAGTAATATCCACACACCCAGCGGTCATGCAGACATTGTTTTGGCCTGGCTATAGAGATCAAATCATTGGCCTGATCTTCATTCTCTTAGCCTTGCTAGCTGGCATTCGAAATCGAGGCGGAGCTGGCTACCTAATGACTCTGTTCTTTACTGTAGTGGCGTGCGTGATCCACCCAACTGCAATCGCCATTCCTGTGATATTGGCCTTAGTTATCACCCTTCAAAATAAAAAACTCCAGTTCAACAGCTTCAACCGTGTTCTGCCTTTAATATGCATCGCACTATTTATCGGAGTTTGGACTCAAGAGGGAGCATCTGCTAGCGAATCCTCTACTACTGTCGAGACAGCAGGTAACGCTCTCAACGAAGCTGGGCAGAACATGTTTTATTACCTCAAACAATCCCTTCTACCGATCGAGGGCAGCCTATTTACGCCGATGACAGATGATGGAGGCTATAGCGTGGGAGCTGGCATGAGCATACTCCCTTTCCTATTCTTTATTCCATTCTATTGTCTAGCAGCGCTCAATTTTGGTAAGCCTTGGGCGCGCGCTGGAATTCTTGGTCTAACCGCATTTCTCCTACTATCATTAAATGGAATCAGTAACACGGGTGTGTTTTTAGACGGCGATCGCGCACTCGAATCATTTGGTCTCTATGTTGCCTTACCTGCAATGGTCGCGATGCTCTTTTGTGGAGTCGCACACGCTTTCAATGCCATGGGCGCTGCTGGCAAACCATTATGGATCACTGTTTTCTCCATATTCTTTCTCATACACATAGGTGTCACAGGCAGTTATGCTTACCAAATCGGAACCCCCACCACCATGTGGCAATCCATGTTGAACCAATGGCCCGATTCATGGGTGCCAAAGGCCGCATACATCAACACTCTTACACTAGCAAGTGACGATTCGCTTGCTGTAGATGAGCAAATTAAAATGCTCATTTCAGTCTTAGAGACTCGCCCCGACCTAATAGAAGAGCGAAAGATGCTCGCACGCATTTATCGAGATGCCGGCCAAAGCAATAACGCACTCACTCAGTTCAAACGTATTCTGCGAGAAAGTAGTCCCGACAATGACTTCTTAGAAGAAGCTGCCAAGTTCTACGATAGAGTTGGACTACGTTATGACGCGAGTAATACACGCGAACGCAAAACACCTTAAATAATAACCGCTAAAAACTAGACCATGTCACAAAAACAAACACCCAACATCGGCACACTCTCGCTACACGCCGGCCACACTCCTGATTCTGAAACTGGCTCACGGGCGGTGCCCATTTATCAAACGACCAGCTACATGTTTCGCGACACCGACCACGCAGCTAAACTATTTGGCCTAGAAGAACTCGGATTCATCTACACACGTATTATGAATCCAACTACAGACGTATTGGAAAAACGTGTCGCCGCCCTAGAAGGTGGCGTTGCAGGCCTTGCTCACGCCAGTGGCCAAGCAGCGATCACTAGCTCGATTCTTAATATCGCAAAGGCTGGCGACAATATCGTCTCAGCCGCGCAGCTCTACGGTGGCACTTACACACTGTTTAAATACACACTACCTAAGCTCGGCATCGAAGTGCGCTTTGCCAATGCCGAAGATCCGTCATCGTTCGCCCCACTCATCGATGCAAATACCAAAGCCATCTACGGAGATACGGTCGGTAATCCAAAACTAAATATTTTCCCATTCGAAGAAGTTTCCGCACTCTGTCAAAAAGAGAAACTACCGCTCATCATCGATAACACTGCAGCCTCCCCAGCGGTTTGCCGCCCACTTGAGCACGGAGCCAATGTCGTCGTCAACAGCTTGACCAAATACCTCGGCGGTCATGGCACGAGTATTGGTGGTATCGTTGTCGATGGCGGCAACTTTGACTGGGGCAGCGGACGCTTCGCTGAGTTCACTGAGCCTGACCCTAGCTATCATGGACTCGTCCACTGGGATGCATTCAAGGCGTTCGAGCCAGCAGGTGGCGCCAACATCGCCTACATCATGAAAATGCGCCTCCAGTGGCTACGCGACACTGGAAATTGCACCTCACCGTTCAACTCTTTCTTGCATATTCAAGGCATCGAAACATTGCATCTTCGCATGGAACGTCATTGTGAAAATGCGCTCAAAGTTGCCGAGTTCCTACAAAACCACGAAGCAGTCAGCTGGGTAAATTTCCCTGGATTGAGCAATAACGCGCACCATGCAGCGGCGAAAAAGTATTTCTATGAAGGTAAATTCGGGGCACTGGTTGGCTTTGGCTTAAAAGGTGGTGTCGAAGCAGGCCGTAAGTTCATCGATAGCCTCGAACTCTTCAGCCACTTGGCAAATATCGGCGATGCGAAATCACTCGCAATCCATCCCGCGAGCACCACACACCAACAACTCGATCAAACACAGCAACAGTCCACCGGTGTCACCGCAGACTTCGTGCGTCTCTCTGTAGGCATCGAGAATATCGAAGACCTCCTCGAAGATCTCGATCAAGCACTGAAGGCATAACCCGTAGGGGCGCAACTTGATGCGCCCGCGCTGAGCATAATCCGTAGGGGCGCAACTTGATGCGCCCGTGCTGAGCATAATCCG
>JABBCA010000009.1 GCA_018607135.1 Opitutales bacterium
CACGACGACTAATGCCGAATGAAAAAATGTTTGATCGGGTAGCGCTAACTGGCCCGGTCAGCACGATTAAAAGCTGCAGGCTCGTCGGATGAATGCGGTGTGGGCCACACCGCGCTAACGAATACGAACGTAAAAGGATCCAACTTTACTGAATTTGGTATAAGCCCACTCCCGCCTCTAATTTCACGCATCAGGTCTTCAGATTCAGGTCTCAAGCCTCCAGCTTCAGGTCTCACCTCTCAACCAAGATCGTTCCGCAACACCGAAGGGAGGTAATCTAACAACTGAGTGGTATTCACCATGACCTGCCCTTTGTCACGAGCAAGCTTCTGGGCCGCGAGTCCATGCAACATCACTCCTCGCGCGAGCGCAGTCTGAGTATCTGTATTTTCTTGAGCAACCATGCCGCCGATCAATCCAGACAATAGGTCGCCACTACCACCACGCGAAAGCACTGGGCCCCCGTGGGTATTGTATAAAACTGACTCGCCATCACAGATGCGTGTATTCGCCCCTTTTAGGACCGTCGTTACTTTATAATTCCTACAAAAGTTCATTAAAGTATCTACCGAAAAATCCGCTTCGGGCAGCTTTGCGACTCGCATAAATTCACCCATGTGAGGCGTTAAAATCAATGGGCCATAATCCGACTTTCGCTTCGGCGCGATTTCAATCGCCTTCTGCCTCAATGCATCGGCATCTAAGATCACAGGGAGATGCACGAGCTTAATGATATCTTGAGAAAGTAATTCTGTGCTACGGTCGCGCCCCATTCCAGGGCCACATAACACTGCGCTTGCATAGTCCAATCGATCCAAAAGGAGTGGCATTGCTCGAGGATTAAGCGTGCCATTCGAGGTCTCAGGCCACGGCACCCACATCGCTTCAGGAACCTGTGCCGACAAGATCGCTGCTACCGATTGCGGCGCAAACGCAGTGACCAAACCAACACCTGAACGAACAGCAGCCTGAACCGCCATGAGCAAAGCCCCAGGCATATATGCCGACCCACCTACGATGTAAAGATGCCCAAACTGACGCTTATCGACAGACGCCTCGCGAAGTTTTTGTAACGGAGCCAACACTCTTGGATGCAATACATGCTCAACGGTATCCATTGCTTTGCCGACCTCAGAGCCATAAAAACCTAAGTCAATGTAACGGACACGCCCACAGCTGGCTAAGCCATCAAACAACACCTGCTTCGCAATACCAGTCGCATAAGTAAACTCCGCACGAAATGAGATGTCGCCAGAGACATCACCACGACCACTGGGTAGATCAACTGCGGCTCGTAAACGAATCGATTCAAACTGATTCACTGCCTCAATGATCATGTGAGTCACCGCTCGTAATGGCGGCTGAAACGAAACGCCCAACAATCCGTCTAGGCAAATATCAATCCCACGATCACTCGCACTCGACTCAAGCACCGAAGTAATTTCATCGACACTGGAAACTTCCTCTAAGATGTGCGTTTCCACACGACCTTCCAACTGATCATAGGCACGCTTCGCCAAAGGCTTAAAGTGCCCCTCATCTGAGGACAACAATAAGTGAACCGTAGCACGTGGAAAGTTTGCCAATAGGGCTCCGCAGGCAATTAACGCATCACCTGCATTGTTTCCCTTACCAATCAATGCCAACACTCGCAACTGCTCTGGAGCTTCAAAGAGCTCCATGTAGTCACGAATGACTGCCTCAGCAATACCCGCTCCTGCCAGTTTCATCGCTTGCCATTCTTGATCGGCATCGAGCAATATCTTCGACTCGAATTTACGGGCCTGTTGACAATTAAGCACTGAGTGGGCGTGGGATAGAGGCTTCATGAGTGAGTTAAAATCAAGCGTAGAGTAATGATCTAGTATAGACAGTAGCCACCTTGAAGACCAATGACACGCCCTTTTTTCACACGAAGAGTTCGAGCACGCAAACTAAGCGAGAAACGCCTTCATTTCCTGCACCGCCTGTTTAATTCCAACAAAAAGTGCGCGACTGACAATAGTGTGGCCAATATTCAATTCATGGAGGTGCGGAATCGTAATGACTTCCTTAATATTGGTGTAGTTGATACCGTGCCCCGCATTGACTACCAAGCCCAGTTGATGGGCAAATTCAGCACCCTGCTTGAGCACTTGAAGCTCCTTAGCGCGCCCTTCGTGGTAATACGCATTCGCATACGCACCCGTGTGTAATTCAATCCATGGGCTTTTAATTTCTGCAGCTGCTTCAATTTGCGTAGGATCTGGGTCAATGAACAAACTCGTGATAATCCCGTGCTCAGTCATTGCAGCCACCACATCAGCGATGCGTGCTTTCTGCCCTGCTACATCCAAGCCACCTTCAGTCGTCACCTCTTCGCGGCTCTCTGGAACTAAACAAGCTGAGTGTGGCTTGAGGTCCAATGCCAGTGCTACTATTTCATCCGAACAGCCCATCTCAAAATTAAGACGTGTCTTAATCTGCTCATGGGCCCGCCTGATGTCAGAGTCCTGCACATGACGACGATCCTCTCGCAAGTGCATGGTAATGCCATCTGCACCAGCTTCTTCACAGAGCAGCGCAAAGGCAACTGGATCTGGCTCTACTTCGTCGCCGTGATCCAGCATATGTTCACGGAAACGGGCTTGGCGCACGGTGGCGCAGTGGTCGACATTTACGCCAAGTAAGATCGTTGAAGAGGGAGTAGTCATGATAAAAAACTGTCAGAAATGGGAGCTTTGTCGAATTGGATTTGCGAGTTAAGCACTTGGAAACTGTCTCAAAAAGACAAAACACTTACCATGATACCTGCACATCGGTTCCTAAATCTTCTTTATTGCTTATCGGTCTTTACCAGCCACGGCTCGATTAAGATAACGATTCAGAGGAGGATTGAGACCACAAGGGACGGATTTTATAAATTGAGCGATTCCGACAGCTTCCAATCCACTAGCGTGATCTGGGGGTAACGACTACCGCGCCAATAGTTCCAGGAAAAGCGAATCGCCATATCAAATGCCTGTCCTGCGGCGGGAAACGTATCCATGCGCCATGCGATACCAGCAAGCCCACGTAGATTACTCGGACTAGAAGGAAGGCGAAAACGATAATTGCTTTGGCCAAATTCCTTGGCGTCGACATCCAAAACAACGCCGCGCACGCCAAAAACTGGTTCAGGATTTCCCTGCCCAAATGGATGCAAGCGATCCAGCTCATCCAGTAAGCTCTCATTCAATGCGTCCGCCTTAAGCCATGCCGAAATCGACAATGAAGGCTCTGGCAATCCCTCAGGGTAGAGTGCCTTCAAGCCTTCTATAAAGCGGGATTTGAAAGTATCCACATTGGCTGTAGGCATAGAAACCCCAGCTGCCATCGGATGACCGCCCCAATGATCTAACAGATCCGTGCAGCGCTGGAAAACCTCCACCAAATTCACCGTCGATACGCTACGCCCCGAGCCTTTCGCCAGGTCACCCTCAGCGCCCAATACGACAGTCGGCTTATGAAAATGACGACTTACACGACTCGCAACAATGCCCACGACACCTGGATGCCAGTCCTCTCCAAAGAGCACGATCCCTGGCTCATCGGCAAACTCCGTAGCCGCCCGCGACTCTGCGTCTTGTGTCATGCCGCGCTCAATCGACTGGCGCTCACGATTCATTTCGTCGAGTTCATTCGCCATCTGCGTGCATTCGGCAAAATCATCGTTAAGCAATAAGTGGATCGGCAACGTCGCATCCGCCAAGCGGCCGCTCGCATTGATACGTGGACCGAGCTTGAATGAAATATCCGAACTCGCCATCTCTTGCGTGGAATCAATACCGCTCACCTGCGCAAGCGCACGAACACCCACTCGCCCATTCGCGCGTAAATGACGCAAACCAAACCACGAAAGAATACGATTCTCCCCATGCAGCGGCACCAAATCGGCCACCGTGCCCATCGCGACTAGATCTAAATAATCCTTCAGCTGAATCGACTCAACGCGCGGGTCTTCTGCCTCACGTCGCTTCTTGAGTAGCCCATGCAACAACTTAAATACTAGGCCCGCAGTGCACAGATCACGCCAAGGCGCATCCTCCCCATCATTCACATGTGGATTTACAAAAATACAGTCGACTGGCGCTTCGGTCTTCGTCTGGTGGTGATCCACAATGATCACATCGATTCCCAATTCTCGCAAGTAGGCAATCGGCTCATGCGCATTCGTGCCACAGTCCAGAGCGATAAACAAATCAGGGATCTGACCATCAAACACACGATCAATCGCATCTTTGCTTAAACCATAGCCTTCGTCCATACGACGTGGCACACAGTAACGCGGATTCAGATCCAACGAGCGCAACATGCTCACCAGCTGCACCGTGCTCGTCACCCCATCCACGTCATAGTCGCCAAAGACGACGACACTCTGCTTGGATTCAATCGCTTGCTCAATACGAGTCACCGCAGCCTCCAGATTAGTCAGCTCAAACGGATTGTCTAAATGCGCCAAACGAGGACGCAAGAACTCCTCCGCCTTTTCAACCGACACGAGGCCGCGCTGTGCAAGCAACTCTCCAGCAACCGCAGATACACCGAGTTCACTGCTTAGCATAGCAGCTAAACTTTCATCGGTTTCTATAGTGGTCCAAAGCATTGGTAAGGGCGATCTAAGGCGAAAAAATGGGGTTAACCTAAAAAAGAAGGAGAGGGTTTACGCCTCGACCCTCCTTGAGAGAGCCGAGGCATAAAACCTCTCCTACGGAAAGAGGAATCTCAATTACGATTACTCAGCTGCGTCTTCTTTAGAGCTCTCCCACTCATAACGCTTCGGTGTGAGTTGACGCTCTTCTACGTGACGACGGTCACCCTTGTGCCACCAAAAGAAGACCGGGCTCGCGATGAAGATCGAAGAGAACGTTCCTGTCAAAATACCGATGATAAACACGAAAGAGAAATCAGTGATGACACCTGCGCCAAAGATATAAAGCGATGTCGCGGCAAGCAAGGTCGTGATACTCGTGAGCAATGTGCGAGAGAACACACGGCTGATTGCCAGATTGATAATCGTGCGCAGATCCGTGCCAGGATTCAACTCGAGCTCTTCACGAATACGATCGAAGGCAACGATGGTATCATTGATCGAGTAACCAACGATCATCAAAATCGCAGCCAACATCGGTGCCGTAAATTGGCCACTTACAAAAATACCCAATTCGCCGCAAATGACGAAGATACCAATAGTCATCAAGACGTCGTGCACCGTCGCAACCACCGCACCGATACCGTAGCCCACTTCGAAGCGTAGCGCCACGTAAAGCAAAATACCACCGAGTGCCGCAAGAACGGACCAGAGCGCATTCCACTGAATATTCTTAGAAACCGAAGCACCAATCTGAGTGATACCCGTTTCCTTAAGGTTCGCATCCGGGAAAGCTGCTTGCAGCTCTTCAAGAACAGGGCGCGCCTGGTCAAATGAAGTCTGAATCTTTAAAATCTCTTCGTTCTGACCAATCAAGCTCTGGTAGATCGGAGTGACATCGCCGAGTTCGCGATCTTCAACCACCTGCATGATCTCAGAGAGCTTCAATTGCTGGTCGTAAGAAACAGTGATCTCGTCACCCCCAGTAAAGTCCTTACCGAGAATGTTGTCATGGTGGATAACCACACTAACTACACCCGCAAGCACGATCAACCATGAGGCGATAAACGCAGGCTTACGAAACTTGAAGAAATCAATCTTACGAGTTGGGAAAATATCCAGACCCAAGACTTTGCTCACACCCATGCGGTGCACGAGGAAGTCGACGACGAAGCGAGTCACCACCAATGCGCAGAAGATCGACGCACAGATACCAATCGCAAGTGTCACACCAAAGCCCTTCACAGGACCGGTGCCGAGCCAGATGAGAATCGCTGCAGTGATCAATGTGGTCACGTTGGCGTCCACAATCGTAGACGTCACCTTCTGGAAAGCACCTGTAGTTGCATTCTTGATACTCTTACCCGACTTCAATTCTTCACGAATACGTTCGAAGATCAGAATGTTCGCATCCACACCCATACCGAGTGTGAGGACAAGCGCCGCGACACCTGGAAGCGTGAGCGTTGCGCCAAGGCTAGCAAGCACACCCAAAACGATGATCACGTTGACAATCGAAGAAGTCACACCGACGAGTCCACCCACCATATAGTAGATAATCATGAAGCCGATAACAAGGATCGCACCCCACTGCGCTGCACGGATGGAACTATCACGGGCTTCCTCAGCAAGCGTTGGCTGCACCTCATACATTTGGTCGACACGAAGCTCAACGGAAAGCGGGTTATTCAAAACATTCGCCAGGTCCAAAGCCTCGCGCTGTGAATAGTTACCAGTAATTTGCGCATTCTTAGAAAGCTCTGCTTGAATCGTTGGCGCCGAGTAAAGCTTGCCGTCGAGAACGATCGCAAGCGGCTCACCAATCATCTTACCAGTGACCGCACGGAAGACATCCGAGCCTTCGTTGGTCATTACGAGGTTGATTTGGAATCCACCTGTCTGCGTTTGTGACGCAAAGGCATCTTCAACGATCTCACCCGTTGCCTCTGGGATCAACTTAATGAACATACGACGCTCATACACTTCACCCGTCTTGCGATCTTCGATATCTTCAGTGAGCACTTCATATCCGACAGGGTAGCGATTTGCAGGAGTCGTATCTGGAGTCAACGTTGGGTGCACGCGGCGGAACTCAAGGCGCGCAGGCTTCTTCAAGTCTTCCAGCACTTCTGGATTATCCTTTGTAGAGAGACCCGCGATTTGAATTTCAATCGCATCATCACCCACTGGGCGAATGATCGGCTCGGCAACACCATTACCATCTAATCGGCTGGCAAGAATTTCAATTGCATCTTGCAGTTGGTCGGCCTGTTCGAATGCACTCACCTGCCCCAGAGACTCTTCATCTATCTTAAGCGTCACACCGACACCGCCCTTAAGGTCTAGACCGAGGCGGAGATTACTTTGCGCAGAGCTCAAAAGGTGCTTCAACAGAATGTCGTTACGCTTTTTTTGATTCGCAACGTCCTTCAAATTGATCTGCGGAAAGAACTTTGCGTAATCGATGCCTTCATCCACCCCCATGTCCCGCAATGCGACAAACAGAGTTTTCGCTTCCCCCGCTTCGACGCGTGCTTCTGCACGAATGATAATATCAGCAAACTCAGTAGTTTCCGCAGTCGCTTGATCAACGATATAGTCCTCAAAAGGATGGTCCTTTAAAGGTGTGATACTCGCGATACACCAAAAAACGATGGCGGCAGTGAGAAGAAATTTCCAAAGAATGTTTCCGGACATAATAGTGTGGGGTCTTATTTAAAAGAGTGAAAAAGCAACTTACTCAGCAGAGCTGTTGACTCGGCTCGCAACAAAGCTCTTACCGAGCTCCACTTTGGTTCCGTCAGCGATACGGACGACATAACGATCCTCCTTCACATTAGTAATGGTGCCGTAAATACCACCGCTAGTGACGACCTCATCACCCGTTTTCAAGGCTGCGAGCATCGCATCGTGAGCTTTCTGGCGCTTACGCTGCGGTGCGATCACGAGAAACCACATACCGACAAAGAGTAAACCGATTGGTAATAGCTGTGCCATACCACCACCTGAGGAGGCTTGAGCGAGTGTCAAAAAGGAAGAAAAATCTGGAGTTGCCATAAGTGCTTGTGTGTCGAAAAACCGCAGAAGGAAAGGCAGTCGGTATCAAATGGCAAGTTCCTATTCTCGGGGGATTTAAAGAAGTGAACGCGACTTGAGACTGATCAATCGACGAAAAGCGGTAATTGGCACCGAAGACGGAGGCCATAGCCAGTGATTTGCGTGGGAATACAGGAGCTCGTTCCTTCTCAAGCACTCTAGCCTGTGCCCCTGCAAACGGCCCCAATAATCACCAAATCGTTTCCGATTCGGCCTCATACAGTGTAGAACGCAAGGAATGCACGCCCACTCGACCACTCCTACATGCCCAATCGGAAAACGGTCAGACAAAAGTGCCTGACCGACGAATCACTAAAACTCAGGAGAAACGGTCAGCTTCTGCCCAGGTTCGAGCGTGAGGGTGCCACTTTTATCCGGATCTTCATCATTTCGGTAAAGTTGCAGCTCAATGGGTCCATCCAGCTCTTCACTGGGAGCCCAGCTCCACTTACCGATCTCGACAAATTCCATGGCAATCCCCTTTTCCGAGCTCAAGCCGCCGCCATTTCCACGGATGAACGGCTTATTTCCAATTCCAATAAAAATCGTAGCGGTTAGAAGCGTATTCGCCTTTTTCTTCGGGGGCTTCGCTGCCACTGGCACCGCTGCTGCGAACATATCTGCCTCCGCTTCAGCAACTTCCTCGCCCTCAGCTTCCTCAATCTCAGCTTTCTCACTCTCAGCGACTGGCTCTGGCTCTGGCTCTGGCTCTGGCTCTGGCTCTGGCTCTGGCTCTGGCTCTGGAATCGTTTTCTCCTCAGCCACTTCCTCTACAAGCTTAGAATCTGCTTTTTCTATCACCTCTGGAGCCTTATCAACTTCAGGTTCTGTCTCTGTAGCTTCTGCGGACTCTGCTTCAGGGTCGGGTGCGCCCGCCTTCTTTTTCGAAGTAATGATACGGCTCACCGCCGACGAGCTATCTTGATGGTCCTGAATCGCACGACTCAACAAACGCGGCTCTGGTTTACGACGTTGACGTGGTGCGCGCGTTTTCTTCGCACTAGACTCCTCAGAACTCGAATCCTCGAGTGCAACTAGCGCTTCCTTCACCGCAGGCTCTGGAGTGGGTGCACTTTCCAGCGCCTCCACACGTTGTGCCAATGCAGCCAGCCCCTGGCCTTTCGACAGCTCAGCCACTGTCACCGCCAGCGCCTCAATCGATTGAGCGATCTCAGGATTGATTTCCACAGGCTTCTCTTCCACAGCTTTCAGCGCCTCACGCAGTGTATCGATTTCCACCTTCTGCGCATCTTTAAACACCTCAATCTGCTCCACCTTTTGCTCGATCGCGCCCGCAACCACGTCTGTCGCCTCGGTCGCAACCGACAATTGACGCTCTAAATCGACAATGCGAGCACCCGCGGTGTTCAAGATCTCAGCCAGTTCCTTAAATTGACGCTGCAACACGCGCAGCTCAGCAGTGCGATCCTCTCGCTCCTCACGCACGCGAATTTGAAACTCCACGATAAATGGTAATACAAAGAGCGCCGCCCCCAGCCCTACCGCCGAGACACAGGCTGCAATTTGCCCCGTCGAGAGGTCCCAATCACGCAAAATCGCAATCGCGAGCGCAGTGGCGACTAACAGTATGTCACCTAAGTAAAAAGGCCATTTGGAGAGAGTAATTTGATCGTCTTCGTCCGAGTGCATATGCAGGGCAGTTTGTGTTAATACCGGAGTGAAACGAACTGCACTCACACCTTCAACCTATTTATAAAAAGAACGTCGAACATCGAAGGGTGGATTTCTAATTGAGAGCACCATTCAAGAAAAAACGCATCCACTATTCAAAATTGGACGTTCGGAGTTGGACGTTCAACGTTCGAGCGAAGCGAAAAGGTGTCGACCTCGGTGTGCTATAAGCCGGATTGTGTCCGCCGCCCGCCGAAGCGTTTGGCTGTGCGTTCATTTATCTACCCTGCCGAAGCAAAGTTCCCACCGAAGTGAGATGCGACATACCCGGAATCAAAGACGGGCCGCCAGATTCCCTATTTTGCCTTGCACCGGATTGGGTTTATCTAGCCTTCATTGTTACCTTTGAAGCGGTGAGCTCTTACCTCCCCTTTTCACCCTTACCTCAGGCAAGCCCGAGGCGGTTATTTTCTGTGACACTGTCCGTCGCGACCGGTTTCCCTGCCGCGCCCCCGCTTTCACGGGGAATCCTGCCCTACGGTGTCCGGACTTTCCTCTCACCTCAATAAAGAGACAAGCGAACGCCCACACGCCGAGGTCGACGCTGAGGAAACTGCGCAACCAAGCCCCGGAGCGCAAGCGGGAAGTTACAACCCAAAAACAGGCACTACGTTACAGCGTCACACCAGCGTCACACTTCAGTCACGAAAGCTTAACCATAGAACACTTTCATTTGAAAACAGCTTCTGATAGCGATCAGCGCCTAAACTATGAAAACACCAATTTTATACGCAATGGCACTTGGCTCTGCTGCACTGCCACTCTTCGCATACGCTAACGATAACTTGGCACAAACACGTTCCCAGCTCAAGGAATGGGTGGAGACACGCCAGATCATTTCGCAAGAAAAAGCGGACTGGATCACTGAGGATGCGATCCTCACAGATACCGAGTCCCTACTCACAGCCGAGCTAGAGCGTCTCACCGCAGCACTCAAAGACGTCAACGCCTCCGCGACCGCGGCCGATGAAGATCGCTCCGAACTCGCTGCCAAAAAGGAGACCCTTTCAGCTGCTTCCGCTGTTGTGGATGGATCCATCGGCGCCTTGGAGACTGAGCTCAAAGCAATCATCCCAACGCTTCCAGCGCCATTGGTTGAAAAAATCAAACCACTCATTCGCCGCCTGCCAGACGATCCCAACAACACAAAGATGTCACTCGGCGAGCGCGTGCAAAACATCGTCGGCATTCTCAGCCAAGCCGATAAGTTCAACACGACAATCACTCAGACCAGTGAATCCCGCGAGATCGAAGGCGGCAAACTCGTCGAAGTGCGCACACTATACTGGGGATTGGGCCAAGCTTACTACGTAGACGCCGCCGCGGAATACGCAGGCATCGGTTACCCAACTGCAACTGGTTGGGAATGGCCACGCATCGAAGGCGCCGGCCTAGAGATTAAACGCCTCTTAGATGTCTACGAAGGCACTGAAGAGATTCAGTTCATCAGCGTCCCTGCACGCATTAAATAAACTTTAAGCAAGCATCATCATGCAACTAATACGCAAATCTCTCATCGCCTGCAGCTTCGCGCTTCTAGCCAGCACATTCAGCGCGTCTGCCCAGACTATCGAGTCAGCAAACGCACAGGCCAAACAAGAACTCGACACTGCACTCTCAGAGCTTTCCGAAGTGCGTGCAGGTATTGCGACCAAGAAGGTCCCCTTGCTACGCTCAGTCTCCGCACTCGAAGACGATGTGCGCCAGAAGACCGCCGAGCTGCAACGCATTCGCCGCCTACGAGATAATTCCGACCTCGGCCTCAACCGGCTCCGCGAGCAAGTCGACGGTATTGAAAAGCAAAACGAGTATGCCGCCGGTCTCCTAGACGAATTTGTTCGCTCTTTCGAGACACGCATCGATTTCAGTGAAACTCAGCTCTATCGCTCGGCCACAGAAGAAGCCCGTCTCGCACTTGAAGACTCCGACATGTCCCAAGCAGAGCGCTTTACCAAGCAAATCGATGTGATCGGTGTTGCCATCAATCGCCTCGGTGAAATCACTGGCGGTTATACCTTCGAGGGTAAAGCACTCACACCAAGTGGTGCGATCGAAGAAGGCACCTTTGCCGCATTCGGCCCTACTGTTTACTTCGCCTCCAAAGAATCTGCACTCACCGGTATCACAGTGAATAAGATCAACGCAGCCGAAGCAGCGATCGCAGTGCCAGGTGAAGGTTTTGATGCGGGCATTCGCCAACTTATCGAATCCGGTGAAGGCAATCTACCAGCAGACCCGACACTTGGCAAAGCACTCAAGATCGTCGAAGGCAATGACTCAATAGGCGAGCACCTGGCGAAGGGCGGCAGTGTCGGAATGGTCATTATCGGCCTCGGTTTAATCTGCTTACTGCTGGGTGCATTCAAGACATTTGAAGTGCTCAGCTTCAAAACGCCTTCGCCTGAGCAAGTGCAAAAAGTGCTCACTCAAATCGAAGCCAACGACCTTGAAGCCGCACAAAATGCAGCCAATGACATCTCCGGAACAGGCGGTGACCTCCTACGTAAAGGCGTCAGCCACGCAGGCGCGAAAAGAGGCACCCTCGAAGAGATTCTTTACGAAAAAATCCTCGCAGTGCGCCCTCGCCTCGAACGTTTCCTTCCATTTATCGCACTCACTGCGGCAGCCGCACCACTCCTCGGACTCCTTGGAACAGTGACTGGTATGATCAAGACCTTCAACTTGATCACCATCTTCGGCACCGGTGATGCCAAAAGCCTTTCCTCTGGTATTTCCGAAGCGCTCGTGACCACAGAACTGGGTCTCGTAGTGGCGATCCCAGCACTCATCATGCACGGCCTCATTTCTCGCATGGCGCGTCAAAAAATTGGCGATCTCGAGCAAATCACTATCGGCTTCATCAACGGTGTGATTGGTTCTCGCAACCAAGACTAATCCGTCGCCAAACACATAAACCGATACCACCCATGGAAACTCTCGAGAAAATCGTTGATATATGGTTCAGCGGTGGCTGGGTGATGATTCCTTTGGCACTGCTTGCACTACTGATCTATTCGACGGGAGTGCAGATGCTGCTCTTCCTGCGAAAAGGAAACATACAGCTAGGCCGTGAATCCGACTGGGTCACTTGGATCTACAACCCAGCACTCGCCCAAGGCCGTGCAGGGGAAATTATCCGTTACACTCAAGAAAACGTCAGTGCCTCCAAGCATGTTCGGAATCGCTTCGAAGAAGTGCGCCAATCCATTCTCACCAATATTGAGCGTCGCCTACGCTTCCTCAACATGCTCGTCGCCACAGCGCCCCTGATGGGTCTGCTCGGCACCGTGATCGGTATGCTCGGAACCTTCGCTGCGATCTCAAGCGGCGGCGGTGCTGAAACGGCAGCCATGGTTGCAGACGGCATTTCCGAAGCACTCATCACCACACAAACCGGCCTATTCGTCGCACTCCCAGGAATCTTCCTCGTGCTGATCATCCGCCGTAAAATGCATGCCATCGAAGCAGCACTTGCGCGCATCGAAGCCATCAGCCTGACCAAACTCGATCTAGACGAAGACATCAACTTCTAGCATCCAAACAATTTTATACTATGCGCCGCAATCTAACAGCAGACGACCGTGACGATGTAGAGATTAACCTCTCTCCAATGATCGATATGGTCTTCATCCTTCTCATCTTCTTTATCGTCACCACAGTCTTCGTCGAAGAAACGGGTGTTGAAGTCAACAAGCCCGAAGCCGCCGCAGCCGTGCAGCTCGAGAAAAACAGCATCCTCATCGCGGTGACTGCCGACAACAAAGTCATCTATGGCGGCCGCGACATCGGCATCACAGGCGTCGCTCCCATCGTAAAGCGTCTCACGCTTAAAGAAGACGTGCCCGTCATCATCCAAGCCGACGCTGGTGCCAATCACGGTGTCTTCGCACGTGTTTATGGTGAAGCAAAGCTTGCGGGCGCTAAGGCCATCAACTTCTCCACCAAGCGATAAGCAAAAGTCCTCAATTTCAGCTTTTCCTAATTTCAGTTTTTCAAAAAATGTGCTCACTCTATCATCCGCCACAACAGCGCAAGAGCATGGTTGCCACAGGCATCCTCGTGGGCTTCGGCGTGAGTGCGGTTCTCTTCCTCGCGATTCCACTCACTCAAATCTTTACCGAGTATAAAAAGGCTCCCGAGGAAATCGACGCATTGGAGATCGCTCCACCGCCACCGCCTCCACCACCTGAAGAACCTCCGCCACCACCAGAACCCGAAGAAGAAGAACCACCACCAGAGCTCAACACACCGCCGCCACCGATTTCACTCGACCAAATCGACATGGCACTCAATCCAGGCACCGGCGGCTCGCTCGCAGGCGATTTCGCGCTCCCTACGTTTGAAGTGGGCGCGAAAGATCTCGGTGGACTCGAAATTTTCGACTTGGACGAAGTAGACTCTCCGCCACGCCCACGCACATCGCTAAAATTCTCCTACCCTGCACAGGCAAAGAGAAAAGGAATTACCGGCGTCGTTAAATTTGAATACATCGTTACCAGAGACGGTCGAGTCGATAAGCTACTCATTAACAGCAGCCCTTCACCAATACTCTCCAAAGCAATCACCGACGTCATGAAAAACGCACGCTTCGAGCCTTCCACGATACAAGGGCGCCCCGTTGCAGTCAAAATGACCGGCAACATCCCTTTCAATTAATTTAAGATTTTAAACCGACATGAAAAAGATCCTCAGCATCCTTATTGGCGCATCGCTCGCCACAGTCAGCCTCAACGCCCAAAGTCGCAACCTGCCGACCGACATGTGGAACGACCCAAGCTTTGTTAAAGAGTTCCTTGGCAGCTATGGCTTCCTCGCTGGTGCCGAACCAACACTTTCTGAAGAAGAAAAAGAAGGCCTTCGCGCACTCGTCGACCTGATCAAGGTCAGCCCGAAAGCAGCCATCCAGCAGCTTGAGCCACAAATTGACAGCAGCAGTAGCGCCGCTTTCGACTTCATCCTAGCCAACCTCTACTTCCAAGAGGCCAACCTATCAAAAGCTGAACAATACTATACCAGCGCGACGATCAAGCATCCAGACTTTCGACGCGCCTACAAGAACCTCGGTCTCGTCCAGGTCCAACAAGGCAATTTCCCAAAAGCTATCAAGACCATCTCCAAGTCAATAGAGCTAGGCGAATCGGACGGCCGCTCCTACGGACTACTCGGCTATGGCTACCTCACACTTGAACGCTACTACCCAGCCGAAACCGCTTACCGGGAAGCGATTCTCATGCAACCAGACGTTGCCGACTGGAAAGTAGGCCTCGCACGTTGCCTACTAGAAACAGAGCGCTACGCCGATGCCATCGCCCTCTTTGACACACTCATCAAAGACGATCCAAACAATACCGACTATTGGATTCTTCAGAGCAACGCATACCTAGGCAACGAGCAACCATTACGCGCAGCAGAGAACATCGAGATCACCCACCGCCTAGGTGGCACAGACCTCACTACCATCTCCCTGCTCGGTGATATCTATATCAACCATGACTCCCCGGACCTAGCGCTGATCGCCTATCTCGAAGCTGTTAAAATCGCAGACAACAAAGATATTAAATCACTCGTTCGCGCCGCCGACCTCTTTGCCCGCACAGGTAACTACGAGCAAGCCGCAAGCATAGCTGCCGACACTCGTGCTAAATTCAATGAAATCGAAAAAGAGAACGACTTAAAACTACTCACAGTTGAAGCCAAGGTCGCACGCGCCCAAGGTGATGACGATGCAGCTGTCGCTACGCTTAATAAAATCGTAGAACGCGACGCACTCAATGGCGAAGCACTCATCGAACTCGCGAATTACTATGCTGAAAACGAAGACATGCCCAAAGCAATCAACCGCTTCGAGCAGGCACAAAAAATCGAGTCCTACGAGCGCCAGGCACTCGTCGCACACGCGCAAGCCCGTGTCCGCAATGGCGAATATAAAGCTGCCATGCCACTCCTACGCCGTGCACTCAGTATCGAATCAGACAACAACCTCGAAGAGTATACACAACGCGTCGAACGAGCGGCCAAGAACCAAAGCTAATTCAATTCGAATTCATTTACTTTCAAGGGCGGCATGTAACATGCCGCCCTTTTTGTCACTAAAGCCTGCCACATTGCAACAGACGTGCATTAAAGTGACAGACAGCCAACACACGTAGCCAAAGCTTAACTGACGTAACAGAGCTAAGTATTGATTCACGCAAGAGCTGCCGTGAATCTTACAACATGTTGCATTCAAAATTGCTCTTCCTTTTAAGCGTTGGCCTTTTATCCATACTCCCTCTTCAACTACAAGCAGGGACGCCCGAAGCACTCAGCTTAAACGAAATCCTACAGCGCCACACTGAAGCAGTAGGAGGCCTTTACCACTGGCAAAAAGTAGAAAGCCTAAAATTGATCGGCACCGTAGAACGCGACGGCCAGCTCGCCGACATTTGCATCATCAAGAAACGCCCAAATAAAATTCGAGCAACAGTCACATTAATCAACCCCGCACAGCCAAGTCAGACCATTCAACTTATACGTGCACACAACGGGACTGAAGCATGGAGTGCTCAACGAGTTAAAGGCATTCAAACCTCTGAAAAGCAAATACTCTCAACTGGAGAAGCACAATCACTACTCAATGATGCAAATATTCTCCCTCCCCTGTTAAATGCCACACAAGGAAACACGACCATAACACTCGAAAGCCCACAACAAATTGCAAACAACGAAGTCTACACCATCAAGGCCACAGCATCGAAATCCAATGAAGCCACTCTATTCTATGTAGATAGCAAAACATTTCATGTCGTGAAATCGATTCACACGACAGAATATTGCAAAACAACGACCCTTTTTGCTGAATACGAAAAAATAAACGAATTATACTTCCCAAGAGTTAGAACCATACAGGACAAAGGCGAAAACACTTCCATCCTAAACGTAAGTTCAATCAATATCGGCGTCGGAATCTATGAAGAGTATTTCAAGGATATTGAGCACGCTAGTTTAAAGGCGCTCTCGTTGGGAATCTGACAAATGCCTATCCCCACAGTCAAAATTACAGGCGACACTTTTCAACCTAAAGGCACTGCAATCCGCCCCACGCGAACCGTAACATAATCTTCACACTACTAAGATCGCATCAGCGGAGTATACCTATTAGTGTCATCACCACTTACAATGGTCACATCTGTCACATCTCAGCGAGTAAGCATCGCATCCATTACAACCAGAATTGGGAAAAGAATTATCGCGTTGCTAGCAATGCTTCTTTGCTCGGCTCTGAGCTTAGATGCGTCCCTTATCTTAGAACTTCGCGGCGTGCTACAAACCCCAAATGGGGAGTGGAAATTCAGCATTCATGAACCAGAATCAGGAAAGGCAGTCTGGCTATGGATGAACCAGGAACGCAATGGCTATCAAGTCACTAACTACAACCCGAATACTAAAACAATTGATCTACTTATCAACGGGCAGAGCTCTTATTTAGCACTCGTTGATAGCGACAACATCCCGCTGCAGGTTCTCTTTTCAGCCGACACGCTCACCAACTACAACCGCGAGCTACTCAAACA
Source organism: Opitutales bacterium (assembly GCA_018607135.1). GTDB lineage: Bacteria > Verrucomicrobiota > Verrucomicrobiia > Opitutales > Coraliomargaritaceae > JBPOFY01. The sequence continues at coordinate 16,951 of JABBCA010000009.1, forward strand.
TCATAAACAGCTGATCAAATACTCCAACGCAGCAACAAATAACTCGACAGCAGGGATAGCGATGCGCAAAGAGGCCTTGAGTAAAGCTAAGCAACTGAAAGATCTACTCATCACCAACCCAAGCGTCCAGAACGTTAATCAACTCATTGGCGAGCTTGGAGAAAGTATTGATTATGCAGCGTTAATGCAAATAGACCCAGGCCCCATCATAACTTCAAGAAATGAACAAAATACTGCAGGTTGGGGCATCAAAAAAGATGTCGACCATGAAAAACTTGCGGAAATCTTGGCAACCAATCCTAGCCTAAAAGCCATACATGAAATCGTCCTTGCTGAATAAATTTAAACTAAAATTGAAGGAGCACAGTGTCAGCTGCCTATTTGCAATCATCACTCCGAGCATCTGCATTGCGAGTAACAATGATTGTTTCGCCAATGCTTACGAAAACGATAGCAACTGGCCTCAATTTGTAACACCTAGCGAAGCCATAGAGCTCGAAAACGGAACCAGACTTTCAGCATTTATCCCACTGGTCTTATCTCGCGCTTATGAAGATGGCACGCTCGTTGTCATCGACCGCGCTGGCGCTACACTCATCGATCACTCAAAAACCAACTTTCTCGAATTAACACAGGATGACTCAACGAGTGAGCGTGAAGGGCAAAACTTCCATAACTTCATTCAACAGCTAGGACGACGCGTATTCGACCTAAGCCACAGCACAAGCAAAGCTGTCCCGGAAAAAGTCTTGTCTGAATATAAAAGCTTTTTGGTCATTCGCTGCGCGTTCTCTGTAGAACATATCAGTGAAGTCACAACAGAGCTAGATACGATTACAGAGTGGCTTAACTCAAACAATTGCCGCCCCATCATCATTTTCAAAAAGAGTGTCGCAAATGCTCAATTCTACGAATTCCTGGAAACCAACAAGGTAAACTACCCGGTCGTCGTCCCGATCTTTACACAGGGTTTGACGGAGTTTATCTACACGGATCGGGAGTCCGAGACTCCAATTTTGTGGATCAACAAGAACGGCAAAAAGCTCAACCAAGCATCTTCGATCCAGGCGATCACTGAGCAATAATAAAAACTGTTTCACAACAAGGCCGATTACAGATTAGGCCATACTAATTATAGGCTCTGAGCTAGCTCAAGACACGTTAAGGGTCTATAAGCATTCTCCAAGCGCTGCCGATGTAACACGCATCATATAACACCGGCCTTAATGCAAACAGCTCTACTCACTCGCCGCAGAAAAATACCTGCGAGAAAGGCAGAGCACACCCTAGCCATTCACTTCACCACTGAATAAAATCCAGGGAACCGCCATGCCTGCAGTGGTTGAATTACTCCACACCCACATACCAAATCAGTCGTGAGATACAGACAAAAAAAGGTGCGGAATCGCTTCCGCACCTTTGAGAGTATGTATGTATTCAGCGCTTACTTGCGACGGCGAACCGCGACAAAGCCGAGTGCTACTACACCAAGAATTGCAGCATATGCAGAAGGCTCAGGAACAGCGTTTCCAGTAACCTGAACGTTGTCCAATAGGAAGTTCTCAGCTCCAGAGAAGTTGGAGAGAGAGAACTCGATATTTGCAAGACCACCTTCAAGCGCATCCAAATCAACAGAGCCAAGTGCGTCAGATGCTGGACTGAAGCTTTGACCTGCTGCAGTAAGATCGAAGGAGCCGTTTTGCCCTGCATATGCGAAGGTCAATTCGGCATCGATGATGTTAGTCAAATCAACTTGGAAGGTAAGCACTGCACCAGAGCTACCGTTAGCGTCCACCAACCATCCGAAACCTGCACCCAATGGATCTAGAAGTCCTGGGCGAAGCAAGTTGTTCGAACTCAAGTTAGCAGAGTTGGATAAGCCACTGGTAGGCTGACTAGCCCAAGAGAATGTGCCAGTGCCAAAGGTTGCAGCAGCAGATGTGTCTGGAGCGAAATCTCCATTGATGTCTTGTCCACCGAAGCTATCTGGGTAGTTAAAGTCCCACGCAGCGATCAAGCTTTGAGCGTTCGCGGAAACTGTTGCGAGTGCAGCAAGTGCTGCGATTGTTAATACTTTTTTCATATTATTGTCTTTCAAATTAGCAGTTTAAAACGTGCTAGTATGGATTTTAGTCGACGCTTACGCCGTCCCCACGGTCAACAAGGACTCCGCGCTTGTTCAAAGCAGTCCAACCGGTGGTCCAAAGTGTAACCGCATTGCTGTTTTCAAACGCACCCTTGTAGGCAACGTCAGTGAAGAATGTAGATGTTTCTGTCACACCAAGACCGTTACCAGAACCGTTGTTTGCAGAAGCAAGGTTAACTGGAGGAACTGGGTTTGCACCGTTCGCAGCGCGACGGTTCATTGATGGGAATGCAGGATCAGTGATTACATTCGCAGCTGTAGGAGCTGCGCCGAATTGCCCCTCGAAAGCAGTTTCCAAGCCAGCGGTTGGCATCTTAACGATCGCAGCAGCAGTGTTAGCGACAGGAGCGTTATAGATAGCGTTACCACTGAAGAGAACTTCTCCAAGAGCGAAACGTGCTTCGCCGTCTGCTTCAAACTCGATACCGTCAGAACCGCCGAAACCGTAGAAGATCGAATTGTGATATTCACCACCCCAGTTGTCGCGGATACGTAATACTTCGGTAGCTTTATTTGGATTACCGATGTATGTCGCATTATAAACGACTGCGTATGTGCGAGGGATAGAGTATGTTGTGCCGAAAGTAGCGTCGTTGCCGTCGCCAGTTTCACCATCGTGCTCACCACCCTTATCACCATTTACAGTGTCTCCATTCATCAAGCAGAACCAGAACTGGCCCAGACCTGTGAAACCTTCGTCAATATCGAAGGCGTCGTCATTGTTGAAGATAGAAGTCAGATACTTTGTGTTTACAGTGCCACCAAACCACTCGTAACCGTCGTCTGCATTACAGTAAACGTCGACGTGATCGATCTTTGTGCCGAAACCAACACCACCCATTGTGAGGCCGTTGATTTCGTTCGCAGAACCGATAACCGCACCACCGTGACGGATGGAAACGTAAGAGAAAATACCGGAGTTGTCATTCGGGTTGAAACCACCAAAAGCGGAGTTTGAACCTTCAGGAAGACCTTCGATGAATTGACGGTTAAGACCACCAGCAGCAACAACGTCTGTATTAACTGGAGCTTCACCAAGAATGATCACACCACCCCAAAGTTGGCGGAATTCATGATCAACAGTGTCACCACTTTCATCGAGGAAAGTTGCAATCGCGTCGAACTCGCCTGAACCTGTATAGATAGCTGCAGGAAGTGGGCTGTTCTTAGGATCTGCGTCCAAGAAAGGGCCGTTTTGTAGAACACCGCCACTAACAACTGTTTGTGTAGCAGTTACACGGTCTGCATCATCATCTGTGTCAGATGGAGTGCCGTTATCATCAAGGAAGAAATCGTAACCATCAGCGATTTGATCGCTATTGGAGTCCAACGCCGCAGTTGTGAAGATGATTGGGTTAGTAGGTGTGCCTTGCGCATTGATGCGGCCTGCGGCAGTAACAACAAGAGCACCTGGATCAAAGTTACCGATACCGGTAGATGGCTCACCGCGAATGATGGTGCCCGGTTCGATGGTCAATGTGCCACCAGTAACATAGATGATATCTGTAAGGATATATTCGTTGGATGCAGTCCAAGTAGTGTCAGCAGCGATATTTGCTGTCACTTGAACGATCGCAGCTTGAGCTGCTGTCGCACTAAGACCTGCAATAAGAGCAGATGAGATCAGTTTTTTCATTAGTATATTATAGTTTTGATTAGTGATAGTTGCTTTCGTGGTCGTGAAAGCAGACCAAATAGTAAGCTAGCTTAGTGAACCTAAAGAGTAGTTTATGTTACACTTTGGTGAATACCTCAGAAACTGCGGCTAACTGAGAGCGAATACTTACGACCGACAGTCTCGGCAGACCTGCGCTCAACTACATCTGCAGCATCACCTCCTGCTCTATTTCGCGCCTCAAAGTAGGTATTGTAACCTTCATCAGTCAGGTTCTTAACCGCTGCACTAACTTTCCAGCCGCTCTCAAACTCATGAGAGATAATAAGGTCCAATCGTTCGGTTGAATCACGATACGCATCCAGCGATGATTGAGACCCAATACTCTCAAGAACCTCAGACGTATTGTTATAAGCAAGCGTCACACGTGTGCCCCACTCCGGATGCTCATAAGTCAAATTAAGATTAATAATCTGTTCTGGTTGCTCAGTGAGTGGGCGAGTATCATCAAAGCCAGACTCGTCTTCATTAATATTCAGTGCCAGAGCATTTCTTTCCGCCTCGGAGACCCCGGCCTCTGCAACTGTGAAAGAAATATTACCACCCAGCGTCAAATCACGTAGCACTGGAACTTCCAAGAATGCAAAGCTCTTGCTAAACTCAAACTCTACACCTTCAGCAGTCGCACCTTCTGCATTGTTAAAAGGTATTTCATCGATGATTTCGTAAGTCGGACGAATAAACTCGATCGGATTCTCGACTTCCTTGTAGAAGACGCTAATCCCAAACATATCATCTGGAACAATCAACGATTCCAATACTGGCAGATCAAAAGAAAATTGATCTGGGTAAAACTCAACACGCAGATCATAGCTGCTAGATGTCGATGAAGTCAGGAAAGGATTACCAGCCAACAAATCGCCATTTTCGATATCGACGAAAATATCCGAGGTAATCTCACGGAATGATGGACGGTTAATGGTCTCATAGTATCCCAACTTGAATTGAACACCTTCGGTAGGCTCAATTGTTGCCGTCAACGATGGCAGGTATATGCTATCTTCCAAACTCGATTCAATGGTAGATCCCGCTGTATTACGAAAACCATCGGGAATCCCAAGAATGGTTGCTTCAGTGCCACGGATGATTGAGTTCGCTGTTGGCGGTATCTGAGCACGGGCAATATCTGAATCACGAAAGAGCGCTGCCAGCGAATTCGAGGAATCTAAAACCGTCTCACTATCTACAGAAATCACTGAATCCTCAAAGCGATAGCCCCCGACCAACGTCAACCAATCAAATGGCTCATACTTAGCAGACAGGTAATATGCATCGATATCGCGTTCCGCATCCGATGCACCACGAATCGCACGACTAGCATTATTAAAGTTACCCACACTGATACCTTCCGAGGTCACTGTTGTTCCGGATGGATTCGTATCAGAACGGTTCTCGAAGTAACTCTGAATCTGAGATTCACGCTCGGCACGACGCCACAAACCACCGGAAAAGACAGTAACATTCTCCAAAGGAGACAGCTCTAAATCCAACTTCCTAGAGTCCTCATCTTCCTCAACATAGCGCCATGAATTTGAAGACTCAGAGACATTATCCGCGCTGTTTACATTATAGGAAGTGTTATCGCGATCGACAGACTGCGGGACTTCACCTCCTGCGTAATCAGAATAGCGCAACAATGTAGTAGTATCTCGAAAATCAGGCTCATTTTGCACTGTATTTGCACGCTGCATACTCCAATTGAGTGTCGGCTCAAAAGGCGCTTTCACAAATGTGTGCTCACCACCTAGCTGTCCGATACTCAACGAACGCTCAACATAATACAAACGCTCACGGATAAGTAGCAGGTCATCTTCCAGTGTAATATCTTCATCAGGATTTACCCCATTAAAGTTACGCTTAACCACCAGATCATTAGTGCGACTGGTGAACGCATTCGCATACATACGATGATTTTCACCAAGAGAATACGAGAGCCCAAGTAGTGCTCCCAATTTCACATTCTCCTCAAACTCTTCGTAGTCGAATTGCGCTTCATCACCAAACGGAATGGGTTGGTTAACCGGAACATCAACTGTGCCGCCCCCCAGAAAAGGAGGTAGAGTCACTTGCTCAATCACAGTTGTATCCGCTCCTGAAAAATCATAACCTTGGTTATCAGTAGCATCCAAAACCGCTGAAGTGTCACGCTTATGGTAGCCGGCAAAGACTACTCCCAAACGGCGATCATTCTTAAACTCAAAAGTGTTTCCAATTGCCAAAGAGAACGAGGTATTCGGACCCGCATCTTTTTCATGAGAGCCCAATTTTCCAGAACGCTCGAAATCAGCGTCTGCCAAGCCCTGTAATGGATCTGTTCGAGGCGCCTGATTCAGCGAACCGGCCCCATCCGCCACTAAATAGGAATCACCCTTATCAAAACTCCTAAAGTCTTCGATGGATCCACTATGCCAGCCAGCACCGATGGAAACCTTCACAAAGAACTCCTCGGGAAGTTGCTTTGTGATCAAATCAAAATTGGCTGCTGTCGACTCTCCATCGAGATCCGGAGTTGCCGACTTACTGACAATAATCGCATCCAGTAGTGACGATGGAAAAATGTCGAATTGCGGCGACTTACGAAATGGATCCGGACTCGGCAAAGGCATACCGTTAAGCGTCGTCACAGTGTAGCGGTCATTTAAACCACGCACTGAAGGAAATTTGCCATCATTAACCGAAACACCCGCAATTCGTTTCACTGCATCTGCAACATCACTCGCAGCAAACTTAGAGAAGTCCTCACTGCTAAACACATCCAAGGCACGAGCACTATCAAACTTGATATCCAACTTAGCCATCAAGTCATTCGCTTCCTCCGCGGTAACAGAGAAATCAATCAATTCATACTCTTTGTCCGACATCTCTGCAGGACGCGGAGGCAATGCGAATGGGAACACACTCACCTCGTCGGCTTTAACTGCATAATCGGTCACATTCGCCTCGAGGTATCCACTCTTAACAAAAGTCAGTGTGTAGGAACCAGCAGCCGCAGGACCGATACTGTAGCGGCCCTCGGGATCCGTAATCGTGCCGATATCTGTGCCCTCCAAGATAATCGCAACACCTTCAACCGGAGCGCCGGTTTCCTTATCCAAAACTTGCCCAGAGACTAATCCGTGATCCGCAGGGAGCTCACCGCCAAAGGCTTCGACAACACCTTCAGCCTCTTCCAGAGAGCCCTTTAGGACACTTTGTGATGACGCATCGGCTGCGCTCGCTTCGACACTCCCTACAGCACCAGTCCCCACCTCAGATCCTCCTGCAGCGCCTTGCTCAAGGGCCTTTTCGACCTCTGCAGCTTCCTCAGCCTTCAGCTCTTGTAGTTCCGCTTCATACTGCTTCGGAATCTCAATTTTAATCGCATGCGCAACTGTCAATAGTGCCACGGAAACAGCCGCCGCTAAAGTTAGTTTTTTGTCTTTTAGAATCTTCATAGTGTGCATCGGTATAAACACGCACCCTCTGAAAATTAAAAAAAGGGAGCGTCCTTAAAACGCGCCCCTATGTGCCTTCGCCAAATCACCGCTCAACTGCAAAACGGCCCCGTATCACGATTATAACACGGCTGTAACTATTGTCACTCGCACGGAATTATACCGTAACCCATTAGAAACAATGTGACAAAAAGAAGCCCGAAGTGTGTAACACACTCCGGGCTTTCAAAACAATACCTGTAAAAAACGACTCGAACCTACCAGAGGATTTGAAGACGAGCACGAAGACCGTCGACGTCAACTTCGTCATCAGTATCGCTGTCTGTTTCAGCAAACTCGTAGCCCACCATAAAGCTTACCGCTTTATTGTGGTAGTAGTTCAAACCTACATAGTAAGAGTCGATTTCGTTGTTGCCACCAGAAACAGTGCCACCACTTGGCGCACGACGGATCAATTCATCCGTATCGATAACAAACATATCAGAGCTGACATGCGAGTAACGAACCACTGGCTCGAACTTACCAATCTTGTAAGCAACGCGCACAGAGTAACCGTCAACATCCTCGAGCTCATCCAAATCTCCGTGGAAGTATTCACCCAAAACGTCGAATCCTTCAAACACATAGTTGAAGTAACCTGTATACGCAGTCACGTTGTTGAAATCACCCACTACGCTGTTGTTAGACTGATGCCCCGCGTCGACCCCGAGCGTGAGACCATTCGATTCCCACTGCAGACGACCGAAGTAAGCGATGTCGTTGTCATTATTAGACGCACCGAGGAGGCGAGAGCCTTCACCTTGAGCCGCATTGACCAGCGCTGCAGCATAGCTGAATCCAGCACCGAGGTCACCTGTGGCGTGTATACCAGTGTGACGACCCGCGAAATCGATGTCGTCCGCAAAGAAGCGATTCGCAGCAGAACGCTCAATAGTCTTAATCTTAGAAGAGGAAGTCGTTTCTTGGAAACCAAACGGCACTTTTTGGTAACCGACACTTGCAGTTAAGAGGTCACTAAATTCATAACCTGCGACCGCCTTGTCGATAGAAAGATCGTTTTCAGCGAAATCGACCACCGTTTCAGCGAAAATGCCACTTTCATGAGTGGCTTTGGCGCCTAAACGTAAGCGACGGAAGTAGAAGTGATTCGTAGAAGCTTGGTCTACTCCGTTATCATCCATATCCAAGCTATCATACTGGAAGTGCATGCGTCCATTGAAACGAAGCTTTACCGTATCGCTTCCCTTCGCAGAGAAAGTAACGCCTTTGTTTTCCTCCTTAAGTTCAGCAGCAACGGCAGTTGCTTCATTAGATGTAAGCACACCCTTCTTTACCAATAGGTCAAGAAGCGCGTCGTTAGATGCTGCAAATGCTGATGTGCCAAGAAGCGCAGCAGACAGTGCAGATATTTGTGTGAGTTTATTTAGTTTCATTGTTTGTTTAATGTTAATTTGTTGCGGAACAACGTCACAAACTTAACCAAGCAGTGTTACAGAACTGTCGCCTTTTTGTTACAGATGCGTTAACTGTTACATATTAGAGCTATTTGTTTCGTTTACATGTAATTCGCGAAACATTTAGCCTCGAATTGTTTCAATCGACTTACGGTCACAAAAATCCACCCAAAGTGCCCAAAGGAAAAAATGCGCCAGCCAACATACTAAGAGACTAATAAACACACACTTAAGCAACAATTAGGCGATTTCACCTCATCAAATAAATGCCACAAATATCGTTTAATTCACAGTTCTGTAACATTTTAGCCACACAGACGAAACAATCGTAAGATAACTTATGGGCAGGATGTGCGGGTCTCTTCTGGATCCATCACATTCAACAATCTCCAATATAAATAGAATATATATGAAAACACAAACAATCCTACGCACACTGACTGCAGCAGCAGCTTTTGCATTCGCAACTCAGGCATTCGCTACTGAAACCATCGTCATCAAGGGCTCCGATACATTGGGCGCAAAAATGGTTCCACAAATCGCGGAAGCATTCAAGGCTGCTAAAGCTAAAGACGGCGTTGACGTCGCTTTCGAAATCGCAGCTGAAGGCTCCTCAACTGGTGTGGCTTCCGTAATCGACGGCACTGCTGAAATCGGAATGTCGTCTCGTGACCCGAAAGCTAAGGAAATCGCTAAAGCGAAGACTAATGGTATCGACATGCAAACGATCACAGTGGCTAAAGATGGCATCGCGATCATCGTTAATGAGTCCAACCCACTCGAAGCAATCAGCCTCGAAGAAATCGAGCTTATCTTCTCTGGCGACGTCACTGACTGGTCTGGCATTACAGCACAAACCGGCGGCATCTCTGCTTACACACGTAACACATCTTCTGGCACCTACGCTGTTTTCCAAAAGCTAGGCATGAGCTCTCGCGACTACGGTAGCGACACTCAAAAGATGGCTGGTAACGAGCAAATCGCTTCTGAAGTCGCGAAGAATCCAAATGGTATCGGCTACGTCGGCCTTGCTTACATCAACACACCAGGAGTTAAAGTGCTCCCAGTGAACGGTGCAGCTCCAGACACTGCTGAATACCCGCTCGCTCGCCCACTTTACTACCTAGTAAACAATGGCAAAGCACTGACACCACTTGCTGACGAGTTCATCAAGTTCAGCCTCAGCGCAGAAGGTCAAGAAATCGTCAAGCGCGTGCACTTCCTTCCTGTTAAGTAAAGATTACTTACAACAAGATCCTTTCAAAGGGGCCGTTGCCCACAAGCAACGGCCCCTTTTCATGTATACATATCTTTACTCGTTTGTAACTAGAAAGCGAAAAGCAGAGGTTGCACAGTGCGACCAAAAAACCAAACTTCGCAGCTTTATGGCAGCTAAATCACCAACCGATCCGAAGAAACCCGCTTTCAGTAAGCGCCGGGCGCTCTTTTTGGGGCAGGATTCCGACAGCATCATTAAGACGTTTTTCGGCAGTAATGCGATGGTCGCAATTGTTGTCTTGGCACTCATCACCATCTTTCTATTTAAAGAAGGTGCAGGATTTGTCGGCCTCTACCATAAAAGCCTAGAAGAATACCGACTTTCAGGCCTCGAATACGTCGACGTGCTTAAAGAAAAGCGAGAAGACTACACTGAACTCACTCGCTACCTAAACGACGTTAAGGCAGACTGGATCAACGACTTAAAAGATTCTGGAGCGTCTCAATCCGAAATTAACAAGGCAGTCTTCTCACCAGAAGCAAAAACACTCTTCCTCGGCTACATGCGAGCAGGCTCGGACTTAAAGAAGTTCGTAAAAAAGAAAATGGATGTCGCGATCAAGATCCGCGACCAACACACCACCAACGAAAATCTACAAGAAACTGTAGACAATTACTTAGAGCGCATCGCCCTAGTTCGCTCGGAGAAATACAAGTTCTCACCAGAAGATCGGGCCAAATACACCTTATTACTCAAAGACATTCCGGAGCTTCAGGACAAAGCCAACGCCATGACCGAAGAAACTCTGCTCAGCGCAGAGGACAGTGAGCGTTTCGCAAGCCTACTTGAAGCAGAAGCCAAAAAAATCGCGGCGAGCATCCAGCCAATAGATTTCAGCAAGACCATCGTCGATGTTACCAGCGAGCAGGATCAATATGCCACGATCCTAGCCGAGCTTGAGGTCAAACTCGAAGAGCTCGCTGCCAGTGCAAATGCAGTCGATTTCAACAATGCGGACATCGATGAGCGCATCGAAACCTTTAAAGGCCTAAATACCGTCTTCTTTTCTAATATCGATGCTCACCTTCAGAAACTAGCGAAGTGGGATCAATCTGCAGCCGTTTCAATTCCACAAGCAATCGGCGCATTCGTCACAGGCAAGGACTGGATCACCGCCAGTGACCAACAAGACTGGTATGGCCTCCTGCCACTCCTCACTGGCTCACTACTCATTTCCGCGATCGCCCTATTCTTTGCGATTCCATTTGGAGTGGGTGCTGCCATCTACGTCAATCAAATCGCAGGTCCAGCAGAGCGCAACTTTATCAAACCTTACGTCGAGTTCATCTCCGCTATCCCATCCGTGGTGATCGGTTTCTTCGGCGTCGTGGTATTTGGTGAGGCCATTCGCTTACTCTCACAACTGGATGCCCTGCAGTGGGTGCCGTTCTTTCCCGTGCAGGAACGCTTAAACGCATTTACCGCAGGCTGCCTGCTCGCACTCATGGCGATTCCAACCATCTTCACTCTGGCTGAAGATGCGATCAACAACATCCCTCGTCACTTCAAAGAAGCGTCGCTAGCAATGGGCGCGACTCAGCTACAGACAACGATGCGAGTCATCGTGCCTACTGCCCTCTCGGGTATTATTTCGGCCATCATGCTAGGCTTCGGTCGTGTGATTGGCGAGACCATGGTGGTGCTGCTTTGCGCAGGTAACCGCATTAAAATTCCCGACTTCACCGAAGGCGTCGGCGTGTTCGTCGAACCAGTGCATACCATGACAGGTATCATCGCACAGGAAATGGGTGAAGTGGTGCATGGCAGTCTGCACTATCGCGCACTCTTCATGGTCGGTATCGTTCTCTTTTTTATCTCGTTGCTCATTAACTACAGCGCCCAGTGGGTAGTGAAACGCTACAGCAAACTAGGAGATTAATTCGAAATTTCACGCATCATGTCTGCAAAAAAAGCAACACACGCATTTTCAAAACGCCCGTCTCGCCAAAAGTCGTTTGAGACCTTCATCGCGGGCTTCTATCGAGTCGCCACCTATCTAGTTATCATCGCGGCAGGCTACATTTTCATCAATATCGCATGGAATGGCTCTAAAGCAGTCTTCACGACCAAAGCTCCATTTATCAACATCGCCTTTCTAACTCAAAAGCCGCAGACACTCCACGTCTATGAGCCCAAGGAAATCTATAACGAGCTGAAGTCTATCAACGCTCAGATCGTCAGCACTAAGGCCAAAAGCAAAGCGCTCGGCTCTGGTGAAAAGGAACAAATTGCAATGTTTAAGGCAGATGTTGAAGCGCTCGAAGAACGTTACGAAATGCTCGATGAAGAGCGCAAGGAAGGGCGCCTCATGTATAGCGACTCTGAATACCGTAAACTAGACGAGAGTCCCTCCGAAGAACTCTACGCATACAATAATTACGCTTACAGCGGTGGTGGGATTGGCCCCGCAATCGTTGGCACCTGCCTACTCGTTGCTGGATCCATTGCCATTGCACTGACCCTTGGTGTGTTGTGCGCGGTTTATCTGAGTGAATACAGTCGCCCAGGCAGAATGCTTCAAGCAATTCGCCTCTCGATCATGAATTTGTCGGGTGTGCCTTCGATTGTGTTCGGCCTCTTCGGGTTTGGCATGTTCGTGCTCTTCTTTGGTTGGGGCGTCTCGATGATTGCTGGCTGGTTTACACTAGCGATCATGGCACTCCCAGTGATCATCACCGCGAGTGAAGAATCCATGCGCGCGATCCCTAAAGGATTCAGAGAAGGCTCGCTCGCGCTCGGCGCTTCCAAATGGACTTCTATTCGCACCAACGTATTGCCCTACGCGCTCCCAGGTATCCTCACCTCATCCATTATGGGTATTGCACGGGTTGCGGGTGAAACCGCCCCCATTATGTTTACCGCAGCCTTTGCGCTCAGAGACCAGCTCCCATGGGAAGGCCTCAAAGAACCCACCGACTTTTTCTTTCAAGGCGTCATGGCACTGCCCTACCACATCTATGTGGTCAGTGCTAAAATTCCACAAAACGAATACACACGTAATATGCAATACGGTGCCGCATTCGTCTTCTTATTCATCGTAGGTTTCTTCGCCTTAAGTAGCATCGTCTTACGCGTAAAAATCCGCAAAAAATACAAGTGGTAAGCCCACCATCGATCATCGATTTACACAGAGAATAGTTCACTCATGTCTGAAACAAGCACACCTACCACTCGCAACGAAAGCGAGAAGCCCACCATTATCGAAATCCGTAATTTCGATTTCGCATACGGCGACTCGCAGGCTCTCTTTGATATCAACATGGACATCAAAGAAAAAGAAGTCACCGCGTTCATCGGCCCCTCTGGTTGCGGCAAGTCCACTTTCCTACGTTGCTTCAATCGCATGAACGATCTGATCGACATCGCAAAAATCAAAGGCGGCGAAATCAAGATCAGCGATGTGAACATTTACGACAAAGACGTAGACGTCATCGAACTACGTAAACACGTCGGCATGGTGTTCCAAAAATCGAATCCATTCCCCAAGTCCATTTACGATAACATCGCATACGGGCTCCGCATCCAAGGGGTAAAAAAGAAAAGCGCCTTAGATGAGGTAGTTGAAGAGTGCCTACGTGGTGCCGCTCTTTGGGACGAAGTAAAAGACCGCTTAAACGAAAGCGCCTTAGGCATGTCTGGAGGCCAGCAACAACGTCTCTGTATTGCTCGAGCACTCGCAGTGAAACCTAAGATCCTGCTAATGGATGAGCCCTGCTCCGCGCTCGACCCTATAGCAACCGCCAAAGTTGAAGAGTTGATTCACCAACTTAAAAAAGAGTATACCATTGTAATCGTTACGCACAACATGCAGCAGGCAGCACGTGTATCTGATAAAACGGCCTTCTTCTACATCGGTAAACTTATCGAGTTCAGTAAGACTGATGACATTTTCATGAACCCGAAAGATCCACAGACAGAGGCATACATCTCTGGTCGATTTGGTTGATCCCTCATCTCAGTAATTCCAGTATTCAAAGCATCCATAAATCACCATGAACCGCTATTTTCACAACGAGCTGTATGACCTCAGGTCTAAGCTAATTCTCATCGCAGAGAAAGCCACCCAAGCCGGCAGACTCGCAGTCGAAGGCTTCCTCACCAGCGATCTCGAAAAAACACAACAAGCGATCAAACTTGATGACGAAATCGACGAGCTTGAGATCGCCATCGACCGTGCCTCGGTTCGCTACATTACACTACGCTCTCCAGTTGCCAGTGACGTGCGGTTGATTTTCGTCGCCATTAAAGCAAGCCACGATCTCGAACGCGCAGGTGACGAAGCACACAGCATAGCGAAGCGCACTCGCAACATCCTCACCCGTGACGGCACTGTTAAAAATACGGTAGCCATTGAGGAAATGAGTAAGGTCGCGTTCGCGATGATGAAAGACGCGATCAACTGCTTTCTAGAGGAAGATCTCGAAGTCGCTCAAAGCATCATGATTCGCGACAAAGAAGTCGACCGCTTGAACAAGGAAAACTTCAAGAAGCTCTCGGCCGCGCTACGCGAAGGTAGCATCGATCCAGCAACGGAGATCGAGACCATCTTCATTTCTAAATCGATTGAACGAATCGCAGATCACGCGAAGAATCTAGCTGAGGAAGTGATCTACCTCCTCACCGGAGAGTAAGGAGCGCGTTTACTTAAATCATTCATAGATAATTTTTTATATTTTTTTAGTATCCATTTGGCTCTATTTCTGCTATGCACCCACGCATCGGACAACTTGTCGTTAGAAATATCGCAGAAGGCCGAGCAAACAACACACTCATTAAAATTAGAAATTATTCAAATGGCTAAAAAAACCACAACTAAAGCAACTAAGAAAGTTGCGGCTAAGAAAGTTGCTAAAAAAGCTCCTGCCAAAAAGGCAGCGGCCCCTAAGAAGGCACCTGTTAAAAAAGTGGCAGTTAAAAAAGCTCCTGCTAAAAAGGCTGCGGCACCTGCGAAGGCGGCACCGGTCAAGAAAGCAGCCGCGCCTAAAAAAGCTCCTACCAAAAAAGCAGTGGCTAAGAAAGTTGAGCAAACTTCTCTCATCGCCCGCGTTGATGTCGGATTCGGCAACAGCCTCTACGTTCGCGGTTCAGGTGCTGGCCTCAGTTGGGCAAAAGGCACACTCCTCGACAACGTTTCTCCATACGAGTGGGCCTTCAAGTCCACAAAAGCTAAGGGTGAAGTCGAATTCAAGTTCGTGCTTAACGACGAAATTTGGGCAGACGGTGAAAACCTCACTGTTGCAGCAGGTGGCACATCCATCAGCTCTCCGATCTTCGGTTAATTCACCGACCTCATTATTTATAACAAAGCCCGCCGAATTCTCGGCGGGCTTTTTTGTGTTTAGGAGCAAGGACATTCCTGTCCTTGTTTTTCGATAGATAGAACGGACAAGAATGTCCGTCCTCCTGAGAAACTCACTCCTGCTTAATCAATGTGCCACATGCGCACGCATAAATGCTTTGATCGCTTCAGGCGTAGGCTCAACTGCATGCTTCACAATATCTCGGCTTTTTAACGCCTCAAGGGATGGGTGAATCGAATCTTCGCCAATGGCATCTTGAATGGTCTCTGGGAACTTTGCTGGATGAGCTGTAGCAAGCACCATTTGAGGTCCCGTAAAATCACCCGCAAAACCACATGCGGTATGCGGATCCACCACATAACCATATTGCTGGTAGACCCGCTTGATGATCTCCGCAATTTCAGAATCATTCGTGCGTGAACTACTGAAGCCAGTTGCCTTGAAATCGTTAAAAACATACTCCCCATTCGACTTAAAACGATGCATGATTTCACGAACTTTTTCACCATCGCAGCCTTCTGCATAATAGATGAAGCGCTCAAAATTCGAAGCCACCTGAATGTCCATCGAAGGCGCAAGACTCGGAGCCACCGCATCCAACTTATACACACCAGTCTGAAACAAACGATGTAAAATATCATTCTGATTGGTGGCCACACGAAAGCCTTGAATCGGCACACCCATTTGCTGAACGAGCCATCCAGCCAAGACATTACCAAAATTACCCGTGGGCACCACGAATGTCACCTGCTCGCGCTTATCTGCGGGCAAACGGAAAAACGCTGAGATATAGTAAACACACTGCGCGAGAATACGAGCTAGGTTGATTGAATTGACCGCCGACAAGCCGACTTCAGCAGCAAAGGCTTGATCCTCAAACACCGTCTTCATCGCAGTCTGCGCATCATCAAAACTCCCCTTGATAGCCAACGGAAATACATTATCCGCGCCAGTGCAGGTCATTTGTCGTTCCTGCAACGGAGAGATCCGACCGTCTGGATAAAGAATAAACGTAGTCACCCCTTGCTTGCCGAGCAAACCATGAATCGCAGCGGCACCGGTATCCCCCGAAGTCGCGCCAAGCACAGATATTGGATTACCCGTGCGCGCAATCTGCGACGCATACAGATTACCCAATAGTTGCAAGGCAAAGTCCTTAAAGGCCAATGTCGGTCCATGAAAGAGCTCCAACACAAATAGGTCATCACTCAGCTTCACAATGGGTGCAATCTCCTCATGATCAAACTTGGTGTAGGAACGACTCACGACTGCCTTCAACTCATTGCGATCGATGTCTGTAGCGAAAATAGCAAAGAATGCCTCACAGAGCTCCGCATAGCTAAGACTTTCCCACTCTTTCAAATAACCAGATAGGTCGGGCAATGATTCTGGCAGATATAAACCGGCATCCGGTGCAAGCCCCTGAGCGACCGCTTTAGAAAATGAAACTGGGGGCACTTGGCCACGTGTGCTAATAAATTGCATACTATTGAGTTTGTCTCCCCACCAAGAGAGTCAACCAACAATTGCCATACCGAGAGAAATCCAAACTCGGTGAGCCTTTAAAACGTCGAAGCAAAGCTAGCCCGCAAAAGTTCCTTTGCCGCAGCACCCGTTGTCCATTCGTTTCCAACCAGACCATACACCAGAACGGGCTCAAACCATCCATTCGTAACCGTCTGATTAATCAGATCTTCGGCGGAGAGGCAGACACGCCCTGCATGTGGTTCAAGTTTCAGCTGAACAGGCCCTACACCATGATACGAACGATACACCAACTCCGTGCATGCAAGCCGATCCGCAGCAGTGAAATCAAAAATAAAATCGTAAAGTTTACCCGCATGGCTCATTCCACGGCCAATCGCTTCTGAGATCTGGGTATCTGCAAACGTAGGTCGTAGCACCACAAACGCATCCACCTGCAAAGTATCATCCGCAGGCCTCAGTAAGACGCCATCGCGCTTAGATTCAACAAACCTCACATCCTCCTGAACTGAGTCGTCCGTAATGACACCCATGGTGCCACGTTGGCCATTGCTCCCGATGTAAAACGCCGCATGCGGCCAGTAGCCCGGTAAAAAAAGATTACTCAAGGCATCATCATGACGAGTCACTATAACATCTCCAGGCTTTAAGAACGCTTCCAGCCGCTCACGCACCGAAGCATCGACCCGCTTTGGCGCTCCAGCCGGTTTTACAAATGGCTGCTTCAATTCCGCAATACTACAGCCACTCAATTGAAATAAACTAAACATCGTCTTACGATAAGCCGATGAATTGCGACGCAGTAGTGAATGCATACGATAACTTAGACGCCGCTTCAGAAGATCATCACGCCGTAGATCAATCAAGCCCTCCTCCGCTTTCAGTAGGGCAATCACAGGAGCCAGTTCCGCATCCGCTTCTAACTCTAAAAGAGCATTTCGATGCTTTTTGTAATAAGTCGTCGCATCGAAAAAACCCCACCACCTTCGCGGTGAAGTGAGGCTGCGATAGATTTGAGTAAAGGTCTTAGCCTCCAAATGAAAACGAGGCTCGGGCTCGTCCAATTTTTTCCGAGTAATCGGAGCACCATCCGTTAAATCGATTAAATAACTGGCTGCTCTGACCAATAAGCACGCAGCCGCATAAGCCACCGCAAATTCCCGTAGATCTCCCGAGGCTTGGTGTGACCATCGCCCACGACTGAGCTCTTCCAAACACTGCAACAACGACGATCGCACCGCTAAATAGCGCGCATAAATACCACGCAGCCGTTCATCTTCATCTGGTAAAAAATACCCGCGCGCCTCAGCTCGTTGAACGTCCTCGATGTAATCGCCCAAGTCTTGGCGCCGAGGCAAGGCAGCTGCAGCTGCGAGTAGTATAGATACGTGCTTCACGCCTCCAATCAAAAGAAGCCACAGAGAGTGCGGCGAGAAATTTATAAACAATTACGAAACGTATAGCCTTTGCTGAGAAGCTGCCCCAAGCATGCGCTGCACTGCTGAAATATGGCAAATTCTCGCACGGTGATTATCGCGGTCTTAATCTTAATCGAGTTTCTGGAAGCTAGACGATTACGATTAAGAAACAAACACGTAGGGATCACGGGGGACGTTTTTTCTTTTTAAGAGAGTCTCCTTGAAAAGCGCCGACACTAGATCAGCCGCAGGCTCTAAAACGGACTACTGACCTAAACCAAACGCAGCATGCACAAGGCGTGTTGCTTCTTCAGCATCCTTAGGATCAATACCTACTGAAATTTTAATCTCAGAGGTGCTGACCAGTTGAATGTTGACGGCCCCTTCAGCAAGTGCCGCAAATAACTTTGCTGCCACACCAGAGTGCGACCTCATGCCGACACCGACTACAGAGACCTTGGCAATATCACTCGCCTCAAAAAGCTTCCCTTCAGCTTCATTAGGAAACGCCTCTGATACTGCTTTTTCGGCGCGATAGATATCCTCACGCGGCACAGTGAAGGTAAGGTTTGCCATACCATCACGACCAATGTTTTGCACAATCATATCGACGCTGATGCCCGCATGCCCAAGTGCTTCGAAAAGCTTGGCGGCAGTGCCTGGACGATCTGGCAGATCACTCACGACGATCTTGGCTTGGTTCTTGTCAAGTGCGACGCCGCTCACCACGACATCTTCCATAGAGGCGACTTCTTCTTTCACAATTGTTCCAGGGTTGTTGTTAAAACTAGAGCGGACTTCGAAAATAACATTAAACTTTTGAGCAAACTCGACTGCGCGATTTTGCATCACCTTCGAGCCGCTGCTGGCAAGCTCAAGCATTTCTTCATAAGAGATTTCATCCAACTTACGTGCATCCGGCACTAAACGTGGATCCGCGGTGTAAACACCATCCACGTCCGTGCAAATCTGACAGAGATCCGCATTCAGTGCTGCTGCGATCGCAATCGCACTGAGGTCAGATCCACCTCGCCCGAGCGTTGTAATTTGTCCCTCATGCGAATGCCCTTGAAAGCCTGCCAAGATCACGACCTTACCCGAATCAAGCTGATCTTTTAAATCACCCCCAGTGATTTGAGTGATACGGGCACGTGTATGCGCTGGGTCGGTTAAGATGCCCGCCTGCATACCAGTGCGAGAAACCGCTGGCACACCGATCGCATGCAAGGCCATTGCAGTCAAAGCGATGGTCTCTTGCTCTCCTACAGTGAGCAGCATGTCCATCTCGCGCTCGTCAGGATTCGGGTTCAGCGCCTTGGCGCGAGCGATCAATTCATTGGTCACTCCTGAACGCGCCGAAACCACCACGACGACTTGATTTCCAGCCTCATAGGTCTCCTTAACGCGTTGGGCCACATTTTTAATGCGGTCCACATCGCCGACTGATGTGCCGCCGTATTTTTGAACAATGAGTGCCATTTTGAAGGATTAAGTAGGTAGTCGTCGGGAGTTAGAAGCGAAAAGGTGATCTCAGAATGAAATTACGAAGATGCAACGCAATACTAGCAGCCACAAGTTTCAAGGTGTTTATCCTTAAAAGAATAGTCAGGAGGCAGAATTCAGGATTCAGTTGTTTTCAACGAGACGTTTAAAGGCCTCTGGAGCGTAGCTCTTTGGTGTAAAATTTAAGGCTCACAGCTCCATCGCATTCGATTCCGATCTCCAGCTTCCAGTCTCAGGCCTGCAAGCCTTGGTTCTCAGGCCTTCTGCCCCAGTCTGCTCTTAATCATGCGCATGGACCCATGTATCCTCTGTAATCGCATCCATCCGTGATTTGAGTATCTGCGCTGCAGCTTTCGGGTCCTCGGTTCCCAATTCTGAATAATGACCCACCAAATCGGCTTTCACCTGAATACAGCTAAATGGATATGGAAGATAAAACTTATCCCAACTCTTTAGGCGCCACGCGCCCCCAAAATTGAGTGACAGCAGTAGTATAGGTGCCTCAGTCTTCATCGCCACAGTGACCGCACCTGCCTTCATGTCATAAATCGGGCCACGTGAACCGTCGGGTGTCACCGAAACATCGTAACCTTCATCATGCGCGGCAAGCAGCTCACGAAACGCTTGAGCACCCCTGCCATAGCGTGATCCACGCACTGGTTTGATGCCTAAAGTCTCAAAAAAACCAGCTAACCAGCCGCCATCCGAACTCGCACTGATCAAGGTCGCAACTTTACGTTGAGAAAAATAACGTCGGAAAAACTCTGGCGAAGCAAACAGACGATTGTGCCAAGTAATCGCAACTACTGGCGGAAAGTGCTGATCCATCAGCGCTTGCACATCGCTCCCCCATTTAAAGCGCAGCGTTCTAGACCAGACCCGAATCAAAAATACTACAAGCCATAGCAATAGGCGCTCATGCCCTTTCAATTGCTTCGGTGAGGTAGACTGACTCATAACAAAAAGATGATCCCTGAACCTGACTTGGCAACCCACGAAATACTGAGTTTGGGATCCAAGGGGACGGACGTTCTTGTCCGTCGATTTGGAGTTCAACTCGTAAAACAAGGACAAGAATGTCCTTGCTCCTTTGAGCCGCAACCCGAACTAGGGCATACCCAAAATCTGAAACACTCCAAATCGCGCTTAGCGATCCCCAAGCTTGACGAAATTACGGCTCGGGTGACCGGTGTAAATCTGACGCGGGCGGTGGATACGACTCTTCGGATCTTGCGCGATTTCCTTCCAATTTGCGATCCAACCTGGCATGCGCCCAATCGCAAACATCACCGTAAACATCTCTACTGGAATACCGATCGCCTTCAAAATGATACCACTGTAGAAATCAACATTCGGATAGAGCCTACGCTTCACGAAATAGTCATCTTCTAGAGCGGCCTGCTCTAAGTGCTTAGCAATGTCCAAGAGCGGATCATCGATACCTATTCCGGAGAGCACGTGCTCGGCACTCTTACCCAAGATCTTCGCACGTGGATCATAGTTCTTATAGACGCGGTGACCAAAGCCCATGAGCTTCGCCTTCCCCTCTTTAGCGGCTTTGATGAAACGTGAACCGTCATCTCCTGCAGCGTGAATATCCTCAAGCATCTTAATCACCGCCATGTTGGCACCCCCATGAGAGGGGCCCCAGAGCGCACAGACACCTGCAGCCACCGAGGCAAATAAGTTCGCGCCGCCTGAAGCCACCATGCGCACTGTAGACGTAGAGCAATTCTGCTCATGGTCTGCATGTAACAACAGGAAGAGATCCAATGCATCTGCAGCACCACACTTATCGATGTAATTGTTGTAAGGCTCAGAAAACATCATGTGTAAGAAGTTTTCTGCATAGCGCCGCTTCGGATCTGGATGAACGAATGGCAAGCCTTGCTTCATTCGGTAGGTCATTGCCGCAATCGTGCGGACCTTCGAAATGAGTAACGCAGCAGTGTCATCAAAGTGGGCCAAATCTTGCTCACGATCATTTGAAGACATTTCTGGGTAATACGCACCCAGAGAGTTCAACATCGAAGATAAAATCGCCATCGGATGAGCGTTGCTCGGAAACCCATCAAAGTGACTGTGCATTCCAGTATGAATCGCCGCGTTGTTTCGCACTTTTAGGCGAAAATCCGCCAACGCATCTGCCTTTGGCAACTCACCGTAGATCACCAGCATCGCCGCCTCTAAAAAGGTCGATTGCTCCGCCAATTGCTCTATTGGATACCCGCAATGACGCAAAATACCATTCTCACCATCGATGAAGGAGATCTTACTCAGACAGGAACCCGTGTTGCCGTAACCCTCATCAAACATGATGTGCCCCGTCTTGGCTCGCAAAGTGCGTGTATCTAAAGCCTTTTCGCCTTCAGTTCCCTGTATGATTGGGAATTCAAAATTCTCGTTTCCAAGTCGGATAGTGCCGGTGGTTTCCATAATAATTATGATGTAATTCGATTTTTAAAGGCTTTGCAAGTAAGGGGACTATGAAATTCGTTTATAAGAGCTGCAAAAAATTACGATACAACTGCAGGCCCTTAGCCTGACTTTTTTCTGGGTGAAATTGGGTAGCGTAGCAGTTTCCAGACCGAATTCCCGAGACAAACCGACCTCCATAATCAGTGGTAAACAGCGTCAACTGAGGGTCCTCAGGTGCGATGAAGTAACTGTGCACAAAATAAAACTGATCCACGCCGCTTTCAAGGCCATCCACGATTGGATCTGAACTCTCAAAGGAAACCGCATTCCAGCCCATGTGCGGAATTTTTAAACTAGGATCGATTTGGAAGCGCTTCACACGCCCCTTAAACACACCCAGCGCTTCACTGTCGCCCTCTTCCGAGTGCTCAAACAGCGCTTGCAGGCCAAGACAGATCCCAAAAAACGGCTTGTCGGCAGCGATCCATTCACGAATGGACCGATCAAAACCTGTTTCTTTAAGCAGGCGCATCGCATCGACAATCGCGCCTTGCCCTGGAAAAATGAGCGCGTCCGCACCTACAATTTGATCTGGACGATCCACCAACTGCGCATCTGCACCCACATGCTCCCACGCCCTCACTACACTACGCAGATTACCCATACCGTAATCAATTACGGCAAGGCGTGGTTTTGCTGCGAGTTTAGATGAGTCCATGGGGAAACGCAATACGCTGTGGATCAAGCCATAAGATGCAAGCCGACAAAGTTTTCTATTCCGAAAAATTATCTAATAGGCCCTATTAGCAAATCACCGCGGGAGCAACGCATCCAACGTAGGTCAGACACTCTTGCCAGACCACCCAATGCCGATGACCAAGCGACCACGTTTTTCTCTATTTTTAATGGTTCAAACAAAGTATCGCTAAAAACTGAAACGAGGATTATTTTTACCTCGGAGGCACCGAGGCACGGAGCTGTGATGCTAAAATCAAAGAACTAGTCGCCGGATTCCATCTTTCAAAACGGGCACATTAAAATTCATTAACAATCCAACTCGGCACTGCGTCAGCCTCATATTAGTCAGCAATTGAGCGTCAAAGATAGGTGCCAGCTCTCTGACTACTTCTAATTCTACTTAATAGGCAAGTCTCCTCCGTGTCTCAGTGCCTCCAGCGACCTGCCCACCGTAGCCTAAAAGGCGAAGGAGGGAGCGGGTGGTTTAAAATCCAGAGCACCGACGCCCCGATCGATTAAAACGGCCCATGACCAGGCGACCACACAGGGTCAGACAAGAGTGTCCGACCTACAAGCCACTAACTCGACAGTGTGCCCTTGGTGCTCGGCAATGCGTCGCCCATGCGAGGATCGATCGACGTCGCCATATCAAGCGCACGCGCAAACGCCTTGAAGATTGCCTCTGCGATGTGGTGCGGCTCTTCGCCATACTCGAGGTTGATGTGTAGATTACAGGCAGCGTCGTTGGCAAAGGCTTGAAAAAACTCCTTCACCAAAACGATATTAAAATCGCGAACCATCGGGAACTGGTAGTCCACATTGTAAACAAAGGCTTGGCGATTGGACAGGTCGAGTGCCACACGCGCCAGCGATTCATCCATCGGCAAAAGGAAAAAACCATAGCGACGAATGCCACGTTTCTCAGCAAGCGCTTGCTTAATTGCCTGCCCTAAAACAATGCCCGTATCTTCAACCATGTGGTGATAATCGACATCGATATCCCCAGTCGCTTTGACCTTCAAATCAAAGAGCCCATGCTTTGCAAACAAGGTCAACATGTGGTCAAAAAAGGGGATTCCCGTTTCGATTTCAGAGACACCCGTGCCATCGACATTCAGCTCCATCTGGATCTGAGTCTCTTTAGTATTGCGAGTGATTTTTGCTATGCGTGGTTCAGCCATGAGTCGACGACGGTTAAAAAAACATCCATTTCAGCATTAGTTCCTATGCTGACACGAATGAAAGAGCAAGTTAAAGGATGGCTGGGGAAATAACGAACCAAGACCTTCGATTCCTTCAAAAACTCAAATAAAGATCGAGCCACCTCTGCCCCCGTCTCTCCCGCAGTGTTCTTGGGCTCCGTGAACAACAGATTTGCAGCCGAAGGATAGGTAAACCAACCCAGCACATCCAAGCGCTCACGAGTCGATTCACGAGTCTGAATGACCTTGGCACAGTGCGTATCAAAATACTTCACATCTTCAAACGCAGCCAAAGCAGCAGCCTGTGCAATGCGGTCCAAATTGTAAGCATCACGCACACGATCGAGCATCCCAATGATACTTGCAGCCGCCATAGCAAAGCCCACACGCATACCAGCCAAGCCGTAGGATTTCGAAAACGTGCGCACCACAATCAAATTTTCATAGTCCGCAAGCAATGGAGCCGCAGTCTCCCCACCGAAGTCGACATACGCTTCATCGACTACCAACAAGCCATCGATACGATCAAGCACACTGGCAATCTCGGCACGCGTAAATGCGACTCCTGTAGGCGCATTTGGAGAGGTCAGAAAAAACACCGACGCATTCAGCGCTACGATCGCCTCTACATCCAACTTCATCTTACGGGTGAAGGGCACGTCCACCAAGCCCTTGTCGGACATTCCCGCGACCACAGGATACAGCGAATAGCTCGGCACCGTGTGCCCCGCGCCTTCACTATCCACAAAACAGCGCGTAATCAAATCCAAGAGGTTATCCGAACCATTGCCAATGATTACATTTGACTGCGACAGCCCAAAGCGCTTCCCAATCGCAGCACGCAAACGCGCACTCACTGGCTCCGGGTATTTACGTAAATGCGCCACTTCCGCCGCAATTGCAGAGGCCACATTCGGAGACGGCGGATACGGATTCTCGTTCGTATTCAACTTCACCCAACCTTCACCCTGCGGCTGTTCGCCAGGCACATAGGCGTGCAGGTTCTGGACATGCGGCAAAGCCCGCTTCGATGCATCAAAAGACTTTTTCATAAATGAACACAGATTTGAAATCACGAAGCATCGAAAGTTGCACTCAAATAATACTTCAGAACTCAGAATACGGAAGACAGAAAGCGGGAGGCGGGAGGCGGGAGGCGGAGGAACGTCGAACATCCAACGCAGAACGTTCAATGGTGAATGGGGAGCGATCAGCCTCACACCTCTCACCCCTCACCTCTAACCTCTCACCCTCTTCGCCTTCAACTGACCACAGCCTGCATTGACATCGATACCGCGCCGCTGACGCACCGTGCTCGGCAAACCCGCATCCTGTATCATCTGCTGGAAGGCTCGCACCCGCGACTCATCAGGCGCCTGCCCATCAAATCCCTCAGTTGCATTCAACGGGATCAAATTCACGTGCGCGTCCATCCCCTTCAAGAGTTCGGCCAAACGCCGAGCGTGATCGTCACTGTCATTCACCCCGCGAATCAAGGTCCATGCAAAGAAGACTCGCGCTCGCTTTATCGCCGAATACTCACGACACGCCTCAATCAGCTCCGACAACGGCCAGCGCTTATTGATCGGAATCAATTTACCACGCTCCTCATCACTCGCTCCATGCAGACTCACAGCTAATGAGTAGCGCTTCGGGTGCCTTGCCAATTGTTGAATGCCTGGAATATAGCCCACCGTGCTAATCGCCACACGTGCAGGCCCAATATTTAAGCCACGGTTGTCGGTTAAAATACCCAAGGCCTCCATCGTCGGCTCAAAATTGTGTAAGGGCTCACCCATCCCCATCATCACGATGTTGCGCAGCCGCTCGCCAGGATTCGTCCGCCGCAACTCGCGCTCTACGTGATGCGCTTGCGCGACCATCTCCCCCGCAGTCAAATTTCGCGAAAAGCCCATCTGGCCGGTCGCACAAAAGACACATCCCATCGCGCACCCCACTTGACTACTCAAACAGGCCGTAAACCGCCCAGGGAAGCCCATCTGCACCGACTCCACCTCCGCGCCATCTTCCATTCGCAAGAGATACTTGCGAGTGAACCCATCCGCGCTCGGCGTTTCATCCACCAGTTGAATGCCCGCTGTGGGCACCGCCCTTTCACTACTCAGCCATCGTTGCACCGGTGGCAGGAGACCCTCAGCAGTATCCAAGTCGTCCCCCACAAGCTGACGCTGCACCGCGCTAAAGACAGGCTTCGCATGCACGGGGTTTACACCTGCTGTTTCCAGCACCGATTCCAATGCCGAATAACTTAAGCCCTCTAATGTCTGCTGCGTGTTCATACAATAGGGCAGAAATAGACAACACGCACCCCGATGCGCAACCATGGAGTCAAAAACGTAGCTCAGGCACTCATTCCTGACACCCACTGAATCGAGGCAAACTCATTAAAGGCAAACTCATTTTTCACCAGAGAGCATCGCGCGGATCATTGAACCGTGAATGGACGTAAATCAAAACCACCTCACACGAATGAGCCG
The DNA here is from genome assembly GCA_018607135.1 of Opitutales bacterium. Lineage (GTDB taxonomy): Bacteria > Verrucomicrobiota > Verrucomicrobiia > Opitutales > Coraliomargaritaceae > JBPOFY01. The sequence goes on from JABBCA010000009.1 coordinate 43,501, forward strand.
AAATGATGTTGCTTACCCTTATTTTACCTAAACACAGATACAAAGCACGGCACTACCTTCCAGCAGAGCTAGAGACCGTATATATCGAATAGTTGAATGCTAGCACCACTCATTGACTTTTCTGTAGTATCGAAAATCTCACATAGCGCCATTTTAAAGGGACCCTACGTTTTTTAAACTGGCCCGTTTCGCTAGAGTTCGCAGAGCCCGCAGAGAGCTGACGCAGAGTATTTCAGTGGCTCCCCCCTCCTCTGCGCACTCAGCGCTCTCCGCAGTTAAACTTTTACCAGATCTAGCGAGTGATTTACAGTATACAGACCATACACATCAACCAAGTCATCTCTAATACCGAATGAGAAAATGTTTGATCGGGTAGCGCTGATTAGCTCAGTCAGCACGATTGCAAGCTGCGGGCTCGTCGGATGAATGCGGTGTGGGCCACACCGCGCTACCGAATACGAACGTATAAGGATCCAACTTTACTGAATTTGGTATAACAATCATCGTCCTCCAGCCTATTAACGCACATTCACGTCCATTAACGTTTCTAATTCATCCTCTAGGATTTTGTGAGCCTCTTTTTGAGCTTCCATCCACTCTAATTGAGTATTCAATAAACAACTGCCGATTCGGCATTACATATAATCAAACTACAGTATATTATGAAAAAACTCACTACACTTGCACTCGCAACACTCATGCTCGGTGGTATCGCATTCCTCACTGGATGTGGCGAAAAGAGCGAAGCTGAAAAAGCTGCGGACGCCATCGAAGACGCGGGCGAAAGCGCAGCAGATGCACTTAAAGACGCGACTAAGTAAGTCCGCTTTCTAAAATACATCCTTCACGAAGGGCACTCAGCAATGAGTGCCCTTTTTTGTGGTTTCATCGCGAAGCAAGTGATTACGGGAGCGTCGAGCTCCGCGCGGTTCTTTACCACATCTCATTATAATGAAAAGCTGCTGGCTAAAGTAGTGTGCGAGCTTGCTCGCGCCTCAGAAGACCCTACCCCTCAACAGCAGGCCCGCGCAAGCGCGGACATTACCAAAGGAAATGCCCTTATGGGTAAAGAACAGCCTCCGTGTCGACACCGAGGGCTCAGGAAAGCACCACATCG
>JABBCA010000093.1 GCA_018607135.1 Opitutales bacterium
CGTTTAACTCTAACGTAAGCCAATCTACAAACCCCTTAGGAAATGACGACGAACGAACTGAACCTTAAAGATGCTAATCCGCTCCTTCAATTCCTCGCACTTCTCCGCGATCACGAATTGGAGATTTCAGGAATGGTTGCGGCTTCCTACGAGTCTGTCGTCAGAAGGTGGGATCGAACAGTAGCGCGTTTCGCGTTGGACCAGATGCTGGAGGATGCTTCGGCGCGTATCCCGAAAGGCGGACGGGTTCTCGATGCGGGTTGCGGCACAGGGCTTCGAATCCCGGAAATTCGGTCTGTTTTTCAGCCGCAGAGTATCACAGGAATTGATACATCTATAGCCATGCTGGATAGGGCTCGTGAAAATATCTCCAACGCTTTTTTTACCGATGGAGATATTTTATGTCTACCGTTTGAGAGCGAAACATTTGATGCAGTTGTGGCTACTTGGGTCATGGAAACGCTCGCAGATCCTAGACGAGCTGTTGAAGAATGCCTTAGAGTGCTTAAATCTGGCGGCATTCTCGCCTACAGTTTCGTTAACCTACCAGGTCATTTCAAACCCGGAGACCATTTCCATCCTTCAGCACTGCATGTGGTCGACGAAGCCACGCGAGAGCAAGAACTGTTGGGAGCCAACCGAATTGATTTTGGAGACAGTGAATTTGCTTTAATTAAGCGTCATCAAAAAGGACTCATTACAACCGTAATTTTAGGTAAATGCTGTAACGTCGAACCTTACATGCTCCCGCTTACGAAACTCTAGTAGGAAGTTCAGACGAGGATAAATCCTCTAAGTCGCTATGCATCGCAGTTCATCAATGACTTTGAAACTTATCGTGGATGCTGAAATTTGAGTGGGTTTAGAAAAAACTTTGAGGGTTTCTGGTTCTGCTCACGTTTAAGTGCGCATAGATGACTCGAATATTTCGTAAATACTGTGTTGTTAGTAGTATTGGGGTAGCGGTGGCGTGTGCCATCGCTACTCCTTTATTGAACGCGTCCGATGCAATAGAGCCTGCCCAGACTCAAACGCTGACTTCTTTGGAAGATTATTTGAGGCAGGCGCAGATCGCGAATCCTCAACTAAAAGCTTTTGAACGGCGTTACGCTGCGGCGATGCAACGAATTCCGCAGGTATCCGCTCTGCCAGACCCGATGTTTCAAATCACTAGCTTTGTCGAGTCGGTGCAGACGCGGACCGGGCCTCAGGAAAATATTTTGATGCTCAGCCAGCGTATTCCTTGGTTCGGTAAGTTGAGCAGCCGCGAGGCTGCGGCTTCTGCCGATGCCGAGGCGCTTTGGTATGCCTACCAGAGTCAGCAACTGATGGTTGCTCGTATGGTCTCTCTTGGATTCTATGAATACGGCTTTACTGAGGAGGCGATTCGGTTGACGCGTGAAAATCGAGATTTGCTACGTGAGCTAGAACCAATTGTTGAGGAAAAAGTGCGCTCGGGAGGTGAGATTAATGCCTTACTACGCCTCAAAGTCGAGGTCGGTAAAATTGATGACCGTTTGCAATCCCTTACTCAAAAACGCGTCGTCCAGTCGGCCAAGTTGAGTGAACTGCTGGCATTGCCCGAAACGGCCTTGTTAGCTTGGCCTGAATGGGAAGCACCTGAGCCTGTTTCATTGAACGGGCCTATGCTCGTGCAAGCTATCCGCTCAAGTAATCCCGAGTTGCAGATGTTGGAACGCAAAGTCGCTAGCGCGGAAGCCCGCCGTGAGATTGCCCGATTAGAGAGTTATCCCGACATCACCTTTGGTATTAATTATATCCAAGTGGGTGAGCCTGAAGTAAACCCAATGACACCGGACGCGGGTAACGATCCCTGGGGCGTATCCGTAGCTGTTAACATTCCTATTTGGTTTGGAAAGTATGATGCTGCAAAAGCGGAAGCACTGGCCAGCAAGCGTTCGACTGAATATGAATACGAAAACCGTCACAATGCACTTCGCGCTGAGTTGAGTGCAAGTTTAGCACTCTTGGAAGACGCCAACCGCAGGCTGGCTCTCTATGGTGAAGAGCTGCTTGGACTCGCCGAACAGGCGGTCGAAAATACGCGTGAGAGCTATCAAAACGGGCGCACTGGAATCCTAGAGGTCATCGATAGTGAGCGGTCTTTACTCGATCTGCAGCTGCTCTATTGGCGGGCCGCCTCCGACGCGTCGCAACAACGTATTGTTATCCAGACTTTAGCTAACCAACCCATCCTAGGAACCTTTTACGCAACTGAAGAGAATGAATAAAAAATCAATTTTTACTATAGCTGGCACTGCGGTGTTAGCACTCGTGATAGGTATTGGAGTGGGCCGCCTTACGCAGTCCAGCCCGGATAGCCACAACCACGGTGCCGAGGGTTCGGCATCGGCAGGGATGGTGGAAGCCGCCGAGCCGACGATTTGGACATGCTCTATGCACCCTCAAATTCAACAGCCCGAGCCGGGCGATTGCCCAATTTGCGGAATGGATCTGATCGCGCTTGAAAATGATGCTGGAGCCGACGACGGACCGCGCACTTTGAGTATGAGCGAGAGTTCCCGAGCCTTGGCGGATATTCAAACCACTGCTGTCATCAAAGACTATCCAGAGGCTGAAATTCGCTTGGTCGGAAAACTCGACTACGATGAAACATTGGAAAAGTCGCTGACCGCTCGTTTTCCGGCACGGATCGACGAACTGTTTGTCAATTTTAAGGGCATATCAGTCGCTAAGGGTGATCATCTCGCCGAAGTGTATAGTCCCGATTTGCTTTCTGCGCAGCGTGAATTACTGACGTCCTACCGAGCCGATCCGGATAGCTCGATCACACGCGCTGCACGCGAAAAGCTCCGACTTTGGGATCTCGTTCCCGAGCAGATCGACGCTATTATTGAGAGCGGCGAAGCGAAAGATCATTTTGTCCTCAAGGCTCCTATCGGTGGTGTCGTCGTGGCAAAGCACGTGAAGGAAGGCGATTATGTAAAGACTGGCGAGTCACTCTTTAAGATCGTGGATCTAAGTCATCTCTGGGCGTATTTGGATGCCTACGAATCAGACTTACCTTGGCTTCGTTATGGTCAGGATGTCGCCTTCTCCGTAGAAGCGATGCCGGGCGAAACCTTCCACGGGCAGATCGCCTTTATTGAGCCGGAGGTCAATCGTAAGACCCGCACGGTGCCGATTCGGGTTAATGTGCCGAACCCCGGATCGAAACTGAAGCCAGGAATGTTCTTACGCGCTATTGTAGCTTCACGCCTAGCTGAAGACGGCAAGGTCTATGCTCCCGAACTGGCTGGCAAATGGATTAGCCCCATGCACCCAGAGGTCGTTAAGGACGGCCCAGGTCAATGTGATGTCTGTGGCATGGATCTGGTGCCCGCAGAGGAACTCGGCTACGTTGATAACGCCACGGAAGCCGCACCGATCATCGTGCCTACATCGGCTGTTCTCCGCACTGGAAAACGTGCTGTCGTCTATGTAGAAAAACCGAATACGGAAAGACCCACCTATGACGGTCGTGAAATTATTCTGGGGCCACGAGCGGGCAATTACTTCCTCGTGACTGCCGGACTCGATGCCGGAGAACGGGTCGTTACGAAGGGAGCCTTCAAGATCGACAGTGCGCTTCAAATTCAAGCCAAACCCAGCATGATGAATCCCGATGGTGGTGGCTCTGCTCCAGGTCATAATCATGGAGGGGCAGCTAATGCTGATCCACACGCAGGACATAACATGAAGGCGAAATCCGAGATCGCACCAGAACTCGCAACACGGCTCACCAGCAGCTATTTCGCAATGCAAGCAGCCCTGGCCGCAGACGATTTGGAATCCGCAAAAGCCAGTGCGAAAGCGATGATGGCGGTCACGGGCCATTCTGGAGAACTTGCTGACAAGATCCATGATATGTTGGCCGCGGATGACTTGAATGCCTTTCGCTATCCCCATTTTCAGGATCTTTCAAATGCGTTAATTACAGCCGTGCAAATGAGTCCCGATTCTTTTGCTGACGATATGCTTCTGATGAACTGCCCGATGGCAAATGACAATCTGGGGGCGGATTGGCTACAAGCATCCGAGCCTCTGCAAAACCCATACTTTGGTGCGATGATGCTCAAGTGCGGCGAAGTCAAAATGAGGGTGGGGGAGATGGAGAAGACGGCGGCCAGCGATGAAGCCATCGAAATCCCGATTGATACCGCAAAAGCTATTGTATCGGACTACCTCGAACTGCAATCGGCACTTGCCGGGGATAATTTGGAGGCAGCTAAGGGTAGCATTAAAGCAATGATGGCCACGACCGGACACGCCGGGGCCTTGCCTGACTTATTGCATACCATGGCGGCTGCGAAGTCACTCGATGCACTACGCAAGCCGCATTTTGAAACGCTCTCCAACGCACTCATAGCAGTCGTGAAGGCAGACCCTGCATCCTTCGACAGCGACTTCTACATTATGAACTGCCCGATGGTCTATGCCGACCGAGGGGCCGACTGGTTGCAAGCCAGTAAGCCGCTACAAAACCCATACTTCGGGGCAATGATGCTCAAGTGTGGCGATGTAAAAGAAATCATTACAGCAACTGAAAGCGGACACGAAAATCATGGCCAATAATTCATTCAATCCAATTAACGGGCTGATTCGTTTCTGCCTGGAAAACAAACTGGTCGTTATTCTTTTCACGGTCGTCCTGATCTTGTGGGGCATCGCTGTCGCTCCCTTCGATTGGGAGTCAGATTTGCTTCCGCGTGATCCTGTCCCGGTCGACGCGATTCCTGACATCGGAGAAAATCAACAGATTGTCTTTACCGAATGGATGGGGCGCTCGCCACAGGATATCGAAGACCAGATCACGTATCCGATGACGACGGCGTTATTGGGCCTTCCCGAGGTCAAGACGATCCGAAGTTACTCAATGTTCGGGTTCTCCTCGATCTATATCATCTTCAAGGATGATGTGGAGTTCTACTGGACCCGCAGCCGCATACTCGAAAAGCTGAATAGCCTTCCCTCTGGAACTTTACCGCAGGGAGTCACGCCTCAACTTGGCCCGGATGCCACAGCACTCGGACAAGTCTTTTGGTATACGCTCGAAGGTATGAACCCAGAAGGGGAGCCGACAGGCGGCTGGGACTTGGACGAGCTGCGTAGCACCCAAGATTGGTATGTCCGCTACGCGCTTCAGGGCGTGGATGGTGTGGCGGAAGTCGCCTCCATCGGTGGCTACGTCAAGGAATATCAGATCGATGTCGATCCGGATGCTTTGCGGACGTATGATATTGCCCTGCACGAAGTCTTCGATGCCGTGCGCGGAAGTAATCTGGATGTCGGAGCGCGCACAATTGAGATCAATGCAGTCGAATACGTCATTCGTGGATTGGGTTTCATCGAAAATCTAGACGATCTCCGTAAGACCGTTATCACGCAGCGCAATAACGTGCCGATCACACTCGATGAAATAGCCGAAATCGAATATGGCCCTGCGTTACGCCGTGGTGCTCTCGATAAGGCGGGAGCTGAAGCGGTCGGAGGTGTCGTGGTGACCCGTTATGGCGAGAATCCGCTCGAAGTGATCAAACGTGTTAAAGCAAAGATCAGCGAAATCTCATCAGGCTTACCCAAGAAAACACTTGAAGACGGAACTGTGAGCCAATTGGAGATCGTTCCATTCTACGACCGCACTGGGCTCATTTATGAGACCCTCGGCACTTTGGAAGATGCAGTGCGTCAGCAGATACTCGTTACGATTATAGTTGTAGTGATTATGGTGATGCACTTGCGCAGTGCTTCGCTGATTTCCGGTGTGCTTCCGCTGGCGGTGCTCTTTGCTTTCATCGGGATGAAGGTCTTTGGCGTGGATGCCAATGTCGTCGCACTTTCCGGAATCGCAATCGCCATCGGGACGATTGTCGATATGGGCGTCGTTCTAATTGAAAATATACTCAAGCACCTCGACGATGCGCCGCCTGAGGAGAGTCGGCTGGAAGTCGTCTATCGCGCCTGCACTGAAGTTGCCAGCGCGGTGGTGACAGCGGTGCTAACGACCGTGATCAGCTTCCTGCCAGTCTTCACGATGGAGGCCGCCGAGGGTAAATTGTTTCGTCCATTGGCATACACTAAGACCTTCGCACTAATTGGTTCGATCGTTGTCGCTCTGACTATTATTCCGCCGCTGGCGCACTGGTTTATCGCCGGTCGTTACAAATCGCATCTGGCCAAGGTTGGGCTGTGGGGCGGCATTGGAGTCATTGGCTTATTGGCCGCGATCTTTGTCAGTTGGTTTCCGTGGTGGTTGGGTGTCTTGGCCGTTGCTACCGCAGCATTCCATTTAAGCAGTCCTAAAATTCCCGCAAAGATTCAACGCGGGACATTGTTCACCTTCAATTTCGTAGTCGCGATTTTCGTCGCTCTTTGGCTGGCAGCGGACTGGAAGCCGCTGGGGCCGGAACAGCATCTGCACAACATTTTGTTCGTCCTGATGACCGTAGGGGGGCTGCTTGGATTCTTCTATATCTTCATCCGCTTCTATGCCCGTATTCTGGCATTCCTGCTACACTTCAAACTCATCTTCCTAGGTTTCAGCTCCTTAATTATTGTATTTGGTTTTACAGTTTGGCTCGGTTTTGGAAATCTATTTGGTTGGTTGCCCGAATCGATCCAAAGCTCAAAGCCATATGTGAAAATGGCACACGCAGTTCCTGGATTGGGCAAAGAGTTTATGCCGGATCTCGATGAGGGTTCCTATTTACTGATGCCTACTACGATGCCGCATGCTTCGATTGGCGAAGTCATGGATGTGTTGAGTAAGCAGGATATGGCAATCAATTCGATTCCCGAAGTCGAGAGTGTGGTGGGTAAGCTTGGGCGTGTGGAAAGCCCGCTCGACCCTGCGCCGATTTCTATGATCGAGACGATCATCAGCTATAAGTCGGAGTACATTACCGACGATGACGGACGTATTCTGACTTTTGCCTATGATCGATCCAAAGACGAATTTGAACGTGATGCGAGTGACGAACTGATTGCCGATGAGGATGGCCGTCCCTTCCGCCAGTGGCGTGATGAAATCAATAGTCCAGATGATATTTGGGACGAAATTATTAAGGCCGCAAAGGTCCCGGGAACCACCTCCGCACCTAAACTTCAACCGATTGCTGCTCGTATTGTGATGCTGCAAAGTGGCATGCGAGCACCGATGGGACTCAAGGTGTATGGCCCCGACCTAGATACACTTGAAAAAGTCGCTCTAGATATTGAGGGTTTCATGAAACAGGTGCCTTCGGTCAAAGCTGAAGCCGTGCTAGCCGACCGTATCGTCGGTAAGCCCTACATCGAAATCGATATCGACCGTGACGCTATCGCTCGCTACGGCATTAAAATTAAGATGGTTCAAGACGTTATCGAGGTCGCCGTCGGTGGTAAACCGATCACTCAAACCGTTGAAGGCCGTGAGCGTTATCCGGTGCGTGTACGCTATATGCGTGAACTTCGGGACGATATCGAGTCCATCGAAAGTATTCTCGTCGCGGCTCCAGACGGAACCCAGATACCGCTGCGCGAGTTGGCTACGCTTAATTATCTTCGCGGTCCGCAAGTGATTAAAAGTGAGGATACCTTTTTGGTTGGCTACGTCATCTTTGATAAACAGGACGGTTATGCTGAAGTCGAAGTGGTTGAACAGGCGCAGAACTTCCTTCAACAGAAAATCGAAAGCGGTGAGCTGAATATCCCTGCGGGCGTCAGTTATAAGTTTACCGGTAGTTACGAGAATCAGGTTCGCGCAGAGAAAAAACTACGTGTCGTGTTGCCCATCGCGCTCTTCGCCATCTGGCT
>JABBCA010000035.1 GCA_018607135.1 Opitutales bacterium
CTTTGTCTTGGTGGAGAAATTGCGGCTGGTGCAGATAGGCGTCGAGCACTTCGATGTTTTTCGGAGTGATGTAACGTGTGTCAAATTCAGCGGTGGCCTTGGTGTCTTCCCATGTGCGCGGCTTGAGCAAACTCTGCGGGTAGGGGTGGTAGGCGACGCCCCAGTTGTAATCGCCTGTTTGCTCCGAGTAGAGCGCCATGCGGTCGATTAAGTCGCGCGGAGGATAGGCGCGGAACTTATCGGCGGGGCTGTATTGCCAGTGGTGAGTGAGTGAGATAAACACCTCGGCAGTCGGGTTGAAGCGACGGGCTTCGAGCCAGGTCAGGCGCATGGCTTTGTTGTAGGTATCCATGTAGAGTGCCATGGGTTGCTCGCCCATATTCGTCCAGATCCAGCCGTAGTCGACTTCGTTGAATACGATCCAATGCGTGATCCAGCCGTGCTCGCGATCTGGACGACTATAGCGCTCGGCGAGAAAGGAAACGACGGCTCGATAGGCGTCAGTCGATTCTTGATCCGTCATATCGGCCATCGAGTAGATGCCCGCCGTATTGTAATTGGGGTGGACGAGTGCCTCGGCATTTTTATCTACCAAAAGGATGGCGCTGACCACGATGTCGTTTTGGGTCATCCAGCTGATCTTCTTGTCGAACTCCTTCATCTTATTGCCGTCGAAGGTGTAAGTCTTGCCTTGATGGATGTATTCGATCGGGTTAGCGCTTTTTTGTAGGATGGGGCCGAGCGAAAAGTTAACTGTGGACGCGGTGATGCCGAGATCGCTGAGATCTTGTTCAAAGATGCCGGGCTTCAACTCGATGCCGCCGAGTCCTTTCTTATTCGTTGGGTAGAGCCGTGGCATGTCACGCTCGGCCGTGCCAGAAACATCGCTCGGCCATACCGCGCGACTGATTAGTTTAGCTTTGCTGTCGACCAATTCAACGATTGCATAGCGATTGGTGAGGCGGTCGCGCTCGCCAATGTAGCGAGGGACTTTGACTGAGAACTCATGATCAAGTGCTGGGGTGGGCAGAATCCTGCCACCATTCATCGCCCATGGGCTTTCGTGCGGTTCGTATTCGACGATGCGGAGCTCGCCGTTCGTATTTGGCTCTACACTACCTGTAATATGAATGTTTTCGGCATCTACGGTGACCTTGTGCACTTCACCTGGAGTGGGTGCGTAGGTCAGGTAGTGGTCGAGTTTCGCCGCGTTCTCAGTCTTGGCCAGTAGTTGGGCTTCAGCTTCTTCGCTGCTGATTAGCTCTTGGGCGGTCGGGGCTCGTAAATGTATATTGCGTATCTGTAGCTCGAGTCCTGATTTGCGGCCGAAGTCGATGCGGAAGATGCCGTCTTTTACTGTCCACTTGCCCTTGGACCCGAGTTGCAGATCAATTGAGTAGGGCTGCCATGCTTCGGCCTTTGGTAAACTGCCGCCTTCAAGTTGGCGGCTCTGACTCCAATCAAAAGGGCGCTCGGCTGCATAAAAAACTTCGACGAAGTCCACGCCATCTGGGCAAAAATACTCCAAGGCCAAAAAGTAAGCGCCTGCCTGGGCCTTGCCCGCGTTAGCCAGCTCAAAGACCACTTGCGGGTCTTCGCCCGTTGTTCGCAGTGTGAGCTCCCCTTTGTGCTGTGTGCTGATGTCTACATCATTTGTCTCAGCCGTGAGGAGTTTGAGTTCTTGTCCGATTAAGGGGGATGCCAAGCAGAGGAGTGCGATTAAGCGAAGGGAGAGTGAGGTCATTTGGGCAATAGTTTGGTAGATTTGAGATAAACGCGAAATTTACCGATAGTCAATTTGTGTGGCTTGACAAGAAAGGATTCTTAATACTTCCTGAGTTCTCTTGTGGACTACTCTCTGCAGGCCTAGAATATCAATCTGTCCCTTCTGCTAAACCTGCCAGTGAAACTATTGACTCCCCCCAAGACCACCAACCCAGGCTTCGCGCTGGTCATCGCACTCTCTTTGATGGCTTTCGTCTTGGTTTTGGTGCTTTCGATCACAACGCTGGTCAGTGTCGAATCCGGTGCCTCACAGATCGCTATTGCACGCCTCAAAGCCCAACAAAACGCGCTTTTGGGTGTCTACGTCGCCGTCGGCGAGCTACAACGTACAACTGGCCCCGACCAACGTGTCACCGCCCGCGCTGATGTTTTTGATACCAATCCAGACACCATCGCGACCGAAGGGGTGGTGAACCCTTATTATGTGAGTGTGTTTAAGTCAGTCCAGCCTGGTAGTGAAACTCAACCTCTTGAAGCTCTTCGAGCATGGTCGACTGACATGACGGCAGCTAATCGTATTAGCTGGCTCGTTTCCTCACGCACGAATCTTGAAGAAGCTGGTGTGAACCCCGCGACGACCGACGCGGTGACGTTGAATGGGGGTGATGCTTCAAATGTTGTGACTCTGGTTAGATACGAAGATGAAACTGGTCTGCTAGCTGATGTTCAAGCGGGCAAGCTTGATATCGAGAGCCAAGATGGAGCGGCTTTTGGACGTTTTGCATGGTGGGTCTCGGATGAGAATGCCAAGTTTCGAATCAACGCTACCAAAGATGATGAAGTGTTAGATGGCCAAGCCTTCGATTCAAGGTGGGCTGTGATGGCACCACACCGATCAAATCCATCGGGGGTACCTAAGTTGTCTTCGATAGATGTTACAGATTCCGAGCAGAAGGCGAAACTGGAGCGGACAAATTCCGTAGGGAGTTTCGGGTTATTCGATGCCAGCTGGAGCGATTCTGATGGAAGTCTATCACCTGCCAAAAACATGTCTGAGTGGATCGCTTTTAATAGCAGTAGCTTTACATTTTCCTCGCAGAGTATCCCAGTAGACGTGACCCAAGGCCGCCTGAAAGAAGACCTCACTGTTTATCTAGAGACTGATTTCAGCGGATTACAGGATTCCGATTTTATTGTTCGTGGCGCGGTTAGTGACGTTAATTACAACGGTCGATTGGGGCAGGGTAGCTTTAGCGTCGACTATGATGAATTTGATTTGCCTCGATTCGGTAAGATCAAATCGTGGTACGAAACAGGTATGCAGATTGATGGATTTTCGGGTGGAACAGCGTCGTCTCCCCGAAGGCACGAAAGCGATCAACATGGGCTTCATCCGAAGATATTACGTTCGGCAGTTTATTTTGGTATGTCATTCACCGTACAGGGAACTGATGTTTTCCCCGTCTTTCTCGTGTATCCCAAATTTACGCTTTGGAATCCGCATAATGTGCCGATTGCTCCTGCAAAATATGTCATTCAGATTAAAGCGCGGACTGCTCTGAATACTCAGTATCAGGGTAATTGGGCTGCTAGAAATATTAGCAACAGTTTCAATTACAAAGGGTTAAACAGTATGGGCGCGATACGCCCGGCGGGTACAACGCATTTCAACTGGGCGAATCCGAATAATCCAAAAGGCTTATTCTACGAAGACGATACAGGCGATGGAGATGGTAACGATAATGGCGATAATCCATATCTTACATTTACGATTGATAATGATGGTTTCGCACCTGGAGAAACATTGGTTTATACCGCTCAGTTGTTTGATCCTGGCGATATATCTCAAAATGAATACGTTAGTAATCAGGGGATTGACTATCTCGCGTCGAATTCAAGTTCTAGCGATTTCACCAGCCATAACCTTTTGATCAATGCTGACACTGCTGAAGACGGCTTCTTCTATATCATTGGCAATAGCGGTATTACGCCCGATCCTGCAACGACGGGGACACCCACTACGGGACAAGGTGATACGCTTCGTGCGCGATTTTTTGTTTCGGACGCCAGCGCTGGCCTAGGAACCCCGGTCGAACCTAGTTTAACTACAAAGGTTTATTATATTGATGGGAGTGGCCAGCCCGAGTTGGTTGAATTTTTGGACTTCAAAGGGGAGAATCCCGGAACTGGAACACCCATTGACTGGGATTCGGCTCTCTCTAATTACTCGCCCGAGTTTGACTACTATAGTCTAAGTCAAATTGCTGATTTGACTCAACCGGCTGACTACAAATGGGGATTTGGCTATTTCGCATTACCGATGGGGAATGATAATACGAATCTATACCGAAACTTTGTCCGTCATAATTATCTAGCCTCAGAAGTCTCTGTTGACGATCCTTCAGTAAATGTTGACGATCCTTCAGTAAATAACAATAATTTTGGTCGACTCTATGGCGATTCGTTTTCCGAAAGAGGCTGGTTTGACACTTCATATCCTTCTGTAACTCCGCAGAGTGCTGGCTTTGGTAATGTAGATGGTTACGATACCTTGGGTGGGTATGGGCTCTTCCACCACCACACCGAGTTTGAACATGGCACGGTTTATCCAATCTATGACTATGTGCGCTCCAATACGGGTCTGCTATCACTTGGATATCTTGCCAATGTCGGATTCTCAACCAGTGCATACCATCCCTCGTTTCCGTTTGGTAATTCCGAAGCGCATACACATATTGATCGAGAGCGTGTTTTCCAGTCACGTGCGGGATTCAATGGTTCAATCAACTATGCAGACATTTCGTATCTAGCGAATGAATCTATGTGGGATCGCTTTTTTGTATCCACGATTCCACAGGACGGTGTGCCCTTAACGGCGCAAACCGTCTTGCCAAATACACGGCATCGCTTGGTTGCCGATAGTGACGGGAACTTCCCCGCAGCATCGGCTATAAGCAATTCGCAGATAGCGTTCTCTCAGGCTGCGGCAAATGTAAGGGTCGAAGGTGGTTTTAATGTCAACTCAACGTCTGTTACCGCTTGGGCGATGTTACTTAATTCGCTGCTCGGCGAAAGCGTGGAAGCTGCTGATGGTAGTCAGAGTAATTTAGCCGAATATACACCTAGTTCGCGGCGTGCCTTCCCTCTATTTGCAGAATATCTTGATCCGGCCAGTAACTTGCCGGTTCCAAAACCGGACAGCCAAGAAAACTGGTTAGCTCTTCGCACATTATCAGTCGCTGAAGTCGACGAATTAGCCGAGGCGATTGTAGCTGAGGTGAAACGTCGTGGGCCGTTTCTTTCACTTGCAGATTTTGTGAATCGGCGCTTGGTTCCGGATGCTTCGAGTGCCAATGACGATTACTTAGGGTTGAAGGGGACGATTCAGACCGCGATAGACAGGCTTTCTACACGCGCAACCAATCCCATCATTAACGATGAATACTATCTTAATAGTACCTACAGCAATGCGCAATTAAGCATCGATACTGGCAATGTGGTCGCCAATGAGTATGACCTCGAACATGAGAGAGGTATGCCGGGGAACTTATCCGGCACTCGTATGTATGGAGCGCCCGGGTATTTGACGCAGGCAGATGTGCTCACCTCATTGGCCCCCTTACTGACAGTTCGGGGAGATACATTTACAATTCGGAGCTACGGGGAATCTTTGAGTCCTATTACCGGTGAGCCGAACTCTGGCATATGGTGTGAAGTCGTTGTGCAACGAGTCGCTTCTCCTGTGGATGACTTAGACCCCGGTGGCATTGTCGCCCCTCAATCGCCTTACGGGCGTAAATTCAAAATAGTTTCAATGCGCTGGATCGATGGAAATGAGATTTAAACCAAATAACCAAAGGCAGTTTTACTTAAACTTCCTTTTATTGACCTACTTAGTCATTTTCTCTGCGATAGCGACAGGGCAAGATGGAAATCAGTTACGCGTGCTTGATCTGAAAGACGATCAGTTCTCGGATTTTCCGAGTTACTCATCACCGGAGGATATCGCATTTAAAATCTTTTCGATTACAGATATCGCTGAAGATATCTACATCTTACATGATGGAGATTACAGACGACTCAGACTTCAACATCTAAGTCTGAGTATGACTCACTACTTCTCCGGTAATTCAGCTATAGTGTTTTTTCTCAAAGGCACGGATGCAGAAGGTGAAATTATCTATACGCCTGTAGGTGAATGTGAGATTCCCAATAACTCGAAAGATATGCTCGTCAGTCTTAAGAAACAGGGGGGCGAGTATCATTTTTATTCAGTCGACATGAGCTTGAAAGCGCAGCCAATCGGGGCAGCAAGATTTTTAAATCTAACGAACGCCAACCTTATGGTTCTTCTTGATGAGAAACGAGACCTAGTCTCACCTAGTGGAGAGATAGACGTAGATTTTAATACGAATGAGACCAAGTTTTTTAATTTCAAAATAGCGGTTGAGTATAAAGGTAAAGCAAAGCTGATCTACACCAAGCAGTTCCCTTTTAGAGGTAGCCTACGTAGGATTTTCATTGGTTATGTGCTTCATGAAGATGCCACGAATGCGGGGCCGTTCAGGGTCTTCTCTTTTCGTGATTCGGGCCCTGAACCTCGACCAACCTTAGCCGAGTAGCCGCACTTTAGATCTTTTCTACATCCTTATGAGCTGTTTAGGCTAATAATATGTCCACCTTTTCTGATCCAGCCGTTTGGCTATCTTCCACTGCATCTGATGTGGCCGCGCTGCAAGCGGCACACTACTTTAGAACTAAGTTTCGCTTGAAGTCGCCTGTGGCTAAGGCGGTGCTTCGCTATTCGGCGCTTGGTGTAGTTGAGCCTTGGCTCAATGGCATGCGGGTGAGTGACGATTTTTTCACCCCCGGGTGGAGTGATTACCGTAAGCGCGCGTATGTTTGCACTTACGAAGTAGGCGGACGCCTTCAAGAGGGCAATAACTGTCTCGCAGTCGTTTTGGCTGATGGTTGGGCGGGCGCGCCCTTTGGCCCCAAGGGGCACGCCGTCGCCTTCGCGCCACGTACCATGTTTGTCGCGGAGCTCGTGGTCAATTATGTCGACGGCTCTGCCGAAACGATCTCGACGAATAAGAAATGGAAGTGGCGTCGCGGGGCGATTCGTAAAAACTCAATTTACAATGGAGAAACCTATGACGCGCGCAAAGCGATCGAGGCATGGGCTTCTGAAGAAAGCTCAGAGCGCGGCTGGGTGGCGGTGGATGTGGTCGAGGCTCCGCAGATTAAACTGACCGATAAGAAATGCCCGCCTGTGCGTATCACCGAAAAGCGGGCGCCGATCTCTCTGCGTCGTTCTAAGAAGAAGTGGATCGCTGACTTTGGCCAAAACTTAGTCGGTGTAATGCGTATTCAATTACGCAACACAAAGCCGGGGCAAAAGATCGTGTTGAAGTTTGCTGAGATGCTACAAGCGAATGGGTCACTTTACACAGAAAACTTGCGCGATGCGACAGCGACGGATATCTATTATTGCAAGGGTGGTGATGCGGAAAGCTACATGCCACGCTTTACCTTTCACGGTTTCCGCTATGCGCAGATCGAAGGTTTTGCTCATCTGGAGGCGCAGGACTTGACCGCTTGCGTTATGCATAACGATTTGAAGAAGACAGGCTCGTTTGACTGCTCCGATCCTTTGTTGAATCAGTTACAGAGCTGTATCGTTTGGGGGCAGCGAGGTAACTTTCTGGAAGCGCCAACGGACTGCCCGCAGCGCGACGAACGCTTGGGTTGGTCGGGTGATGTGCAGGTCTTTGTGAACACCGCGTGCTATAACTACGATTGTGAGGATTTTTATCGTCAATGGATGGATGCTATGCGGGATGGACAACGTGTCGACGGAGCCTTTCCTGACACGGCGCCAGATATTTTAAATTGGCATGGCAATGCCGGGTGGGGCGACGCTGGTGTGATCGTGCCGCACGCGGTCTGGCAGCACTATGGAGATCTTCAAATCGTCG
>JABBCA010000096.1 GCA_018607135.1 Opitutales bacterium
CGTCCGTTTCGCAGCTTGAACAATCCTCGGCTTTCTCGGTGGCGGCAGGTTTTCCTGCATCCGTATCGGCGAGTAACGGGTCTGAGGTGTAGACGATCGCAATCGCGAGTAGCGCGGTGCAACCTAGTAGTTTGATGAATTTTTTCATGATGTTTGATCTCTGTTTGATTTAAAGGTTTTCGTGTTCGTTGTTCTCACTTGAAGTAATCTCCGAAAGCGGACGTCCGGCTAAGGCTTCCAGTTCGAAGAATGCTTTGTTGTATTCGACTAGCGTCTCGGTGTGCCGGATGCGTGCTTCGGCAAACATCCTCTGCGCGTCGATGACTTCCAGATAGCTGGCTTTGCCTTCCTGATAGGCCCGCCAGGTCTTTTCCTGCACGCTTTGAGATGAGCTTAAAAGGTTCCGCTCGATGTTCTCCACTTCGCTACGCAGAAACTCCAGTTTTCGATGGGTGCTGGTCAACGCGACCAGGGCGTTAATACGACTTGCCCGTGAGTTTTGATACGCTTTTCCGAGTTCTTCTCGTGCCTTTCGAATATTACCTTGGTTCCTGTCGAAGAGGGGAATCGGCACGCTGAATTGAAGGACGCCGGACAGGTTATCATTCCTGTTGAAGTGTTTGAGTCCCACGCCTAAGGTCAGATCTGGAATCGACTTCGATTCTTCGAGGGCAACTACTTGGCGGTGTTGTTCAAGGAGTGCCGCCCAGCGAAGCATTTCGGGATGCCGCTCGAAGGCCTGCTTCAAAGACTCTTGGGTCGGCAGCGGTATTGATTGTCGTAACTTTCCTGAAGCACGGGAAAACTTCGGATCGGCACTGCCGTAGAGTTCGGCCAATTGACGCCGTGCTGCATCCAATTTCCGTTCGGCTTGCCGTGCACTGATTTCTTCAGATGCTAAGACCGATTGCGCCTTAAGCTGTTCGAGCGGCGAGGCTTCACCACTTTCCACACGCGTCTTCGCCCCAGCTAGCGCTTCCGATGCAAGCTTGGCGTTTTGCTGAAGCAGCTCCAACTGCTCTTGAGCCGCCAATACCGAGATAAAGGCTTTGGAGACTTCCGTAAGTAAATAGATACGGGCTTGTTCGTAAGCGAATCGACTGACGTCTTCGCCCAACTTGGCAGTCTTGACCCGATGATTGCGCTTCCCTCCCAGTTCAAGCAACTGGCTCAGCAGCACGGTCGATTCCGCATTATCGAAACCTGAGGTCTCGCCGGAGCCGCCGAACTCCTCTGCTTCGACTTCCAGTTCGGGATTCGGTAGGAGTCCTGATTGAAGGGTCTCCGCTTCAGAAATTCGGATGTCGATAGCGTATCCCTCCAGTCTAGGGCTGTTAACCAGCGCGTAAGTGTAGGCCTCCCGTATCGTGAGCTCTCCCTGCGGTTCGCCAGTGTGTGGTCGATCAATTGCGTCCGCCAGTTCGGCTGAGATTGTGCCCGTGGCGAAGGCGCAAACCGCAAAGGTAATAGTGAATGGTTTATAGAAGATACATGCGCGAGTCGGCATGCTTTGTTTACGTTTTGAAAATAAGTGCATGAAAAATCCTGATAGAAGTTAAAGAATGCGAATCCACAGAATGTGGTTCACACGATGGGAGTGCTCTCAACGAGAGAGCCTAACCAACTAACTTTATCAGGATATCAGAGGCGCAGGTTTACAGTCTGCGCGACGAGCACACTCGTATCCATCAACTCCGGCGGTGCCTGAGCCTGAACGATGTGAGCGATTTCTTTTAGCGTAAAATTCGGTATGGAGACATCAGGCACCAAAGATTGAGGTGCAGCCAAAACCGGAGCGGACTCTCCTTTGTCGATGCGCATCTGTGGTAGTTCGACTGCTTTCAGCTCAAAATCCATACAGGATTCATCATCAGAAAGACTACTCACTTCTGCTGATCCCTGTGTGGGTCCGCTAACGCATACTAGGGCGCAGTCAGAGCCCTTGTTTGACATCAACTCATGGTTGAGCATTGAGTTTTTGTTGAGACAGAGCAGCAGTCCCCCGGCGCCACCAAAGACGGCGTTCCAGGCAAAAAAGCTCAAGAGAGCAGCTGCTATTATCTTACGTTTCACTAACATGATCTAGTTGCCGAAATATAATTTAAGTCAAGGCTTTGTATGCTTATTTTCCTCTTCACTGATGTTTCTTTGAGTGAGTGCCTACGGATAACGGTGAGACCGGCGTAAGCAAACAGGCTAGGAATTACAGTGCTTCTCGTTTGCTCTACTGTGACAGCTTTTGCCCGCTGATTCGAATTCCAGAGTGCTATGGCTAATCGAGAAGCGCTCATCCAAGTGGTTCTTGATCGCCGCCTTGAGTGATTCCAGTTCCTCCATATTGCGGGCTTCCCCGATCACGACATGCGCCTCAAGTGCACGGTGATGCTCGTCGAGTTCCCACACGTGGATATGGTGCACGTTTTCGACTCCGTCGAGATCTTCCAATGCCTTCTGGATCTTATCCACAGAGAGTTCGGGCGGTGTGCCTTCCATCAGGATGCGCGAGGTTTTCTTCAACATACCGGAGGACATATAGAGTATATATCCCGCGATGATGAGCGTGATCACGGGATCGACCCATGTCCAATCAAGCCACAGAATAGCAGCGCCACCAAGTAAGACGGCAACCGAAGCGCCGGCGTCGGTCAGGTTATGTAAGAACGCTGCTTTTACATTCAGGCTTCCCTTGGACATCGACCAAAGAAGCCAAGCTGTGATCACATCGACGATGAGTGCGACGCCAGCCGCACCCATGATCCAACCTCCAAGCAGTGGCTCCGGCTCGAATATCCTGCGCACCGCCTCGTAGACGAGATAGAGCCCCACGAGGATGAGTGCGGTCAACTGGATCATCGCGCCGATCAGCTCGGCTCGTCGATACCCGAAAGTGTAGTGCTCGTCGGCACCCTTGCGGGAAATTTTACGGGCGATGTAGGCGATGAGCAGTGCCGCTGCATCATTGGTATTATGCAGCGCGTCGGCCATCAAGGCCACGCTCCCCGAGATCGCCCCAGCGACGAACTCGAAGACCGAGAGCCCTAAATTAACAATGACGGTCCACAGCAGAACGCCGTCGCTGACATTTTCTGTGCCGTGAGAGTGGTTGTGATCGTGTCCCATTGTTAATGTCCTTCACTTTGGCTGCGAACTGCTGGCGCTCATTCACTCCATCGTTTCAGTTTAGTGGTCGTGCCCTTCGTGATCCTCTTCGCCGTGCTCGCAGATGCAGGCATACTCTAAGTAGTCGCAAGTTGGGCAATCGCTGAGGTTGAGGTTGAATCGCTCGCGGACAGTTTTGGACTTCGCGTCTGGCTTGATCGAGAGGATAATCGGCAAGTTGTTGCCCTCTGGCAGTGCTTTGTCGGAGAGTAAAACTGAGCCTTTGCTGGCAAAGCGAAGACGAATCGGATTTTGACGATCACCGCCGATTAAGGAGACGACTTGCTCCTTCGGGGCGATCACCTCACCATGGTCATTAAGGAATGTGATTTGAATCTTACGCTCTTCTGTGAGGTAAAACTCAAGATGGGGTTCAACGGATGTAATGATCCGACCACCATTTGGGCCAGCCTTAGCATCTGCATGAGCGTGCTCTCCATGATCATGGCCTTCGTGTGATGCATGGTCATGCTCTGAGTGGTCGTCTTTGGGCTTCGCATCTTTGTTAGCACCGTGATCGTGCGCGTCTGCTGCGTGTGCTGAATGATCGTGACCAGCTTCATGGCCGTGATCGTCTGCGTAGCTGGTGCTCCAAGCCAGTAGCGTGAAGCTGATTAGTGCGGCGAGTAGGCGTTTCCTTTGTTTCATTTGTTTTCCTTTTTTGGGATTTGTGATTTTGTTATTCCGATGCTGCGGACTTACGTTTGACGGATGTTTCTGCCGACTTGCGGCAAAAGCTGTAGAAAATTGCTGGCGTCACCCCGAGGCCGAGTAGAGTTGAGGTGACGAGTCCGCCGACGATGACGACAGCAATTGGATTGAGGATTTCTTTCCCAGGCTCGTCGGTGGCTAAGAGTAGTGGCACCAAAGCAAGACCTGCAGAGATAGCGGTCATGAGAATCGGGATGAGGCGTTCCTGCGTGCCGCGTTCCACCATTTTGCGGGTAAAGCTTTCGCCTTCATGGCGCATTAGGTGGAGGTAGTGCGATATCAACATAATGTTATTCCGCGCGGAGATTCCACTCACCGCAATGAAGCCAACCAGAGTCGCGATGCTAATATTGTTCAGCGTTATAGCCGTAAGGAACACACTACCCACCAGCGAAATTGGCACGATAGTGAAGACCAGAAGGACAAAAGCGAAATTCTTGAAGTAGCTGTAGAGGAGAAACGAGATGACCAACAATACGATTGCCGAGGTGATCAGGATTGTGCGCTTCGCTTTAGCCTGTGCTTCGTATTCACCCTCGTAAGAGAGTGTGTAGCCTTCTGGTAATTGGATACGCTCGTTTACTTCACGTTGCAAAGTCTCCACGGCAGCGTTCAAGTCGTCGACAGTCGGATTGATTGATACGACGAAACGGCGTACGGTGTTCTCGCGAAGGATGTTGTTTGGGCCAGTTGCATGGCGAATGTCCGCAACGTAGTTCAGCGGGATGCGTTGGCCGCTTAACGTATCGATGTAAAGCTGCGACAGCTTCTGGGTCGATTCGCGCCATTCTTGTGGAAGCCGTATGACTAAGTCGTAGACGCGCTGCCCCTCGTAGATCTCGCTGACGGCTTCGCCGCCCATTAATGCAGAGAGTTCGGCATTCAGCGCACCTGGAGTGACGCCATAGGCCGTGGCACGCTTACGATCAATCTCGATACGAAGCTGAGGGATCGGTGCTTGCTGCTCGACACGCGCTTCTTCCATACCGGGAATTTCACGAGCGATTTCGGCTATGTCGGTTCCGATACGCCTCAGTTCGTCTAGGTCGGGTCCGAACACTTTGACCGCGACTTTTGCCGATACACCGCTGAGCATATGCCCAATGCGGTCGGCTAGCGGTCCACTCAGGGCACTGAAGGTCCCGGGGATCGTCTGCATCGTTGCCCGAATGTCTTTGACGATTTCGCTGCGTTCGCGCTCGGTTTCTTTTGAAAATTCGAGGTCGAACTCGACAGTTGAAACGGGCACCACGTGATCGCCGCGTTCGGCGCGGCCCAAGCGATAGCCCACCGTCTCCACTTCAGGAATTTTAAGGAGCAGGTCTTGCGCTGTGTCGGCTAAGTCACGCGTTTGCTTGAGCGATGTGCCGGGTGCAGTCGTCATGGCGACTAGGACTGTTGGCTCGCGGAAAGCTGGAAGGAAATTACCACCCATTTGCGAAAATGAGATTCCTGCCAGCACAACAAGTGCACCGGCTACAAACAGCACGATAAAGGGTTGAGAGAGCGAAAGCCGCAGCCATGTTGCATTGAAGACTTTTTTGAATCCGCGCTCAATGATACCATCGGCATGTTTCTGATCGGCCTTCGGTTTTAGTAGATATGAACTGAGCACTGGTATCACAGTTAAGGATACAAGGAACGATGCTGCCATACTGACAATCGTCGCCACGGCGATCGGTGTGAACAGTCGACCTTCGACGCCACTCAATGCCATCAATGGCAGAAAGACTAAAATAATCAGCACAGTCGCATAGAGAATGGACGAGCGAACTTCGGCAGATGCCTTGGCAATGACTTCGAGCTTGTTGCGTGGTTCTGCTAAAAGGGCATTTTCCCGCAGCCGTCGAAATACATTTTCCACATCAACGATGGCATCATCAACGACCATGCCGATGGCGACAGCGAGGCCGCCGAGGGTCATCGAATTAACGCTCAATCCTAAGAGATCAAAAACCAAAACAGTCATGCCCAAGGATAGAGGGATTGCCG
This sequence comes from Opitutales bacterium, assembly GCA_018607135.1. Classification (GTDB taxonomy): domain Bacteria; phylum Verrucomicrobiota; class Verrucomicrobiia; order Opitutales; family Coraliomargaritaceae; genus JBPOFY01. The sequence continues at coordinate 5,863 of JABBCA010000096.1, forward strand.
TCAACGTAATCAGAGTGATCCTGAGATTGAGTAGGAAAAGGAACAAAATAACGGCGACCATGATAGCGCCATCACGCAGAGCCTCTTCCAGATTACCGACCGCTAGGTCGATGAAATCAGACTGGCGGTAGAGTGTCACTAGTTCGACTCCGTCGGGCATCGAAGCTTTTAAATCCTCCAACGCAATTTCGACATCATCGGTTAAGGTGAGTGTATCGAATCCTGGTGATTTTGTTACGCTAAGAATGACGCCGGGGTAACCTTTGGCTTCATCATGGTTGCCTAAGAGCTTACTGCCCATACCCGCATCGCCTCGCATGGGTTCAATATCCCAAGCGACTGTAGCGACATCTTTGATACGAATGGGGCGGTCGTTGACATGCGTCACCACTGTATTGCCAATCGCATCGAGGTCGGTGGTCATCGCAAGATTACGGACCATTATTTCCTGAGAGGATTCAGTTAAGAAGCCTCCCGTGCTGTTGCTGACCGCGTTAGCCGCTGCTTCGTGTAGTTCCTCATAGCGAATGCCCATAGCCAGCATTTTGTCAGGGTTGGGCTGGATTTGTAGCTGCTTGACGCCACCACCCATGCTGAGCACTTCAGCCACACCAGGAATAGACTGTAGTCGTCTGGATACCGTCCAATCGGCCAATGTTCTCAGATCCATCGGCTCAGTTTGACCCGATGGATCGACCAAACCAACCAACATGATGTTTCCCATCAAGGAAGCCACCGGCGTCATGTAGGGAGTGATGCCTTCGGGTAGAGCCTCGCTCGCGCCGGTCAGCCGCTCCTGCACAAATTGACGTGCTTGATAGATATCGGTTCCCCATTCGAATTCGACAAAGACTAGGGATAGGCTGATGTCGTTAATTGATCTCAATCGAGTAACCCCTGTCACACCCATTAAGGAATTTTCCAAGGGGATGGTGACCAAGGTTTCAACTTCTTCGGGTGAGAAACCAGGCGACTCCGTCAAAATGGTGACGGTCGGTTTGGTCAGGTCAGGTAGAACTTCAACTGGAAGCTCGCTCGCTGTTTTGATGCCGAGGATAAAGACGACTAAGGCAAAAGCCAAAATCAGAGGCCTTTGAGAGAGCGAAAATTGGATCAGTCTATTGAGCATCTTCAACCTCACTTTCTTCCTGACGTCGCTTCATGAGCATCTGAAGGGTGATGAGCGAGATCAGCGTCATCACGCCTGCATAAATCATGAGTGGCAGGCTCAGATGGCTGCCGTGATCTTCATGCGAATCCTCACCTCCATGATCATGTCCTGTATGATCCTCTTCGCCAGACGATGGATTTTCACCTTCGCTCAGCTCCGAGCCGTCTTCGGCATGTGCATGTCCGTGTGCGGCATCGAGTGCCTCCTTTAAGGACATGCCAGAGCCGCCACCGACAAAGCTGAGGACATAGGAACCCTGTATGACTACTTCATCGCCGGGGAAAACGCCGCTGATCACTTCGATGTATTGATCGTTTTCCTCTCCGAGAACCACGGGCACCCGAACGAATGCGTTTGGAAGGTCGAAGTCTTTGACGAAGATGACCCTGCTTGCAGGATCGCCTTGTATCGCCGAGCGCGGAATTGAGAGGACGAATGGCTTCGTCTCCAGCACAATTGAGAATTCAGCTCGCATCCCTGGGCGGAGTTTTCCGTCCGTATTATCGAGTTCAAAAATGCCCTCGACTGTGCCTGCTTGGCGGTCTGCTTCGACGCCAAAACGTGTTA
>JABBCA010000038.1 GCA_018607135.1 Opitutales bacterium
TTGGTGCCTTAACAGCGGTGTTTTGTGTTTCGTTTTTCATAATGATTAGTCTCCTTTTTGTTTAAGTGAGGACTTCGAATGAAATCTTAAAGTTACTAAAGTAAACTAGATATACTGAAGTAACTTAAGTATTGAGTTACGGTTTGGTAACCTTAGAAATATCGAAAATTATGGTTCCAAGACGAAAAAAACAGGTTCCCGATCCGCCCAATAAGTGCCCTCTAACAGAATGCCTCGGCGTTATCGGCGGCGCGTGGACACCCAATATCATTTGGTATCTCAGCAAAAACCCGCGGCGCTTTAGCGAGCTGAAGGGCGACATCACGGGCATCTCGGCAAAAATGCTCACTGAACGACTCAAGCGACTGGAAGCGGACAACGTGGTCAGCCGCACGGTGATGCCCACTTCGCCCCCAACCGTTGAATACTGTCTGACCGAGCTTGGCCAACAGCTAAAGCCTGCCATCGAAGCGATCGCGTCAGTTGGCCATCAGATCAAACAAATCCGCGGTGAGAAGATGGATTGAGAATAGGAAGCTATGAAAGGTTAAAAAGACCCCTCCTGCCAAGAAGTGCATGAAGCGCTCGAAGATGAGTTTGAGACCTCTCAGACTGCAGTCGCTAGGTTTAAAGGGCGGAAGCAGCGATACGTGAGTGTCTACCTTAAAAAGTATGCAAAGGCAACTGGCTCCCATCTAAAGATTCAGCTAGAACACGCTTAGTGCCGAATTAGCCCGATAAGCGGGAACCAATTTTCTGCTTCTTCTAATGACCGCCTCGGCAATAAGGAGATTAATCACCCAGGAGACAGTCATAAGGATATCACGAGTCAAGCCGCTGGGCTCGCCAACCATAATCAGCCAAGGTATAGCTGTGATCACTTGAGTCCCAGCGCCCTGCCCGAGCGCATAGGCTCGTATCATCCAAGCTTTATGTTCTTCGATCCGTCTTTTTAAAACCGCTGATAGCCCCAAGCAGAGTGCTCCGATCATTCCGAAACCGACGGCGAAACGAACCCAATAAAGGAGTGGTCCCTGCAGAGTGACAGGGAAGTCGTAAACATGCGTCATCCATAAACCGGAGAGTGCCGCCAGCATACCCGCCACCACAAGAAAACGTCCACTCATACGGTGCCATTTAGGATACGCACGACGGAGGCTGGGAAGAAATTGCAGTATCCCCAGAATACAATATGGAATCGAACCGACCAAGTGGATGACCACAGGGACGGGTGCCGATCGGACCCGCGGGTTCTCTGGCATCACTTCCAAGCCAACTATCAGCTCAATGACCCGGAAGAGTCCGCCGAGACAGGGCACTAAGCTAAGGAAAAGCAGTCCGGCTAGGATAGCCCATTCAGATTTATTTAGACGCGGCATGGCTCATCTGTCTATGGGTTCATCCTCAAACACCTAGAATGTGAGCGAAGCTGCCCGCTCCTTATCGATGGTGACATCTGCCCGGAGATACTTGGATTTAAAAGTGCGAACCTTGGTCAGCTGAACCAATACCGGCTTTCCTGCATAGTCCCCTGTCAGTTCAGCAGTATTCGAAAAGGCCGGTAACCTCTCCACGATAACCGACTCGTCGTTGATTGTAATGGTCACCTCGCCCCAACCTACGTTCGGATCATATTCGCCACCAATCCGGTAGACGGTCTCTGGCGCGTCTGCAGAACGGTAGTATTCCGTCGGTGCCGTCGTTGTGCATCCAACGATGGCGAGCGTTAAAAGGCTTATTATTAGTGCGGTCATTTTTTTCATATTAAATGTAAACTGCACCGTGCAGTTTACTAGTCAATAAAAAATTGCACTCCCGAGTGTAGTTTCTATAAATGACTCACAATGAACGAAGAACTATCCGGCAACGAGCGAAGGAAAGCCCTTAAACGCGAAGAAATTATCGCTGGCGCCATAAAAGCCTTTCGGCAAGCGGGCTATGAAGGCGCTTCGATGGATCTCGTCGCCGAACTGGCCGGAGCTTCGAAACGGACCGTCTACAATCATTTTGAAAGTAAGAAAGATCTACTCTGGGCGGTCATTGCAGAGCTCATGGCGGGACAGGCCGAGATGGCACAGATCCACTATTCCAAAACTGAGCCACTTGAATCTCAACTCGGTCGTTTCGTGGATGCACAAATATATTTCGTTATCGACTCATCCCGATTAGCGATCGTTCGCCTCCTGACCTCAATATTTCTCCAGAACCAAGAGCTTCGAGATGAGGCCAGCAAGGGAGACCACTGCCAAGTCGACTATTTAACGACTTGGCTCAAGGCAGCAAAGAAAGACAAGCGACTGAAAATGAAGGATCCAAATTTGGCCGCACAAATCTTTCGCGGCCTTGTCGAAGGCACGATCAATTTCCCAGCACTCTACAGTCCACTCAAAACGTCCAATGAGCTAAAGCCGCTCAAAGACGAAGTGATCGCAGTTTTCCTAAGCCGCTATGGGGCAAAATGATAATCTGTTTGGGGCAGAAATCGATAGTCCATTGCTTTTTACCGACGAATACTCAATAGATAAGCAAGCCAAGGGTCGTCCCGTCCTAATAAGCGCGCTGGCTTGCAAGCCGGATGCGCGACTCAGATGGGATCGGGCAGACTTCCGCAAGCGCCTTGGTCGCAGTTCTATGGCGTTACTATTCGCACTCCTAGTGAATGGTTATTGGAGCGACGCAAATCGGGCCTATCGTAGCATTGAAAGTAAACGACTACACTATTAATGGATTCCCTATCAACATCGCTCACTGTGCCGGACCTCTGGCAACAGCAGGCAGTCAATCTACTGCGTGCGGAGCATGATGTGGTGGTTCATGCCCCAACGGGTGCAGGTAAAACATTCATTTTTGAAAGCTTGGTGAATGAAGCGTTTTCAGGCAAAGCTGTCTACACTGTGCCGACTCGTGCGCTGGCTAATGACAAGTATTGCGAATGGGTGGCTAAGGGCTGGAACGTTGGGATCACCACTGGTGATGTGACTTACAATACCGATGCGCCCATCATCGTTGCGACTCTTGAAACACAAAAACGTGCGCTGATCACAGGGCGTGGTCCCAAGCTCTTAGTGATCGATGAATATCAAATGCTGAGTGATACGGCACGCGGAGTGAACTATGAAATCGCGATCGCGATGGCTCCTGCGCGCACACAATTACTCTTACTGAGTGGAAGTGTGGCAAACACCGAAGAAATCACACGTTGGCTGCAGCGCTGTGGTCGCAATGCGGTTTCCATCAGCCATCAGGAACGACCGGTGCCGCTTGATGAGGTGCATCTCGATGCGCTACCAGATCAATTACCGAAGACGATTCATGGACGCTGGCCTCGCTATATTGCGCGTGCACTCGCTGCCGAACTAGGCCCAATCCTTATTTTTGCACCCCGCCGAAAAGTTGCCGAAAATCTTGCTCGAACGCTGGCTGCAGCACTCCCTGAATACGACCCACTCGTGCTGACTACCGAACAGCAAGCAGTTGCGGGCACACAATTGACACGGTGCCTCAAAAACAGAGTCTCCTTCCACCATAGCGGAATGAGCTATGCGCAACGTGCGGGTTTGGTAGAGCCTTTAGCCAAAAATAGTCAGTTGAAAGTGATCGTTGCGACGACAGGATTGGCCGCGGGCATTAATTTTTCAATGCGTTCTGTGTTGGTTCTGGAACGTGAATACCGTGTGGCTGAAGCGCATCGAATGCTGCGTGCGGATGAACTTTTGCAAATGTTTGGACGTGCCGGTCGCCGTGGCCTAGATGAACGTGGCACCGTGCTCTACGTCGATGGAAAACCTCGCCTGCAAGAAGCACGTCCCTTAAAGCTGACACGTGAATCCATCGTCGATTGGCCCTCCTTGATCGGAGTGATCCAAGCAGCAGCCGAATCAAATCAAAGTCCGCTAGATGCCACTCGCGAGTTGACACAACGCTTGTTCACTCGAACGCCGATACGTCTCGGGCTGGAGGATTTCTTAGAACACCGCGAGAGTTCGCCAGAAGCGCAGCTTGAAACAACGCATGAGCAAAAGCTATCTAGCGGGTCCGTGGTAGAATTTCAAAATAGCGAGGGCATTTGGGAACGTAAACGAGCGACGCAGCTTTTTGATTTGAAAGACACCTGGTATTTGGATGGCGATCGCTGGCTTCCAGGACTGAGTAGCCCTAAAATTGTGGCCAGCTTACGGATTGGCACTATCTGTAAATTTGGCACTGGAAAGGAACGACGCTACGGCTTGGAAGCACCACTCGCCCTCTTTCCTAAAGATGCGTCGGAAAACCGGCTGTGCTTGTCCAAGTGGTTACTTAAAGTGCTGCGAGAGCAGAGTCGAGCTGAGGGCAAAAAGCCGAATGTGCCAAAGCTTTGGACGCTCGATTGTATCGAGAAAGAGATTCTACCACAGATGCCTGCACTGGCTAGAGGGGGTCGCAGTGTCGGCCTAACTGAGCGTGGCGATACGCTATTAGTTCAATTGGATTACGGTGACGCGCAGATACATGCATTCAAGGACTTAGCCGGCAAAGGACTGCTCAATCCAAAGCTACGTAAGCGCCACATCGCAGGTTCTGAATTGAGTGCTGGTAGCCCTTCTCAACGTTCCACTCAAACGACACCACGCAGCGTGGCAGAACAATGGCATGCCTTAGGACTGATCGATACAGACGGATTACCGACTCGTCGAGGCGTGCTGTTTTCATTCTTTAATCATGGTGAGGGTTTGGCGGTGGCGGCGGCACTTGAAGAACCAAACTACTCAATCGACGAGATCCTCTATGACTTAGCAAATATTCGTGCAGGGCACCGTTTCCACGCACTTGCATTGGCCGGGCGACCTTTGGCGGCCTTATGCCAAGAGCGCTACGGTTTACGCACCCTCTCTGGTTACTTGCGGCGCGGTTTGCCTGAAGATTATGGCGATGGCGCTAGTGAGATTTTATATAACATCGAACACCAAAGTAGCCGGGCGGAAGCCTATCTTGACGAGGACTTAAGCCGTGGAGACATCGAACGCGCGCGCGTTGAATGGCGTAGTCTCATCGCACACGTGGCCACCGCACCGGATTACGATTGGGATCGCTGGCTGGAATTGAAGCAAGCCTGTCAGGTGTATCTACAGAAACACGCCAGCGGCTTGCCCTTTGAAAACTTGCCTCCACTTACACGACAGCAACGAAAACGCTAAACATATTTGAACTGCTTGCTATTGACGTCATAACTTTAGCCTACAAACCCTCTCAGTATATGTCCACGCAAGTGCTTCTCATCCTCACTCCATTCATTACCGCTGCCATTGGTTGGTTCACCAATTGGGTGGCGATTAAAATGCTGTTTCACCCACGCGTTCCGAAACGGATCTTCTTCTGGAAATGGCAGGGCTTGATCCCGCGTCGACAATTACAGTTGGCTCAAGAGTCCGCAGAAATTATTGAGCGCGAAATCCTTCAGCAGCATATGATTCTGAACGAGATTCGTAAAATCGAGATGACGCCCTACTTGGAGGAAGCGGCTCACAAGATCGTGTGGGAACGCATCGGCCCACAATTGCGAGCCATCCCACTACTTGGCAGCTTTATCAATGATGGGACATTGGCGAAATTCGAAGTGATTGCATCGGCATCCATGAAAGAGGAAGCAGGTCCGCTTATGGAAAAAGTCGCGACTGAATTTGAAGCCTCTGTCGACCTAAAGCAAATGATCGAAGATAACATCGCCGCCTTCGATCTGGATCGTTTAGAAAGTATCGTCAACGAAGTTGCGAATCGAGAGTTTCGAACGATCGAACGACTCGGCGCCCTACTCGGCTTCGTAATTGGTTGCGTCCAAGTCCTTCTGTTTTTGGCCTCAGGTGTCGTCGCCATTTAAGTTTCCACTCTCCTCCTGCTACTACACTATGAAAGATCATAAAATTGGTTTCGTCGGCTTGGGCCGTATGGGCAGTAATATGGCCCGCTGTCTCAAGGACAAAGGGTATACTGTGTCCGCAGTATATGACATCGACTCAGAACTCGCAAAAGACTTGGCGAACGAAGTGAATGCAATTGCGTATGACCAACTCGCACAAGTCACAGCGAATGCTGACATCATCCTGACAGTGGTCACGAATGATGCCGCCATGGACGCGATCTTCTTTGGCGATGACAATCTCTTGACTGAAGCAGCGGGCACGACCTTCATCAACTGTGCCACCCTCACCCCATCGCTCCATGTTCAACTTGAAAGTGCCGCGAAAGAGCATGGCGCTAATTGCTTGGAAGCTTGTATGGCATCAAGTATACCACAGGCGCGTAATGGTGAGCTCTTCTTGATGATCGGGGGAGACGAAGCACTCTTTAATCAACACAAGCCTCTGCTAGATGACATGAGCAAAGCGCTGCACTATGTTGGGCCCTCTGGTAAAGCATCCGAGGTCAAAGCCTTAGTCAACATGGTCATGAATATCAACACTGCTGCGCTTGCTGAAGGTCTCGGGATTGGTGATGCCTTGGGCCTAGATCTCAAAATGCTCTGCGATATCTTTAGTCAGACTGGCGCAAACTCACGAGTCTTGGAAACCGATGCTGAGGATATGATACTTCGTGACCATGAGTGCTATTTCTCCGCAGAGCACGCTGCGAAAGACTCTGCTATCGCGCTCAAGCTAGCCGCTGCACAAGGAATCGATGCACCACTCGCGCAAGCCACATTTGATCAATACGCTAAGCTCACTGACTTAGGTAAAGGCGAACTCGATAAGTCGGGTGTTGCCGAACTCACCTTCAAGGGGCGTAACAATTAGTCTATGAACGCTGTCATACAAAACCGTTTAGGTGAGCAGCTAGACTACACCTTCGCAGAAGGCAACCAATCGCTCAGGGTGAACGATTGGGTAGTCATTCTCGGGCACGGCGTGACTGGTAATAAGGATCGCCCCGTCATCGTGGATACTGCGAATGCACTCAAGCTCGTCGGATTTGACACCGTGCGTTTCTCATATGCAGGAAATGGTGACTCCGAAGGTGACTTTCGCGACTCCACTCTATCGAAAGAAATGGGCGACTTAGATGCAGTCATTGATGAGCTGGTAAAGAGCTACAAGCATGTGGCCTATATCGGCCACAGCATGGGCGGCGCTGTTGGAGTGTTACAAGCAGCCAAGGATTCGCGTATCCAATGCCTCATTTCCCTCGCAGGAATGATTAACACTCAATTATTTGCCCAAACCGAATTTGGCGACGTAACACCAGACACAGGCTTCATGTGGGATGAGAAAGACTGCCCTCTGTCATCAAAGTATATGCATGACCTCTGCGAAACCGTGCACAATGTAATACCGCTCGCAGACTGTATTCAAATTCCATGGCTACTTATACATGGCACTGCGGACGATGTCGTGCTGCCTGCCGATACAGAGTCGGTTCAAACACTGAAGGGCGATTCGGTTGATGTAGTCTTTATCGAAGGAGCTGACCACAGTTTCAACGAGCAGTCACATAAAGCACAAATGACGCAAGCGGTGGTGGAATGGCTCAAGAGAATCGCTAAAGAGCACACCAATACCAAATTCAGTAAAGTTTGATCCTTATACGTTCGTATTCGG
>JABBCA010000071.1 GCA_018607135.1 Opitutales bacterium
CTTTGTCTTGGTGGAGAAATTGCGGCTGGTGCAGATAGGCGTCGAGCACTTCGATATTTTTCGGGGTGATGAAACGTGTATCGAAGCTAGCTGTTGCCATACTATCTTCCCATGTGCGCGGTTTCAGTAGGCTTTGAGGGTAGGGGTGATATGCGATGCCCCATTGATAGTCGCCTTCGCTGCTTGAATAGAGCGCCATGCGGTCAAGGATTTTGCGTGGTGGGTAGGCACGATACTTATCGGCCGGGCTGTATTGCCAGTGGTGAGTCAGTGAAATAAAGACCTCGGCGGTGGGGTTGAAGCGGCGCGTTTCGAGCCAAGTTAGACGCATGGCTTTGTTGTAAGCATCCATGTAGAGTTCCATCGGCGTTTCTCCCATGTTTGTCCAGATCCAGCCGTAGTCGACCTCGTTGAAGACAATCCAGTGCGTGATCCAGCCGTGCTCGCGATCGGGGCGGCTATAGCGCTCGGCGAGGAAAGAGACGATGGCGCGGTAGGCGTCGGTCGCCACCTGATCGGTCATGTTGGCCATTGAGTAGATGCCGGCTGTATTGTAGTCGGGGTGGACGAGTGTCCCAGCATCTTTATCTACAAGGAGGATGGCACTGACCACGATGCCATTTTCAGTCATCCAGCTGATTTTCTGGTCGAACTCCTTCATTGCGTCGCCATTGTAGGTATAGGTCTTTCCTTGGTGGGTATAATCAATGGGGTTTGAGGTTTTTTGTAGAATTGTGCCGAGCGAAAAGTTGACTGTGGACGCAGTGATGCCGAGGTCGCTGAGGTCTTGCTCGAAGATTCCTGGCTTTAGTTCGACACCGCCGAGGCCTTTCTTGTTGGCAGGGTAGAGGCGTGGCATGTCACGCTCGGCCGCACCAGAGACATCGTTAGCCCAAGTCGCGCGGCAGATTAATTGGGTAAGCCCATCCACTTCGCGGACAATTGCATAACGATTTGCCAAACGATCGCGCTCGCCGACGTAGCGCGGCACGGTCACTGAGAATTTGTGGGTTAGTGATGGAGTGGGGAGAATTTTACCACCATTCATCGCCCATGGGTCTTCGTGCGGTTCGTATTCAACGAGTCTGAGGTCTCCATTTATTTCTTGAGAGATGACGCCAGTAATGTGGATTGCTTCCTCGCTGACTGAAACTTTTGTTACTTTCGCGGGTGTCCGCGTGAACGTGAGGTAGTGGTCGAGTTTGGCTGCGTTTTCGCTCTTGGCTAATAGTTTGGCCTCAGCTTCTTCGCTGCTCAGTAGTTCCTCTGCAGTTGGTGCGCGCAGGCGTAGGTTGCGAATTTGCAATTCCTTTCCCGTGCTGCGACCGAAGTCGATGCGGATATATTGGTCGTTCGCTGTCCACTTGTCTTTTGAGCCCAGTTTGAGATCAATGGAGTAAGGCTGCCATGCTTCGGCCTTCGGAAGGCTTCCGCCTTCTAGTTGCCGACTCTGGCTCCAGTGGTAGGGACGATCCGCAGCGTAAAAGACCTCGACGAAGTCCACCCCGTCGGGGCAAAAGTAGTCGAACGCTAGAAAATAAGCTTCTTTATCTGCGGCGTCGGTTCCTTGTAACTCGAAGACCACTTGAGGGTCGCCTCCGGTTGTTCGTAGTGTGAGTTCTCCATCATTTTTTGCATAAACGGAGATGTCGTAAGTCTCCGAGTTGACTAATTTTAGCGACTGACCGGTGAGTGTGATCGACGTTAACAGTAGTGTGAGGGATAGAAGAGGAATGCGCATTGTGGAGTTCGTAGGTGACTGAATGTTTGTAGAATAAAATACAGATAGTCAATTTGTGCGACTTGACAAGAATGGATTCTTAATACTTCTTGAATTTCACCAAATGCCTTGTAGGTATCTTCTTGTGGGTGTTTACTTCAAACTCCCATAGCTAATGCCTCCGCTTGTGAACCCCTCATATACTCTAGCTAAAAAGAACCACGGTTTTGCACTGGTCATCGCTCTCTCGTTGATGGCTTTTGTTTTGGTTCTCATTCTATCCCTATCCACTTTAGTTCGGGTTGAGACGGGTGCCTCGCAAATGGCTCTCGCGCGTCTCAGTGCGCAGCAGAATGCGCTACTCGGTGCCTATGTCGCGGTGGGAGAGTTGCAGCGCACGACGGGGACTGATGCACGCGTGACTGTGCGCGCTGATTTATTTGATGCGGATCCCGATACTTTAACGGCTGATGGGGTGGTGAATCCTTACTGGCTGGGCGTCTTTCGCACGATAGAGCTCGGAAATGAGAATCAGAAACGAGAGTCGCTTCGCGCATGGGCGACGGATACGGATGTGGCGGGACGTGTTAGTTGGTTGGTGTCGTCGCGCATGGACTTAGAAGAGGCAGGTGCGAATCCGGCCATGACAGATGTAATTGCGCTTAATGGTGGAAGTGCGGATAATGTGGTCTCGTTGGCTAATTTTGAGGATAACACCGGCAACTTGCAGGTGGTTCAGGCGGGGAAGCTAGACATCTTGAATAATGGAGAATCCGTTGCCGGACGTTTCGCGTGGTGGGTTGCTGACGAGAGTGCCAAATTTCGCATCAACGCAGTCAAGCCGAATACGGTTCTTAATGGGCAAGCGTTTGAGCCGCGTTGGTCGTTAATGGCTCCGCAGCAGTCAAACCCTTCTATCATTGACGAGTTATCCTCTTTCGACGTGGCAGATTCTTTGCAGGCCGAGAAGCTCAGGCGCGTGACAACAGCAGAGAGTTTGCAATTATTGGATACGACGTGGATGCCGTGGACGGAGGTGAATACAGATGATTTTACGATTAGCTCTCGGAGTCTCCCCGTCGATGTCACGCAGGGGCGATTGAAGGAGGATCTTACCGTTTATTTGGAGTCAGATCTCAGTGGCTTGAGTGATACGGATTATATGGTTCGGGGTAGCTCGACAGACCCTAACTATGTGGGGCAGTTGCGCTCTACGGACTTTCAACTCGACCCCAGCACGCAAGAGCTACCGCAATTTGGGTTGTTGAAGTCGTGGTATGAAAACGGTATGCAAATCAGTGGGCTGGATGCAGGAACACCGCAAGCACCACGTCCGCACGAACCCGATCAGCACGGCCTGCATCCGGTCATTTTGCGCACCGCCTTGTATTTTGGCGTTTCTTATGAGCCGCTCGCAAATGGGAATGTGCTGCCTGTGTATTTGGTTTATCCGAAGTTCGTTCTTTGGAACCCGCATAATGTGCCGATTGCTCCGGCTAAATACGTGATTCAAGTGCGCGCGCATACGACGATTAATACTCAGATTGATATTGGTGGAACGAGTTACGCTGCTCGAAACATCACACAAGGTTTCAACTACAAAGGTAACTTGCCCGCACCGCCGAATTCTAATACGTTCGCCCATATGAACTTTGCGGGCAATGGATCCTTTGCCTTGGAGCGAGATCCAGACGACGGTTACCCATATTTTACTTTCGTCATTGAGAATGATGGCTTTGCCCCTGGAGAAACGCTTTACTATACGGCGAGCGACAAGCACCCCAATGGTGACTATGTGGATACGACGATCGATGGCGTGCCTTCTGATTTTACGAATCATAATTTGCTCATTAATGAAAACGAGGGGCCGTTTGGTTTTTTCTACCTAGCCTCCGGCTCTGCAATTACACCGATTCCTAGCAATGTCGGAGATCCTATTCCGATGACTTCGACCTCTGATGTTTTGAGAACAGCTGTGTATTTTAGAGACACTTTAACGAATGCACCGGACGGTAACAAAGAGCCCAGCCTGACTACCAAGCTCTTTATTTACAAGGACTCCGGGCAAGTTGAAGCGATCCAGTATCTCGATATGAAGGGCGCGGATTTAGCCAGCACGAATATCGACTGGGAACACATCAACACCGAAGGTAATAGTGAGAAGAGCACTGGTGATCCGCTCTCTCGATTCACTGATTATCGGAGTCTCTCTGAGTTGAAGCTTAACCCATTCTTAGCTGCCGCGCACCGTGGGCATGGATACTTCATCAATCCCATGGGCAACGCGCTAGGAGCCAATCGGCCTCGCAGCTTGGCTCGACATAATCTAGCAGTCAAAGACTACCAGCTTGTCGATCCATTGGTCAGTAATATGTCCACGGGGCGAGTCCATGCGGATTCGATTCCTACTGAAAACTGGTTCAATGGAGCGCCCTTCCCTGCTGGAATCCCTGCCGATACGGATTATGCCTCCGTTAGCGCCAATGGTTACGATACTTTAGGCGGCTACGGACTCTTCGAGAACAGCAGCAACTTTACGCAGAGCACGGTTTATCCACTGTACGATAGTGTGCGGTCCGAAACAGGACTTCTCTCTGTTGGTTTTTTGAAGAATGTGAACTTTAGTCAGTTTTATTGGCAGCCGAGCTTCCCGTTTGGAAATTCCGAAGCGCACACCCATGTGCATCGAAATAATATTAAAGCCGAACATGGGGGCTCCGTCTACACCGACCTCTCTTATTTGCTCAATGAATCACTCTTTGATCGGTTTTTTGTGTCAACGATCCCTCAAGGTGGTGCCTTCACTCCAAGGTCTGACTTTGTTTTGCCGAATACGCGTAACCGATTGACCGCACGTATCGATGGGTCTTTCCCCAGTGACTCCTCGATGCGGTCGTCTGTTACGGGTTTTCAGGAAGCGGCGGCGAATCTCACGGTCGATGGTGGCTTCAATGTGAATTCCACATCAGTTGATGCGTGGCGCATGTTGCTCGCTTCTTTCATTGGAGAGAGCGTCACTGCGGGGGATGGAGCTCCCAGCAATCTTGTTGTCAATTCACCAGTCACCTCCAAGCTGTATCCACTACTTTCGGAGGGAACGGTGGATCCGTCCAGTGCGCGTGCTTGGTCGGCTCTGCGCTCGTTAACGCCTTCCGAAATTAATTTATTGGCTGAGGCGATAGTCGAAGAAGTGAAACGGCGGGGTCCTTTTCTTAGTCTCAGTGATTTTGTGAACCGCCGTTTAATTCCGGATGCCACCAATGCCGAAGTCGATTTCTTAGGTCTTAAAGGCACCCTGCAAGCAGCCTTGGACAAGGTTTCGACTTCGGGGGCGAGTGTTTTGAATGAGCCTTTCTATGAAGGTAGTCTGCGTGCCAGTCCTGCGGATGTTCCGCTCAATGCAAGTTACCCCGAGCACGAGTCAGGCATGCCATCAGGCCTTTCGGGCTCTCGGATGTTTGGGGTTCCAGGCTTTCTGACGCAGGCAGATTTACTCGCAGCCTTGTCTCCCTTGATGACTGTTCGCGGTGATACTTTTACGATTCGTGCTTATGGCGAATCCAGCGACCAAGTTACCAATTCAATTCAGGCCAGAGCTTGGTGTGAGGTGGTTGTTCAGCGTGTCGCTGAGCCTGTTGATGTAAGCGATAGCATCATTCAGCCCGCCGGTGATTTTGGTCGTTTATATCGTGTTCTTTCGATCCGTTGGTTAAGCGAAGATGAGGTTATTTAACATGCGTATTATATTAGTATACCCCTTAATCATGCTGCTAAGCATGTCTACGACCTCGGCGCAAGTCAGCGAAGAGATGCAAGCGGCAGATATGACATCTGCTGATTTCTCGGACTTCCCCGAGCTCGTTTCCATCGATGACCTCGCCTTTAAGATTTTGGCGCCTTTCGTTTTGGACGAAGCCCTTTACATTACGCATGCCGATGGTGGCTATCGCCGTCTTCAACCTGTGGTGGAAGGCCTGAGCTCGACTCACTACTATTCGGGGAAGAGTCCTCTGACGTTTTTTCGTAAAGGAGTCGACGAAGAGGGTGAAGAGATCTTTTTGCCAGTCGGCGCGTGTGCTTTCCCCATAAACTCACGCGATATTGTTGTTTGTTTACAACAACGGGATGGCAGTTATGGGGCTTTCCCCATAGATCTCAGCGTCAATGCGCAGCCTTTGGGCTCTGTCAGGTTTGTAAATTTCACTCCTGCCAATTTAGTGGTGCTGCTCGGAGAGGAACGTGCCGCCATCGATCCGGGTAAAGACGTTGTGACGAAATTCGATACGAGTAAGAAAACGTATTTCAATTTCAAAGTAGGGGCCATGTACGAGCAAGAAGCTAAAATGGTGTTTTCAAATCGCTACCCTTTCCGAGGCGAAATGCGCATACTTTTTATTGGCTATGCGACTCGAATTTCTGATGGGACACAAAGCCCATTCAGAGTTGTTACACATTATGATCGTGGTCCCGAGACTCGGCCTTTTATCGCAGAGTAGTTTTCTTGTTAGTTGAGTTTTTTTCTATGTTGTCACTATCTGAATCAGCCGTTTGGCTCTCTTCCGCTGCATCCGAGGTGTCCTCGCTTCAGGCGGCGCACTATTTTCGATTCAAGTTTAGCTTGAAGTCACCCATCGCGAAGGCGGTGCTTCGCTATTCTGCGCTCGGAGTCGTAGAGCCTTGGGTCAATGGCTTGCGGGTGAGTGATGATTTCTTCACTCCTGGCTGGAGTGATTACCGTAAGCGCGCCTACGTCTGTAGCTACGAAGTGGGTGAGCGCTTGCAAATCGGCGATAACTGCCTCGGCGTGGTTCTAGCGGATGGTTGGGCCGGTGCGCCGTTCGGCCCCAAGGGGCACGCTGTAGCCTTTGCCCCCCGCGCCATGTTTGTGGCTGAGCTCGAAGTTATCTACGTGGACGGTTCGCGGGAAGTGATTTCGACGACCAAAGACTGGCACTGGCGTAAGGGGGCGATTTTAAAAAACTCTATTTATAACGGGGAGACCTATGATGCTCGTAAAGCAATTCCAGATTGGGCTTCAGAAGTTAGTTCGGCTCGCGGTTGGAAAGCCGTCGAGGTCGTTCCGGCGCCAAGTATTGAGCTCACCGATAAAAAATGTCCCCCTGTACGTATTACAGAGAAGCGAGAGCCGATTGATCTTCGTCTTTACAAGAAACTGTGGATTGCTGATTTTGGGCAAAACCTAGTCGGCGTCATGTGTATTCAGTTACGCAATACAAAGCCGGGGCAAAAGATCGTTCTTAAGTTCGCCGAAATGTTGCAATCGGACGGATCGCTCTACACGGAGAATCTTCGCGATGCACAAGCCACGGATGTTTATTATTGCAAGGGCGGCGATGAGGAAAGCTACATGCCGCGCTTTACCTTCCATGGCTTTCGCTATGCTCAGGTCGAGGGTTATGCTGGCTTGGAGGCGCAAGATCTGACTGCTTGTGTGTTGCATAACGACCTGAAGCGGACTGGTCAGTTCAAATGCTCGAATCCTTTGATCAATCAGTTGCAGAGCTGTGTCGTTTGGGGGCAGCGGGGGAACTTCCTTGAAGCGCCGACGGATTGCCCGCAGCGCGATGAGCGACTCGGTTGGTCGGGCGATGTGCAGGTCTTTGTCAACACTGCCTGCTATAACTACGACTGTGAGGGCTTCTATCGGCAGTGGATGGATGCCATGCGCGATGGCCAGCGCGTGGATGGCGCCTTTCCTGATGTTGCGCCTGATATCCTGGGTTGGCATGGTAATGCCGGTTGGGGGGATGCGGGTGTGATCGTGCCGCACGCGGTCTGGCAGCACTATGGAGATCTTCAAATCGTCG
>JABBCA010000084.1 GCA_018607135.1 Opitutales bacterium
GCCCCGATATGTATATCGGCGACACCAACGAACGTGGCCTCCACCACTGTGTTTTCGAAATCGTAGACAATTCCATTGACGAAGCCCTAGCAGGCTACTGCTCGCAGATCACTGTCAGCATCCACAATGACGGCTCCTGCTCCGTTGAGGACGACGGTCGAGGGATACCAGTCGATATTCACCCAAAATATCAAATCCCGGCATTGGAGCTGGTCATGACCAACCTTCATGCGGGTGGTAAATTCGGCAAAGGCGCCTATCAAGTATCAGGCGGTCTCCACGGTGTGGGTGCAAAATGCGTAAATGCGGTTTCCGAATGGTTCGAGGTCGAAGTTCGGCGCGATGGAAAAGTCCATAAGATGGAGTTTTCTCGTGGAATCACCCAGAAGAAGATGAAGATCATCGGTGAGACCAAGCGCAACGGCACACGCATTGCGTTCTCACCAGACCCAGAAATTTTTCTTACGACGCGCGAATTCAAATTTGAACTTTTATCTAAGCGCCTACGTGAGCTAGCTTTTTTAAATCCAGGAATTAAGATCGTATTTGTAGATGAGCGTATCAACAAAACGGTGAGCTACATTTTTAAAGACGGCATCGCTGAATACGTGCTTTTCTTAAATGAGAACAAGAACGTCATTCACGAAAAACCCATCAGCTTCCACGGTGAAGCCCCGACTCCAAATCCAGATCTGGATGCGAACATCGTCGTCGACATTGCGATGCAATACAACGACAGCTACAGTGATCAGATCTACGCATACGCAAACTCAATTCATAATTTCGAGGGCGGCACCCACCTTACAGGTTTCCGCACTGCCCTCACTCGCGTTATCAATAATTACGCGAAACAAAACAATCTAATCAAAGACAAAGACCCAAACCTCAGCGGTGACGACACACGTGAAGGTTTAACTGCGGTCGTGTCGGTAAAAGTCCCTGAACCTCGCTTTGAGGGGCAGACCAAGACCAAGCTCTCAAATGGAGAAGTCGATGGTATTGTGCAGAAGATCACTGGTGAGGAATTGAAGTTTTACTTCGAGACAAACCCTCAAGTAGCTAAAGCTCTGATTGAAAAATGCCTACACGCTGCCCGTGCTCGTGAAGCCGCCCGTAAAGCCCGTGAAACCGTGCGCAAAGGTGCTCTTTCAGGCGGTGGCCTCCCTGGTAAGCTGGCTGACTGCTCCTCCAAAGACCCTGCAGTATCCGAACTCTATATTGTGGAGGGTGATTCTGCGGGTGGTTCCGCTAAGCAGGGCCGCGACCGCGCCACGCAAGCCATCCTGCCGATTCGCGGCAAACTCTTAAACGTTGAAAAAGCACGCCTCGATAAAGTGCTCAACAATAACGAAATTCGCAGCTTGATCACTGCTCTCGGCACTGGCATCGGTGATCACGAAGGTGATGGAGCGTTTGACGCCTCCAAGGCTCGTTACCACAAGGTCATTCTGATGACGGATGCGGATGTCGATGGTGCGCACATTTGCACGCTTCTATTGACCTTTATCTTCCGACAAATGAAGGGGCTCATCGAAGCTGGCTACGTATATATCGCACAACCACCACTGTATAAAATTAAACGTAAGCGCCGCGAACAATACATCGATAATGATGCGCAGCTCAATCGTATCCTGCTTGAGCTTGGCACTGAAGATGTCGACCTCGTTCGCCTTCGTGACAACAAAGATCTTGATGGCACGACAATCGATAAGATTGTCGAGATTCTCTCACGCCTTGAAACGGTGGGACGTGGGGTCACACGCTACGGCTGTGAATTCGCCGATTACCTCGATGAACATGACAAGGAGACTCAAGCACTCCCACGCTATATCGTTCGCATACGCACTGGTAACAATGAAAAGTTTCGTTTCCTAATTGGCGATGACGAACGTGCCGCTTTTCACCAAGAGTATGGACTCGGAGATTCCGATTTTGAAGATACCTTGCTTCGGGAAGCCGACACGGAGGACGGGCAACGCGTGCAACAGCGCATTTCACTGCACGAGATTTTCGAATCCACAGAAATGACCAAGCTTCTTCGTGAACTGTCTGCCACAGGAATGGACGTGAACAAATTTACGAAGTCCGAAGAACCACGTTACCAGCTCATTGAGAACAAGGGCGTAGAAAAGAAAGAGAACATCACTGAACTCCACTCAATAATCGAGCTGGTTGAAAACATCCGCACGATCGGTCGTCGCGGGCTAAGTATTCAACGATATAAAGGCCTTGGGGAAATGAATCCTAAACAGCTCTTCGAAACCACAATGGACCCGAAGACTCGCAATCTACTCAAGGTCAATATCGCCGACGCCGCTGTAGCGGATGGTGTCTTCTCCATGCTCATGGGTGAAGACGTCCCTAGCCGCCGCGCCTTCATCGAAGACAACGCGCTAAACGTATCACACCTCGACGTCTAACACTCATTTTATCGAAGCAACGAAGCTAACTTCTAGCTACTAACTTCTAACTTCTTTTCAACATGTCCGAAGAATTACCACCATCTATTCCCAGCGAGAATAATCCCGCTGAAGTGACGTCGATTATCGATATCATGCAGACCGCCTACATCGATTACTCGATGTCCGTGATCGTCTCGCGCGCCCTGCCCGATGCACGTGACGGCTTTAAGCCCGTGCAACGCCGTATTCTCTACGCAATGCTTCGAGAAGGCCTACTCCACAACCGCAACTTTGATAAGTGCGCGGGTGTGGTCGGAGAAGTCTTGAAGAACTATCACCCACACGGTGACGGCTCCGTTTACGACACGCTCGTTCGATTGGCTCAAGATTGGGTCATGCGTTACCCGCTCATCATGCCGCAAGGTAACTTCGGTTCGATTGATGGCGATCCACCAGCTGCGTATCGTTACACTGAGTGTAAGCTTCAGTCCATTGCCGAAGAAATGCTTAAGAATATCGACGAAGATACCGTCGATTTCGTGCCTAATTATAAGGAAAGCACTACGGAGCCTTCCGTGCTTCCAGCGGCAATGCCAAATTTGTTGATGAATGGCTCAACAGGGATCGCGGTCGGCATGACCACAAATATCCCGCCGCACAATCTCGGCGAGCTGATCGACGCGACCTGCGCAATCATCGACAATCCTTCGATTGAAATGGATGATCTAATAAAGATCATCCCCGGTCCAGACTTCCCTGGCGGTGGTTTTGTCCACGGCACAGCCGGCATCCAAAGCTACCTACGCACTGGTCGCGGAATCGTTCGCACGCGCGGCATAGCTGAGGTCGTTGAGTCCAAAGGAAAAGAAGAGATCATCATTTCCGCAATCCCCTACAATGTGAATCGAGCGTCCCTAGTGATGCGTATTGCTGAACTCATTACCACAAAGGCGATCGATGGCATTTCCGACCTACGTGATGAGTCCACAGAAACGACTCGCATCGTTATCGAACTCAAGCGCGGCGCGATACCGCGCGTGATCATCAATCAACTCTACAAGAGCACTCCACTCGAAAGCTCCTTCGGCGTCATCTTACTCGCGCTCGACAACCGTCGCCCGAAGCAAATGAACATCAAAGAGATGATCAACTGCTACGTCGACCACCGTCGTGAAGTTATCTACCGACGCACGCAATTCCAACTTCGTAAAGCAGAAGCACGTGCACACATTCTCGAAGGCTTCAAAATCGCTCTAGATAACCTAGACGACTTCGTTAAGATCATACGCGCATCCAAAAACCGTGAAGAAGCGAAGGTCAACCTGATGGCGAAGTATCCGCTCTCAGAAATACAAACCAATGCAATTCTCGAACTACGCCTCTATCAACTGACCGGTCTTGAACGCGGCAAAATTGAAGAAGAGTATCTCGCGCTTATGGCGCTCATCGAAGAGCTTCGCCACATTCTCAATAACGAGCAGCGCTTGCTCGAAGTGATTAAGCAAGAGCTTGGGGAGATGAAAGCCAAATATAGCAATCCACGCCGCTCGAAGATCCTAGATGTCGATGGCGATCTCAGTATGGAAGATATCATTCCAAATGAAGGCTGTATGATTACCATCACCCACAAGGGCTTTATGAAACGCACCTCTCTCGACGAATACCGCTCGCAGAAACGCGGCGGTAAGGGAGTAATCGGATCTGGCCAATATGAGGACGACTTCGTTGAACACCTCTTCACCGCAAGCACACACGACTATATCATGTTCTTCATGAACAACGGTCGAGTATATGTTGAGAAGGTTTACAACATTCCTGAAGGTAGTCGCACGGCTAAAGGCCGAGCGATCGCGAATATCATCGAACTGCAAAAAAATGAGAAAATTGCAGCCATGATTTGTGTGAAAGACTTTGACGAATCGGAGCATCGCATCGTTCTCGCTACCGAGAATGGCGTGACCAAGAAGACCCTACTCTCAGACTATCGTAACCATCGCAAAGGCGGACTCATCGGCATCAATATTGATGATGGTGACAACCTTGTCGGCGCTCGCCTGACGAATGGTAACGACGATATTCTACTAGTCACCAGCAACGCGCAGTCCATTCGCTTTAACGAGTCCGACCTCCGCGATCAAGGACGCGCTACACGTGGTGTCCGTGGTATCAAGCTCAAAACAGATAAAGATAAAGTGGTCGCTATCGAAATCGTTAACGATGAGGAGAAGCTTCTCATTGCAGGTGCCAACGGACTCGGCAAGCGCACTGACTTTAGCGACTATCGCGTCCAATCGCGTGGCGGTTCTGGGATCATTGCAATCAAATCCGACAAAGTCGCTGGCGCACTCAGTGTCACCGATGAGGACGAGATTATGATGTTTACACAGAAAGGACAAGCCGTCCGTAGCCCGATCAAAGATGTCCGCATCACTGGTCGCGCGGCAAGTGGCGTCAAACTAGTCAATCTAGCTGACAAAGATAGGCTCATCGGCATCAGCAAGGTTATTGCCTCTGAAGAAGACGAGGCAGGCGATGGCGAAGAAGGCAGCGAAGGAGCAGCTGAAGCACCCGTAGAGGGCGGCGAGGAGTAAGCCCGTTCACACTTCAAGACACTAAGGCCGCTCATTTAGAGCGGCCTTTTTTGTAATGCCCGTGTATTATTTAGAGAATTTGTTAAGGACAAAGGTTTACATTAGTCAAAAGCATCACCATAAATAGAACATGCCAATAAGCCTCCTCCACTCAACGTCGACAAAGTTCACAAGTCTGCTTTATTTCGCTGTGTTTAGCTGCTTGGTGGCTACCTCTGTAAACGCGAGTGAGATTCAAGTGGGTTCAAGTTATGCTGATGTAATTCAAATACTGGGAGAACCCGATGGAGAGCTAAAGCTTGGTCAAAAATCGATTCTCACCTACGGCAAAGCCAAAATTAAACTCCTCAATAACAACGTCGTCTCAGTAAGCTCCGAGCTAGAGAAACAACTCTTGGAGCGGAGTCAGACCAAGTCTGAAGTCGAAGCGAATCGGGACAAAGGTCTTGTGAATTTCAGGGGTAAGTGGGTCACGCCAAATCAAAGGGATGCTGTGCTCAAATCAGAATTAATAGCCAAACAAAAGTATAATAAATCCAGAAGCGTAGCGCTTCACAGCCAACAACTCTGGCACACTGACGTCAATAGAGCGATGCAACTGGCTAAATCCACAAATAAACAGCTGCTCTTAAACTTTACTGGGTCCGACTGGTGTGGATGGTGCATCCGACTGGATAATGAAGTATTTTCTCAACAAGGCTTCATCAATTATGCCAAAAGTAATTACATTCTAGTCAAAGTTGACTTCCCGAAACGTAGCACTCAAACCGATCAACTTAGGAAGCAAAATAGGAGCCTAGCCAATAAGTATAGGGTCCGCGCTTACCCGACCATAGTGCTCGTGGATTCTAACGGAAAACCATTAGCTCGGAGTGGCTATGTCAAAGGTGGTCCTGAGGCCTTTCTTCGCACACTTAGGTAGGCCCTCGATCCCTTACCTTCTAACTTTTGCTTCCGGCTCGGCTTGGTCGGACGGCCCTAAACTACTTCGAGCGCAATAAAAATGCCTGGAATGCTTGATCTACATTCTGCGGGCCTTTCGACCGAGTGAAACCTAGGTTTTCTGCCTGTTGACGCAAACTTCTACCTGAAGCACCCAGTCGTCTCGATCCTACTAAATGGCGTAGATAAGCGATTGGGCGAGTTCGTGGGGTAGAGAATGCATCCTTCATAAGGTAAACTCTCTATTTTTCACATGCGGTTTTCCATTATATTCTGCGAAGATAGACCCCTTTTACAGATTGATTACAAGCCTGGTGCACAAATAGACATCTATTCTCAAGCTAGGAAAAATCAAATTTCACTTCATGGCCGACCACCTTCAATTTAGCATCGAAGTCCTTGCCAGCCTTAGACTTAAAGCCTTTTAGAACTCCAGAAGTGCCACCTTCAAGCACCTGTTTCACTTCATCTAAAGCGATCTGCCGCTGAGCCATAGTTTTCCATACTACGAACTTACAGCCATTGCGCCAATTGGAACAACCGTAGGCCTTAGCGCCCTCAACCACATCACCTCCACAGACAGGACAAGGCCCAATTGTGGAGTCGTCACGACCGCCCTTCTCCACTTCAGCTTCTTCGTGCTGTAATTTGCCTTTCTTATTCAAAATCAAAGTCGAGAAGTGTTTCTTTCCTTTAATTGTGATTGGATGCGGCGTAAGGCTACGCTTGTGTGACAGTATCTCTCGTGCCAGTTGTGGAGGTATATCCACCCCCCAATGCTTTGCGGGTAGCACGAATTTACACCCCTGTTTCCACTGCGTGCAACCGTATGCTTGTTTACCGCGCATGACTGGTGAATTACAGATCGGACAGGGCCCTAGATGTAACAAATCGATCGTTTTCGCTGCGGTGCACTGTAAAATCTCACGGGTATAATCTGCGACTTCGGACATGAATTGAGACGAATCATACTCACCCCGTTCCACTTGTTTGAGACGAAACTCCCAATCACCTGTAAGCTCTGGTGATTTTAAACGCTCATCTTGAATCAATGAAACCAATGCACGACCAGACTCAGTGCTGACTAAGCTTTTACCTTTGCGCTCTACATAGGTGCGCTGGATCAACACCTCAATAATTGAAGCGCGTGTCGCAGGCGTGCCGACCCCTTTGTCTTTAAGTGCTTCCTTTAAGTCTTCGTCTTCGATGACTTTACCCGCAGTTTCCATGAGCTGCAGCAAACTGGCCTCATTGAACCGCTTCGGAGCCGAGGTTTTAAACTGAGGCAGTGATGGTTCGTGCGGATTACTTTCACCTTCTTGAAAATCGGGAAGTTCTTGAGCACTTTCCTCCTCCTCGCCTTCCTTAGCGTTCTCAGAGACCGCTGCTTTAGACTCTTTTGGATATAAAGCCTGCCATCCAGCATCAATGACTACCTTGCCTCGCGCCCTAAAAGCTTCGCTTGCAGCAACTGCCTCCACTACGGTGACCGCCTTCATACAAGCCGGATAGAAGACCGCTATCAAACGTGTAACGACTGCATCGTATAGTTTGGCTTCATCGCCACTCAGACGGTCGCCGAGAATTTCGGTGGGAATGATCGCGTGGTGGTCGGACACCTTCTTATCATCTACGATCCGTTTCGTAAACTTCAGCTCGGTAGTATTTACAGGTTCAAGCTCGGCCGACTTAATCCGTCGAAGTGCTTCAAGCAGCGGCGCAATAGTAGGTTCAATATCTGAACTTAAATACCGACTATCTGTTCGCGGATACGTCAGGTGCTTACTTTCGTAGAGACTCTGAGCGAGCTTCAGCGTCTGATCCGCAGTAAACCCGTAACGTTTATTCATGTCCTGCTGCAACGAGGTCAAATCATACAGCAGCGGCGGATTGGCTTTCTCGTTCTTCTTAGTAACGGATTGGATCACGAGTTCCTCTCCGTTGACTCTTTCTATTACGGCTTCGGCCTTGGTCTTGTCTTCAAACTTGCCCACAGTATGCTTAAACTTTGCGCCACGACACACTGTATGCACTTCCCAGAAATCCTTTGGTATGAAAAATTCAATATCTAAATCGCGATTCACAATCATCGCGAGAATCGGCGTCTGCACACGCCCCAAGCTCAGCAATAGATTACGTTGGCCATACTCCACCGTAAAAAACCGCGTAGCATTCAGACCCACAATCCAGTCGGCCTCACTGCGACACTTCGCTGCGGCGTATAAATTATCATAGGCTGAACTCGACTCCAGTTTAGCGAAGCCTTTCTGGATCGCGGACTCTGTAAGCGAACTGATCCATAACCGCTTGCAAGGCTTCGACTCACACTTCGCCCAAGTTAAGATATAACGAAAAATCAACTCCCCCTCTCGTCCCGCGTCCGTCGCACATACAATTTCCTCGGCCTCTTCAAAGAGCCGCTTAATTGTCATCAACTGCTCTTCAGCTGAACCGTCCTTCCGAGTTCGCAACTTAAATTCGCTGGGAATAATGGGGAGATTACTCAGCCGCCAAGATTTCCATTTTGGATTATAATCCTCTGGTTCCTGCAACTCAACCATATGGCCAAATGCCCAGGTCACAATCCACGCATCACCTTTAAGAAAGCCTTTTCCTTGGCTGGTGGCGCCCAAAAACTTAGCGATGTCGCGAGCCACGGAGGGCTTCTCTGCTAAAACAACTTTCATTCAAGCTCAACGACACTGCCCAACTCCACATCATTTAAGCATAGACCATACGCGCACATTGATCACAAAAATGTGGTTCACCTGGGACCATCGCAGCTTTGGACACTTCATTCGACACGCGTAGATGGCAACCACCGCACTTGTGTGCTTCAATTGGCACCACGTAAGGAGCACGCTTGGTCAACGTTCTAACACGATCGTAGTGCTCTAAATAGCCCGCATCTGCATCGTCACGACACTTGTCTAGCGCAGATTTAGCAGCATCAATCGACGCCTTCAAATTCGCTTCACGTTCACCCAGTAAAGTGATTTCATTTCGCTGCACTTCAATCCGCTTATCAATTAAAGCCTTCTCCGCCTCAAAGGACTCTCTCTGCGTATCAATTTCCAACATCAGCTCGATTTCCTGCTCTTCCAACTGGCTGATTTCAGCTTCAGTCTGCTCGATCTGTAAAGTCATGGCACGATAATCGTCATTCTTTTTGATTTCTAGCTGCTGTGTGCGAAATCGAGCCAACGCGGCCTCTTTAGACTTCACTTCAACATCGAGCTCATGCCGTTGCACCTCTTTTTCCTTTAGTGCCTGACTCGCTGCCTCAGTATTTGCCTCCTCACTTTGAATTAACTTTTCAATCGCTGCCCTCTCCAGCGGTATCCTATCGAGCTCCTGCTCGATTTTCTGTAGCGATGTGTCGCGGTCCTGGACAATAAGAAGCTTTTCGATTTGCGGGTCAGACATATGTGAGATAACTCTCCTTTACTCAAAACTCAACACCACACAGAGCAACACAAAAGACACCATGAGCGACACTTCTCTCCAAGATCAAATCGACGACGCTACACTCGACTTCACATTAGGTGAAAGCGCTGCCGCAATTCAAAAGCTGCAAATTTTGGTCGATGCACACGCCGATTCCTTCGAAGCATGGCACGCCCTGACAGAAGTCTACTTTTCTGAAGCCGATTACGATGCGGCACTCTCAGCGGGAGAAGCCGCTCATGGACTCAAGCCGGACGACATTCATATCAACACCAGCCTGTCTCGCATTTGGATGGAACGTGGAGATAAGAACAAAGCCGAGCACTTCGGTGCGCAAGCTCGAATGCTCGGTTGGAAGGACGAACTAAAATCTCCCCCCGAAACGGACTCCATTTCTTAGCGATTCAAGGCATTGACAGTTGAACCGAGCGAGCTCTAAAGTGCACCCACATGGAAGATGTAACTTACACCCTAGAATTTGAAAAACCTCTACGTGAGCTAGAGAAACAGCTCATCACGCTTCGCACTGTCTCCGACGAGTCCAAGGTGGACGTCAGCAGTGAAATCAAAGCTATTGAGGAAAAAATAGAAAAAACTAAATCGGATATTTATTCGAACCTCACACCTTGGCAACGCGTGCAACTCTCGCGCCACCCCAAACGCCCCTATTCACTAGATTATATCGCACAAGTATTTACCGACTTCGAAGAACTTCATGGAGATCGTCGCTTTCGCGAAGATGCTGCCATTGTTGGTGGTCCAGCCTTCCTTGATGGCCAAGCAATTATGGTAATCGGTCAGCAAAAAGGCCGAAACACCAGAGACAATTTGAAGCGCAATTTTGGTTGCCCACACCCAGAAGGTTATCGTAAAGCGATGCGCTTGATGAATATGGCAGAAAAGTTTGAAATGCCAATTGTGACACTCATTGACACTCCTGGTGCCTATCCCGGAATCGGTGCAGAAGAACGACACGTTGCCGAAGCAATCGCAGTGAACATTCGAGATATGAGCGCACTTAAGGTCCCGATCATTTCAATTGTGATTGGAGAAGGAGGTTCGGGCGGTGCGCTTGGCATGGCAGTCGCTGACGAAGTGATGATCATGGAAAACAGCTACTATTCGGTAATTTCTCCAGAAGGCTGCGCTGCTATTTTGTGGAAGGACCGAGCCGCAGCACCCAAGGCAGCCGACGCCCTCCGCTTTAGTCCAGAGCATTTAAAAGAATTTAAGGTCGTAGATCGCATCATCAAAGAACCAACAGGAGGCGCCCATCGCGACCACTCAATCGCTGCAGCTGCTGTCAAAGAAGCGATCACCGACTCGCTTAAAAAACTCCAGAAGAAGAGCACTAAAAAACTACTGGATGAGCGATACGCCAAGTTTCGTAATCTCGGCATTTTCGCTGAAACCGTTGAGGCATAATCGACTTGCTGTCTACTTTCAAAAAGGCTGCTAGGTTTACGAGCCTTTTTGAATTCTTTAATGGGAGGACCTGTTCCGCTATGTCCGCAAAGCGAAAGCTCATCGCAGCCATCGAGTGAGGTTGACCGGCCCTCCCATCCCGATAGGAGGATATGTGCTCAACTCTACCCTACCAGCTCACACGCAAACCATCATAGGCTAAACGCACATTATCAGGTAGTGCATTTTCCGTAGTCTCGTGATCTACCATGTAGGTCATGTGCGTGAGAAAAGAAATCTGCGCACCCATTTCAACGGCAGTCTGCGCGGCTTCATCAACGGTCATGTGCGACGGATGCGGATTTGGTCGCAAACCATCAAGCACTACAACATCCGCCTCTTCGGCGATCAGGCGAGCTTCCTCACCAACCTCTTTACAATCAGTAAAGTAAGCCAGTTTCTTACCGGTATCATTCTCTGTGAAGACCAAACCCAATACCTCCATGGGGCCATGAGGTAAGACCACGGACTCAATCAAACCACCAGGCACTTCAAGCTCTTTGGGCATTTCATTCAATTGAAATGCTGGATACCCCTTCACTACAGGTTTGTCCATAATCGCATAAGGAAAAATTTCACGAATACGCTGTAAACCCTGCACACTGCTATAAACTGGTAAAGCAAGCCCACCTTTCAAATCGCAAAAACGGCGTAAATCATCCATACCTAAAATATGATCGGCATGAGGATGCGTTAAAATGAACGCATCAATTTGCTGAATGCCATTTTGGATACACTGCATTCGGAACTCAGGCGCTGCGTCGACCTGAATGTGATACCCACCCATTTCGACATGAATTGAGGCGCGAGTCCTCCAATTCATTGGATTGTTTAAATCACAGCCTTCGCCCTCGGGTTGAGCAATCATCGGAACGCCCTGAGATGTGCCCGTGCCTAAAAATACTAATTCCATAATTTCGAGTAACTTGTCGCACATTTCGCCTCTGGCAACTGAGTATCGCCACAATAGAGGGATTTCTACTTCTCTTTAAAAACCAAGTCCATGTAAACCATGCGGTGATCACTGCCTACCTGCTTCAAATCCTGATCTACAATCGTGCCCTGGCCGTTCTTAATAAACTCCATCATGCTTGGAGAGGCCACAAATCCATCTACCGTTTGATACATCGAATGTTTTTTGTAGTAATAAGTCCACTCCGCTCCTCGTGAATCAAAAGCTGGAACCATCGAACCAATTTCTAGTTTACCTCGCACGTAGAAACGTCGCAAGGGTGCACTCCTCGGAAACGCGTTAAAATCACCGGCGATCAGGTAGTTAAATCGCTTTTGATCGATCGTGCGCTTCACAATCATGTTCCTACATGTTTCGGCTTCGCGTATTCTGCGCAGCCTCGCCTCGGGATCCTCCTTATCTTCTGTCCAACGACTTTTCAAATGCAGACCAAAGACAGTAAAGCGTTCGTTGTTCGACCCTATAAAGCTCACCTCAAGCAAGCCACGCTTTACACGCTCACGGCGATCCAAGTATTTAAAATCTAGATACTTATGTTTTTTCACTTCACTGGGTTGCAACATCGAAAGCATCGCAACGTGACGCACTTGATCCGGTCCTGCCATATGCACCGCATAAGGATAATGCAGTCCCTCACGGTTCAAGTCCGAGCGCAACTCCTCCAAGAACTCAACACTTCCGATCTCCTGCAGGACTAAGATATCTGGACGCACGTCCAAAATAACCTCTCGAACCACCGTTTTTTCGACTTCTGGTTTCGGATACATCGGACGCCAAGTATTGCCCACTTGACGGTCAGTGATTACATAGTTTCGAACATTATAGGTAGCGATGCGAACTTCAGCGGCTTGCAGCCCGCAAGCGAGCAAACCAATCCAAATCCACTGTATGCCAAATACCTTCAAAGCTATAACACACTAACTGGCTTTCAAGAAAAGACCACCTCAATCCTGCGAGTCCATAGATGCTTCACGCTCCAACAACGTCGGATGTGAATAATAAAAGCTGCTATAGATTGGATGTGGCGTCAAATTGCTCAAATTTTCCTTGTGTAGTTTGCGTAATGCACGGCTCAAAGGCGCAGCACTCCCCATCGCATCCTTGGCAAATGCATCCGCTTCATACTCATGCTTGCGAGACAAGCGACTCGTCAATGGTGAAAGCCAGAAGGTCAGTAGACCACTGAGCAGCATAAACAAAAGCAACACAGGCACAATATAGGTTGCGTCGGCTGCATTGAATAAAAAAGCCTCCGCCAACCAAGTTCCATTAGCGAGCCAACCTAACAAAGCAAACATGCCGAGTGTGCTCAATCCAGACATCGCGATCATTTTCGGAATGTGGCCAAGTTTGTAGTGGCCGATCTCATGCGCGAGCACTGCCTCCAACTCCTCCTCATCCATTTGCTTAATCAATGTGTCGTATAGCACGATTCGGCGAAAGCGCCCAAAACCCGCAAAATACGCATTGGAGTGTCCAGAGCGTTTACTACCATCTACCACCAGAATGGTCTGCGCCTGAAAACCGGTGCGATCCGACAAGGCAAAGAGTCGATCTTTCAAGCTACCCTCTTCCAAAGGCTCAAACTTGTTAAACAGAGGCATAATAAACATGGGATAAGCAACCACCATGACTAATTGAAAGATGAAGAAGACCGAAAAGCCCCATACCCACCATAATGAGCCAGCAGCATCTACCAGGAAGATCAACAACGCCAAAAGCGGAAACCCAATGATGAAGCCCACGATCATTCCCTTAATTTTATCCACAATCCACAACTTTAAGGTGCTCTTATTGAAGCCGAAACGTTCCTCCAATTTAAAAGTGCTCCACCAATCAAAAGGCAGCCCGGGAATGCCTAGAATCACTCCAATCGCAAACAACACGCACGCCTGCCCCCAAACCCCATAGCCTAGCGCTCCACTCAAACTGCTATACAACCATGGCAAAAAACCGAGTAACAGGACCGATGCGAGCACCAAACTATCGTAGACCTCATTCAAAATACCGAACCGTGTTTTCGCGAGTGTGTATTCGATTGATTTTTGATAGGTAGGCTGATCAATAAAGTCCTTAAATGCCTCTGGAACCTCAGCTGACTGATCGCGTGCATGACGCATGTTCATACAGTCCAGAATAATACCCGTAACGAGCTTCAAAACCAATAGGCCAACGAAAATAATAAGAATGGTATTCATGTGAAAGGCGCCTAAAACACAGGCATTCTCGGCATGGGTAAAGCAAATCTTTGTTAATAGCGACTCGGACATTCTGGCCTGATAGCTGAGCTAGCAGAAATACGACGCCTGTCAGAGTAGTGGCTGACCGACTCCTGTGCCGCTTAATCAGTGGCAAACTCGAAAATTTCTAAAATTCGATGTTGGACGATCGACGATCGACGTTCAACTTACACTCGGTATCGCTGTTACCCATCTTTTAACTTTCATTCCCCCACACAATACATGTCCGCAGAATACACCGAAGATAGCATCAAGTCACTCGACTGGAAACAACACATCCGTCTTCGCCCAGGAATGTATATTGGCAAGCTCGGTGACGGCTCTTCCTCGGACGACGGTATTTATATTCTCCTCAAGGAAGTGATTGATAACTCAATCGACGAATTTGTCATGGGCAACGGCAAGATTATCGAGGTGAATATCGACGGCACGCACGTTGCCGTTCGCGACTACGGACGAGGCATCCCGCTCGGGAAGCTCAAAGACTGCGCATCCAAGATCAATACTGGTGCGAAATACGACTCCGAAGCATTTAAGAAATCAGTCGGTCTCAATGGTGTCGGCATCAAGGCTGTCAATGCCCTCTCCTCCGAGTTTGAGATCCAGGCCTACCGCGATGGTAAAACTCGTTGTGTTGCCTTCTCACAGGGCGAAGTCACTTCTGAAGATACAAAGGACCAGTCCGCTGGGGGCGCGCCAAATGGCACCGCCCTTCGTTTCGACGCGGATCCAGAGATCTTTGGTAAAGTGCGCTTTCGTGACGACTATGTCGAAGACATGCTCTGGAACTACGCTTACCTCAACAGCGGCTTAACTATTGTTTATAACGGCAAGAAGTTTAAATCCGACAAGGGTCTGCACGACCTCCTCGAAAACAAAATCGACGGCAACCCGATGTATCCTATCGTCCACCTAAAGGATACTGATATTGAGGTAGCGTTCACCCACAACGACTCTTATGGCGAGGACTACTATTCCTTCGTCAATGGCCAGCACACCACCATGGGAGGCACTCACCTTTCCGCGTTCCGTGAAGCACTGGCTAAAACGATTAAGGAATTCTACAAAAAAGACTACGACGCCGTAGATATTCGCACCTCCATCTGCGCAGCGGTCAGCATCAAGGTCGAAGAACCAGTCTTCGAGTCGCAAACCAAGACTAAACTCGGCTCTCAAGAAATGGGTCCCAAAGGCCCCACCGTGCGCACCTTCATGATGAACTTCATGAAGCAAGCACTCGACAATTATCTACACCGCAACCCAGAAACTGCTGAAATACTCGGTAAAAAGATCCAAGAGTCCGAGCGTAACCGCAAGGAGCTCAAGGGTATTCAAAAACTCGCACGTGAACGTGCGAAAAAGGCAAAAGTTCACAATAAGAAGCTACGCGACTGCCGCATTCATTTGGACACTAAAAAGGACGGTCGTCTTGACTCTACATTGTTCATCACTGAGGGCGATTCGGCTTCTGGCTCCATCACCAAAGCACGCGACGTAAATTCGCAGGCAGTCTTCTCACTCAAAGGTAAGCCACTTAATTCTTTCGGGCTTACCAAGAAAGTAGTCTACGAGAATGAAGAGTTCAACCTGCTCCAAGACGCACTAAATATCGAGAATGGCCTGGATGATCTACGCTACAATAATGTCGTGATTGCTACCGATGCCGACGTCGACGGTATGCACATTCGGCTCCTCCTGATTACTTTCTTCCTCCAATTCTTTCCAGAGCTTATCAAACAGGGTCACCTGCATATTTTACAGACGCCACTCTTCCGAGTGCGCAACAAGAAGGTCACCCGCTACTGCTACACCGAAGAAGAGCGCAAAGCTGCGATGGAAGAATGTAAGCCCAAGCCAGAGATCACGCGCTTCAAAGGACTTGGAGAAATCTCTCCCGACGAGTTTCAACACTTTATTGGTAAAAACATCCGCCTTGATCCAGTTATCATTCCAAAAGGCATGACCATTAAGGACATGCTCACCTTCTATATGGGCAAGAACACTCCCGAGCGCCAAGAGTTCATCATTGATAATTTAAAGATCGAAAAAGACGAAGCCGAACTGATCAGCGCCTAGCCAAGCAATGAGTGAGGCACTTGTCGGTTCCTCTTCGACGAGACTGTCACTAGGACGAAATTCGTGGTCTTTAACTTGAAGCCTAATACTCAACTGCTGTTCGGCGCGGCTTCTTGAGAACAGTGTAGTCTGCATCGTTCACTTTAGCCGTGTAGAAATACATTCGTTCATAGCTTTTATTTTCTAAAATTCCTTGAAAATGTAATAGTTCCTCTAAGTTCGCGAATGTCATTTTCTTTTGAAAGACACCTTGCGATGATTTCCCGCTAATCAAAACGAAATGCTGTTGGCTCTGCTGTGACTGGCCATACATCACCAACTCGATGAAGATGGACTCTATCTGAGAACCATTATCTCCCAAGTATATGTTAGGGTAATCTAGATTGAAAGGGTATTGTCTCACTACTTGCGGCGCAGGTGGCGGAGTCGGCGCAGGAGGCTGAGGTTGCTCCGCAGGCGGTGCTAAAATGCCCCGCACTAGACTTCGAAAAGCATCATCATCGGCGAATAGCGAAAATGGTAACACACAGCAGACTGCAGTAAGAATACGTTTGTTCATGCTATAGACTTATAATCACTCTCGGCTTTAGCGCTAGAAAAAAGCAACCAGTCTAATGACAGATCTCTAAAGAATGCCGCAGCAACCTGCCCAGGGTAAACTCATGAATTTATCTTGTGCGCAAACACTCTTGGAAAGATCAACCTTCACGATAGAAGACGTGGGCTCCAATCCGAGTGGTAAACACCATTTGTTCGCGCCAACTCTTGGGCGGGTGAATGCAATAATGAGTCGCACCACCAGTGTTATCCACTCCCAACTTTCCCTCGCAATAAGCATCCACTAGCCCTAAAGCATACTCCCAAGTGCGATCCTTCCTTGCACGTGCAATCGCAGGGCCATAATCTGGATGCGGTTGAGAAGTAATCGCGTTTAAGCAGGAAAACGCCTTTTTACGAGCCACTTGAGACAACGCAAATTCTGGATTCCCCTTGGCTCGATTATTAATCACATGCAGCACTGCCTGCATCCCTGCTTCCCCCTG
Organism: Opitutales bacterium; assembly: GCA_018607135.1. Lineage (GTDB taxonomy): Bacteria > Verrucomicrobiota > Verrucomicrobiia > Opitutales > Coraliomargaritaceae > JBPOFY01. The sequence continues at coordinate 17,179 of JABBCA010000084.1, forward strand.
ACACGCTGCTTCGAGCACCAAAACGCTGGCAATGATCTGCCGTTCGTAGCTAGTCACTTCGCCATTCAACTTAGGGCAGCTCAACAGCAACAGCGCTACGAATACACGTAGACAATGTCTGTTGAGAAAATTGAAGCGACTTGGACTCATAATTAAAAACGGGGAGAAAAGAGTCCTTCGAATAAATACCAAGACAAGGCTATAAGATCTGAAAGCCATTCTTTAACAATACCCTTACAGGTTGTTCACCTATAATAAGCTTCATTGGTTGAGCGACACTGTGGTGCTCAAATTAGTGGTGGGATTACTCCACTTGAAGGATGAGTCCTTTCAAATAATTACTCTCGGGCAGATTCAGTAAAGTCGGAAAATCAAATGGCTGACCAGTGCGGGCAAATATTCGACCTTCGCGCCCCGCAAGCGCTGCTGCCGATGCAATTAGCCGTTCAAAAGCATCTAGATTGACTGAAGCTGAACGCGCATAGGTCGCCAAGATTCCGCCGCTTGGTAAACAGCGAAACGCATCGACGTGCAGAGCACGTAGTGCCTCAAAGTCCCGTGCTTCAACCGATGGCGGGTCCAAAATAACACAATCAAAGTCGCCAACTTCACGCTCAGCTAGGAACGCTGCGGCATCACAATCCATCGATTCAATAAAACAATCATTCTTCTGTGCATGCGCGCCAATCGCTTTCACGCAGTCTTCAGAGAGATCCAAAGCCACCACATGCTCAGCTCCTCCACGCAGTGCATGAAGTGCAAATCCTCCTGCATGCGCATATGCATCCAGCACACAACGCCCCTCACAGAGACTACCCACTAGTAAATGCTGCTCACGCTGATCGAGGAAGACCTGCGGCTTGTCTGGATTGAGAAAATCCACCCGATACGCCACCGCATCGATCTCGACCCATCGCCCCTTCAAGTTGTGACCAGTCAAAGTCGTGACGGTGCGCTCTAAAGCAAATGCTGACCTTGCGCTCACATGATTTAGAAAGACAATCTCTTGTGGCTGGCAGGCCTCTTTTAATAGATCGGCAATCAACTCCAGATGTTGATCCACCGCAGCAGTCTCAGCCGTAATCGTCAAAATCTGCTCATACTGCTCCACGATCAGTCCTGGTAAATAATCCGCATCTGAATGAATCAAGCGTTGGCAGCCCTCTTCACCGCGCCGCCCCAAGGCTTCATGAATTGCAGAAGCGAGATAAGCCTCTCCCCATTCGACGCCTTCGGCAAAACTATAACGCCGCCATGCCCCAACAGGATCGCGTGGATCATAAATACCACAACCGTAGACATGGCCTTGTGCGTCCTGCAACTCAACTGCAGTCGCTGGAGCGATCGAATCGTCTACAATGATATCAGCGAGCTGCACCCAAGGGTGTCCCGAGTTTTCGAACGATGCTGCAGTCTGCAACACGGCGATGGGCTCTCCTGTAAATGAATCCATAATTTAAAGACACTAACGTGCTTTGCGGAAAAGCTGCACAGCCATACCCAACATAATAATATTCGGCAACCATGCCGCGAGAAGAGCAGAGATGATTTGTCGCTCACCTAAAATGGACGCCACACTGACTAAGACATAGAAGAAAGCGAAGAATCCCATACATTTTGAGACGCCTATCATCGGATTGGTGCGCACACCCGATACCGCAAAAGGCACTGCGATACCCACCACGACTAGACAACTAAAGGGAACCGCAAGTAAAGAGAAGTAGCGCACCAAATAAGCATGCACCTTCGGGTTCTCCTCTGGAGGAATCAACTCAATGATCTCACGTAGCTCAAAAAGCGAGAGCTCTTTAGGTTTTTTGTGCAGCGCAAGCATCAAATTTGGATCCTCATTAAAATCTTCAAAAGTCTTTTCTTTAAATGGCAATGCACGTAGCAAGTCGCCCGTCTCGGAGTCGAACAAAAGCTCTCGCCCATCGACAAACACCCATTGCCCCTGAGTGTTGTCATAATACGCCTCACTCGCGGAAATTCGGGCGGTTTCCACACCACCTGATTCCGACCGTTGATAAACATTCACACCGGATCCAAGCCAAGTAATTTCACTAAAGCGATTCATGAACCAGAGGCGCCCTTGCTTGCGATTGTCAAAACCTAGGTTGTGAATCAAACCGATGTTGGAACCTTCGACTCCCTGTTCTGAGGCGAGCTCTAAGTTCTCGATGAATGTGCGCGACTGCTCGACCGACTTAGGCACCACCGATGCCGTTAAATAAAGCAACAACAAGGAAAGCACAAGCCCAGCACCCCAGAGTGATCGACTGATGCGAAAGAGACTCGCACCCGTAGCCCGCATCGCAATGACTTCATTATTTCGATGCAAGGTGCCCAAGGAAAACAACAACGAAACCAAGAAGGCTATCGGTAAGATAGCAGGCAAATAAGTGGGTAATGCCAGAGCGTAGTAAAAGCAAATCTGCCCGACACTCGCATGATACTCCAATAGATCGGGCAATGAATCATACATGTTTTGCAAAATAAGAATGCCGACGATCACGCCCAGCGTAAGCGCAAAGCCCACCGCCCATTCTTTCAAAACATACCGATCAATTAGTGACATACCTTGTTCTACGACACCCTTGTGGGTAAAGTCACTCAGTTTGCGCAGATTTTTTTGCTGGCATGACGGTTCAGCTGGTCGCTAGATAGACCCCAGCATGGTTAAACGCATCAAAGAATCTTGGAACTCCCGCTTAGGAGTCATTCTCGCAGTTGCCGGTAGCGCCGTAGGTCTAGGCAACTTCCTTCGATTTCCAGGCCAAGCAGCCGAATACGGCGGTGGCGCTTTCATGATCGCCTACTTCATCTCATTCTTGCTTATTGGATTGCCGATTTGCTGGGCGGAATGGACCATGGGGCGCATGGGGGGCCAAGCAGGCTTCAACTCTTCACCTGGTATTTTTAACTACATCACGCGTAAGCCTACATTCAAATATCTCGGAGTCATCGGCGTGTTGATTCCAGTGATCATTTACATGTATTACGTCTACATCGAGGCATGGTGCTTGGGCTATGCAGTGAACTTTCTAGCTGGAAATATGAACTTTGAAGATGTCGGGCAAGCGGGTCACTTCTGGGGGAAGTTCATTGGTATTGAAGCCGACGGTAGCGCTCTCGGGTTTGGGCTGAAGCAAGTCGGATTTTATCTGATTCTTGTTTTTATTTTAAATTTTGTGCTGATTTATCGTGGCATCTCTAAGGGAATCGAACTCTTTTGCCGTTATGCGATGCCGACCTTGGTGGTGATCGCATTCATCATTTTACTGCGAGTCCTCACACTTGGAACACCCGACGCAAACCACCCAGCACGCAATGTCTCCAACGGGCTAGGCTTTATGTGGAATCCCGTGAAACATGTAGTCGAACATAAGAACGAAATAGGCGATTGGATTGTAGAAAAAGAGGTTGTCGATGCGGGTCAACTTGAAGCCGCTGAAACCGCTGCCATTGCGGATGAAACTATGCGTGTGCGGCACATATCTGTTAAGGAACAGCTCTTCAATCCTCAGCTCTGGCTCGCTGCGGCGGGTCAAATTTTCTTCTCACTTTCAGTAGGATTTGGCGTCATCATTACTTACTCTAGCTACCTCTCTAAAAAAGACGATGTCGTGCTCAGCGGTCTTGCCGCCACCAGTGCGAATGAATTTTGTGAGGTTGCGCTGGGTGGCCTGATCACCCTGCCAGCCGCAGTAACCTTTCTCGGAGTTGCTGGCGTTGCTGGCATGGGAACCTTCGGGCTAGGCTTCAATGTCTTGCCCATGGTGTTTGCCAATATGGCCTTCGGAGCGACTTTTGGCTTCTTATTCTTCTTCCTGCTATTTCTTGCTGCTGTGACTAGTTCGCTGTCAATGCTACAGCCAGGAATCGCATTCTTAGAAGAAGCCTTAAAAATCTCACGCAAGCAATCGGTCGCTTTACTCGGACTAATTACTGCGGTGGGCTGTGGATTTGTGGTCTATTTCAGCGCAGGAGTGAAAGCACTCGACACCATGGATTTCTGGGTAGGCACTTTCTTAATCTTCGTGCTCTCAACGATACAAATCATCATTTTCGGTTGGATCATCGGTGTTGATAAAGGCTTCAAGCTTGCGCATGAGGGTTCTGCAATTCGCATTCCTAGTATCTTCAAGTTTATTATGAAATGGGTCAGTCCCCTCTTCTTGATTGTCATCTTTGCACTCTGGGTTGCAGCTAATGTGTTTGGCATCGATTTTAGCACAGGTGAAGCTAACTACAGTAGTTATGTAAAGGATCTCTTCATCCAGCCGAATACAGTCGCATGGCTCAGCATTGCTCTCATCGGGATTGTGGCAGCGCTGTTCGTCTTTATCGTCTCGTTAAACACAAACTATAAAACCCTCACCAAGGAGGATGTAAAATGACAGTTTACGGTTGGTTAATTATGGCGCTATCAGTTGGCTCAGTGAGCTGCCTCTTGGCATGGTGCGTCTTCAAAGTCTTCACTGTGCCCGAAGAATCGGAGCATGTGCACGGCTTCGAGCAAGAGACACCCGATGTTTAAAGGCGCTCGTTAGATCCCAAACTCGGCTTTAAACGCGGCACTCCCAGCCTCAAACTCAGCACGTATGGGCGCGGCAGCAGATGAGATGTCTCCGAGTGCACCACTATCGATGCTGTGCTCAATCGCTCGGTAAAAGGCTGCCAATCGAGCAAGGCCCAAGTTCCCAGCGCTTCCTGCAATGAAGTGCACAATTTTGCGCAGGTCAACCACTGCGTTTGCCATGCAGACCCGTTCCAGTTCAGCGAGCTTTGCGCGACTTTCTGAATCAAACAAATTAAACAGCTCACCAATCAAAGCCATCGATTCTTCTTCATCATCAATTAGTAGGAGCATCTCAATTTGTTCACGATCCATTACTGGCGTGTCTTGATCGAAAGCGACTACAGAATATATGTGTGAATCTGACATAGTAAAGGGGCATTATACTTCCCTACCTTGATGCACCAAACCAAGCACTTTTTCAACATAGATTTCCATCGAATGCTGATCCATCAAACGTTGACGGCATTCTTTGGCGATACTCGCACCTGCATCAGGCAGCTCTAAGAAACGTTGAATCGATTGAACCATAGCTCCGACGTCATCTCGCTCGTAGAGCAAAGCGGTTTCGCCGTCTTTAACGATTTCTTGAATACCGCCATCGCGTGAAATCAAACATGGCAAGCCGGACAGCATCGCCTCTACTGGCGTCATAGGCAACGGATCGTCGCAACGACTCGTAAAAAGCAGTGCATCGTAATTTGCGTAGTGTTCGGACAACTCCCCAGGTCGGATCGCAACCATCTCTACCGAGTCAGACAAGCCCATCTCATTGATGCGCTCACGCATTTCCTTGCGCTCAATGGGCTCTCCCATGCCGAAGATATCTAGGCTTACTTGTTCGCCTGCATCTTTTAGTTGGGCAAATGCTTCTAATGCAAGCTCTGGAGCCTTATCAGTAGATAAGCGGCCCGCCCACATGAAGCGGCCATTGTGTGTATACACTCGCTTCGGGGTGACTTCGCTGAGATTCAATGCTGAATGCACGACTGGAACCGATTCTATACCTACGACACCGTTTCGCATTAAAGATTCCTTCAAGTCGGCGCTCGCAAACCATGCATTCGAAAAGCTCAACTCTGAACCTGTGTAAACAGGCAACAGCCTCTGAGTGCGACGCCGCCCACCCGATATCGTCATTAATAACTTTTTAACTCGTGCACTCAATGAATGCTGCTGCTTCCACCACCATTGCCATGGGTCCATATCGAAGACATCTGGTTGCAACCAGTTAGTGTGTAGATCAAAAGCAACACGCAAGCCGCGGTCTTGCAATCGCTTGAATAAAGACTTGGATAACTGAGAGCAGCCCCAAACAAGCACCAGGTCTGGCTTAAAACGTTCGATCCGATAATCGACGATAGCAGCATTTTCCAATTCAATTGCCAATACATCTTGGTAACTGAGTTGTCTCAGTTCCTCGTCAGACATCACTGCCGACAAAATCAGCTCACGAAACACCCCCTTATCTGAAGCCACGCCACCGGGTGGGACACGATAGTTCGAAGTCAACACCTGTAAGCGATGCCCCTGCTTCGACAAGGCCTCAGCGACTTGCTGGCAACGGGCATCATGACCGCTCGATCCAAGCGGTGGATAAAAACTGGTGACAACAAGGATCTTCACGAATTAATAGAATAACAATCACAGGTAGTTAACGCCACCTACATAGCAAACGAATTGTGAAAAATTTGAGCTCGATCGCAAAAAAAAGTAAGCTTGCCTACTTCAATAAGTCGCCAATTGAGTCGTTTTTAAAAGACTCTAACAAGTCCATCGTTTTAGCAGACGAATTTGACTCCAATACATCCACTACTAATTGCTGAGCCGCTTTCATGTTGATTTGTCGTATTAAATACTTCACCTCTGGGAGACTACTGGCCGTCAGGCTCAGCGAACTAGCCCCCATGCCGACCAGCAAGGCGGCAAACATCGGTTCTCCTGCAATTTCACCACAGATACTGACTGGAATCTTGGCCTGATTACCACCATCGATAATTGCCTTGATGGTTCTTAAAACGGCAGGATGAGCTGGATCGTAAAGGTGTGCCACGCGATCATTCAATCGGTCCACGGCCATTAGATACTGGATCAAATCATTCGTGCCAATGCTTAGAAAATCCGCTTGTTCAGCTATTAAATCGACCACAATCGCAGCACTGGGCACTTCAACCATTGCACCAACCTCGATGTTTTCATCAAAAGCAATGCCCTGCTCACGCAGTTCCCTTTTCACTGATTCAAGGACCTCATTTGCACGGCGGAGTTCCACGACACCACTGATCATTGGATACATGAGCTTCACATTTCCATTCGCACTGGCCCGTAAAATTGCTCGTAGCTGAGTTTTAAAAATACCTATGTTTTCCAAACAAAAACGTATGGCACGAAATCCCATAAAAGAGTTGTCCTCTTTCACGCGTTGATCGCCAATCGTCTTATCGCCTCCAACATCTAAAGTGCGTATGATCACAGGATTGCTACCTGAGGCTTTGGCAACAGCGACATACTCGTCATATTGAACTTCTTCTGAAGGGTAGCCGTGGTGACGAAGAAAAATCCCCTCCGTTCGAAACAAGCCGACGCCATCAAGTTGCATCGATAGAGCCTGCTCCATATCTTGAGCACCCTCCACATTTGCCATCAAGTCGATGGCAACACCATCCTTGGTGCAGCTAGGCTCAGCAATCGAACTCGCGTAAATAGTATCGAGCTTCTTACGCTCCGTAGCCAGCTTACCATACTTGTAGAGGCGCTCTTGCGTCGGATTGATAACAATGATGCCGTCATGACCATCCAATAGAATTTGGTCACCACTCTTGATATGCTTCGTCGCATCATGCATTCCCACGACTGCAGGAATGCGTAAAGAACGAGCCATAATCACTGAATGACTGGTCTTGCCACCCACATCCGTCGCAAAGCCCAATAACTTGCTTCGATCCATATCAGCCGTGTCCGAAGGGGTGATATCTTCAGAAATGACAATACTATCGCTAGGAATATCTCCCAAATTGACTTTTTGCATCCCTATCAAGTTATGCAATAAACGTCGGGTCACATCGCGAATGTCCGAAACACGCTCTTTGAGGTATTCATCCTCCATAGAACTGAAGAAGGAAATGTAACGTTGAGCGACATTGTTATAACAGTGCTCCACATTCTTCTGCAAATTACGCACCTCACTCGCAACTTCAGAAATCAATGCACTGTCTTCGAGCACCATCAAATGAGCATCAAAAATTGCAGCCTCACCATCTCCTAAGCTCTCAGCCACCTTATTTCGAACCGCTGTGATCTCAGCACGCGTCTCTATAATCGCCTGCTCTAGGCGCTCCATCTCAGACTCAACTGCCGTCTCAGCTATATCGAAATTGGGCACCTCCAATTGGTTCTGTAAATAGACCAAAGCGGTGCCATGGGCCACCCCTGGAGATGCAGGAATGCCTTCTAAAATGATTTCTTTGCTTACAGGTTTGGACACTGGATTAGTTATAAAGTAAATGTGGGCATTACAGCAATAGCACCTCGTATATTCATATTTTCAAATCATGAGACTGAAGTGACAACCCAAAAGGCAGAGTCCCCCCAAGCATCACAACAAATTTCATGCAATCGAGAAAATGAACATATATTTTCGTTAAGTATTGAAAAGCAACAACTTCCACTGCCACTCATTAAAGCCGAAATCCCCTTCTCACGAAGAAGTTCCAATAAGCAGGCCAAGCTAATGTATTTATACCCGACAATCGGCTCGAACGAATTAAAAAGCAAGACCCTAGGTTCCTGCGACTTTATAAATTCTTGCACTCGTAACTGAGCATCAGAGGCAGACTCATAACTCGCTGGAGCATGCCTGCGCAGCTGTCCGTATGCCCAGTGCGTATTGATACTATAATTGGGCCGAAATAAAGCGATTGGTAAGCCACGAAGCACTTCTGCTAAACTCGAATCCAAGGGTTTAATCACTTCCCCCCTACCACTCATCAATGAGGGACGCGGATCGATAAAGAACGGGCAATCCGAGCCCAACTCTGCTGCCAATTTGAGCAATTCAAACTTAGACAATCGCTCGCCCATCAGTTGGTTCATCCCCAACAAAGCAGTCGAAGCATTACTACTGCCCCCACCCAAACCTGCACCCATCGGAATGCTTTTCTCTAAATCAAATTCGAAATACACCGCCTCTCCAACAGCTTCTCGAAACAATCTAGCAGCTTTTAAAACGAGATTATCCAAACCAATGGGCACCTCCGGATCGGTGCAGCTCAAAGTATCCGCTGTTCCATGAGCACGCGCAACCTTAAGCTGGTCCCCAAAATCCAATGCCACCACGACCGATGTGAGCGCGTGAAAACCGTCTGCTTGTGGTCCATGGACGGATAGCATTAAATTTACCTTCGCTGGAGACGCGAGCTCGACTGTGTCTAAGGCAACACTCATACCATCGTTCATACGCAGAGAATTTGCGGTCGCCAAACAAAATAACATTTTTGCACTTTGCCTTCAGCACTTAGACTGCTACTTCATACTACATGTCGAATCAAAATAATTGCGCACTCATTTTAGCACTAGATCTAGAAACACGCGAAGAGGCTTTCGCGATGTTGGATCGCTTAGGCGACTCCATCGAATGGGTCAAAATCGGCTTACAGCTATTCACTGCCTATGGGCCTGACTTCGTCCGGGAAATCGCCGACAAGGGCTATAAAGTTTTCCTCGATCTAAAGCTCTACGACATTCCCAATACAGTTGCCAAAGCAGTGCAAAGTATCGCCAGCCTGCCCGTCCAACTACTCACCTTGCATGGCTCTGGTGGATCCGAAATGCTCGAATGGGCAAATAAGGCACGGGCCGATCACGCGCCCAATCTTAACTTGCTAGCAGTCACCGTTCTAACCTCAATGAACGAGACGCAGCTACGTGAACTCAATATTAAAGCAACTCCGGAGCAGCAAGTCATCCACCTAGCGAACATGAGTCTCAATGCCGGCATTCAAGGTCTGGTCTGCTCATCTTTAGAGTTATGTCCACTTCGAGCGCGCTTCGGCAACGATCCAATCATTGTCACACCAGGAATTCGCCCAGCGGGTAGTTCTGCGGATGAGCAAAAACGTATCATGACACCTACAGCGGCAGCCGCTGCAGGCTCCAGCTACATCGTTGTAGGACGCCCAATCCTCAAAGCTGACGATCCAGCCCATGCGGCACATGCCATTCAGGCAGAGCTCGCTTAAATTCCATTCGTCACACGCCTATGTCTCGCACTGCAATACTCCTCGCTGCCGGAAGCGGCAGTCGTATGCAAGGTAATGTTCAAGACAAAGTCCTCGAGCCACTCAATGGCTTGCCCATTTTCCTGCACAGCGCGCAAGCATTCTTGGACTCTAAGGTCGTTGATCAATTGACTATTGTTTATCGCGATGAGGAACAGCGACACGCACTTACAGAGTCACTGCAACGTATTGATTTAGGCACTGTAACAGTCACGTGGGCACTGGGTGGTAAAGAAAGACAAGACTCCGTATTCAACGCACTTCGAGCACAAGCTGAAAACTGCCAACAAGTATTCATACACGATAGCGCACGCCCACTCATCACCAGTGCTGCAATACGTTCCATCGCCGACTCATTGAATACCCACAAAGCAGCCGTGCTCGCACATCCAGTGGTGGACACGATTAAGCGCATACCTAAAGCAAATGGACTTCAAGACATCACCCTCGAAGACCTAGAACGCGACCGACTCTGGGCAATGGAGACACCGCAAGCATTTGATTTTCAAACCATTTTGAAGGCCTATCAGCACGTAAAAAAGAATGCGCTCAGCATAACAGACGACACCGCAGCCGTCGCAACCATCGGCATACAGACCACCATCGTGCCCAACGACTCGCCAAACATTAAAATCACCACTGCAGGCGATTTAAAGTTCGCGGAGTTCCTTTGCGCATAGGCTTAGCCCAAAGGAGGACGGACATTCCTGTCCGTCATATTGCACCTGCCCCCTGACAAACAAGGACAAGAATGTCCTTGCTCCTTAAAACAAAAAAGCGGCCCACAAATGGACCGCTTTGATATAAAAGATATAGAGCTGCAGCCTATCTAGCTACCTGCGTTTTGCATCTTCTCGCCAAGATTCTCCACGTCTTCGCCGAGGCCCTTCATTGTGTTGCAACCAGATAGAACTAGAGCTGAAATGATTAAAGCAGCAGCGATCAGTCGTTGTAATGTCTTATTCATGGGAGTAAAATTAACCGCTTGTGCGGGAGAATCAAGTGTAAGCTACAACTTTGGCACCGCCTCCAGTAGTTTTACCGTGTAAGGGTGTTGCGGGTTAGAATAAATCTCATCCGCAGAAGCTTGCTCCACGATTTGCCCCTCGGTCATCACCAGCACCTGATCACTAATGTGCTCCACCACTGCTAAATCGTGTGCAATAAATAAATAAGTAAGCCCTAGCTCGTCCTGCAAGTCCTGCAGTAAATTAACAATCTGCGCCTGCACTGAAACATCGAGCGCACTGACAGGCTCATCGCAAATGATAAAATCTGGCTCCACCGCGAGTGCGCGAGCGATCCCTATACGTTGACGTTGACCTCCACTAAACTGGTGTGGGTAGCGCTTCATAAACTCAGCACTCAAGCCCACTTTCTCGAGGAGCTCCGCGACACGCGCTTCTTTCTGCGAACGCGACCACTGCTTAAAGTGAATATCCAGCGGCTCCGCGATGATGCTGTAAATCGTCATACGCGGATTTAAGGAGCCAAACGGATCCTGGAAAATAACCTGGATCTTCTTTCGATACGGAAAGAAATCAGACCGCGATAAATGCGCCAAGTCTTGGCCCTCATATGAGACCGTGCCTTCAGTAATCGGAACCAAGCGAGCAATCGCCCGCCCTGTCGTGGTCTTACCGCTGCCACTTTCACCGACGAGGCCAACCGTCTGCCCACGCATTACATCAAAGGAAATGCCATCCACCGCCTTCACCACGTCAACTGTGCGTTGCAAGACACCCCCCTTAATTGGAAAATGCACTTTCAAGTCACGAACTGAGAGCAATGGGCTTTCGACTGGAGAATCAGAAGACATACCTACACAGAAATAGTGCTAAACGTAAGGAGCGCAACTGTTGTTCAAATTAAGTTTAAACATCCGAAAAACAAGCGCGCACCGCATCAGCCAGCTCATCACTGGTCGCATACATGACTCCCTCGTGATTCATAAACGTCGAGTCCTCACGATTCAGATCCAAACGACCTCCAGAAAAATTCGTCACCGGTCGCCCTACTGCGGCATAGACCGCAGCGGTGGACGCGAAATCCCAGATCGACCCGCCGCCTGCTGTCATTTTTGGCACTTTGAAATAACAAGCGGGCGCATGCGCCAAAACACTCAGCGCATTCATCACCGCACCCCCACCAATCTCGATCTCCCAATTCGTCATGCCCATCCGTTGAGCCACTCGTTCCATCCCAGAAACCATCGCCTCTCGCTGTGGGTGTGCATCAAAACTGCAGTCGCAATAAAAACGTAAAGTTGTATCTGGGCTTTCGGAGGCAGCCGGCGCCCAAGGCTCATGATTGCGAAACACTCCCACGCCGTCTATCGCGTGCCACAAGACACCGTCAACTGGATCATAGATCACACCGAGCACTGGTTGCCCTTGACTTGAAACCAACGCAATCGAAACCGCATAACCCGGCATCCTTTGTGCGAATGGCAAGGTCCCATCCAGCGGATCAATGCACCAAAAATAGTCCTGCTGAAAACGGCTCCCATCATCTTCCTGCTCTTCAGTTAATAATGCCAAATCATATGGCTCTAAAGTCGGCACGAGATGCTTCAATAGGATCCCTTGGCTCAGCTCGTCCACTTCAGTCACTACTTGCGTGGCGAGGCTCTCGCACCCCTCTTTGCGCTGCACCACAAAATCACGCTGGCTATAGTCTTGAATTAAAGCACCTGCTTCTAGAGCAGCCCGACTAGCAATAACTATGAGTTCCCTTAGAGTTACCAGGTCCAAATTCATAAGTAACAGCGTAGGCAGATACCATTAGTGGAGCAAAACAAATAGCACACCGTGAAACAATTGCTGGCCCATAAAAAGAGCGCATACAAATCAAATAAATTGTGGGCTTTAAGCGTAGTCAATGTGAGCCTAACAGATCAATCGTTCCGTGGTTCTCGGGTAACCCAATGGCTGAACTCATATTGGCTATTTCGACTTGATTTGAATTATGCACCAGATTGCCGACATGATTCAGCACTTCAGAGCCCAACGTAGGAAAATAGAATTACTTACAGACAACAACTAAACGATTCAATCGCATGTATCCTCCTCCAAAAGCTGCGCACACACTTCCCAAGCTAAACGTTCGCTATAGCTATGAATCTTCCAGTGCCCGGGGCTCCAGCCTTTTAGAAAGCGATGAAAATCCGTCCATGCGACTGCATACAAACGACGCCAATCCGTCTCTAAGGCATTGAAATCTAAATGCGATTCTCCTGCAGTCAGCGCCGCACGTAGCTCACTGAAATAGAAGTCGAGCAACTTCGCCTCATTGGCTTCACACGATACTTCATCCAGGCAACTCCCTATAAAATAAGCGACGTCCTTCATGCCACACCCCGCACCTACATATTGGAAATCCACTGCCGCAACCCCCTGCCCCGCGCCTGCAAAGCAAAAGTTGGCAAGCTTGGCATCGCCATGCACCAAGGTTTGATAAGCGCTCGCCTTCAATTTTGCATCGATTCTCTCGGCTGCTGCATAGAGCGCTGGATCTTCATTCGCTAAAACCTTCAACTCATCGGGTCGTGTTTCTAAATGCCAGTAAGTGCCACTCTCCCACAAATCCACAGGAGCCTCCTGCATAAAAATCGCATGGAAATGTGCCAACCATGTAAGGCATGCGCGCACATCAAATACACTCACTTGATTCCTTCTCTGAGAAAAATCAGCAGCGTCCAAATCCTCCATAATCATAACCACTTCATCACCATGCGTCTCAACATTAAAGCACTGCGGCACGCGGCATGAATCACTGCAGCGACTCGCATAGTGACGATACCAAGCGGTCTCCACCTGATAAGACTTCAATTTGCGCTCATGCGATATGTCGGTATTCCATCCACGTGGATGGTCCTTTGCTTTTGGAGGCGCGACGTGTTTTACGATCACGCTGGATAGCGCTCCACCATCGAGCTCATAACGCACGATGGAGCCATACCCACTCCACAGCTTTTGAATCGTTTCACAATGGCGTATCGCGCTCGCTCCAGTGACTCGGAGCACCATCGCCTGTATCGATGCATTCATTCGACGACTATGCCTTTTTGACCACCGAAGTCTTGAGCTTCATACCGCCGAAGCCTGGGATCTTGCAATCGATATCATGATCACCCCCGCAAAGGCGGATGTTCTTCACCTTAGTGCCAATCTTAAGCACCTCAGAAGTGCCGCCGACCTTCAAGTCTTTAACTACGGTGACCGTGTCACCATCTTGCAGCACATTACCGAAGGCATCCTTATAAACCGGCCCATCCGATGCTTCCTTCGACACTGCTGCAACAGCGTCGGCGGTAAACTCGTGCCCACAATCTGGGCAGACGAAAAGACTGCCGTCATCGTAGGTATATTCTGAGGCACACTCTGGGCAATTCGGTATATTAGACATACAAACGAGTCACACTCAGCCGCCACAGCAAAGCAAGGTTCAATTGCCTCCAATCTCAGCAACTCATGACTGACCAACAGAGCATCTGCAGACCATACCTATTCCTTAGTCTTGGGTGCTTTCACAACTGCTTTTTCCTCAAAGTGACCTTCGACTTCCAGCATCGCTTCCACTTCAGCATCTTCAGCTTTATCAAAAGCCATTTCCTCTGCCGTTTTTTCTTCGACAACACTAACAGGCTTCACCATGCGCGACTGCCTTGGGATAAAAACCGAACCTTCTTTTTGCAGGCGCTGATTCATAAATGTCGGTGATACAATTTCCACATTCGCAGCATGTAGAGTGTCTAACATCGCCTTCTTGAGTCGAGAGCGTGCGGTCAGTAAAATCTTAATGTCTTCTAAAAATCCAGAAACCTTGTAACTAATCGAAAAATCTCCGAGCTCCATGATATGCACATACGGATCTTGTAGCTCTGCTTTTCCAGCAGCCTCGATCAAGAGCGTTTCGACTTGAGTATGCTCGACGTCATACCCTAACGAAATGTTCGCAGATATAATGGTTCCTGATGAACGCACCACTGTGACAGCATTGGTCACTAAATATAAATTTGGAAACGTAGTCAGGTCACGATCTTCAGTTTGTATCTCTGTGTGAAAAATACCGCGCTCGGTAACGCGCCCTCCAAGCCCTCCAACTTTGATATAATCCCCCACTCGGAAACTCCGCGTGAGCCTCAACATCGATCCAGCAAAGGCATTGGCCACAAAAGTCGTCGACGAGAGCGCCATTACACCAGTCATCACTAAGCCCAAAAGACTTAAAATATTCCCCCGTAATGTATCACTGATCGGCAGTGCCAAAATGATAAAAATCACGCCAACAATACTAAAGGCCAACATCAGCACCTGAGGAATAATCTTACGGTCCGAAAATGCATCGAACTTCTTCCCAAGCCAAAGCCATTGAATCAATCGCAAGGCCACCACCACCACCGTCGTAATGAGGATCAACGGTAAATAGCTGGGAAGCGCTTCGTAGATTTTTTCGAAGTTGAGCATACCCGACAGGAAGCGCCGATTCACCTCATAGGGCAAATGAAAAAAAAGCGTGGCCCTGAAGTCAACAGGAGCTACAATTGGGTTAGTTTCCGAGCCACCTTTAGCGCGGCCGTAAAGCTGCTAGAGTCTGCGATGCCTTTGCCTGCGATATCAAACCCGGTGCCATGATCTGGACTGGTCCGCACAAAAGGCAGTCCCAAAGTCACATTCACCGCCGCGTCAAACTCCAAGGTTTTCACCGCAGCTAAGCCTTGATCATGGTAGGCTGCAACCACGACATCAAACTCACCCTTACGTTGACGAAAAAAGACAGTGTCCCCTGGGAGGCATTTAGAAAGTCCTGGCATTTGAACGCGCATCGTATCCAACAAGGGGTCCAGCACCTCTCGCTCTTCGAGTCCTAAAAGTCCGCCCTCGCCTGCATGTGGATTCAAGCCACAGACTCCGATACGCGGCGTCTCGATTCCATAAGACTTCGCAAGCGCATGCGCACGCTGAACCGCCAACTTCAAGCAGTCCGCAGTCAACGCATCGGCCACCTCTCGAAGCGGGATATGCCATGTTGCCAAAACGACACGTAGCTCATTACCCACAAAGCCCATGGTAGGCTCTCCGCCCCATTGCTCAGCAAAAAACTCAGTCTGCCCGGGATGTTTAAAGCCTACTTGCTGTAACCAATGTTTACTGACTGGCCCCGAAACCACGCCTCGATATCGACCGTCAATGCAACCTTGAGCTGCAAGTTGCAACGCGCTCAAAGCAATCCTAGCACCTATGTGATCTGGTTGACCAGGTAGGCATTGAAAGTGCGGGTCACCAATCGATTCAACGCCCACATTGAGCGCCTCCGCTAAGGGTTCCGCCCACGAGTGCGGGCCAAGTAAGACACAATCCCCACCACGAATAGCATCGGCACGCAATGCACTTGCAATCACCTCAGGCCCGACCCCAGCAGGATCTCCGCAAGTGATCACAAGCGGTGCTGAATTCTGAGCAGACGCCATTGTTTAATTGAATTTAGTCGTTCGAGTCCGTCGATGATTGCACGAAGCCACGCTTACCCGCTTCAAAGAAACTCAAGAAGCGCGAACCCGTAGAAGTGGTGCCAAACTCATGCTCACGCGCGGCCTCAGCAGCCTTACGCTTCAAGTTTCCTCCTCCGAAGAACACTGCACGGTAGCAACGTTTCAAATCAGTAATGTCACGCTTATCAAATCCACCACGGCGCAGACCCACCATGTTCAAGCCATGCGCCACACTACGGTCAGCGGTCATTACATAGGGCGGCACATCCGCAGTCACCGACGCGTTACCCGCGACCATTGCATATGCTCCAATGCGGCAAAACTGATGGATCCCAGCACCCCCACCAACAAAGCACTTCTCTCCGATCACGACGTGCCCGGCTATCATCACATTGTTGGCTAAAATGACCTGATTTGCCAGTTTACAATCATGGGCGACATGCGACTGCGCCATCAAAAAACACTCATTACCGACCACTGTATTCTCGCCTGCAGTCGTCGAGCGATTGATCGTGCACCCCTCACGAATCGTAGTGCCCGCACCAATCACCACACCACTTTCAATGGTTTGATCAAATCCGATGGATTGCGGCACACCGCTAATGACTGCGAAGGAATCCACCGTCACTGAATCTCCCAAGACCGTCCCTTTGCGGAGAATTGCATGGCTCGCAATGACGCAGGATTTACCCACGACCACCCCCTCTTCGATCAGCGCATAAGGCCCGACAGTGGAACCTTCACCGAGGGTAGCTTTTTCAGAAACAAGTGCAGTTGGATGAATCGACATATCACAAAGCAAGACTCATTTCACTCAGACATCAAGCGTAGTCCGCGAAATCTCTGAAATCATTTTTTTGCGAATTGAGTCGAAACTCTGAGCTATTTTGCTTTGCCAAGGATGCGCCTTATCAGCCCCGTGAGCTTATCGAATTCCTCGAATTTAAAAACGAACAATAAGCAGAAATAAACGGCAGCTCCAATAGGAACCAGCATCCCTACTGCCACTAAAGCATGCAGTTTCTCAATAAGTTCAAAACTTTTGATCACTTGCAATCCGAGGAAACAAGCAAGCCCCATCAAACAACCCGCCACTAGAATTTTAGAGAGAGCCGACCGCATATAGCGAAAGGCAATGTCAGTGTGCTTCTTAGCCAGCGCTGACCAGAGCAAGACTGCCTGGACCAATGCCGCCAGCACATTGGCAGTTGCCAAGCCATTTGCACCCCAGAATTGCATCAGTAAAACACTCGCAAGCGCGTTAATAATCAAACAAAGGCCAGCGATGCGCACTGGACTCTTCATATCTTTGCTCGCGTGCAAGCCACGAGTCGCAAATGTCGCTGCTGAATAAAACGGCAAACCGATACCATAAATCGCAATCAATGGAAGAGTCGCCAGCACATCCGCTCGATCAAAAGCACCCCACTGAAACAACAGTTCGAGAATGGGCTGCCCTAGCACGCAGAGCCCCACGCCTGCTGGCACTGAAATACCAATTACCAAACGCGTTCCTTGTATAAAGGCCCGCGAAAAACCCGGGGCATCTCCTGCAGAGCGTGCTTTAGCTAACATCGGAAAAAACACCGTAGCCACCGCAACCGTAAAAATCCCAAGCGGCAGTTCCATCAAACGACTTGCAAGATACAAGACCGAGACCGCCGAATCATCTAAAGTGTATGCCAACAAACGAGAAACTAGAATATTGATCTGTAAAATAGCCGCCCCCATCAGACCAGGTAGAAATAAACTCCAAAGCTCTGACAGAGCAGCCGTTTGTTTCATTTTAAATTGGGGCCTCCAACCTTGACGAATCAGATCATATGCAGGTGCCGCCAGTTGCAGGAGTCCACCGAGCATGACTCCACCGCAGAGCCAATACACGAGCTTTGCCGCTTCAGAATCGAGCCACATGGCCGCAGCCAAGGCTCCGATCATCGCAAGATTGAGTAGTATCGGAGTTGAAGCCGCCACCGCGAAGCGACCTACTAAGTTCAAACCCGCTGAGATGAGCGCCGCCAAGCAGATGAACAGCATATAAGGCAGTAGCACCACCGCCAATTCAGCCCCCAATGCCCAGCGCTCAGAAAGCAGCCCACTCTGTGCGATAAAGCCTAAGGCACACATGCCTAAACTCACCATAGCCACTAATATCAGTAGTAAGCGCACCAGCACTTGATTTAAAAAATCAAATGCTCCCTCACGTCCCTCACGCTCCAATATATCTGAGAAAACCGGCACCATTGCCGAGGTAAGTGCTCCTTCACCGAGTAAGCGACGAAACAGGTTTGGCAGCGTAAATGCCAAAATGAACGCCGAATTCCACAAACTAGCACCCAAGGCAGCGAAAATTAAAACATCACGCAGTAGACCCAGCAGACGAGAACCGACAGTCGAAAGACTCACTACGGCGATATTTTTAAGTTTACTGGACATAAATCGATATTTTGCAGGCAAACACGCGATTAAATAGAAACTACTTCCGAAAAAACTTTGGCAATTGTATATTTCGTGCTCTATATGCCTGTGACTCCCGTTGTTTCCCAATCTACCTCAAAACAATTCAACCAATTTAAACTATCATGCCACTTATCGCAAAACTAGCTGAGCGCCTTAAGCGCCACCCGAAACGTGTCGTCTTCCCAGAAGGCGGCGACCCTCGTATCCTGCAAGCCGCACGCAAATTTGCCACGCGCGGCCTAGGCATCCCTATTCTACTCGGTGACCGCGCTCAAATTAAGGAAAATGCAGAGCGCCTCAACATCAGCCTTGATCGTATTCGCATTATCGAGCCTCGTCGCAGCAGCGAGTGGGACGGTTTCGTCACTAAATTTCAAGGCCTCCGCCGATTTCGGGACATTAAGGCTAAAGATGCGGAAGAGTATCTAGAGAACCCGAACTACTTCGCGACGATGATGCTAGCAACTTCACAGGCCGATGCGATCGTTTCAGGCGCGACTTCTTCCGCATCCAGCGCATTGCGCCCTTTATTACAGATTATTCCACGCCACAAAGACGTCTCTAGTGTATCCTCGCTTAACATCTTCGACTTAGAAGACCCGAGAACTGGCAAGGACCGCGAACTGTTCCTCGCGGACTGCGCAGTCATCCCAGATCCCACGAGTGAGCAACTATGCGACATCGCCGTCAACACCGCGGCGCTACGCTACCACTTGACCAACACCACTCCGCGAGTGGCACTCCTCAGCTATTCGAGTAAGAGTATTTCGAGTAAAAATCCGACGGTCGCCAAGATGAAGGCCGCCTCCGTGCTCGCACGACAAAAAGCGCGTGATTTAGACATACCAATGGAAATCGACGGAGAGCTCCAAGTCGATGCCGCGCTCGATTCAGTCGTTGCAAAAACCAAAAAAATCGACGGCCCAGTCGCAGGCCAAGCCAATGTCTTGATCTTTCCCGACCTACACTCTGCGAATATCGCTTCAAAGCTGGTCGATGTGCTGACCCGCGCGCGCAATTACGGCCCCATTCTCACCGGGCTCTCCAAGCCTGCAGCAGAAATCAGTCGTGGTGCCACGGCTAGTGATATCTTTGGCACCGCAGTGATGGTCGCCTCGCAAGCGATTGATCATAAGCTCCTTTACCCTACCGATGGTGAAGAGCTGAACGAAGACGTCACAAAAATCGATTAGACACCTCCAAAGAGCGTCCAGACTATGTCATCTGCTAACGAAAATCTTTTTACCGAGCCCTGTGATACTGAAGTGCTTATAGTGCCACGCAATAAAAACACTAAACGTATTTTCATCGCGGCCACCCGCATGAACGACGGTAAGACGACTACCAGTTTAGCACTCTTCTCGGCGCTACGCTCCGTAACTCAAGACGTCGGCTTTATCAAGCCAGTCGGCCAGCGTTTCGTCGAAGTCGAAGGGCACCAGATCGACGAAGACTCCGTTTTACTCAATCGTATTTTCGACGTAAAAACACCGATGAAAGCGATGAGCCCTATCGCGATCCATCCCACCTTCACTCGTGAGTTTTTAGATAGCCCCGGAAAAACTCACCCAGAACTCATCAATCAAATGTGTCGCGCATTTGACCGTGCCGCCTTCAATAACGAATACATCATCATCGAAGGCACTGGGCATGCAGGGGTCGGTTCGGTTTTCAACCTATCCAATGCCGATGTAGCACGTCACTTAAATGCTAAAGTCATCATCGTCGCTCGGGGCGGTATTGGCCGACCGATTGATGAGATTGCCATGAACAAAGCACTCTTTGCAGAAGCAGGTGTAGAAGTCATCGGAGCCATTATCAACAAGGTCGAACCTCACAAGCTTGAGATGGTTGATAAATACTGTCGCATCGCACTCGAACGCATGGGGATTTCTCTGCTTGGCTGCATACCTGTCGAAAAAAAGCTTACCCAGCCCAATTTACATCAAGTCGTCGAAGAAATTAATGGCACATGGTTGAATGGTGAAAAATACGCCGCATCCACACGCATCGATAAGGTCATGATCGGAGCGATGGCGGCCCGAGGCATCGTCGACTATCTACTACCAGGTGTGCTCGTAGTGACTGCAGGTGACCGTGAAGATATCATGCTCGCTGCCATTGCCGCCGAAGGCGTCGCGGGTAAGCGTATTATTTCTGGCATCATTCTCACCCGCGACACCCATCCACACCCTAAATTGATGGACATGATCGCAAAAACCGACATCCCCGTAGTCGTTAGCAGCGAAGAAAGCTATGTCGTCGCGTCGAAAATTAACAATATGACCGTAAAGACTCAGCCTAGCGACGCCGATAAAATACCAATTATTAAAGACCTTATTACCAAAAACATTGATCTAGACGTGATTCGTGCAGCTTTCCGAGCCGACAATTCCTAGCTCTATCCCCCAGACACATGGCCAAAGAATCTAAATCGCTCAGCTTCGAAGAAGCACTTGAAAGCCTCGAAGGTATCATCGAATCCATGGAGAGCGGTGAAATCGCTTTAGCCGATCTAGTTGCTAAATTTGAGGAAGGCTCTAAGTTACTAAAGACTTGCCAATCACAACTCAAAGAAGCCGAGATTAAGATCGAAAAACTCAATATCAAAACTGGAGAGTTGGAAGACTTCGAAGACGCTTTAGGCGTTTAAGCGCCACTCTCGGTTTACCGCTGCCACTCTCTTTTTATAATTAGGAAAATGTCTCTACTAGAGAAGATACAATCACCCGCAGACGTGAAAGCACTGCCGGAAGACGCTCTCCCGCAACTGGCAGAAGAAATACGCCAACGCATCATTTCAGTCACTTCGCAAAACGGTGGCCATGTAGGTCCCAACCTCGGCGTCGTAGAGCTCACCATCGCCCTGCACCGAGTCTTCGATACGCCCAAAGATCGCTTCTGCTTCGATGTAGCCCACCAAGGCTACGTCCACAAACTGCTCACAGGTCGCAATGACGAGCGCTTCGACAAGCTCCGTCTCGACGAAGGCCTCAGTGGCTTCCTCAATCGCTCCGAAAGTCAACACGACGCCTTTGGAGCAGGTCACGCAGGCACTGCCCTGTCCGCTGCACTTGGCATGGCCGCCGCTCGGGATCAACGCGGCAGCGACGAAAACGTAGTGGCCCTCTGTGGCGATGCGGCCTTCACCTGTGGAATCACAATGGAAGCGCTCAACAACGTAGCGACTTCGACCAAGAAGCTTGTGATTATCCTCAACGACAATAAGTGGTCCATCGCCAAAAACGTTGGTGCACTTCCACGTTATTTCAACGAGCTCATTACCAACCCGGTCTACAACCAGCTTAACGACGACATTGAAGCCCTGCTACAAAAAGTTCCCGGCGGTGAGTCTTTAATCAATTTTGGTTCTAAATGGAAAAAAGAGACCAAAGATTTCTTTGTTCCCTCTTCGCTATTTGAGAAATTTAACGTGCGCTACATCGGCCCCATCGATGGGCACGACCCCAAGCAGCTCGAACGCTACCTAGAATTTGCTAAAAATGCGGAGCAGCCAGTTCTACTTCACATCTTGACCACCAAAGGTAAGGGCTACGATGTTGCGATCCAGAACCCAGAACGTTTCCACGGAGCCAGCCCCTTCGATGTGACTACTGGCAAAGGTGCTCCTAGCCCTGAAGGCACCCCGCCGAAGTATCAAGACGTGATGGGTGAAACCATGGTCAAACTAGCTTCCAAAGACAAAAATATCGTAGGCATCACTGCCGCCATGCCAGCTGGAACAGGCATGAACATTCTTGAAAACGCCTTCCCGAAACAATTTTTCGATGTGGGCATCGCCGAAGAACACGCAGCTCTATTCGCTGCTGGCATGGCGACATCTGGCTTCCACCCGGTTTGCGCTATCTACTCGACATTTTTACAACGCGCATACGATCAAATTATCCACGACATTGCGCTCCAGAACCTACCAGTTTTGTTCTGCATGGATCGCTCGGGCCTATCGCCAAACGACGGCGCCACACACCACGGCCTCTTTGACATCTCTTATCTTCGTTGCGTGCCCACAGCCGTGATCATGGCACCTGCCAACGAGGACGAACTGGCCGACATGATGGCCACAGGTATCCAATATCAAGGCCCTGCATTCATTCGCTACCCACGAGGAAATGGAATGGGCACACCAATTAAAGATACGCCAAAAGCGATTGAAATTGGAAAGTCTAAGCGTCTTGAAGACGCCGGCGAAATAGACATTTGGGCCATTGGCAGTATGGTAGACGACGCTAAAAAGCTAACAGCGCGCCTAAGTGAACACGGCATCAAAGCCGGTGTCGTCAATGCACGATTTGCAAAACCACTCGACACCCAAGCACTGCTTGAATCCGCAAAAGAAACATCACTCATCGTGACCATGGAAGACCATGTGATCACAGGCGGCTTCGGCACCGCAGTCATGGAAGCCTTACAAGAAGGCAACACCCTGCGCCCCGTTGAGCGTATTGGCTGGCCAGATACATTTATTGAACACGGCAGTTCCGTTAAACAGCTTCGCAGCAGCGTAGGCCTGGATGCAGACAGTATTTTCAAACAAGTGCTCAGCCGCATCGAAACTCTCAAAGAAAATTCAGAACAACACGTTTAAAGTATTTCTGAATCCGCATAGAGATTGTAGAGAAACCGCTGAAGTAAAGCATAACGCGTTTGCTCTTGTGATCGTCTCTAATAACAAAGGGCAATATTTTAACCGATTAACGAAGTATCCGCATCACTTCCAAACATGCCCAAGCGTCTCAACAGTTTCATCGAAACCCTGGAAGCTATTCACTCCCCTC
>JABBCA010000062.1 GCA_018607135.1 Opitutales bacterium
CCCGATCAAACATTTTTTCATTCGGTATAATAGACTTACTCGCGTAAATTAAATCATACAAAAATGTGTATAAGGATATGGCGAGCAGGAGGGGGAGGGAGAACGTCCAACGTCCAATGTTGAATAGGTGTTCCTAGGCTAGACTACAAGTAGTAGCGAATGTAAGAGGTGTTACGTAGGTCTTGTAGCCACTTTTCTTGCGCGTCGCGCGCAAGTTCACCGATAAGAACATTCTCAATGATGTCGCGCACTGCGGAAATGGGTTGAATCATTTCTTTGCGATTATCTTCAGCGTAAAGAATGAAAATTGCATTGGAGAGTTCGATCGGTTGGCTGTATTGACCGGGCTCAAGGTTGAAGGCGACTTCACTGAGTTCTTTGCGAATGTCTTGGCGTTCGATCCAGCCCCAGTCGCCACCGCGGCGGCTCATTTGATCTTGGCTGTATTTGCGGGCCATGTCGCCAAAGTCGGCTCCGGAGTCGAGTTCACTGATCACTTGCTTCGCGGTTTGGCGAAGCGGCACGAGGCCCTCGTCGGCCATCGGAGTCAGGATAATTTGGCGCAAGTGTAGCGACTCGCTTTGATAAAACTTAATTTTGTTGCGGACGTAAAAATCTTCGATGCGCTCGGGGCTAATTTCTGATTGGGATCGACGATTTTCACTGCGCATCACATTGACGACCACTCGCTCGTAGACCTCTTTCTTGTAATCGCGGGCGGTGATGCCACGGTTTTGCAAGTATTTGATAAAGCGTCCACGGTCGCCGCCAAAGTCGCGAGCAATGACTTCGTCATATTCTTGGTCGATGTAGGAATCTGGGATGAGGATGCCTTTTTCTTCTGCCGCTTTTACAATGATAATGCGGTCGATCATGTTTTGCAGCACTTCTTTACTAATCTCGTCAATGCGCTCGTTGAATTCTTGCTGGCTTTTTGCTTCTACCCGCAGGCGAGGGATGATCGGGTTGAGCTCTTGGCGGAGTTGTTCAACGGTAATGATTTGGCCTTCTGCGACTGCGGCAACACCGTTACCGAGGCGAATGAGCGCTGGGTCTTGCGGGTTGTTGGTTTGAGCACTTGCGGTAGCGAGCGAAGTGAGGATTGCGATGAGTGAAAGAGTGAGTGTGCGTGTAAGCTTCATGGTCGCGCGTGGCGTGAAAGTAATTTCTGAATTTCGCCCAACCTTAGAAGTGGATCTTTCTTGGTCAAGCGGGGAAAACGGCTGCCTGTCTTTAAGAATTCGCCCGATTTTCCGATATGTGCGAGTCGGCAGATCAGTCGATCGCCCTCAGTTTCGACTCGGCGGACCCCTGCAGCCTCTGCGAGCACTCGAATCTCACTGACTGCGATCAAGGCTAGGCCGGGCAGTGGAAGCTTGCCAAAGCGGTCGGTCATCTCCTCAGCGATCGCTTTGACGGCATCGCGATTCTCGGCGAGAGCGAGTCTGCGGTAGAGGTCAATTCGGAGGCGCGGCTCGGCTATGTATTCGGCAGGCAGCGCGGCTTCGATGACTTTGGCGGGACGCATGTATTCGGCCTCTTTGATCGCTGCAAAACTAGCGGTGCCGCTGGTATTACGTGAGCGACTGCCACCTTCGCCGGTGGCGATGAAGTCGAGCTTTACGTCCGCTCGTATGCGGTCGGAGCCAGCTTCTCCCTTGAGGCGAGAGACGCTTTGCTTGAGCAATTGGCAGTAGAGCTCAAAGCCCACCCCTGCGATATGGCCACTTTGTTGTGAGCCCAGGAGGTTGCCCGCGCCACGGAGTTCGAGGTCGCGCATGGCGATACGAAAGCCTGCGCCCAGCTGATTGTGCTGCTTGAGTGCGTTGAGGCGTTTTTGTGCCTGGTCCACCAGCGCGGCATGGCGATGGAGTAGCAGATAGGCATAGGCCTGACGTTTGAATCGACCCACACGCCCGCGAATTTGATACAGTTGTGCAAGGCCGAAACGATCCGCACCCTCAATGATCAGTGTGTTGCAATTGGGAATGTCGATGCCCGACTCGATAATCGTCGTGCAAACCAGCACATCAAATTTGCCCGCTACGAACTGGGTCATGACTTTTTCCAGCTGACCTTCCTCCATTTGCCCATGGCCGACGGCGACCTTCAGCTTGGGGTGCATGTCATTGATTTTGGCGGCAACCGCTTCGATGGTAGAGACGCGGTTGTGCAGGTAGAAGACTTGGCCGCCGCGATCGGTTTCGGCTTGAATGGCACTTTTGACTAAGTCGTCTGAGTAGCTTTTGACGACGGTTTCGATAGGACGCCTGTCCACGGGGGGCGTTTCAATCACGCTCATGGCCCGTGCGCCCGCCATCGCCATGTAGAGTGTGCGGGGGATCGGCGTCGCGCTGAGTGTAAGGATGTCGATGTCGGCGCGCAGTTGTTTGATGCGCTCCTTTTGGCGGACTCCAAAACGCTGCTCCTCGTCGACGACTAAAAGTCCGAGGTCTTGCACGTGGACGTCTTTACTGAGCAAGCGATGTGTGCCGATGACGATATCGACCTTCCCTGCAGCGAGATCGGCGATGGTTTCTTTGTTTTGCTTCGATGTGCGGAAGCGGCTCACCATATCCACAATGATTGGATACTGTGCCATGCGTTCTTGAAAGGTATTAAAGTGTTGTTGGCAGAGCACGGTGGTGGGCACGAGCACAGCCACCTGTTTGCCAGCTAAGACTGCTTTCAATGCCGCGCGAATCGCGACTTCGGTTTTTCCAAATCCAACGTCACCACAAATGAGGCGATCCATTGGCAGCTCGCTTTCCATGTCCGACTTACTGTCTTCGATGGCACGGAGTTGGTCGGGTGTTTCTTTGAAAGGGAATGCGGCTTCGAAGTTTTTTTGCCAAGGATGGTCAGGTGGAAATGCATAGCCGCCTGCTTGGCTGCGTTGGGCGTGCAGATTGAGCATTTCGGCTGCGTAGTCGAGTGTGGCGCGTTCAGCGGATTGGCGTGTTTTCTCCCATGCGGCTCCACCGACTTTGCCAAGTTTAGGATGGGCTTTTGTGAGCCCTACATAACGAGTGAGCAGGTGCGACTCATGTAGCGGCACATGGATGGTCATCTGTTCCGCAAACTCAACTGAGATGACTTCTTTCCAGCCGCCTTGAATCTCTAGACGCGTGAGTCCGCGAAAGAGGCACACGCCATGTTGCAGGTGCACCAGTGTGTCGCCATCGGCTAACTCGGTGAAGTCTAGTAACTGGTCGACTTGAGATAAGGTCGGTCGCGCGCGTTCTTGCTTGCTGCCGACTTTACGTTGGCGGCGGCCAAAATATTCGGTGTCGGTAATGAGTGCGACGCCTTTGGACTGTTTACTGGTTTTGACGCAGAGCCACTCCGTAGTTCCACGCACGATGAAGCCGCCAGTGGTAGAGCCTTCTAAGTAAATGGGTTTCAGTTTTGCAGTGAGCGGATTCTCGTTGAGCAATTCCTGAATCCGCGTGCGTTCGCTCGCGCCTGCAGTGACGAAAGCAATGGTGAGCGTGTCTTTTTTCGCCCAGTCGGCGATCTGGCTTTCGAATTTATTTCGAGCGCTTTGCTCCGATTCAAATCGGTCGAAGCCCACTTGGCTGGCATCAGAGTGTAGGCGGTAATTCTCGGTTGGCTCAATAGACATTTCAATACGAGTCACATCCTTAAACAGATGAGGATCCGTATCCACTTCACAAATACCAAGCAGTCGGTCTGCGTATTGTTGTCTCGACGCTTTCAGCTGATAAAAGGAGCGGATCGTCGCAGCTGCGGACTGAGTGGTTTCAAAGCGATACGGATGTTCTCTGACGAGTAAGGCTGGGTCTTCGAGTAACCATTGTATCGCGGCTTCTGGTAGGTAGTCGCAGAATGCGCCTTCTTTGGAGTGAGACGTTTCACTACTCGCAGCTGCGGAAATCGTGATTGTAGCGATGCTTTCTTTGGTTCGCTGACTGGCAGGGTCGAAGCTTCGAATGCTCTCAATCTCATCGCCGAAGAAATCGATTCGATAAGGTTCAAGGGCATCATAGGGGTAGATGTCGATGAGCCCGCCTCGTGTGGCGAGTTGCCCCGGGTGCTCGCAGAGCGCTTCGGAATCGTAGTTGAGTTCTTCAGTGAGTCGTTTCGTGAGTTCAGTAAATGAGTGTTCCTCGCCGACGCGTAGTTTAATTTGGTCGGCTTCAAATTGCTGCCGAATCGGACATAAGCCGAAGAGTGCTTCGGGAGTCGCGACTAATAAGCGCTTGTGAGTGCTTGGGCGTAACAGTGCACTCAAGACTGTGAGGCGGTCGCAGATTCGATCTGCGCGTCTGCGTGCATCGATGTCTGGCGTAGGGTCTTCCGGGAAGTGGAGGATCTCCACCGTTTGGCCTGCCCAGTTTATGTAGGTTTCGACTTCACTGGTGAGCTCTTGGGCGCGACGTGGGTCGGCTACCAGTGTAATCGATACGCTATGAGCTGTCTGTTTCAGGCAACCGGCAATCAGCGCCGCACGCGCTTCGACACTGACCCCGTGAAACAGAGAGTCGCTTGCAGTGCAATTGAAAGTGGTTGCCATGAAGGGTGATGTCTTTGTGGTAGGTAGCCGCTTGTAGGCGCTTTTATCTTAGTTTAGTCTCGATTATAGACTGCTCGCGTGAGATCGCCTTTAAACTGGACCAAAAGCTCACGCTTTCGGCTACAGTCTATGATTGGTAGCCGAATCGGTAACGATTTGGTCAAATCGAGGCAGTGTTCGGGTGATTGTCTGCCAACCATTACAATAGATCCTCGCATGCTTTTCGTGGCTATCTAATCACTAGCTTCAGCGCGTTTTTGGCGGCATCTGACTCGGCAGCTTTTTTTGAAGTGCCAGAACCTTTCGCCAAGAGTGCTCCTTTGATTGATACGCTCGCTTGGTAGTGGCGATGGTGATCGGGGCCTTCGGCGGCGAGTTCATGGTATTCTGGGGTTAAGCCTGCGTGCGCCTGCTGTGCCCATTCTTGGAGCTGCCCTTTTGGGTTCTTTGATTGGTTGCTGATGTCTGCATTCTGTATGCGATCACCAAAGAGTTTGAGTATCGTTGCTCTGGCTGCATCCATCCCGCCGTCCAAAAAAATGGCGCCAAAGATCGCTTCGAGGGCGTCTTCCAGCATCGCGTGGCTTGGTTCTGGGTGGTGTTCACGATGCCCGTCGCTGACTTGAAGGTGCATACTTAGGCCTATTTCGACGGCTTTTTTGGCCAATGACTTGCCATTGACGATACTTGCGCGCACGCGATCCATCGTGCCCTCGTCGATGCTGTCGTAGGTCTGGTAGAGGGCTTCAGCAATCACGAGGTCGAGCACTGCATCGCCCAAGAATTCGAGGCGTTGGTTGTGCCCAGTCGGGAACTCGCAGCTTGCGTGGGTGAGTGCGAGAGCGAGTTTTTCGGGATCTTTGAATGTGTAGCCGATTTGAGCTTCTAAAGTGCGGGAATCTGTCATGTTTTGAGTAAAAAAGAGGTGTTAGCTGCTTTACGGCTTGCGCCCGTAGTTTCTGCTAGATTGCTTATTTATAGTTCAATAACCGCAGGCTGCAAATGTCAGTTTGCAATAAAGTTGCTACCAATATCAGTCCCTTGCCGAAACAAAAATCGAACCCATCCAAGGCCAAAATATTTGTCCTTGATACCAACGTCCTCCTTCATGACCCGCAGTGTCTACATAAATTTGAGGATAATACATTAGCCATACCTGTCGAAGTTCTTGAGGAACTGGATCGTAAAAAGTCCGCTCCGGGGGAGCTGGGTTTTGCTGCACGTAAGATCCATCGTGATTTGCGGGCCTTATTTGACGATGACTTGCTTGAGACGCCCGAGCTCTCGGGGCAGGGGAGTTCGGCGCTGAGTCGAGATCTCGCCAACGGCGGGCGCTTGATTGTGGTGATCAACGATTATTTCGTCAGTGGTGACCCAGCGAGCGAGGGAATGAATCGCCTGAAAGCTACCTTGGTGGACATGGAGAAAATGGACAGCCGTATTTTGGCGTCGGTTTTCTTTTTGAAAGAAGTGTGCAGTGACAGTCGTGTGATTCTTGTCACTAAGGACGCCAACATGGCGCTCAAGGGGATTGCGCTCGGTCTTGAAGTGCAGGACTACATGAATGACAAGGTCACCACTTCAAAAATCGGTGGTGGCTTTAAGACGGTGAAGGTCGATGCGACTGATTATCAGCGATTTGTTCTAGAGCACGGTGTCGATCTCTCGCCGGAGCAGACCAGTCATCTATTCATCAACGAATATATTTATTTGAGCGATGGAGAAAACACGGAGCCTGCGCGCTATCGTGGAGATGGTCAGATCGAGGCCTTGATACTCGGCCCAGAGGTGGGAATTAAGATTCCGAAGGGGATTAAGATACATCCGCTCAACGACGAACAGCGTATGTTGATGGATGCGATCCTCGATGAAGATATCAAACTCGTTACTTGTTGCGGCAAAGCGGGCACTGGTAAGACGCTTGTGAGTATTGCGATGGCGCTCTATCAGACACTGGGCGAAGATAATTTATACGAGCGTGTCTTTATTACACGTCCTTTGGTTCATATTGGTAAGGACACGGGTGCGCTGCCGGGCACGCTGGATGAAAAAATGGCGCCTTACATTGCGCCCTTCTACGATAATTTGGAAGTGCTCTTTAGTAACCGTAAAGTATCGAAGGAGCCTGAAGCGGAGCAGGGGACTAAGTTGGATCGTATTACCTCAAATCGGAAGCGCAAGAAAGCGATGGCAAAACTCGCGAAGCAACCCGCGCAAGGCGATGCATCGGATGAGGAGGGCCCCATGACACGCAAGCCTTACCAGTTCCTTTTTGACTTTGGAATCGTCGAAGTCGAAGCGATGACCTTTATCCGAGGTCGCTCACTCGCAAATACCATTTTCATTATCGATGAAGCGCAAAATCTGACTCCGCACGAAGCGAAGACAGTGGTCAGCCGTATGGCGGAAGGTTCGAAGGTGATCTTACTCGGCGACCCCTATCAGGTGGATAGTATGTTTCTGGATGCTTGGTCGAATGGTTTGGTGCATACCGCCCAGCGATTGAAGGGCACCGAGATCACCGCGCACCTAGAGTTGCTTACCGGGGTTCGTTCTGAGTTGGCGGAGCTCGCGGCGGATTTGTTGTAGGGCGTGGGGGCGCAGCTTGATGCGCCCACGTTTCTTCAGTTTCTGGAAGCGGGCGCGTCAAGTCGCGCCCTACGGATTTGGAGTCGAGGGGTCAACCCTCTCCTGCGGTTTCCGGTGATCCCTATTTCTTTGTGTCTTAGAGTGTTTCTCAAAAGTGATTGCGTCTGCCTTGAACCCGGATTATGAAATAGGATGAGCAAGGTGCCCGGCAACTGACGAAGCTCGGCAGAGCGAAGATGGTGCACCTCTTGAGGTGTGCCATAAGGGAAGGCGAAACGGGTGCCCTTTGGGCGGTTTCAACGAACAAGGCCGATGGAGTCACCGCTCAGCGGGATGACTGCTGGCCTGACAGGCAGCCATGTGCCTTGGTCGCCTAAGGGATTTTTGAGCACCCTCTTGGTGAGCACATTTCGAATGCGATACATTAGAAATGTGCCTAATATAGAGAAGCTTGCAAATTGAATCCTATTGCTCAGAAAGTCCGCTTGCATCGTTCGGGTTTAAGAATCGCAGATGATGGCTATTCTAAATACGTATTGATCTGTGTGAGTTAGGTTCTATCTGCGGTTCAATGTATTACCTTTTATAGTCGCAGTTGTATTAGGAGTCCAGCTCTAGTAGGTTCTGATTATTTTCGCGTAGGATTGCACTCAATTCAATCAGCAGGCTTTCGCGGTCTGGTGTGAAGATGAATCGATCACTGCCTAGTTTCCGGTATGCCTCGAGCAGCAGGTCCATTTGCGGGCGACGCATTTGAAGTAGACGTGTAAGTAGCTTATTTAAATCTTCCGTATTCCCCAACGCCAACTCGACCCTGATGAGTTCCGAGAGAATCAACTGATTGGTGGGCGTGGATTGGTAGGCGCTACTTAATATTTTACGAGCTTGCTGAGGACGTTCGATATTATTGAAGCGACGAGCGACGGCTAAGAAGGTAGCTGGTTGTTGATTGGATTCGTCTAGGAAGTCTTGGAGGTAGATTTCTCCAAGGTCCGGGCGATTGGCTCCGTAAGATGCAACTGCGCGGAGGCTATTGAAGATCGCCCAACGTCTAGATAACCATTCTGGGCTTTCTTTTAACAGTTCTTCAGCGAAATTAAGGGCACCTGAGTAATCTTCGTTGACCAAGTGTGACTCGATGAGTAAGAGCGCAAAAGCTTCAATGCTGAATTCGTTTTCGAGGGCTTCCTCATAAGTTCTTCGAGCGAGATCAATATTACCTGTGTCTGCGGCGAAATTGGCGAGGGCTTGAAGCGCGGTAGTGTCTTGCCTGAACTGCTGCAGCATTCGTTTGGTTTCACGCGCTTCACGCTCTAAATCGCCCGACTTGTTGTATATATATAATAGCTCTAGCCGTGGGGCCGCACTCAGTGGGTCGGCCACGTTTCGCAAAATCGCATAACGTCGAGCTTGGTCAATTTCACCCATTTCTCGATGATATCGGCTTAACTGCATGAGTAGGGGTTCCGAATTCGGAAACTTGGGGATCGACTCTTCCATTTTGCTGATTGCGGACAGTTTGTTGCCGCGATCCCAACTAATTTGGGCTGAGAGAAGTAGCCCTTCTAGGGATTCTATCAGGTTATAAGAAAGTAAATAATCATCAGCGCGATCATAGTTACCTCGCAGGTAATTGGCGTTTGCTGCGCCAAATGCTAAAGTTCGGTTGATGTCGGTAAGCTCGGGCTCTGTGGGTAAATGCTCGTCTGCTATGGTTTGGATGGCAGTGTCCATTTGGTGTCGCAGTAATATGCGAATGGTGCCTTTGAGGAAATCTAGGTCATCAATGCCCCCGTAGTCCAATCCCTTGATCATTAAATCGGCAGCGATGTCTGGGCGCTTGATTGCTACCTCGTAAAATTCTGATAGAACAGCTCTGCCCTCTAAATTGCTTGGGGAGCGTGTGACGCCCAATCGGAGGAGGCGAAGTGCGTCGCGAAAATCGCCTGCTTTAATTGCGATGAGCCCCTTTTCGATGTGATAATCACCCATCTCCTTACGGTGTTCATCAAGGCGAAATGGCAAACTCACCATTCCTGTATATTCAACACTTTCAAAATCTTTCTTATACTTGAAGTAGAAAAATAAAACACCAGCAAATGACAACCACGCGACCACAAATAAAGCTACAAAGCTACTAAAGATCCTTCCCCAGCGGATTACGATCTGGGTTTTACCGTCAGCCCCTTTGCGCTGTAGCGCGAATCCTAGCAGTATGCTCTTTTCTCTATTAATGCGACTTATGGGGCGTGTGTCTGTTTTCATTAGTTAATAATTGCGAATCGTTTGTTAATATAGCTGAACTAAACATATGGCTTCGCCAAGCTCAAATCGAATACTCTTTCTGGTTGCAGTTTGCGATTTCGGCTTCCATTATTATGCGGTTAAATAATCATTGATTATACATGGAATAGCACTTTAATGGTCTAGATAAAGTTCCCCACCCCAGATTTTTGCTTAATGAAAAACAACAAAATTTTACTCTCTACTTTTAGTTCTGCGATCGCCGCTGCGTTATTGTTGCCCACGGTTACGAATGCTGCGCCTCTTGTTTCGATCGGCGACAATGTTGATATCTTCTTTAACGGTTCAACCAGCCTGCAGTGGACCAGCAACGTATTGCGTGATGAAGATGATGAATTAGATGATGTGATTTGGACCTTTTCACCTGGGTTTGAAATCAATCTGGGACGCGGATTGTCCAAGGCTGACTTCAGTATTATTACTCGGTATGATATTGTTCGTTACAGCGATTTGGATCAGTTGGATGCTGAACTATTTCATATTAAGGCGGTCGGTTCTTACAAATCGAGTCGTCTCGATCTAAGTGCTTCAGCCAGTTTCGACGAAGTGAAAAGCACGACCGGCGATGTGAATGTCACGAATGACTTGATCGAGTGGGATGATACTGCTGCCCGTATTGATGGTGAGTATCGCTTTTCCGAAAAGCTTAGTGTTGGTTCTGGGGTTCGTTACAGCGAGCGTGAGTATCAGACCTATGACAATTTTTTGGCGGATCGTGAGACGATTACAATTCCGGTGGACATTTATTATGAACTGACTCCTAAGGTGGATCTTAGCCTCGGTTACTCTTACTCTGATACCGATGTGGGTGACACGAATGCTCCTCGGTCTGGTATCGTTCCGCTAGTCCCTGGCCCTGGCTTTGGAATCGGCACCATTGGCACGACATCCGTCAGTGGTTACTCATATGATTCACACTTTTTCAATGTGGGTGCTCGCGGGAACCTGCTACCTAAATTAACTGGTTTCTTTAAAGTCGGGTATCGCGTTCGTGACACTGATGACTCGACGGTGCAACTGCTTGACCTCAGTGGAGGCGATGTTGGTCTTCCTTCTTCTACGAATCGTAAGTCCACAGGAATGCTTGGTTTAGACGCCAATTTCACATGGGCAGCCACTCCGAAAATAACTGCAAGGCTTGATTTGTCACGCGACTTCGGCGTCGGCGGTGAGGGTGGCACTACGGAAAATTCGACTGTGAACGCCGTGGTAAGTTATTCGATTAGTGGTAATTGGTCCGCACAAGCGAATGCTGGTTACACGCTTCGTGAGTATGATGATGGCGGTCGTGAGGATCATCAGTATCGCTTAGGCACAGCACTTACATTTGTGCCGAATCAAAATTGGCGCTTCAGCGGCGGGTATAATTACACCGAAAATGACACCGACGCTTTTAACAGGAGTTATGAAAGCCACACCCTTAGTTTGACGGCTACACTGCGCTACTAATATTGAACTTTTAACCGTTGAGTCGGTCAAAATGCCTCCTAGCCGAGGCATTTTTTAATTTATGAAACAAGTTATTGTATTATTTAGTTCGTTATTTCTGACACTGTTTCTCTCAGCCCAAGATGGCGGAGCGACTTCGTTTGGTGACAGTGGTGCCTCGCAATCGTCACAGGGTTCGTCCTCGGGCCGTTCTGGTGTTGGCATGGTCGTTGGCGAAAATTATGTGCTTAAACCGTCGGACGTTCTCAGTGTTGAGGTGTATCAAGAGCAAGACTTGGATAAGGATGTTCGTGTTGAGGGCGACGGCACCGTTGCACTTTCTTTGATCGGTAAAGTCAAAGTGGCAGGAATGTCAGTCGCTGAAGCACAGTCGCTTATTACAGATTTATACAATCGCGACTACCTTGTGGATCCACAAGTGTCGGTGATCGTGCTATCATTTTCCGCTAAAGTGGTGCGTATACTCGGTTCAGTTAACAGCCCGGGCGTTGTAGAAATTCCACCTGATCGCAGTTTGACCCTCACTGAGGCAATTGCTGGAGCCAACGGGGTGAGCCGTCTTGGAAACCCCAAGTCTATAACGATTAAGCGCGTCGACTCATCGGGACGTGCGAGACAAATGGAAGTGAACTTTAGTCGTATCTTAACGGATCCGAACGTTAAAGATGTTATCTTGTCTGAAGGAGATACTATCTGGGTTCCAGAGCGTGTATTTTAATTAAAGAGTTTTTTCTATGAAGAATGATTATGTAAGGGGTGCTCCTGATCCAAATTCGGGTGGTTATGGCGGTGGTTATGGCTACGGTGGTGGCTATGGCTATGGTGGCGGTTACGGCTACGGTGGCGGCTACGGCGCTGGTGGCGGCTACGAGGGTGGAAGTAGTGCTCCTCAACGTTCATTTAAAGACTATCTCTTAATGTTTCGTGAGCGCGTATGGTATTTAATCGTGGCGTTCTTTATTATCTTTTCTGGCTCGATACTCTATACATTTAACAAGACAAAGGTTTATACAGCAGTTGCTCAAGTTCAACTACTCAGGGACGACCCATCGGCTATGGGCAACATTCCTGGTATGGAAATGGAGCCAAATCAAATCCGCTCTGCAGAAGATTTAAACACTCAGATCAGTGTTCTCGAAAGTGCTTCAATTATTGTAGGGGTGGAGCAGCGTATACAAGACGATGTCCGTGAACGCTTTATGGCACCTTATTCGGATGCCCTCAGTCTCAGTGGCCCATTAAGCCCGACTGAAGTTTTGGGTCGCAATCGTAAGATCATGCCGAAGCGAATGAGCTTAATGATCAATATTGCCTACACGCACCCAGATCCAATCATTGCCGCAGACGTTGCGAATCTTTTCGCTAAAGAGTTTATCGATTACAATTTGAAGCTGAATATTGATGGCTCAATGAAGGCAGTTGAAGATTTGCGCATACGTGCTGACCAGCAAAAGGAGCGTGTTGAAGAGTTAGACATGAAGCTGGCGGATTATCGCGAGCAAAACAACGCCGTATCACTAGACAGCCAAGAGAACATTGCCCGAGAGCAATTAGCTAGCTTGAATGAAATGAAGCTGAACGCGAAAAATGTCTACGATATGATCGAGACAAAGTGGAATTTAGTTGAGTCATATCGTCGAGAGCAACGTGACCTCTGGGAGTTGTCTTTTATCTCTGAACAATCGCGTGTCGCATCGCTCCTTGAGAGTATTAGTCAGGCTAAAATTCAGATTTCTTCGCTAAGCAAGCGTTACCGTGAGAAGCACCCTGTTATGATTCAGCTTTTGCAGCAGCTACAAGAGTCTGAAGCTGAGCTTAGTTCAGCGGTTCAAAATGCAGTTAACAAATTGGATTCGTCATTTTCTGAATCAAAAAGCAATTACGAAGTTGCTAGCCAACGACTGGCGGAAAAGGAGCAGGAATTAATCGAATTAAGTAAAACTCGTGTTGAATACAATTCATTGCTTCGAGATTTGGACGTTCAACAGAGCTTCTTCATTGCGTTGACCTCTCGTATGACTCAGGAAAAGGCTCAAGTTAATTTGAAGAATCCCAATGCTCGTATTGTTGACGAGGCCTTTCCTCCGATGAAGCACTCATCCCCAAATGTAGTAATGAATCTTGCTGCGGGTCTTTTTGGTGGTGTTGCAGTCGGCATGGGCCTAGTGTTCATTGTCGCATTCTTAGATGACCGTGTGAAGAGCGCGTTTGACATCGAAGGAACGATTGGTCTTCCGATGCTGGGTATAGTTCCGCGAATTAAGAAGCTCGACACGAATTCTAAGGCTCAGGCGGTCGCTTCCAATGTAGATCGCCACGTTACGGAAACTTTTAGGTCGATTCACTCCGCTCTGAAGCTGAATGATGAGAGTAAGAATGCTAAGGTGATTGTGACCACCAGCACGGTTCCTGGAGAGGGTAAGTCTTTTGTGAGTTCTAATCTTGCGCTTACTTTTGCAAATCACGGCGAAAAAACACTTTTGCTAGACGGTGACCTTCGTTTGCCCAACGTTGCTCGTTCGCTGCAGTTGGAGAACGATTTTGGTCTCTTAGATCATGTCGATAAGGATGTGGCGATCGACGAGGTGATTATCAAGGAGGTATATCCGAACCTTGATGTGCTCCCCTCTGGTGGAAAGTCTAAGAATCCGACTCAAGTGCTAAATAGCGCTAAGTTTGAGGCCATGTTTGCTGACCTACGTGATCGCTATGATCGCATTGTGGTCGACTCTCCGCCGCTGGCTGCGGTCAGTGATGCTTTGAATTTGTTACCTCTTGCGGATGGTGTGCTTTACGTAATCAAGTTTAATACTGTAAAGCGTAAGACTGCTGTCGTGAATGTGCGTCGTTTATGGGAATCGAATACTCCTGTATTTGGTGCAATTCTAAATAACATCACTAGCACGCTTTCTAGTTACTACTACTCGCATTACTCAGATAAGGCTTATCAGGATTACTACATCCATAATGACGAGGAGTTTGAAGAGGAGTTGGCGGGTTCAGTTGAACCTACTGTAGATTCCAAATCGTAGTGTCTGAAATCTTTTAAACGAAGGCCGCAGTGGTTATAACTGCGGCCTTTTTGTTTAAAGGTATTTGTTTATATCGAGGATTTTGTGAGCTCGCTGACCATTTTCGAGCCGCTCTATGTATTTATCGGGTTTTGTGTCCTCTGGCTGTTCGTCTTCATCTAAGCCATCCTCTTCAATAGGAATGAGTTCATCAAAGTAGAGAGAGAGACGCCGTGCTTCTGGGCTGAGCACTTCAACTGGATTTGGCACACGCCCTTTCTTTACTAGAATAAATCTGGCAGGGGAGCATTGCTTTTTATGGCGTTCCTCGAAGTTTCTCACCCACTTGTTGTCGTTGCTTTCCCTACGGTTTAACAGGATGACGTCTGAATAGTGAATGCAGGCATCATACCAACTCTGCGCGGCAGGCTGTTCTTGTAAGAACGTGCAATTCACAACAGTGAATACTCTGCCGATTTCGCAGCTGTTGTGGTCGATCCACGACTTGATGGCTTCGATGTTGTCTGCTGGATCCGACCTGCCAGATGTCATGAAGATGATGACTTCTGGGGCGGCCGAAATTTTTCCGTGTGTGACTTTGGCTGCATTTAAGGCCCAATTAACTTTAGACACATTCTCCAGAGAGTCTATTTTTTCATCGAAATCAGATGTAGGTTCATCAGTGGGCTGAAAGAGCAGGACTTGAGAAGCTTTTTGCATTCCGCCTTCGATCAGATCGTAAATGATTTCTCTACGCCCTGAGTTGGGTGTGCCTAAGACTATATAGACTAGTGGTGCCTCTGACATCTGTTTGGTATCTCTAAATTATTTGGACTCAAACACAAAGCTGCCGCATTGTGCGTGTTGACGCATCCAGTGGTCGATGATGACAAGGGCTGCCATCGACTCGACGATTGGGACGGCGCGGGGCACTACACAGGGATCGTGGCGTCCTCGGCCCATCAGTTCAGTTTCGTTGCCATCCTTGTCGACAGTGTTCTGATTTTGAATAATAGTCGCTGTTGGTTTGAATGCGACTCGGAAGATGAGGTCTTCGCCATTGCTAATTCCACCTTGGACACCGCCTGAGCGGTTACTGCTAGTGCCTATAGAGCCGTCTTTGTTAATAAAAGTGTCGTTGTGTTCGGAACCACGCATGAGTGAACCTTCAAAGCCACTGCCTACCTCAAATCCCTTCGTTGCGGGAATGGAAAGCATTGCCTTGGCTAAATCCGCTTCGAGGCGATCAAATACGGGCACGCCCAGTCCGACAGGGAGGTTACGTATGCGACATTCGATAATGCCTCCAACAGAATCTCCCTCGCTGCGCATGCCGCGAATGCGTTCCACCATTTTTTCGGCAGTCTCTGGGTGGGGGCACCGCACTGGACTTGCCTCGACGTCTTCTAAAGTAGGGAAGTTCTGAATTGCTGGCATTTCGATGTCGTGGACACGAGTGATGTAAGCTCGTGTTTCAATCTTAGCCGCCGAGAAAAGGATTTTCTTGGCGATAGCGCCTGCAGCTACCCTACCAATGGTCTCGCGAGCAGAAGAGCGTCCACCACCTTCGTGGTTACGAATACCGAATTTCGTTTGGTAGGTGAAGTCGGCATGTGAAGGACGAAACTTATCCTTCATTTCAGAGTAAGCTGACGGTCGCTGGTCGCCGTTCGGCACGTAAATGGCGATGGGTGTTCCAAGAGTTTTGCCTTCGAATACTCCGGACACGATCTTGGCTGTATCACTTTCTTTGCGCGGAGTCGTGATGTCGCTCTGGCCTGGGCGACGACGGTCTAATTCGAATTGAATGTCTGCTTCACTTAGTGGAAGTCGAGGTGGGCAGCCGTCAATTACGACGCCGATGCCGCCACCGTGACTTTCTCCCCATGTGGAGATGCGAAATAATGTGCCAAAAGAGTTACCCATATGGAACACATGCAATGCGTGCCAGCGACGAAGTCAATGCTGACGGAGCCGATGCTTCGTTCGGGTTTTGTAAACACGAAGGAAATGGAGATGAATTAACCGCTATTACTGATTTCACTCTCAGCAAGGTGCACCAACTTGTTCGAGATGGCCCAGCGAGTGAGTGCTGCAACATCATGTAAATCGAGTTTTTTCATGATGTTGGTGCGATGTGTATCTGCAGTTCTGACGCTCATACCTAATTTTGCAGCGATTTCTTTGTTACTAAAGCTCTCAGCGATGAGCTGAATGATCTCTCTTTCTCTGGTGGTGAGTGAGTCCAGTGCGTCATCTTTGCCGCCACTGATCATAAGCTCGCGCATGATATCTATGATGCGCGGACTGAAGTAGGATCGACCTTCGGAAACCAGTGAAATCGCTTTTTCCAGTTCTTTTAAACCAGCATTTTTTTCGATGTATCCAGTGACACCTGATTTTAACAGGCGATTCACTACACTAATGGAAGCGGCTGCTGAAAAGATTAGGATGTTGATCCCTTGGTTTTTGGCTTTGAGGCGGCGTAATATTTCACTACCATTTAAGTTGGGCAGCATGATATCTAAAATGACCAAATCGGGTTCATGCTCTAAGCAAAGTTCGTAGCCGACGGCGCCATCGCCTGACTGCGCGATCACCTTCATGTCAGAATAGCCTTCGACTAGTTGGCAGATCAAGTCGCGCAATATAGTTTGGTCTTCGATTACGATTACGTTCTTCATCTTTATATCTAAGTGACTTGTTGGTGTGGTGGTATGTCTAGGATTGGATAGGAGGGTAGTCATGTAGTGCTCTAGTTGAACCGTAGCTTTTGAGTGGAGATTTTTAACCTCTGATTACACGCATGACTTATATGTCTGCTCAGAATGAGTGCAATCTGGGTCTGTTTATGGCTCACTTTTCACATGTCCTTTACAGTGAATTGGGGGTTATATCCTATCTTTGTTTGTGGGCTATAAGCTAGTAGTAGGGTTTTTATGGCATTGTATGAAGGACATGGGAAATGTTGTCATTTTAAGACCACGGCTTGTATATTCGAAATCAGTCTACAAAGTTGATTTTGCGTTTAGCTTTCTTAAATGAAGCGCAGTTCGTAATGGTTGAATATCAGACAGTCTATAATGCATACACCGCACTCATCGCAGGTCTGGTCACTAGTGTTCATTGTGTGGCAATGTGCGGTCCATTGTCTTGTGCGTTCACACCGACTAAAGCGAATGAAGCAAGTCCGCAATTGGTGCTGACGAGTTATCACATTGCTAAGCTTTTTTCATACGCGCTGGTTGGCACGCTGGCAGGTGGCTTTGGTAGTGCGGTGATTCGTTCCGTGGAAAGCTCTTGGCTGAACTATCTGCCTTGGGTCTTAGTGCTATTTTTTCTGGTAGTTGCTTTTCGATTGGATCGATACATTCCTAAGCCGAAATGGCTGGGAGGTGCTTATCGGAGAATGACTGCTCGTTTTAATCAGTTACAAAAGCCTGTGGCGGCTGGACTTATTGGTTTTGCGAGCCCTCTGTTGCCCTGTGGCCCATTGTATATGATATTTGGCTTAGCTTTGTTTTCAGGCTCAGCGGTTAAGGGGGCGGAGTTTGCCATCGGGTTTGGTTTGGGAACGATTCCGCTCTTATGGTTGGTTCAAAGCCAATTTATGCGCTTAAACGGCCGCATGGGTAGTCAGAATTTGATGCGGATACAACGAACCGTGGCATTTATTGCAGCTCTAGTCGTTGCTTGGCGCTTACGCACAACACTTGGTATCGAGGGTGCTGAAGATTGGGTCTGCCATCCATTTTAATGATGCTTAGTTCCCTACTGAAAAAGCATGCATTCTCGTTCGG
Source organism: Opitutales bacterium (assembly GCA_018607135.1). GTDB lineage: Bacteria > Verrucomicrobiota > Verrucomicrobiia > Opitutales > Coraliomargaritaceae > JBPOFY01. The sequence continues at coordinate 17,691 of JABBCA010000062.1, forward strand.
GTTGTTTGTGGTCGTGGGACTTGCGTTTGCTTTTCCTAGTCTGGGTTCTTTTGGAAGTGGTTTTCCTGCGAAGATGCTGACGCAGATTGGAGTTGGGATTATCTTTTTTTTGTTGGGTATATCGATCCCGTATCAGCAGCTAAAAAATGGATATCGACCGATGCGACTGCACTTGTATGTGCTTAGCTGGAACTATCTTGGGGTTCCGTTACTTACTGGTCTGTTGCTTCTGATTCTTGGAGATGTTTTACCCCGAGAGATTGTAATGGGCTTTTGGCTGTTAGCTATAATGCCGACGACTATCGCTTCAGCCGTCACCTTTACTGACCTGTCGGGGGGGAGCGTCTCGAACGCAATTTTTGCCACGCTGCTCTCGAATGTGTTAGCGGTGCTGTTGGTCCCAGTATTTGCAGTGCTGTTGTTTTCGCTTGCTGAAGGTTTAGTGGTTGAATTTGTGCCACTGCTGTTGAAAGTCGGCTTGTTGGTGCTCATGCCATTATTGTTGGGGCAATTCTTGCGGCGTATTCATTTTGAGTGGCTTTCAGTAGTGAAACGAATTCGAAAACCAATTAGTAGCGCGATTATCTTATTTATCGTTTACGCTGCGTTTGCACAGAGTGTGTCTAATCATGCACTTAGTGATCTATCAATAGTAGCACTACTGGTGATGCTGGGTGTTGCTATTTTGTTAATGGTTCTCGTCAACCTGCTAGTGTGGTGGACATCGAAATACCTTGCGCTTACTTCTGCGGATCGAGTCGCTGCATTCTATTGTGGCAGCCAGAAATCACTAGCGACTGGATTGCCTTTGGCGGTAATGATACTTGCAGCAGTGCCCGATTCTCAGAATGCCGCTTTAATGGTCATCCCTATGATCGTGTTTCATCCCTTGCAGTTGGTTTTGGCTGGTGTGCTTTCTTCTTGGCTAGCGAGTAAAGTTTAGGGCCGATTCGATGCAGTAGCTAACTGAAATGCCCGTGCGGTAATTGCCTGCAAGATGTAAGCCTTGGTGGTCGCTCTCGATACGGTTCATTGTTTCTAAAAAGCGCTCGTAACCCAATTTGTATTGAGGGATCGCTTGCTGCCAGTGCTTAAGATGGCAGAAGGTGGGCGGTCCCTTGACGCCTAATAAGCTCTCTAATTCAGGGAGCACCGTCTCTTTGAGTTGCTTGATGTGAGCAGTCGCGAGTTCAGGCTGGCGTTCGCCGCCAACGAATACAGTTAGTAGCGCTTCACCTTCTGGGGCTCTGTTGGCGAAGAGTGTCGATGGAAATAGAGCTCCAAGGATCTTTCGTTTCTCGCATTCTGGGACCAGTGCTCCAAATCCATCGAGTGGATGCGAAATGTCTTGTTGTTTGTAGGCCAATGACAGAACCGAGACCGGAGGATAGTCTATTTGGCTGAGAAACTCGAACTCGGCGGCAAGTGGAGTCTCAAAGGGAAGCTTTGAGACCCGATGTGCCGGGATGGTCAGAATGAGTTTGTCGAAAACTTCCACTTCTTGGTGGTTCCACACGACTGCCCATTGATTATTTTGCTGTCGTATGGATTGTATGGATACGCCTGTCTGTAGTTCTTCAGTCAGTGCTTTCGCTAGCTGGGCCGGTAGTTCGCCCATCCCATCTTGGAATGAGATAATGCGTTTTCTGACTTTGCGTGCTGGGCTTGTTTTTACGGCGCGCATTTTTGCTATAGCGCCGCGAATCAGGCCGCCGTGCTCTTGCTCAAGTGCATAAAGTTTAGGGAAGCCATATCGGAGTGACAGTTTCTCCGGATCTCCCGCATAGATTCCTCCGACGAGTGGGTTGATCGCGTATTGATAGAGCTCATCGCCGAGGCGACGACGGACGTAGTCCGCGACACTTTCCTCGACGTTTGAATCGATGGCTTTAACGAAGGGCTCTCTGAGGACACGCAGTTTACCTTTTAAGGACCAGAGCGGGGTGGTGATCGCGGAGAGCGGTCCCATCGGGACTGCGTGGGTCTTGCCGTTGCGAACAATGTAGCGCTTGTTGGCTTCAGTGGTCGCTTCTAAGATGCGCTCTTCAAGGCCCGGAATACTATATAAGAAATCCTCAATGTCGGGGCTATTGAGTAAAATCGAGTTCGGGCCTTCTTCGGCTAGGTATGCCCCTTCGCGATGGCTACGCATGGCGCCACCTACTTGATCTGCTTGTTCGAGTATCGTGCAGTCGCCGCCTTGGCGTTTGAGCTGCCATGCTAAAGCGAGTCCGCTGATGCCAGCGCCGATGATGCAAGTCTTAGGCATTTCTGCGGCCGGTCACGACCTCCATGAGTTCTTCGACACATTCAATTTTTGCACTTGGAACCATGCCGTGGCCTAAGTTGAAGATGAAACCTGGGCGAGTGGCTCCATCTTCGAGCACGCGAGTGGCTTCTTTGCGAACGGTTTCTGGCGTAGTGGTCAAGGTGATCGGGTCTAGGTTGCCTTGGACGGCGACGCCTTTGCCGAGTGATTGACGCATACGGCGCATGTTGATGGTCCAATCGAGGCTTAAGATGGATGCACCCGTGTGTAGCAGTTCGGCGGACTTGTGCCCCATTCCTTTGGCGTAAAGTATGACTGGGACACGGCTTTTAAGTTCGTTAATAATATGATGTATCCAACGAAGTGACCATGCTTCGTAGTGAGTCGCAGGGCAGATGGATCCCCATGAGTCGAAGATTTGAATCGCATCGGCGCCTGCATCGATCTGCATATGTAGGTAGTCGACGATGCCGTCGGTCAATTTCTGCATGAGCATTTCAAACTGCTCGGGTTGCTCCCAAGCTAACTTTTTGATGGTCATGTAGTCCTTCGAGGATCCGCCTTCGATCATATAGCACGCCAGTGTCCAAGGAGATCCGCAAAACCCAAGTAGTGCGGTGTCGTCACCTAACTGTGCGCGGGTGGTTTTGAGTGCATCCGCGACGTAGGAGAGTCGCTCGGTGATTCTTGTATTATCCAGCGCTGCAATTTTTTCAGGAGTATCGAGTAGATAATCCATTCCGATGCCACCTTGATCGCGGAAGTGGTAGCCTTGGCCGAGTGCTTCGGGGATCACCAAGATGTCTGAGAAAATTATCGCTGCGTCCAAGGGGAATCGCTTGAGTGGTTGTAGGGTGACTTCTGCGGCCAGTTCTGGCGTGCGGACCATAGTGACGAAGTCGTGCTGTTTTTTGAGTTCGCGATACTCGGGTAGGTAGCGACCCGCTTGGCGCATGAGCCAAATGGGTGGGCGGTCGACTGGTTGGCAGTGTGCGGCGGCGAGAAATCGTTCACGTGGTGTCATTGAAAAGAAGTTAGGAGCTAGAAGTTAGAAGTAAGAAGCTAGGTGGTGCTGTAGTTGAGCCAGTCCTGTGGTTTTAAGAAAAGGTCGTAGAGTTTGGCTTCCTCGGAGTTCGGTTCCGGGTGCCAATCATAATCCCAACGAACCAGCGGTGGCAAGGACATGAGGATAGACTCCGTGCGACCTTTCGATTGTAGGCCAAACAAGGTGCCTCGATCATAGACGAGGTTGAATTCTACATAGCGGCCGCGACGGTAGAGCTGAAACTGTCGTTGTTCGTCGGTGTAGTCGTCGTCTTTTCGGCGCGCCACGATTGGCTGATAGGCTGGCACGAAGTGATCGCCTACGGATTGCATAAACGCGAAGGCTTTTTCAAACCCACCAGTGTTATAGTCGTCAAAGAAGATGCCCCCAATGCCACGAGGTTCATCGCGATGCGGCAGGAAGAAGTAATCGTCGCACACATCCTTGAACTTGGGATACAAGTCTTTACCGAAAGGTGCACAGGCCTGGTTTGCGGTTTTGTGCCAGTGAATGGCATCTTCCACTTGTCCGTAGAAGGGCGTCAGATCAAAACCACCGCCGAACCACCAAATGGGTTCGCCGTTTTTGGGTTCTGCATAAAAAAAGCGGACGTTCATGTGCGTGGTAGGCACCTTTGGGTTTCGCGGGTGCACGACGAGCGAGACGCCCATTGCTCGGAAGGGTGCGCCTGCGAGTTGTGGCCGCGAGGCGGTTGCCGAGGGCGGCAGGCCGCTGCCATGGACGTCTGAGAAGTTGATGCCTGCTTTTTCGAAGACGGCTCCGCCTTCAAGCACGCGTGAGCGTCCGCCGCCGCCTTCTTTGCGTAGCCAAGAGTCTTCGAGGAATTTCTGTGAGCCGTCCTCAGCTTCAAGCGCCTGGCAAATACGATTTTGTAGATCGAGCAGGTAGGTGCGGACTTCTTCTGGCTGTGGGTTGGACATGTTCTCGAATATTGAGCGAGGTTTTCTATAGGCTCAAGTCCTAGAATGCGGGATTGATGGATTCTTTTGTGGGTGGAGTTTGACGCGGCGCTTTTCGGGCGCATAGCTTATGATCCTTATGGAAGCCGCTACTCAATTACCCGAATCTGTTATGATATTTGGCTGTGGCTATGTGGGCACTGCGCTGGCTCAGAAATTGTTATCAAAAGGGGTGCGGGTGGGCGCGCTTACTCGTAATCAAGAGAAGGCTGATGTTTTGCGATCGATGGGGCTCTCTGAAGTGGTGGTGGCCAATTTGCAGGAGCATGACTGGCATAGTGAGTTAGCGGGGCAATATGAGGGGGTGGTGAATTGTGTCAGCTCAGCAGGTGGAGGGATTGAAGGCTATCGCCAGTCTTATTTAGGGGGACAAGCTTCGATTTTGAAATGGGCTACGACTCAAGAACTCAGCAGCTATGTTTATACCAGTAGCACTTCGGTGTATCCACAGGATGGGGGAGTTGAGGTGGATGAAGCTGCGGATACTTCAAATGCGCCTGCGACTGGGCAAGTGATTCTAGAATCGGAGGAGCTGATTGCGAATGCTGTGGATATACTAGGGCGATGGTATGTCTTGCGCCTTGCCGGCATCTATGGACCGCAGCGGCACTATTTACTGAATCTTTTGAAGGAGGGGCAGGCGGTGATTCCGGGTAGCGGTGATTACGCGCTGAACGTGATTCACCTCGAGGATATTGTGACTGCGATTTGCGCCGCCTTATCTTCTAAAGCGCCTTCTGGTATATATAATGTCGCCGATGACGCGCCAGCTTCGAAGGCTGAAATGGTTGATTGGCTGGCGGCTGAATTGGGGTGTGAAACGCCTCGATTTGATCCAGAGCACGTCTCGCCCCGCTTAGCGCGACGCGGAGGGCGTATGCCTGATCGACGAATCTTGAATGGGAAAGCCAGGTCGCTTCTTGCTTGGGCACCAAAGTATTCGAGTTTTCGTGAGGGGTATCGAGATTTGCTATAGGCACAAAAAAGCCAGAATCCGTGGGATGAATTCCGGCTTGGATAAAGCGTGTGCACTTAGTGGCCAGCCTTAGCGATATTGGCACCCTTTGTTTGTCCGATAGAATCTAAGAGTTCTTCAAACCACGGAGTATCGATGTTGAATGGCTTGCCGCCAGCGATGCGGGGGAACTCGATTGCGCGGAGGATGTTGCGGTCGTCTTCGTCGTGACCGATTACACCACTTTCACCGACGACTGCACAGTCAACCGCGAGGTCGGTGCAGCTCTTGATCAGACGTAGGTCTTCGGTATTCGCTGGAGCTGCGCGTGCGAAATAACCGCTCTTTTGCACGAGCACTTTTTCGGCGTCGAGCATCTTAGAGAATTGTTCCCCGAACCATTTGCCTGGGTTGACGGCGTCGAGCTTTACGTGGCCAAAAGCATCGCGTGGCACTTCTTCGCCAGCGGCTTCCATCTCTTTGATGATGGTCTCAACTCCTGCACCTTCGGAGATGAAGATGTTGACGTTGTCGTGCTCGTCCATGACGGCCTTGAGGCGCTTGGCTTCGGCTTGAATGTCGACATCCATTTCTGGAATGAAGATTGCATGCACATCTTTGCGCACCTCAGAGAGTCCGATGGTGTCTGCCCATTCGAGGTTGTCGAGGCGGCGGCGGTAGGCATCTGCGGTTGCAGCAGTGAGCCAGCCGCAGTTGCGACCCATCACTTCGTGAATAATGAGCATGCGCGGGTTCGCATTGTGCTCAGCAACTACGTTTTCGAAATACTTTGCTCCTTCTTCAGCTGCTGTCCATGCACCAAGGCTTTGAGCGATTGGGAAGACGTCGTTATCGATGGTCTTGGGTAGGCCAACAACCGTGAGCGCATAGTCATTCTCGGCAAGATATGCTGCGAGGTCTGCGGCAGTGGTGTTGGTGTCATCGCCGCCGATAGTGTGAAGCACGTCGACATTGTCTTTGGTCAGCTGATCCGCCGCGACTTTGAGTGGGTCTTCGCCTTCGTTAACGAGTCCCCGCTTTACGCAGTCTTTGACGTTGGTGAGTTTTACGCGACTGTTGCCGATTGGGCTGCCACCGTGATAGTGGAGTGTGCCAGCGCTGGCGCGAACCTCCTCTGTGACTTGGATGCTGTCGCCTTGCAAGAGGCCTTTGTAGCCGCTGCGGTAGCAAATGATTTCGATATCAGGATAGAGTTCAGTGTAACGCTCAATGAGGCCACCAATCGCTGAAGATAGGCAAGGCGCGAGGCCACCAGCAGTGAGAATTGCAACTTTTTGGACGGATTTTTGTTCTGCCATGATGATTTCGGTTTTGAATTTAAAACGATATGAAAGCACCGTTGTGTGGTTTTCAACGCTGCTGGCAAACCCGAAACTATCACGAATGTAGATCTAATTTTTTCTCTAGGAATCGATTGGTAATCGGTGAATAAGTCTAGACGATAGGATTGGTGTTGGGCGCTCGTAAATTATGCAATTGCCTGCTGCCATCGAATTCCTAGATCTCATTGCCATACCTTATGAGTTCCTTTGACCCCACATTGCCATTAACTTTTAAAGATATTTTCGAGCTCACTTCGGATCCAGTCATCGTGCATGACACACAGAATAGTGTGCTCGCATGGAATGTAGCAGCAGAGGAGCTCTATGGTCGGTCTGCCGATGAGATGCTCGGGCGATCGCTTAGCGAATTGTTTGGTAATACTGATTTGAATGATGTGCTGGCTTTAGAGCAATTGCAGCGCGATGGAATCTGGCATGGAGAGTTGCAGCACGCGCATTGTGATGGTAGCCAGCGGTTGATTCATGTGCGTCAGAAATTGTATCGTAATGCGGATGGTGAACCAGTGGCTATAGTCTCGACGCATCGTCAGCTGTCATTAGCTCGTGACGAGAAGTTAGATAAATTTGCGCACGAAATGAACAATGTGATGGCTCCGATCATGCTCTCGTCTGCAATCTTGGAACGTTCGATAGTGGATAAGAAGTCTAAATTGATGCTTCAGCGTATTGAAAAGTGCGCGTTGCATGGGACTGATTTGATTGCACAAATGTTGGCATCAGAAAAAAGCTGTTCTCGAGATTGATCAGTGTTTCGTCTACAAAGTCACCTCGCTGTGCTGCTTTCTGCTCGACGGGTAGTGACCTGCAGCTATCACTTGTTGGCATGGCAGCTAAGGTATTTACGATTGCGAATCAAAAGGGTGGTGTTGGTAAAACGACAACCGCAATAAATCTCAGTTACGCATTGGCCGAGAGCGGCGTGCGCACTGTATTGGTTGATTTGGACCCACAGGCAAATGCAACCAGTGGCCTCGGTCTTGAAAAACTTGAAGGAGGCAGTTTGTATGGACCACTTTGCGGTGAAGGTAATGCGCTCGAGAAAGTTCAACCCGTCGGCGCGAGTGAGTGCTTATTCATGATTCCATCTGAAGTGGACATGGCTGCGATAGAAATCGAGCTATTCCAGCGCGAAGATTACTTAGTGCAGTTGCGTGAATGCTTGGCTCCGCTGCGAGAGTCGGGTGATTATGATGCTATAATTTTAGATTGTCCGCCAGCACTTGGAATGCTTTCCATGAATAGCCTTGCAGCTGCCGACTATTTATTAATCGCGTTGCAATGTGAATATATGGCGATGGAAGGACTCGGGCAGATTTTGAAAGTGGTCGAGAAGTTGCGTGATGCAGGAGTGAATGACGGCTTGGAGCTGGGAGGTATTTTGATGACGATGTTTGATCAGCGCACAAACTTGAGTCATCAGGTTGTGGGTGAGGTGAGAAATCACTTTGATGACTTAGTGTTTCGCACGATGATTCCACGCTCGATACGCTTGAGTGAGTCGCCAAGTTTTGGTCAGTCTATTTTTGAGTATGAGCCGAATAGCAATGGAGCACATGCGTATCGTTACTTCGCGGATGAGGTCATCGAGCGATTCAGACTCGTCAAGTAAAGCTCGCTGTGCGAATCTAGTCGCACTTTCAGTTTAATGTCTAAGCTCCCGCATCTTAATGATTTTTGCGATTACCTCGCATTGGAGCGTCGTGTTTCTGCGTATACGGTGCGTAATTACCGTGCAGCAGTTGAGAATTTTGTAGAGTGGATGGCGGATGCGGGCAAGTGGCAGAATGACTTTGCTCTCGTGCGCCCAGCACAGGTGCGTTCTTTTTTGATTGATGAAGGGCGCTCTAAAGCGCGCCGCACCTTGCATACTCACGTTTCAGGTTTAAGGGCTTTTTATCTCTACTTACGCAAGCATGGGGTGGTGGAATCGAATCCATTTACTGGAGTCACTTTACCCAAGTTAAATAAGCCCCTGCCTAAATTTTTAACGGAGACGCAGATGCGAAAGCTGCTCGATACGCCAGTGGCTCTGTGGAAAGATGAAATGCTTGGAGAGTTTGAAGCTTTCCGTGATAGTTTGATCTTGGAGCTACTTTATGGCGGGGGCTTACGCGTTAGTGAGCTGTGCGGCTTGAATCATGGTCAAGTGGATCTTGGGCAAGGAATCGCGCGTGTGCTAGGAAAGGGGAACAAAGAGCGTCTGTGCCCATTGGGGCCTGTTGCGATTCGTTGCTTACAGACTTTTATTGAGAGGTTTAACTTGGAGGGAGCTTATGACTCACCAGTGGTTTCGCAGAGAAATGGAAAGCGTATGGAGCCACGCCAAATTCAAAAGCTACTCAAGATCCATCTCGCCGCGGCAGAATTACCTTTAGATATGACACCGCACAAATTGCGGCATTCATTTGCGACTCACATGTTGGATCACGGTGCGGACTTAAGGGCGGTGCAGGAGCTTCTTGGACACGCAAATTTGTCCACGACTCAGATCTATACTCACGTCTCGATTGCGAGACTGAAGGAAGCGCATAAACAAGCACACCCGAGAGCTTAGATTATGGACAATGAGGCATTTGCACAAGCCATCCGCCTGGCTAAATCTGCCTCGACTGAGGTGGGGCATGTTAACTTTCTAATGAATCGCCCTGCTGAGGGAGTGCATGTGCCTGTTGAGGAACTCTATCTAGATGTCGAAAAAGGTATTATTGGAGATCGATGGCTAGAAACGGCTTGGCTCAAGCTGCCTGATGGTTCGCCGGATCCGCGCGTGCAGGTGAGCCTTACCAATGTAAACGTAATGCGCTGCTTTACTGGTCTAGAAGGTGAGGGTGTCTATCGCTGTGGAGATAACGTCTACACCGACTTAAATCTCTGTGAGCAGCACCTTCAAGTGGGGGCTCAGTTGAAAATCGGTGCTGCAATTATTGAAGTAAGCGATGTGAAGAACGATGCTTGCGGTAAGTTTTCGCAGCGCTTCGGAAAAGAAGCTTTTGCTGTAGTTCGTGAAACTGAGTTCTCAGGGCTACGTTTGAGAGGAGTTTTCGCTAGGATTCTACAGTCTGGGAAAGTAGTGGTTCACGATTCAATCATGGTGCTATAGCAGTTGCCACCGCGTCTATCCAATAGTAGTAAACCTTGCGTTTAAAGTTTATGTCGCTAAGCCACAAGTAAAATGAAGACACTATTCACACTATCGACCCTAATTTTTTACGCGTCAGTTGCACACGCAGTGATTTCATTGACGTCTCCCACCAGTGTGTTTCGTGAGCTTAGTTTGAACGGCGATTCTGACCCGTATGCTGATAATCAGGCAAATCGCACCGATATTGAATTAGTTGGAGACGCAGGCTTAGGTTTGAGCGCTTTTTATTTTGGGTTTAATGATCATGGGAATACTTCCAATCAAGATGGTGATTTGTTCTTTCGTGTGCGTGTAGCTGGAGAGAGCGGTAGTCCTGACGGTGTGCTCAACGGTTACGTAACTGTGGGCTTTGACGTAGAGTCGGACGGAGTCATGGATTATTACGTCCGCCATGGGGCTAATTTGACTGGTAACGACCAACAAATCGCAATTTTTGACGCCAGCGCAACTGCAGCCAACAATAGCCCTGTGAGTATCGAACTCGGCTCTCAACGATATATCACGGGTAATGTGACTGCGATGAATTCGCAGTTTCGGGATGTCGACGATGTGACAATTGGGGATACTTTCTCAAATACGGTTTACTCGCGAACAACGTCTCCGATTTTATATACGGAAAGAGATATCGATGGATTGGGGGATACTGATAAGTTTTTAACGTTCAGCTTCGCATTCGATGAATTGGTTCAAATTATTCAAGCGGACTATATCGGAACGCCATATGCAGGTTTTAATGATCAATCGACTCTAAGTCTTATTTTATCAACTTCGCAAAATTCCAATAATATCAACTCTGATATCGCTGGGCGTGATGGAGTGACATCGGATCCATTCATTCCTGGAGGTGGCATCACAGATCCGATTCAGGTGCCTGAGCCATCTACTGCGGCATTGATTGCAGCAGTGTTCATTTTTGGATTCGTTTCGGCTCGTCGTCATAGATGACCAACTGTAATTACTGATTCATCGAACAGGGTGTTGGGGATGGACCCACTGTAGGTGATCCTCGCGCAGCACACTGGCGCAATGGGTGTTCGGAACTCTTATCCATGAACGTGCGCGGGCGATATCTTTTTGATGAGGAATCGTTTGATCTCAGATGCAAGGCCCGTGCGCCGTTAGCGTATAAGATGGATCTCACAATACAGGGTCTTAAAGTCGAGATTGGCCACGTCAATCGTGAGTTATGGGTTCAGCAATCGACCGAAACAGTGCCTGTAGACAATCATTTTTTTCGCTCAAGCGAATCGAGTCTCGTTAAATATGCAGCTACCGCTTCTGGCGTATGCGTGGCTGTCTCCTGATGAAGATGTTTCTGATTTTATTGAGCACTTGCTTGATACCAAATGGGAAGGGCGTCGGGGGCATCAATTGATATACACGGGGCGTGATTTCGATTTTATATCCTACATCGATGCCACAAGTTTTTATGAATTGCGTCGCTATGAAAGCTATGGAGGTGAAGAGGGTGTGCAGAGAGTTCGTGAGCTTGTTTTCTAATCCTATGAAAGGGTGGGTGCATATACCTTGCCCACTGGCTATATCGTTTTCCTTAATGGGGATAGGATCAATGAAGAGAACTATATAGACTTCCAGTTTGGTAAATGGCTACCTTCCTTACTCTTTGAAAACCCATAGATTAAGCTTCCTCCGCTGCCTCTATGATGCGCTTGCGGGCTTTGATGCTGTAGCTGCGGCCAAAATCACTGCGCCAGTAGCGCCATGGGAGTAGCACCATCGCAATGAAGAATAATTGGCTGGAGATGAATGCCATCATCCACATGAAGCCGCTGTCGGTAAAGCCGTATGAGTGCAGGCCGACGCCAAGAAGGTTGGTGCCGAACCATGACCAAGCGGTGATGATATTGCCACAAATCGCGAGTGCCATGAGTCCGCGTTCACGACAGACTCCACCCCAGCGAGCGTGAAGAAAGATTGCACCCATGACTACAATCATCAGAGCACCGTTTTCTTTGGGATCCCAACCCCAAAAGCGTCCCCAGCTTTGGTCAGCCCAGATGCCACCTAGGATCGTGCCGACAAGGCTGAAAAGGCAGGCAAAACAAGTGATACCGTAAACCATGCCGCCGAGGGCTCTTGCCGTGTTTTTGTCGAAATGCTTACTAAATACTCCAAACGTCGCAAAGGCGATTGCGAGTGCGCCAGCGAGGAACATGGCTGAGTAACCTAAGGTGATTACGGTTACGTGAGTTGCTAGCCAAAAGTTAGAATCGAGCACTGCTCGCATCATTTCTAGCGTATCGCCACTCATGGCTAAGTGATGTGCTACAATAAGTGTGCAAAATCCAACCAGAGAGGCTTTCGCCGCGCCGATGCCATTTTTATAAATCTTCTCAATGAAGATCCCAAGAAGGACAGCTCCCCATCCCACAAAGACCGCGGAGGAATATAAATTTGTCACGAAGACTCCATATCGCTCCTGAATATACATGCGGGCTAGGAGTCCCAAGGTATGAATGACAAAGGCCAGAATGAGCACCCAAAACGCGCATTGGCCCAGTTCCTTTCGCAGGCAAAGCCATGATATGCAGACCAGTATGAAGACCAGAACGTATAGCTGCATGGACAAATAGAAGGGCTGTGTATCGTTGAACAAGCGCTCAAAGTGCACGCGGTCGATGTGTGTCGGGAAATCGCCAATGAAACGTTGGCGCAGTTCATGGACCTCTTGATTAAAAGCGTCTGGCTCGTCCAAGCGATAGGCCATGGTGAGGGCCGCATAGCTAGTCACGTAAGGGCTGAGTCCATCGCCACGCATGACATCGAGTAGCTCTAGGCCGACATTTTTCCAGTCCTCAAGCGGGTCAACTGGTGGTGGTGGGGGCACCACACGCATGTGTGCAGTTTGAGAAAGTTTTAGGTATTCGTCCCCGAAGAAAATAAAGCTGTTTAAAATCTTCGCATCGTATTCGTCGCCTGCTTGCTGCTTGCGTAGTTCGACCATCCCTGGACCAATGATACTGGCGTAAGTTTGGTATTCATCCACTAGGCTGTCGAGTCGCTGCGAATCGCCAATCGGGTGCAGCGAGTGCATGACGCGATGATAGAGCATTAAGCCCTGATTCAAGTCTACGATTTGTTTTTCGTATGGGCTGCGCTTCTTAGGCTCTGGGTGGACTTCTTGATAGAGCTTATGGAGCTCGTCGAAATAAGGTTGAATATCATTGAACGAATAATAGCGCTGTCCTTGTTCCGCGAGGCCTGCAAAGCCCAAGTCGTCAGGGAACTCGATTTTGAAAATACGATACGTGTCTGCGATCTCGGGGCGCATGGTTAGATCCATGAACCATTCAATTGGGCTGAGTGTATTTCCTTCAGGTGTGATGACTTTTTGGCGCGCGGACAGAATCAGCAGTGTATTTCGAGCGACGGAGTCGAGTGGTTTGATTCTACCGCCAACTTGCACGGGTAGTTCTGCAAAGCTCTCAATGTCGAATTCGCTATCGTAATTGGACGGGGCAAATTCGCGAGCGACCAGCACAAGGACGAGCCCTGCGATCAATACGTATAATAATGTGTGTAATAACTTGTTCACTGTAAGTATACGTCTCCTATTTGCTACTTTGCTTATCTAGGAATTTGAAGAAATGGATGCCAAATTGAACAATCATGCCGAGGCCCATCAGTAGCACGCTGATGTAGGGAAGAACCCAGCCTGGGTTTCGCACAACTTGGAAGATCGATGTCTTATCGTTGTTGGCAAATGACGCTTGAAAAAAGGTGAGCCCCTCGTAGCGCAATGGGTGATTCATATAGATGAGCGCTTTTTGATTTTTGCTCGAATCATTATGGTGAACCTTCACTTCGCTGGAGTAGTTGAACGGAATTTCAGTTCCAGGATACTTATCATGTTTGAAGTCGATGAGCTCCACTTCAAATGGATAATAGTGGCGGGTAAAGCGCAGTGCGATTTCCCACGATTGATCACCGAGGCTGACCATCTGTGGCGGGAAGCGATCGTCGATCACATTGGATACTAGCCAGATGCCGAGGGAACCATCTGGGCCGAGCACTTCGACGTAGGCAGTCGCAGTGTTGATCGTGTTCTCTGCAAAGACTTCTTCTTTCGGGTTGACTATAATGCCCATTTTCACTGCCGCGCCTTGCGTTGCAGGTGACTTGACTGCTTTGCCATTTGTCGCACGGCCGATTTCAGCATTTGGGTAGTAGCTGACGGTGCGAATGCTCAACGGTGAGTCCGGGACCTCGATCGTTTTGCCAGCTTTCAGCAGTTTAGAAGGGATCGCATGGATGGTGTCGTGATCTGGGTGGCTGCGGTCGATGAGCACCAGCTCATTTTGGCGAAATGCTTGCGAGTAATTGGAGCGACCTCCTTCATCAACTGGCATTTGGCTCTCTACTGAGAGTAGGTCGGTCATGAGTTCGCCAAGTAGCAGTAGTATCAAACCAAAGTGCACCATGAAGATGCCGCTCTTTTTCCACGTCATTTTGAAGCGAGTGATGTGCGCAGCAATGAGGTTGATGAAGAGTAGACCTCCAAGGGCATACCCTCCAGGAAGTGGAATGTGCAGCCAGTGCAGGTAGTCGTAGAGTGCTGCTTGCTGTGGCACTGAGTAGATGACTAAGAAACTTTCGAAGTAATCTTTCTGTGTTTTCCAGATGCCTGTATCGACTTGGGCGAGCGTGCCAAAGAAAATGAGCGCCATCGAGAACGCCAACAGCACGACTGTTAACTTTAAGGAGCTGAAAAACTTAAAAAGATTTTTCATGTTTAGTGGTGGCCGTCAGGTAATTCGACCGAGTCTAGGAAGGCTTTAAAGTGCTCTTTCGAAGCGAGGACTGTGTCGGTCTTTCCTTGTAGCTTGAAAAACCATGTGTTGCCATGGAAAGGTAAAAGCCCGCCGATGATGCTATCAATCCCGCCCTCAAGCGTGACGATGATACCGCGGTGTTTTGAGATCGAATAGGATTCAGTGAAGGCGTCGAGGTCTTCGGCAGTGACTGAGTCTAAGCCAATTTGCCCGCGCCAACGGTTGATGTTGGCAAGCCGTCCGCCCACATCGCCTGGGAAAACGGTGACGGTAAGCTCTGCACTGCCGTTGTCATCGTCAATACGTAGGTTTGCCTTGCGTATACCACTAGCTGGGAGTTCAACCCATCCTTCTGGCACCCTATACTTCAAATCTCCGGCGGCTTGTGCTGCTTCCTTCATGCCCGGAAGCACATTCATGCCGTTTGGCGCGGCGGGCGCTTGTGTTTCCGCGGCAGGTGGTGTGGGCATGCTGACCTCGCGAGTTTCCTTAGGGATTTGATAGGAACTCGGCTTAGCCGAATCGCAAGCGGTGACGAAGAGTGAGGCCGCTGCGATGCTGCATAGAGTCGGAAGCTGATATTTGATAGCCATTTGTTAAGTTGATGAGAGTGGGGATTGAGATGGGGTCAACTCTATCCAGTTCCGTATTTCGTCAACTAATGGCGACCATTAGTTATTGAAGCGAAACAGCGCGACATCGCCGTCCTTGAAGACGTAGTCCTTGCCTTCGAGACGATATTTGCCCGCATCGCGAGCGCTGGCAACGTTGCCAGCGGAAATAAGGTCTTCGTAGGCAACTACTTCTGCTTTAATGAATCCGGACTCAAAGTCGGTATGGATGACACCTGCGCATTGAGGTGCTTTCATGCCCTTCTTGAACGTCCAGGCACGCACTTCTTGGACACCTGCAGTGAAATAAGATGCTAGCCCTAGTAAGTCGTAGGTCGCGCGGATGAGTAGCGATACACCCGAGTCCTTTACGCCGAGAGATTCGAGGTATTCAGCAGATTCAGTAGCGTCAAAATCGATCAACTCGGCTTCCACTGCAGCTGAAATGATGCAGATGCCAGCGCCGTGGTGTTCTTCGGCGTATTGCTTTACTTTTAAGACATATGCGTTCGCCGAGGTGTCGGCGAGGTCACTTTCGGCAACATTGCATGCGTAGAGCACTCTTTTTGCGGAAAGCAGGCAGAGCCGCTTGAGCACGACGAGCTCGTCGTCGTTCATGTCTAAAGTGATTGCTGGCTTCGTTTCGTTAAGATGCGGAAGTAGCCGATCAATCAGCTCAATGTTTTCAGCAGCCTCCTTGTCGCCGCCACGGGCCTTTTTAACGAGCTTTTCCTTTTGGCTTTCCAGTGAAGTGATGTCTGAAAGAATGAGCTCGGTATTAATCACTTCGATATCGCGAATCGGGTCAATCGAGCCCATGTTGTGGATGATGTCGTCATCATCAAAGCAGCGCACTACGTGCACGATGGAATCGACTTCACGAATGTTAGCGAGGAACTTATTGCCGAGACCTTCGCCCTTACTGGCACCTTCAACGAGGCCCGCAATGTCCACGAATTCGATTGCCGCAGGGATGACCTTATTGGTTTTGGAAATCTCGCGCAAGGGTTCGAGTCGAGAATCTGGCACTTGAACGACGCCCACATTCGGGTCGATCGTGCAAAACGGATAGTTTGCCGACTCAGCTTTGCGCGTGCGTGTGAGCGCATTAAAGAGTGTGCTTTTGCCCACATTGGGGAGACCTACGATACCAGCTTGAAGCATAGCGGGTAGAAGATGCAAACCGCAGGCTCGGGTGCAATGTTAAATAATGCCACAAGTTAACTTGCCAAGGCATGGGTTGACAGATGCTTGTGTGCTATCATTTACTAGTGCGTTAATAGTAAAACGCTTGAAGGTGGACGAATCTAGACAAATCAATATTGAAGGCTCTCGAATACTTGTCGTTGATGACGACGAAATTATTCGCAAGTTGCTCCGCCGTGTTCTAGAGCGCAGTGCTTTCATAGTCGATGAGGCGGATTCTGGTGAAGATGCGATCAAATGTGTTCAAGAGAATACGCCTGATTTGATTTTATTGGATGTAATGATGGATGGTATTGATGGCTTCAATACCTGTCGCCAAGCAAAGGACATCACTGGCATGACTGAGGTTCCGATCATTTTTGTGACGGGTCGATCGGATACCGGTTCCATCGTCGAAGGCCTGGATGCTGGTGGCAGTGACTATATCACCAAGCCGATCAATCGCCACGAAGCGCTCGCACGTATTCGTAATCACTTGAAGATGCGTAAGCTCATGCATTTTCAAAATGAATTTATTGCCGGGTTGAAACGGGCCAATTTGGCGAAGAACCGCATCATTGGTGTCGCCTCTCATGATTTACGTAATCCCATTGCTTCGATTCGTGGGCTCTCTGAGTTCTTGACCGAACTTGGGCCACTGAACGATGAGCAAAAAGAAATTGCTTCGACGATTCAGTCTACTTCCGACTCGATGTTGCATCTGGTCGATGAGCTATTGGATCTCTCTGTTATTGAGAGCGGGGAAGAACGCTCCGAGATGCAACCACACTCTATTCGTGATCTGGTTTCCTCATCGCTGAATATCTACCAGTTCACCGCAAATAAGAAGGAGATCCGCCTAAAACTGATTGAAGAAGGCGAATTTTCGGATTTGTTGATGCTCGATAAGATGCAGTTTCGTCGCTTGATTGATAATCTCCTAAGCAATGCGGTGAAGTATTCTCCAATGGGCTCAAACATTCTTCTTAAGATCAAGCAGTCTGAACAAGTCTTGCAAATTTCAGTTGAAGACGAAGGTCCAGGCATCCCAGTTAATGAGATGCATAAGTTGTTCACTGATTTCGGTAAGACTTCAGTTCAGCCCACTGGCAACGAAACGAGCACAGGCTTGGGGCTTTCTATTTGTAAGAAGATTGCCGAAGCGCACCGCGGTAAAGTTTATGCGGAAAATCGGACCGATCGTATCGGTGCACGTTTCACTGTAGAACTGGATACGAAGCGTCTGCGGGCAAAGGTTTCCTAGCCGATAGGTTTTCAGCTACGAGCTGGGGTGTTTTAGTTTGTGCTCGACTGCCGCGGCGAGCACATCACGAATTGAAATGATGCCGAGCACTTTTTGAGTTTCATCGACCACCAGTAGTTTATTGCTGCCGCAGCGCACCATGGTTTCGATACATGCTTCGATTTGAGTCTCTGGCTTTGCGGTAGGTAATTGCGAGCAGGTAATTGCACCAACAGTGGCGCCATCTTCAAGCCCATTGACTTGGACGTAGTCGTAAAAATCTTCGCGTGCAATGACACCTTTAATTTGCTCGGTGTCTGCATCGACGATTGGATAGAAGCTATGACGCTCAGAATTGAAACGCTGTAAGGTTGCGACCACGCTGTCATCGTCACGTATGAGATGGAGTTCCCTAGTCATCAACTGCTGGACCGTCTGTTCCAGAAGTGGAACTGGCAGCGTGTCTTTCATGCGACCTATTTCTTGAGTGGATCGATACTGTCGCGCAGAGCGTTCTAGGAGTTTACGCATCGAAGTGCTGTTTTCTAGAATCGCTTTAAACTCTGCGCTACCGAGACCAATTAAAGTGCTTTCCTTCGTGGCAGTGGCGGTGAAGCGCCATTTGTGATCGGTTAAGAGTGCACGTTCACCAAAGAAGTCTCCGGTTGAAACGTCTTTAATGGTTTCACCGGCTTCATCGGTCAGTCGTATGTTCCCTTTCTTCACGATGTAGAATGAAAAAGCAGGTTCGCCTGCTTTGAAGAGTGTATTGCCAGCTTCTAGGTGAGCCTCTTGCAGGGCGCGTGTGTAGCGAGGGCTGAGCAGATTGATGTCTCTTGGAAAGAACATGTCGAGCGTCCAGTCGATCAATACTCGCAACTTACGATCGAGGCCAGGCAGTTTGGCTAGATAGATCGTGCGCCACATCCACCAGGCGAAAAAGCCCGAGAAACGTAGCCCCATGATCTCGGCGACAGCGGTCATGTGGCCGATTGCTGCCAGCTCACCAAGTCCCTTAAAAGTAAATGGCTTCACTGGTTCTGCACGTAGAAATGCGTTTAAGTTTTTACCCAATAATGCACCTTGGCGCATCGCAAACTGTGCTGTAGAGATACAGATTTCTCCGTCTTGCATCGGCACCGCAGCACAGTCACCTGCAGACCAGAGCCAATCGTAGCCCTTGACTTGCATGGTCTCGGTGGTCCGAATGCGACCATTAACTGATTCGACCCCAGTATCGTTGATTAATTTAGTAACGATCGGGTGGGGTGCGTTGCCAACCGTAGAGACTACGGTATTGGTTTCGATCACTTCGCCATTACTGAGTGTCACTTGATTTGATGTCAGAGCTTTAACGCGCAGATTCAAACGGATGTCCATCCCACGTTCTTTCAGTTTTCGTTCTGCATAGTTACCCAGCTTTACGCTGAGCGTGGGCAGTAAGTGATCGCGACTATGAATTAAGCTTACGTGAAAATCCTTTTGGCTGACGTTGCTGTAATATTTGTTGATACTATTGAACAGGTCTAAGATTTGTCCCGCAGTTTCGACCCCAGAGTAACCGCCACCGACGACCACAAAAGTCAGTAGGCGTTTTCGGCGGTCGGGGTCGATCACGAGATTGGCTTCTTCGAAACGCGCCAGCACTGTTGCGCGAAGTTTCATCGCATCGCCCACATTTTGCATCAAGTAAGCATGCTCTGCCATGCCAGGCACACGGCTCAGGTCGACCTTCGCACCCAAGGCCACGACCAGATGTTTGAAGCGAATCGTCACTGGAGGCGAAAACGAGCCGGGGCGAATGGTCAGTTGCTTATTCTCAATGTCGATCGACTCGACGCTCGCTTTATAGACCTCTAGTCCTTTGCACAGATGTCGAATCGGATTCACGACATGTCGCGGAGAGAGCGAGGCACTTGCGACTTCCGGTAGCATTGGCTGAAACACCATGTAGTTCTCGTCGGCAATCATCCCGATACGGGTCTTTGAGCCTTTACTCAAGGTCTTCAATAGAGCTTTTCCGCAATAAACACCAGCAAAGCCGCCGCCGAGGATTGCGATTTCGAGATCGAGAGTCTTTTTCTTTTCCATTGTGCCAGACATTGGGTAGGTAATAATCAATAAGGAGAGCTTTCAAACAATGAAACACACCGTGGACAAGACATCGTTGAAGAACCAACAAAACGCCTATCGTGCACTTGCGCGCAAACTACCTGAAATCGTATTTACCGATGACGAAAGCTGTTTTCGTGCCTCATTGGATAATCTGCGCCTTTCTTTTCTGCCCGATGTCGTGATTCGTGTAGACAGCGCCGATCAAGTCGGCACCGTCCTCAAGTTGGCCAATCGCTACGGCATTTCAGTCACCCCACGTGGCGCGGGTTCCTCTGCGACCGGTTCGGCAGTGCCCATTCACGGCGGCTGGGTGCTGGACCTATCTCAATTGAATTCGGTTCACATCGATGCCGTTGGGCGCATTGCCACAGTGGGCCCCGGTGTGGTCACTGCTGAGCTGCAAGCCGCCGTTGAAGCCCAAGGTCTCTTCTTTCCACCAGATCCGTCCTCTAAGAAGTATTGCACCCTTGGTGGTAACGTCGCATGTAACGCTGGCGGGATGCGCTGTTTGAAATACGGTGTGACTCGTGACTACGTGCTCGGGCTCGAAGGATTCATGGCTGATGGAAGCCCGTTTCAATACGGTCTGCCATTGAAAAAATACGTGTCTGGACTCAACCTGCGCGACCTCTTGATCGGTTCAGAAGGCACGCTCGGTGTGATTACCTCGATCAATCTAAAGCTCATTCCTAAACCTGAAAAGCGCTGGACTGCAATGTTCGCATTCAAGTCCGAAGCCGCAGCACTGAAAGCAGTCGTGGGATTGTTTAAAGCAGGCGTGAGCCCCTCGATTCTAGAATTTCTCGACCGTCAATCAGTGGGGTGTGCGGAGCGGTATACTGGCAAAGTCGTTTTTGATGAGCACTCCCGCTCATCGATTTTATTGATCGAGCTCGATGGGAGTCCCACTGAAGTGCGGACGCAGCGTAAGCGATTACTAGATTATATGGAAGGCAAGGCCCTCGCCCAGCGCCAAGCTCGCACCGAATCCGCTGCCGAAAAACTCTGGCAGGTGCGTCGCACCTGCTCGCAGTCGATGTTTTCAATCGCAGATACCAAGCTCAATGAAGACGTCGTTGTGCCGCTCGAAAAACAAGCTGAGCTCATACGCTACACCATCGCGTTGAAGAAGGAGATTGGTCTCGCCACACCCACTTTCGGGCATGCCGGCGACGGTAATCTTCATGTGCACATCATGTATGATCGCGGTAGTAAAGCCGACGCCAAGAAAGCCAAGGCAGGCATCAAAAAGCTCATGCAGAAAGTCGTCGACCTCGGCGGAGTGATCACCGGCGAGCACGGCGTCGGTCTCGCAAAAGCACCCTTCATGTCGATGCAACACAGCAACGCAGAGATTGCGCAAATGAAAGCCGTCAAAGCCGCCATGGACCCTAAAGGTATTTTAAACCCAGGGAAAATCTTCGAGCCCTTCGAAGTCTGGAACCACGACTACGTCGAAGTGACGATGCCTTGGGATCATCGTTGATCTGCTCGAATTTCTGTTTACGCAGGAAACTCTTCTGGATTGGTGATCTTCATGGAGCGGAATAGGTAGCCTGCGCTGGCTGCAGCCGCACATTGCACGACGGCGTAAACGATAAATGCGCTCCATGGGATGAACCCGTTCATGCACAGTGCAAGCGTCACTGCGGGGTTGAAGGCTGCAAACGAAATGGGGCCGACTGCATAGGCACCACCCGTGACGATCGCACCGATTGCGATACCGTAGAAGGGATTGCCTTTTGTGCCCAGTGCAATGGCCACATTGAGAATCACCCACATGAGTGCAAAGGTGAAGACGAACTCAGCAAAGAGCACGCGCGGTAAGTGGATCTCGATCGCGTTGACATCGGCGAGTCCCTTTGGATTTAAGAGGAGCATCGAGAGTGCGGCCGCGATGGCCCCAGCGAGGATGACCATTACGTATGGTAAGAATTCCTTTTTGGGATGCGTGCCTGCGGTGAGGTAGGCAACGGTGGTCGCCGGGTTGAAGTGGGCTTTCGAAATGTGACCGCAGCTGTAAACGAGCGCCGCCAAACCAATACCCACTGCTAGTGGTGTGAACGCTCCAGCGCCTGTGGGTGTCACGCACATCCCAATAATTAAATACAGGAAGTAAGTGCCGATGAATTCGGCGATGAGTTTGTTTTTCATGATCGAAAGAAGCCTTAACTTTAATCCTAATCGATTTACGTTGTATCAAGGTTGGAAGGATGAAGGTGACGATTCCTGGCTGGTAGCGGCGCGGGGCCCCCCGCGCCATCCATTAATGTCCATCCGAATCTGTGGCGTGCAGGGACGCGCGCCGCTACCTTTAGGCTCTCACCGCTTCGCGGTAGCCGAAGGCGTAGGCTTCGAAGACGAGTTTGATTTCATCGCGGATACGGCGGAAGGCATCGATTTCGCTTTCACCTTCACGTTGTGCGTGTGGTGGATCTTCAAAGCCCCAGTGGTAGCGGTTTACTTGACCCGGGAAAGTGGGACAGACTTGGTCGGCGTTGCCACAAACCGTGATCACTGTGGTGATGCCTTTATCGAGATAGAGATCAAGGTGGTCGGAAGTGTGACCTTCGGTGCTGATGCCCAGCTCTTCAATCGCTTGAAGTGCGAGCGGGTGCACCGCGCCCTTTGGTTTGGAACCTGCGCTAAAGACCTCGAAGAGATCGCCAGCTGCGGCGCGTAGTATGGCTTCTGCCATGTGGCTGCGGCAGGAGTTGCCTGTGCAGAGAATGAGAACTTTTGGTTTTTTCATGAGATGCTAGATGCTAGATGCGGGATACGAGATACGGGATACGGGATGCGGGATGCGGGATACGGGATGCGGGATGCGAGATACGGGATGCGGGATGCGAGATACGGGATGCGAGATGCGAGATACGGGATGCGAGATACGGGATGCGAGATACGGGATGCGAGATACG
>JABBCA010000089.1 GCA_018607135.1 Opitutales bacterium
TTCATTGGCGGGGCACTTCTTCACAAATTCAACTTCTTTGGAAAATGAGCGAAAACAAACCAATCGAAATAAACGAAAAACGCCCCGAATGGCATATTGCCGTTGTTTGTGCCCGCCGGGGTGTTGACATAACCAAGACCGGACGGAATGACCCTTGCCCTTGTGACAGTGGCAAGAAGTTCAAGAAATGTTGCATAAACGAAGGACCGGAAGAACTTTGTTACCGATTCAGCAAAGCGGATTATTTGTTTAATTGCGCCAATGCTGAAGGCGAATTTGAAGAAGCCCGCAAGCAAGCCGAAGAACACAATTACCTTTTGAAAGTGCTTCGTCTTTTGGACCCGGGCACCTTCCGGGACTTCCAAGAATTGAAAGTTGTTGAAGTATGAAGCCGGACTTCCAGCTTTTTAAAACTCTGATTGCCTTACAAGGTGACGGGTCCGACGTTTACGAAATCGTTGACGGCGAACTTTGCCCCCGGGGTGATATTCACGAATGCGAAACCGAAGACATTGTTGCAACCTTTGACGCTTGGAAGCGGGACCAACACGAAAGCTTGACCGTTGCGAAAGGTTCCAAGGCGTTGTTTTGTGACGACGGCAAGCACTTCTTCCATTACTTCCAAACTGACACCGCCGAAGATATTGGCCCCGGTTGGGCCGAAGAAAACGGGTATTTTTAAACATGGACGTTGACGAAATGCGGCGAACTCTTGCCCGAACGGGTTATTGTGAATGCTTGTTGCCAAAGGTGAACCGGAACCGAAGGTTGACCAAGATTTGTCAAACTTGCGGTTTGGTTTGGCACCCTACTTTTTCAAATATCCCGAACGCTTCAGAATACCCAATTCAAACGAAGCCCATAAAACACCCAAGGAACGCCCCTTGCCCATGCGGAAGCGGGAAGAAATTCAAGAAATGTTGCTTACAATGAAACGAATCAAACTTGAAGGGAAAGAAGCGTTCTTTGCTTGCGTTGCCGCCGGGGTCCCCATGGGCATGAAGCAAGACCCGGACAACCGGGGGCGGGTCATTATGGAAATCAAAGTTCCTTGTGCCGCTTACCTTACCGAAGACGGGCAAATTCAGGTCTTCCAAGGTCCAAGCTTGACCGAAAGCGAACGTTAAACATTTTTCTTATTATGTCACCAATTCTCATAATCGGAACACCCCCGCCGGTTACTTTGGTTTTACCGCCGGACCGGGTTGTTGTCATTCAAGACGCTTTTTCAGACATGGGGCGGGCCTTTGAAAACGCCGCTTTCAGCTTTTCAAATTTTGCGGATTGTTTCCCGGCTTCATTACCTTGGGACCCTTTCGCCGGGGATTTTGAAAATGACTTTTTTGCAATGCGGGCAAGGTCCCGGGCTTACTTCAAACTTTTTTGCCCGGTTGCGGAACAACCCCGCCCCGGCAAAGTTCAATCGGTCGTCCTTCGTCAAAGGCTTGAAGACCGGATAAGGGAATTAAAAGGGGTCCCCATGAAACCCGTTTAACGAAGCCGGGGACGGCGTTTTATAATATCCCCAACCTAAGCAATGAGGCAAACACGCGGGGCGTTGGAAGAACCGCCGCCGCTAAGAAAGCCGGAATTGTGAAAAAGTGAAGAAGCCCGAAGTTTAACCGCTTCGGGTTTCTTTATGTCGCAAATTCCAGCTTGGACAATTCGGTTACATAATTCGGGCGGGCATCAAGAACCATGTAACGGGCTTCATCATAAACATGGTCAATTGCGGTTGTTTCAACGTCGTCCGGGTCCTTCTCGCTTCGGGGCAACACCGGAACCGTGTTAATGAATGCTTTGCAATTCCGCATAATGAAAAGCCCCGGTCCTTCATTCTTAACCGCGTTTTGCAACATGTCCCGCATTAGCTGAAGCCCATTCTTCCGGCTTCCTTTGCGTTTGTCGGACCGTTCCCAACGGACCCCCTTCTTTGCCATGGCTTCCGCTATTGAATCACTCTCTTTGTCATTTACGTCAAAAATCTGATTGTCCGCCGGTCCCGGGTCAACTGACTTGGACACCCAACCCAAAAGCAAAAGCGATTCTTCAAGGTCTTTGACCCGTTGCGCTACTTCCCCGGAAGGAAGCTTTAACCCGTGATTGTGCCCGTAATAATCAATTTGCCCGTTCGGGTCTTTCCGTCCTTCCGCCCCGTAATCTTCAGCAAATCGAATAAGTGAACCTTTGGGGAAACAATACTTTTCCCCGTCAACTTCGATTTCTTCCCCGTTGGATTCCGCCCAAAAGCCGGTTGAAAACGGGTGACTTGAGCCCCAATCGTGCGAACGCCGCGTTTGCCAATTGTCCGGGATTGGGAACCGGGGGACAATATGAATTTTGTTGTCCCAAATATCGTCAAGGGCACCGCCCGCCGTAACGTTCCAATCCCCTTCAAGCCATGCCTTCCGTTTGTTGGGGTCCGTAATGTTGTTCAAGTCGGCAATGTAAGACGGGGCAAGGTATCGGTTTTCTTTGTAGGAACTGAAAAGCCGGACTTGGGTTTTGGTAACGTCTTCTTCCTCTTGTGTCCGGGGGTTGAAAATGCGGGTTGTGTTGCGGACGATCTTGCCCGCCGGGGCAATGTCAACGAAGCGTTTCTTGTTCCAGTTGTGCCCGGGTCCGCTTGGGTTGGTTGTTGAAATGACCATAAGCGGCAATTCTGGCAAGGGGTTGTCCGGGTCCGGGGAATGTTCCGCCGGTAAGAAGGACGAACGGTTGCAAGACATTAACAAATCATAGCATTCAGAAGTTGCCCATTGTGTAAGCTCATTCCAACCGATAAAGGGGAATTCTTGACCGTGAAACTTTTCGTAATCTTCCGGCTTTTCCATGACCCGAAGAAGAAGTTCTTCACCCCCGGGCCAAACCCATTTGTAAGAGCTTTGCGAAGCCTTGAACTTCGCCCCGTCCCCGAACTTGGGGAACCAACGTTTTGACCGTGCAACAATGTCGTCAAGTGCTTTGTAAGACCGCCCAACAATCACGCCCCGCCAAAAGCCGCCGTAACCTTGCCCGACATAACGCCGGAAACGCATTAGTTGAACGTCCGTCTTCCCCCCGCCCCGGGTCCCGTCAATCATTATATGGTCAACCGGGGCGGAAAGGGCAAGGCATTGGGAACCGGGCAAGGGTTTCCAAATTACTTTTTTAGGCGGACGGTTTGGCATTCAGACACAAAGAAAACTTTTTTCATTTATTTGCAAGAAAGGTCTTGACGGTTAAACGAAAAACGTTTTTTATTTAAAACAAGCTCAACGACGGGCGAAAATTCAAAACTTCAAAATTACAAAATTATGGCTTACATGAACCAAGATAAGAAAAAAGCGTTGGCACCGGCAATTAAAGCGGTCCTTAAAAAGTTCAACATGAAGGGCACAATTGCCGTTCGTCATTACTCAACGCTTGTTGTGAATATTAAGGAAGGTCCCCTTTTCGCAAAGCTTCCTTCGGACCGGGCTTACTGTCAGTTGTCCGCCGGGATTCCTTCGGACTCTTTCGAAGGCGAAGAAGCAAAGTTTCTTGAAGAGCTTGGGGACGCCATGAACAACGGCAACCATGACCGAAGCGACTTCCAAACCGATTATTTTGACGTTGGTTGGTATTCTTCAATCAATGTTGGGTCTTGGAACAAGCCCTTCATTTGCACAAAAGCCCAAGCGCAAACAACGCTTGCGGCATAACCTGAAAAGAACCAATAAAATGAAAACTCAAAAATTATTCCATCTTGAATGCGTCTTTCGCTTCAAATTTTCACTTGGGCGGAACCTTCTTGCTTCAGTTCTTTGCAACGCCCTTGATTTACCGACCAATGGCGGACCCAAAGCTTGCGCCGAAAGGTTGAAGAAAAACTTCCCGGGCTTGACCGGGGCGGAACTTGTTTGCCTTGGGCATTTCGAAAAGTGGCAAGATGAATTCGCCGTTAAGAAATTCTTCTTCAAGAAGTAAGACGGTGTAGAAAGCCCAAACAAGCCCCGGGGGTCACTTCCCCGGGGTTTTCTTTTGCCCGGCTTCCTGAAGCTCTTGTTGTTGCCGGACCGCTTCCTTTTCCCATTCGTCCATTGTGCCCCCGCCGGTTGGGACCAACATAACGCCGCCTTCGTGCTTGTGAAGGTGTTCTTCGGGCTCGTTGTGCCCCGCCATGCGGTTGTCAATTTCAATGCAAGTTGCCTTCGAAGGAAGTTTGATTGTTGTTGCTATGTGGTCCCCGTCTTTGTTGTAACGCCGGGTAATGGATTCAATCAAATCGGCGTTTTCCTCTTCAGGGTCGTCCGGGTCAATGCTTTTGAAATTCGCCCGGACAACCCGGGCAAGGAATTCCCGCTTTTCTTGTCTTCCAAGAACAAGGTCCGTTTCCGTCGCTTGCATAAGCTCTTTAATCCGGGCGGAAATTCGCGGGTCCTTTTCAAGCCTTTGGTAATTCACCCGGGCGGTTTCCGCTTTCTTGGTCCGGGGGTAAGCGGTCAAGTAACAATCGGTTTTGGACATTTCACCCCCCGCCCGCAACTGACAAAATTTCTCTTGTTGCGGGGTCAAAGGTTTCGCCGGATTCCGGGTTTTACTCACCATTTTCCAAGCCTGAATCAAAAATACATCATTTGGCAAGCTCGCAATTTGCAACAACCGGACCCGCCCGAAGACCTTGAAACCCTCTTTTCTTCAAATTTGACGAAAACGCCTTGTCCCGCTATCCAGCAAAAACACGGTTCAACGTCTCTCCCTATAAGGACACTTTTTTTTTCACTTTTTACAAAAAAAACATTTTCCTTATGTGTAATAGTTCAAGCCGAAATGTAAGGTTGTGAGGACAACAAAGAATTTATTTCTTCAAAAACGAAGAAATCTTGAAAAATTCAGACATTCAAAATTATTTGATAAAATTATTTGACAACCTGAATTCAACCGCCCAAAACCCTTGACCATGCAAAAATCTAAACTGACCCAAACCAAAGAGCACCTTCGGGCAATGAAAATTTCCCTTCAGGAACAAACCAAAGATTTCAATTTTGAGATTATAAGAATCACCAAACTAAAAAACGGGGACGTTGTCCGGGTCAATGGTTACTCATTCCACGGGGCAAAAATGAAAATTGAACGCTTCAGCGTCCGGCAAGGGTTGTTTGAAGATGATTTGTTTGAAGTTTTTGCCAAAGGTTCAATTCTAAGAAAAGACGGGACCCCCGGAAAGAATGAAGGGGAACACCGGGTTCTTGTGGACATTCAAAAAGGTTGCATCAAATGACTTCAGAAGAATACCAAACCGAACGAATGAAGCGGGGCAAGATTGCCGACGTTGCCCGCGCTCTTAACGTTTCCCCGCAATCCATTTGGAACCGCGAACAAGGCAAGACCCCCATTACACGTGAAGCGGAACTTGCCTTGCTCTCTTTGCCGGTCAAGGAAGGGATTGCAATATGAGCGAAACCAAGACCCCCTTTTTCGGCGGGGACCCAAAGAACGCGCTTTTCAAATGGGCAACCCCATTGGAAGCGGACGACTTCAAAGGGTTCTTTGAATCTCAACTTTACATTCCGGTAACGCTTGACGTTACGGCGGACGAATACCGGGCGTTGGAACCTGAAGCGCAAAAGGCAAAGAAGTTTGTCCGGTTCTTCACCCCCGGGGCGTTTGACATTCCAAGCAAGGGCAAGCTTTACGCGAAGAACAAAGACAACGTTTCGGCAATCCGTTTGATTTGCATTGATATTGACCCGGAAAAGGCGAAGGACCCGGCAACCGGGGACATGATTGAAACCGGGCTTTATCCCGCCGCCCCCTTGATTGAAAACCCGCGAATCCTTCACAATGTTTTAGACGGGTTCAACTTCGCCGCTTACACAACCTTGAACCATTTGCCGGACCGTCCCCGAATCCGGGTTGTTGTTGAAGCCGACGGGTTTGACCCGGACTTTTACCCAAAGGCGGTTGAATTCATTGCGTCCCGGCTTGGGCTTGAAATCATAACAAGCGAGTCAAAGACAAGTTCGCAAGCCATGTTCCGCCCGACGGTCTTCAAAGATACCGACTTAACGAACAATCACCCGGTTTTTGCTCACAACACCCGGGGGCGGGCGTTGACCCCTGAAGACTTCGCCGGGGACATTCCGGCAAGCGAGAAAGGCAAGAGCCCGGCGAAACCGAACGACTTTCTTGAAGGTCTTGAATTCTTGCGCCCCCGGGCGGAAGGGGTCCGGCTTGAAGACGTTGCCTTTGCCCTTGAGTCCGTTTCCCCAAATGTTGACATGCTGACTTGGATTAAAATTGCAATGGCGTTGCGTCACCAATTCGAAGACCA
The DNA here is from genome assembly GCA_018607135.1 of Opitutales bacterium. Classification (GTDB taxonomy): domain Bacteria; phylum Verrucomicrobiota; class Verrucomicrobiia; order Opitutales; family Coraliomargaritaceae; genus JBPOFY01. The sequence continues at coordinate 6,296 of JABBCA010000089.1, forward strand.
AGACGACGAAGCTTTTGAAGTCTTCAATCAATGGTCTTCCGGCGGCAAGACTTACGAAGGAACCGAAAGGACCCGTTACCGTTGGGACCATACCGAAAGCCAAACCTTGTCCCGGTTGCCGGTCACAATCAAAACGCTTTTCAAGATTGCCAAAGAAAACGGGTTTAAGGATTCGGACCTTGAAAACCGGTATTTTGAACAACTGAAGGCATGGTTCTTTTTTCAAGAATCACTTGGAACGTTAATTGAAGAAGGGGTAACGCGGATTGTTACAACGCCTTTAATTTCGCCCGTGCTTGAAGAAAGTCTTCTTGAGACAATCAAAGACGCGGCGAAGAAGAACTTCAAAGCAAAGGTCAACTTGGCGTCCCTGAAGAAACGTTTGCGGAAGATTCGGGCGGACATTCAGGACAAAGAAAAAGAGCAATCCGAACGCGAAGCGGGAATTCCGCCTTGGGCAATGGGGCTCTTGTTCATAATCTCAACAAAGAAGATTTACCGTTACCAAACAACGGAAGCCATGGACCGGGACGCCTTTGATTCCGCTTATTCGGAAAAGCTCTTGCCTTCAGACAAGGAACTTGAAGCCCGGGGCG